>DBEP01000006.1:92827-208146 GCA_002294045.1 Lachnoclostridium sp. UBA903 | reverse complement strand
TGGGAGTTGGTTGGATCACAAACCGTTCTGAACCCCCAAAGCATTTTTCAAACACACTCTGGAGTCTGGCAAGCCAGACTCTTTCCTGGTTGATAAATGCAGGTCTTCAGTTTGGTTAATTTGCTTAGGAAAGTAATTACTTTTTATAAAAGATTCATGGTGGCTATTCAGCCGCTGCGGTTCTGACGAACGGCGCATTTATGCGTTTATGCACACAAAATATGCAAAGGATGCATATTTTGGTGCTGATTAGCCGGTGCCGTATGGTTACGATTCCTTTACATTGAAAATGACAGTATTTATTACGTTAATTATAAATTTGTGAAAAAATATATGACAAAATCGGTGAGGTACAGAATATGCAAAAAAAAGTAAGAATCGGTATTGATGTCGGCGGAACTTTTACGGACGCAGTACTAATTGATAATGATACCTATGAAGTTATGGCAAAACGGAAAATACCGACTACCCATAAAGAAGGGGTCGCGGCAGGCATAGTAAAAATCATATCGGAGTTAATGCAGGAAAACGGTGTTTCTCCGGATGACGTTGTATTTATTGCCCACGGAACCACCCAGGCAACCAATGCTTTATTAGAAGGAGACGTGGCTTCCGTCGGGGTTATCGGTATGGGTACCGGCATGGATGCAAGAAGTGCGAAAAATGAAACCAATGTAAAGGATATTGAACTTGCGCCGGGTAAATATCTGCGTTCCAACCATATCTTTATAGATACAAAAGATTTAAACGACAAGGTGATTGACGAAGCCGTAGATGAGCTTTTACAGAAAAAATCAGAGGTTATTGTGGCCTCTGCAGCCTACAGCGTTGATAATCCTGCGGATGAATTAAAGGTTATGAAAAAGGCGGAAGAACGGAACTTATTCCATACGGGCGGTCATGAAATCTCCCAGCTCTACGGTTTAAAGATGAGAACCAGAACTGCGGTAGTAAATGCCAGCCTGATTCCGAAAATGATGGAAACGGCCAATATGACGGAACAAGCCGTTTTAGATATGAAAATTAATTCCAATTTAATGATTATGCGGTGCGACGGCGGTGTCATGAGTATCAATGAGGTACGGAAAAGACCAATCCTTACCATGTTATCGGGACTTGCCGCCGGTGTGGCAGGTGCACTGATGTATGAAAAAATATCAGATGGTATTTTCTTTGAAGCCGGCGGTACCAGTGTGGATATTTCCGTTATTAAAAACGGCAAGGTAATGATTAAATATGCCCAGGTAGGCGGCCACAAGACTTATCTCCAATCCCTGGATGTCCGCACCCTGGGGGTTGCCGGAGGCAGTATGGTCCGTGTAAGGGATAAGAAAATTGTGGATATCGGTCCCAGAAGTGCTCACATTGCAGGCGCGGAATATGAATGTTTTCAGGAAGACGGCGCAATTACAGGCGGCAGTGTTAAATTTGTGAGCCCCAGAAAGGATGATCCCGCCGAATATGTTTTAATTACGGCACAGGATGGTAAGGATTATTCCTATACCCTTGCCGGAGCTGCCAATCTTTTAGGTTATATTCCGGAAGGGGACTATGCCCGGGGCAACTTAAACTGTACAAAAGCTTCCTGGAAGGTCCTGGGAGATTATCTGGGAATTACGGCGGAGGAAGCGGCAGGGCAGGTAATGAAGCTGGCTCTTAAAAAGCTGGAAACAGTAGTGAATGAACTAATCTCCGAATATGAACTGGACCGGAAGTTTATCACTTTAGTTGGCGGCGGAGGAAGCTGTGCCGTTGTGATTAACGCTCTGGCGGAACATATGGGCTTTAAATGGAAGCTGGCTAAAAACGCACCATATATCTCGACTATCGGAGTCGCCCTTGCCATGGTCAGGGAGCAGTTTGAGCGGACGATTGTAAATCCCACCGAAGAGGATATTAAAAAAATCAGGACGGATATAATAGAAAAGATAGTCAAGTCCGGTGCGAAAGAAGATACGGTGGATGTTTCCATAGAAATTGATTCCCAGAAAAATATACTAAGGGCAATTGCGGCCGGTGCCACGGAATTAAGGCAGAAAGATTTGAATTCCGCTAATATCGGTAAGGTAGAATTACAGGAAATTTCAGCCCAGGCATTAGGCGCAGAGATTATAGATACTTCTTTCGTATTTGAGACGGGACGTTGGAATGTATACAAAGCGGTAATAAAGAAAAAGCTATTAGGAATATTCTCCTCCAAAAAAGAGAGCCTATGTGTGATTGACCGTGAAGGGGTTGTAAGGCTTAAGAAAGAAAAGGCAGTCTGTATTAAGTTTGTTAAGAAAAACCGTAAAACAGAATTTAACCAATTTTTAGATGAAAATACCATATATTCCGATGCCAACGCCACAATACCTAAGGTATTTGTTTTCTACAGGGAAAAAATGCTGGATTTGACCGGTATGCAGACGGCTGAACAGCTGTATTCCATACTGGATGTAGAAACGGAAGCCTTAACGGAACAGGAAGAAATTATTGCTGTCGCCTATAAATAAAAATATTTTTTGCAAAGTTAGTTGTATCGATTAAGGTTTATTCAATTCTGCATTGAATAGCCGGAAAGAGGCTGCTTATGATTAGAGATGAGATTCTGGCACTTTGTGAATTATCCAATGATTTGTTTTATCATAAGATACCGGAAGAGAAGCTTTCCTATTATATTAAGGAATCCCTGCGTCTGGGCAGAGAAGCCGGAGAAGCATATTCAGGTAAAGATATCTTAAATTTATGTGAAGATAATAAGATAGAGATAAAATATATCAAGAAAAGTAAAAAGGCTTACGGAGTATCTTTTAGAGCACAAGTGGAAATGGATAAAAAGCATACGAAGATATGGCTGTATGAAGGCTCGATTCAGGAACTTGCAAAGAGCAGCGGTTATGATGGAAGAAAAACACTTACCTATGAGGAGGCCTTAAAAATACATCTCTGTCATGAGTTCTTTCATTACCTGGAATATACGGAAAACGAATTTGTACCGGAGAAGTTAGAGAAAGTTGTTACCTTAAGGGTATTTAATTTTACAAGAAAAGCACGAATTCAGAGATGCAGTGAAATCGCGGCTAATTCTTTTGCAAAAGAATTACTTCAGTTAAAGGAATTACCTAATGTATATGATTATATATATCTGATTAACAGCGGCAAGATAAGCAAGGAACAGTTTGTTCATATGATTGAAGGATATGAGAGCACTATAAAGAAAATTAATTTATGAAAAACGGGGTTGTATATGCTGATAGAACTGAAATTTCACAACGCACGGGCCGTAGCCGATACTATGGGCGGTGAATTAATATCTTACATGGATGGCAGTAAAACGGAATATTTGTGGAGTGGGGACGAAGCTTTCTGGGCCGGACGTTCTCCTCACTTATTTCCGGTGATTGGTACCTTAAAAGGTGGAAGGGTAAGAATCAAAGGAGATTATTATTCCCTGTCCAAACATGGATTTGCGAGAAACAGTGATTTTGAAGTATATGAGATTAAGGAGAATTCGGTAACCTTTGTGCTTCATGACTGTACAGCTTCAAGGAAAGTTTATCCCTGCCGCTTTTCCTTATATATTACGCATACTCTGGAAGAAAAGGGATTTACCACCGGTTACAAAATCATAAATGAAGATGATACCAACCTTTATTTTAATATAGGCGGGCACGTGGGTGTCAAATGTCCTATTATGGATGATGAGAACTTTTCTGAGTATGAAATTATCTTTGACCGTCCCCTGACAACAGGTGCATATTTTCCGCCTAATGACGCTCCAATTGTAACCGAATGGTTTTCCGGGCTATTAGATGGGGAAGATACTCTTTCCTTGTCATATAGCTTATTTGAGAAAGGTCCTCTTGTTATTGATAAGATAGACAGCCATTCCTTAAAACTTAGGAATAAGCAAAACGGCGGGGGGATTCATTTTCAATATGAAGGATTCCCGGTTCTTGCCCTGTGGACATTCGGAATGAAAAAGGCACCTTATCTGTGCCTGGAACCGTGGCACGGATTGCCTGCAATGGAACAGGACGGTATTGATTTTGCAGAAAAACCCTATGTAATCTCTTTACAGCCTGACGGGATAAAATGTCTGCATTATTCAGTCCGTATTTTATAATAATAGTTCAAATTAATGCCATAAAAGTACGGCATTTGATTTTGCAGTAGCTGACCGGTTGGATTTTTTATTCTTAAATTTTAAAAATTATAAAAGCTCTTCATAAGTTGCGTTGTATCACAATGGGAAGCCGTGAGTTTTAGCTCATAGCTTCCTGTTTTTATACCCTACCTTGATGTTTTGTTGTCTATAAGCTACAAGGAGAATATTCATTAAATTTCTGCAGTAAATTTCTATTATTAAAAAAAATTTTAAGTAATTAACGATTCTTAACAATTTCTATAAAAAGGCCCGTTCAGGCAGTTTTTCGCAGCTTAAAAAACTTAACATACATTTTGTTAAGTAAAAAACTTGTATAAATTGCATAAAATATAATATAAATTAGCTATTATTTTAGTTAATTATACTTGACGAAATAGATTTACAATGCTATATTAAAACAAAAGCAGAAAATATTTTCCGCTAAAAATCCTCCGTTTTCAGAAGGATTCGGTTGCCGTCCACAGCTTCATAATCCAGGGACAGCATGTTTTGAAATATCTCAGAGGCAACGGCGGCCTTTGTTTTATTTCTGACATAGATAGTTTTCATATCCGCAGGCAAAAGATTGGTACGGCCAAGACTGGATACCACCACAAGATCGTCTTTGGGAAAGCGGCGTTCGATCTGCATACCCAGGATATCACCAATAATAATTCCTTTCCCGCCCTGATGGCTGTGCAGGAATTGCTCCAGATTGGAAACGGGTGTACTGATAAAGATATCCGGCGGCCGGAACCATTCCAGTACCTGCTGCCGCAGAGGCTGGTTGTATACGTCCTCCATCACAAGAAAAGGATATTCCGCATTCAGTAACTTTTTGGCACAGGCGATAATATCCCCGTAATCCGGATAAATCCGGCAGAACAGAGGATTATTGATTTCACAGTCTATAAACAGGATTGGTACATAATAGTCTTTTGTAAAATCTGTGATGGTTTTGGTATCTGCGTCGATGATAAATAAAGCATCCAGACGGTGTTTGGTTATGACATTTACATCGTTTTTCAGCTCCTTGGTTGTAATTAAGATAGTTTCAAAACCGATAAGGCCCAGCTGGTCGCTTAATTCGGCCGCCAAATCGTAAAAAACCAATTTTTTACCGGAGGTGTTGGTCTCCTTTAAATTAATTATGATTCCAACCAGATTATTCTGATGTTCCCGGGCAGATTTTGTTTTTTTATTCGGAGAATAATGAAGGCGCGTCGCCGTTTCCATAACTTTCAGACGTGTGTCATGGCTGATTTTTTCCTTCTGGGAATGGTTTAGTACGTAAGAAACGGTGGCAACTGAAACACCGCATTCTTTTGCAATGTCACGCATGGTTGGTTTATATTTTGCCATCCTGTCACTTCCTTTACCTGTGATATACAACAATTTTATCACAGCAGGGAAAACGTGGCAATTAAAATAATACCTGATTAACAGTGTTAGTTCGCATTGCGAACGCTTAAGCTTGAACGGAATGGAGATTAACATGAAAAATAAGCACAGAATGGTATTGTTTTCCGCCCTTTTCTGGGGAAGCGGGCAGTTCTTTATCGCTAAACAGAAAATGAAAGGAAGGTTATTTTTCCTTGCACAGGTATTAATGGCCGGAATTGAGCTTTTGACCGGGTATTGGCCTAATTATTTTGCCGGTCAGATAAGAAACTTTTCCCTTCGGCTGCACGGCGGTTTTTTTACCAGGGGTTTATGGGGACTCATCACACTGGGGAGTGTGGAAGGGGTAAAAGGGGACCATTCGACCATTTTATTGATTAACGGTATTATAGCTTTACTTGGACTTGCTGCTTTTGCCGCAGTCTATGTCCTGAATATTACGGATGCCTGGAAACAGGGAATGTTTCTGGATTACCCGGATAGCAGGCTCACAGGATATTCAAATAAGCCTATCGGGAAGAAGGCATTTCCCTATCTGGTATTAGCGCCGGCGGCTGTTATTATTATTTTTATCGTATTCATGCCCATTATTTTTTCTGTTGTAATTGCATTTACCAATTATGATGCCAACCATCTTCCGCCGGCACATCTGGTGGACTGGGTCGGATTTGATAACTTAAAAAAAATAGTCGGTATTCCCATATGGTCCAAGACATTTATAAGGGTACTGACATGGACGGTTGTCTGGGCGGCGGCCGCAACCTTTTCCACTTATTTTATGGGACTGTTGCAGGCCCTTATGCTTAACAGCAGGCATGTAAAACATAAAAGCTTTTTTCAGAGCATATATATTCTGCCCTGGGCAATTCCCGGCATGATATCCCTGCTGGTTTTTAAAAATTTGCTCAACGGCCAGTTTGGACCCATTAATCAATTTCTGTTAGATACCGGAATCCTGTCGGAACGTATCCCGTTTCTGACGGACCCGGTTATTGCCAAGATATCGGTGCTGGCAGTTAACTTATGGCTGGGCTTTCCGGCCTTTATGGTAATGCTGCTCGGAGTATTGTCTAATCAGGAGGAAAGCTTATATGAAGCGGCAAAGATTGACGGTGCGGGTAAGTTCCAGGTGTTCTTCCGGATAAAGCTGCCGTTGCTTATGTACGCTACGGCACCCTTGATTATTATGAACCTGGCGAATAATTTCAATAATTTCGGAGCCATTTACTTTCTGACCGGAGGAGGTCCCGTCAACCCGGACCTGCAATTTGCCGGGGATACGGACATATTGATATCCTGGATTTATAAATTAACCCTGGATCAGAGGATGTTCAGCATGGCGGCTGTCATGAATATTTTGATTTTTATGTTTACCGCGGTAGTTTCCGTATGGAATTTCAGCAGGACCAATGCATTTAAGGAGATGTGATGTTATGAAAAACAAAATCGGCTGGCTGCTCGTACACCTGGAATTAATTCTGGTTGCTTTATTTGTAATACTGCCAATTATCTGGATTGTTACGTCTTCCCTGAATACGGGAAACGGACTGGCGTCTGCTTCTTTCATACCAGAAGAATTAACCATAAAACATTATAAACGGTTGTTTACCGATTCCAACTACGGTAAATGGTTTCTTAATTCTTTTGTGATAGCCGCGCTGAATGCCGTTATAAGCGTAATGCTCATTATGCTTACGGCATGGGTTATGTCCAGATTCCGTTTCAAGGGCAGAAAAGCAGGACTTATGTCCATATTGCTGTTATCCATGTTTCCTACTTTTTTATCCATGACGGCAATTTATACCCTGTTCTGGAATTTCGGCCTGCTGGATAAGCCGGCGGCCCTGGTTCTAATCTATGCGGCCGGGGCCATTCCCTATAATGTATGGCTGGTAAAGGGTTATCTTGACGGGATACCGCAGGAAATAGATGAAGCCGCCTATATTGACGGAAGCTCTTATCTTACCACCTTCGCTAAAATTGTACTGCCGCTTTCAAGTCCTATTGTTACCTACTGTGCGGTATCCCAATTCATGATGCCCTGGATGGATTATATTCTGCCCAACATGCTGTTATCAAGCGATGAAAACCGTACCCTTGCGGTTGGGCTGTACAATATGATATCCGGCAAGGAAAATTCCAATTTTACTATGTTTGCCGCGGGAGCGGTACTGATTGCCGTGCCCATTACCATATTATTTATGTTCTTTCAGAAATATCTGGTGCAGGGCATTGCAGCAGGAGCCAATAAAGGATGATTATTATAAAATGATTAAGGAGGAGCTTTATGAACTTTATGAAAAGAAAAGTAACATTGGCTATTTGTATTTTATGTGTGCTTGTATCTCTGTACGGCTGCAGGGAAGTGCCGGTGGAAGAAGGCGCGGGAGAAAATGTATCGGCAGTTACGGATACTGACCCCAAGGATACCGGGACCGCCGATGAGGAAACGGTTCTTACTCCGGAGGACGGAGCCGTACTTAAGTTCCGCTCCGGTGATAAAGAGTTTGCCGACGCTGCCGCCGAGAAGTTCCGGGAAGTTTACGGAGTGGAAGTAAATACGGAGGAAGGCGGAGCTTATGATTTTAACAAGGGTGTATTGGAAGGAGCCACAGGGGAAGGACCGGATGTATTTATGAGCCCTCATGACAAAACCCTGGAAGGGATTCAGGCAGGTATCTTTTTGGAATTGGAGCCTTCCGTGGTGAAAAAGCTTAAATCGGAAGTCAGCGACGTGGCAATGAACACGGTAACAGTAGGGGATAAGGTATACGGTGTTCCTGTTTCCATTGAAACCTATGTTATGTTTTATAACAAAGCCCTGGTTACCGGAGAACCTGCTTCTGCTTTCGAGGAATTAAAGGAAGAAGCCCTGGAATTTAACAATGAAAAAGAGAATAAGTTCTGGTTTCTGACGGACGTGACTACCGGTTCCCCTCTTTATCCCATTTTAAGCACCTACGGATTCCGCTTGTTTGGAGAAAACGGGACTGATGAAGATAATCCGGGGTTTGACACGCCTGAATTTGAAAAAGGTCTGGAGGTTCTGGCAGATTACAGAAGCATTATGCCGATATCTTCAGGGGATTTGGCCAATACGGATTTTTTAGCCAATCAGTTTATAGAAGGAAAGACCGCTTATCTGATCGGCGGGCCGTGGAATATTAAAACGTTCCGTGAGGCGGGAGTTGATTTTGGAATAACAAAGCTGGTTACTTATGACGGACAGCAGCAGACACCCTTTGCCTTTGTCCAGAATGCGCATGTATCTGCTTATACGAAATTTCCCAAAGCCGCACAGTTATTTGCAGAATTTCTGGTATCCGGGGAAGGAGCGGAGCTTTTGTATACAAAAGCCTCTAAAATAACCTCCCGGGCAGACGCCGGAGAAGTTGAGGGCCTGAAAGAGGATAAGGATTTAATTGATATTACAAAGGCTTTTAATGAAAGCACACCTATGCCAAGTGCCAAAAGAATCTCTTATTACTGGACCATATCGGCAAATATCGGACCGGCCGTATTTGATAAAAAGATGACACCAAAAGAAGGGGCGGAAAAAGCGGTAAATGACTGGAACGCATTTTTGCAGACAGAATAAGAACTAAACCAGAAGGAGATTAAATATGAATTTACATGCGGTATATCACAGACAAAAAAGCAACTACGCATACGCTTACAGCGAGGATTGTCTGCACATACGCTTAAGGACGGCAAAGGATGACTGTACCAGGGTAAATGTTGTGATTGGTCAGAAGCATCGGTGGGAAGAGAAACAATCCCGGCCCATGGAAAAAATAGCATCCGACCATTTATTTGATTACTACCAATATGAAGTACATGAAAAGATATTAAGATTAGGTTATTATTTTGAACTTTCAGACGGGAAAGAGGATTATATTTATTCCGAATCCGGATTTACCAAAACTTATGATGATGAGAATGCGTATTTTCATTATTTTCAATTTCCCTATCTGAATGAAGCCGATATTTTAAAGGTGCCTTCCTGGGTGCAGGAAACGGTATTTTACGAAATATTTGTGGAAAGATTCCGCAATGGGGATAAAGAAAATGATATGAAGGAGCCGGCAACCTGGGGAGAGACGCCCGGACCCCACAGCTTTTACGGAGGAGACTTAAAGGGAATTCTTGAAAAACTGGAATATCTGGGTGAATTGGGAATCAACGGTATCTATTTAACACCGATTTTCACTTCACCGAGCAATCATAAATATGACACCGTAGATTACAGAGAGATAGACCCCATGTTTGGAGATAAAGAAATATTATGTGAACTGGTTAAGAAAGCACACGAGAAAGGCATACGGGTAATTCTGGACGGAGTATTTAATCATTCCAGCTGGTACTTTCCTCCTTTTTTAGATGTTATGAAAAAAGGGGAGGCATCAAAATATAAAGACTGGTTTTACATTAGCAGCTACCCGGTTAAGAAATATTCGGAAAAGGAGGTGAATGACTATAGCAGGCCTATTAATCTGTCGGAGCTTAATTATCAGGTTTTTGCAACCAGCCCCAATATGCCCAAGCTTAATACGGAGAACTGGGAATTACGCAAATATTTGCTGGATTCGGTTGCATACTGGACGAAGGAGACACAGATTGACGGATGGAGGCTTGATGTATCCGATGAGGTAAGTCATGATTTCTGGAAGGAATTCAGAAAGGTAGTAAGAGAAATTAATCCGGAGGCTTTAATTATCGGAGAGAACTGGCATAATGCCCATCCCTGGCTTAAGGGAGACGAATTTGACGGTGTTATGAATTACCCTTTTACCAAGTCGGCCATACAATTTTTTGCAACCGGTGAAAAGAATGCAAAGGATTTGGCGGCTGATTTATCGGAATATTGCATGTGGAATTACGAACAGGCTGCCGCCGCTATGCTGAATTTATTAGAAAGCCATGATACCAGGGGTTTTTTAAGATGGTGCAAAGAGGATGAAAGAAAATTCAGAATGGCTTTACTGCTATTATTTTCCTATACGGGCATGCCCTGTCTCTATTATGGGAGTGAAATCGGGCTGACAGGCGAAGGGGATCCTGACTGCAGGAGGACCTTTGACTGGAATGAAAAGAACTGGAATCAGGAACTGCATTTATTCTGTAAAAACCTGATTTCACTCAGAAAATCTAAAAAGGCACTGGCCTGGGGGAACCTGCGGATTACAGCCGGGGAGGACTTATTTTTTCTTGAGAGAAGGCATTTGAATGAAAAAATCATTACCATTCTCAATAATACGGACAAGGATGTACATTATGCCATACCGGAAGGAGGAAGGGTTCTGCTTTCAACCGGGGAGTTAAAAAAGGAACATATCATTCCAGCCTTCAGCGGAGTTATGACGGAAGTAAAATAAGTATCAGGTTACCAAGAAAGATGATTGTAAGGGAGAGGTTATATAATGATGGGAATAAGAAAATTTGCGAAAAAATACTTTGGAAAAATAGTATTTAGTGTTGCTATGGTATTGGTTTTATCCGGTATTATTGCCGGTATAAATGAACTGCCCGTATTTGGTTCTGCAGCCTTGGATGATGCCCTGGTATCCAATTCGGCCAGCTTCTCTACCGACGTTATTTATCAGATTGTAACGGACCGCTTTTTGGACGGCGATTTGTCCAACAACCCGGACGGCAGCATATTTGATAAGGGTAATTTAAGAAAATACCATGGCGGGGACTGGGCCGGTATTATAGATAAACTAAACGACGGATATCTTACGGATTTGGGCGTTACCGCCCTTTGGATTTCATCGCCGGTTGAAAATATTACTACCATGGACCCGTCTAACAATACGTCTTCTTACCATGGCTATTGGGCAAGGGATTTCTTCCGCACGAATTCCAGCTTCGGAAGCATGGCGGAATTCCGGGAATTAATTCAGACCGCCCATAACAAGGGAATCAAAGTGGTGATTGATTTTGTGCCAAACCATACTTCTACAGCCGAATACGGTACGATAGTTTTTCCGGAAGACGGCAGGCTGTATCGGGACGGCACATTGATAAGCGGATTTACAACGGATACCGGCAATATATTTCATCATGAAAGCTGGACGGATTTTAGTACTTATGAAAACGGAATCTATCACAGCTTGTACGGACTGGCTGATTTAAATCACATAAACGGCACGGTTGATGCTTATATGAAGGATGCCATCGATTTATGGCTGGATATGGGTGTTGACGGAATCCGCGTGGATGCGGTGAAGCATATGGCGGAAGGCTGGCAGAAGAACTGGCTGAGCGATATCTATGAAGATAATCCCGTATTTGTATTCGGTGAATGGTTTACGGGTTCCACAGGCAAAGACGGACAGATGGAGAGCTTCGCCAATAACAGCGGCATGAGCCTGCTGGACTTCCGGTTTGCAAATGCGGTACGGAATGCTTTTAGCGGGGCAGGAACCATGACGGACTTAAACCAGGTTATTGAGGATACGGAGATAGATTTTGAGGAGGTAAACGACCAGGTCACTTTTATTGACAGCCATGACATGAGCAGATTTATGACACTAGCCGGTAACAATCGGAGAAACGTCGAAAACGCTTATGTAATTTTACTGACCTCAAGAGGGGTGCCTACTGTTTACTATGGTTCGGAACAGTATGCTACGGGAAGTGCGGACCCGGATAACAGGGGAGATATGCCTTCATTTTCAGCAAATACAACAGCTTATCAGGTTATCAGCAAACTTGCTCCCCTGCGGAAAACCAATCCTGCCCTGGCATACGGAACAACCCGTGAGCGCTGGGTTAACGATGACGTATATATTTATGAAAGGGAATTTGCCGGCAGTGTGGTATTAACGGCAGTGAACCGGAACCAGGGTACGGGATATAACATCACGGGACTGCTGACGGATTTACCGGCAGGAACCTATACGGATGTATTGGGAGGTATACTGGGAGGAGAGAGCATTACGGTATCGTCAGCCGGCGGGGTTGCACCATTTACATTAGGCCCGGGGGAATCCATGGTATGGCAGTATACCCTGTCTTCCGTAAATACGCCGGTTATCGGCAACGTAGACCCCATGATGGGGAGAGCCGGCAATACCGTTACAATAACGGGCAGAGGCTTTGGCACGGCAGCCGGCCAGGTTTATTTCGGTACGGCGGCAGGGAAGGTGGAGTCCTGGAGTGACAGCAGAATAACAGTTACGGTTCCAAATGTGGCTGCCGGGCTGTACGGCATACGGGTGACAACTGCCTTAAATGCGGCAAGCAATACCTATGCCGGCTTTGAAGTACTGACAGGTTCCCAGGCGGCGGTCCGCTTTGCGGTAAATAATGCCACAACCGCCTATGGAACCAATATATACCTGGTAGGAAGCGTACATGAATTGGGTAACTGGACTCCTGCCAATGCAATAGGACCGTTTTTTAATAATACACCTGGCATTGGTACTTATCCGACCTGGTTTTATGATGTATCCGTTCCTGCCGGAACTACCATTGAATATAAATTCATTAAGATTGACGGCAGCGGCAACGTGGTATGGGAAGGCGGGAATAATCACACGGTGACAACTCCGGCGGAAGGAACGGCTGTAATTACGGTGAACTGGCAGAATTAAACAGACTTTCGGACTGTGTTCTATGTAAAGTAATAACCGGATTTTAACTTTATAGTAAGTTACTTGCTTCTTAGTGAAGCGTAATCGTTGTTCTGTGGCTTAGGGTTATAATTATTAAGCGGGAGCGGACCCGGAATATCCGTATTAACCAGGTTTTGTACCTGTGAAAAAGAAATGCACCGGCAAAGCTGATAAGCTTAGCCAGTGCATTTCTTTCTTTATCTCATACGGGGAAAATTCGTCCTATAAGATAAAAATCCTCCACGGGATGAACATGACGATTGAGAGGAATTATGCCGCAAAGCGGCCAAGCGTCGGAGCAGAGTTTACTTTGCAAATTCTTTCTTGTTTCGTGTCATATGCAGTATTCACAGCAAAAAAAAGTTTAAAAAGCACTATAAATGCAATAAATAACATGCAAAATAGGTGCATAAAAAGTGGAATAATAGCTTGTATTAGTATAATATTATGTTATAATAAAGATGCAAAAATACGGCAAAAGGGTGGAATACGATATGTTTATCGAAGAAGTAAAAGACAATCTGGCCGGCAATATTATTCCGTTTTGGAAAAGCTTAAGAGATAATGAGTACGGCGGATATTACGGTTTGTATGATTTTGACCTAAAATTGCACAAGGAAGCTGCAAAAGGTGCCATCTTAAATAGCAGGATTCTCTGGTTTTTTACCAATGCATACACAACTTTAGGCCATGAGGAATGCCTGGAGTATGCAAAACATGCATATCAGTTTTTAAAAAATGCCTGTCTGGATAAGGAATATAAAGGCGTATACTGGTCGCTTACCTATGACGGGAAGCCGGAAGATACCACAAAGCATACCTATAACCAGGCATTTGCCGTTTATGCGTTAGCCTCCTATTATGGTGCCGCGAAGGACCCGGAAGCGTTAGTGCTGGCTTATGATTTATATGATTTAATTGAAACAAAATGCAAGGACTCCATAGGATATCTGGAGGCTTTTGACCGTACCTTTGAGCCTGTTGAGAATGAAAAATTATCGGAAAACGGACTAATGGCAAGTAAAACCATGAATACGCTTCTTCATGTATTGGAAGCCTATACGGAACTTTACCGTGTGGATAAACAGAAAAATGTAGGAAATAGCCTGAGGTGGATTATGGATCGGATTGCGGAAGTTTTGTTTAATCCGGACCGCAGAATTTTAGAAGTTTTCTTTGATGAGAACATGAAATCCTTATCCGACCTTAATTCCTACGGGCATGATATCGAAGCCTCCTGGCTTATCGACCGGGGCTGTGAAATCCTTGGGGATGAAGCCTATACGGCTAAGATGCAAAAGATTACCGACGCCCTGAGGGAACATATTTTAGAGGAGGGCTTTGACGGAACTTCATTAAATAACGAATGCTTTAGAGGAGAAGTCGATACAACCAGGATTTGGTGGGTGGAAGCGGAGGCAGTCGTTGGTTTCCTCAATGGATATCAGAAAAATCCGGCCGGAAAAGAATATCTGGATGCGGCAGCTAAAATATGGGACTTTATCAGGGATTATATCATTGATAAAAGAAGCGGCTCCGAATGGTTTTACGACCTGGACAAAGACGGCGTCCCGGTAAGCAGGAAAGAAATCGCAGGACCCTGGAAATGTCCGTATCATAACGGAAGAATGTGCTTTGAGGCAATTAAGAGAAATATAGATTGGTAAAATTAAACAACGGGGGAATTACCCAGAAAGGCAGAGCTTACTATGCATCCGAATTATTATGTCCAATTAGAGAAATATAATAAATTAATTCAGAAGAAAAATGAAGTAAGCCAGGTTTATAACGGCATTTATGACCGTTATGTCAATCCGGTGTTAACAAACGAACACATACCGTTGTTCTGGAAATATGATTTAAACGAAGAAACCAACCCGCATTTTATGGAACGCCTTGGAGTAAATGCGGTATTTAATTCCGGCGCCATAGAATTAAACGGCAAATATTATCTGGTAGCCCGTATTGAGGGAAATGACAGGAAATCTTTCTTTGGCGTGGCGGAGAGCGGCAGTCCGGTGGACGGCTTCGAATTCTGGGATTATCCCATACGATTACCGGATACCTGCGTGGATGAGACCAATGTATATGACATGAGACTTACGAGACATGAGGACGGTTATATTTACGGCGTATTTTGTTCCGAAAGCAAGGATACGTCAAGCGGTGATTTGTCTGCGGCTAAGGCGGAGGCCGGTATTGTAAGGACCAAAGACCTTAAAACCTGGGAAAGATTCAATAATTTAAAGACCTTAAATTCTCCCCAGCAGAGAAACGTTGTGCTTCATCCCGAATTTGTCAACGGAAAATATGCTTTCTATACCAGGCCTATGGATGATTTTATTAATACGGGTTCCGGCGGGGGGATTGGTTTCGGATTGTGCGATGATATTACCAATGCTGTGATTGATGAAGAAGTTATAACAAGCAGGAGAAAATACCATACCGTTACGGAAGCGAAAAACGGAGCCGGAGCCGTACCGATTAAGACAGAAAAGGGCTGGCTCCATATCGCCCATGGCGTAAGAAATACGGCGGCCGGATTAAGATATGTGATCTATGTATTTGCTACCTCCCTAAAAGACCCTTCCAGGGTTATTGCAGAACCCTCCGGATTATTGATTGCGCCGCTGGGAGGGGAAAGAGTCGGGGATGTATCCAACGTAGTATTTACCAACGGTGCAATTGCAAGGACTAGCGGAGAGGTTTATATCTATTATGCTTCTTCCGATACAAGACTTCATGTGGCCGCTACTACCATTGACAAATTACTGGACTATACCTTCAACACCCCGCCTGACCCCTTGCGTTCCGCCGATTGTGTAGGGCAAAGATGCGATTTTATAAAGAAAAACCTGGAGCTTTTGGGAAACTAGGTAATAGTCAAATTACGATTATAATAATCATGATTATAAAAACTATAGCATAGTATTTGGAGGCGAAATCTTGTTTATAGGCAGAACTATTACTGCCGGTTCTTCAAAAGCGGTTTTACTGGGGAGGCCAAAGGAAAGGGACGTATTGTATCCCGGCTGATAACAGCCGGTTTTTCAACACGTCCGCGGAGGTACATATCTCTTTCCTGGTAGAGCTAATCTATGTTAAGTTGGGGGAGAGCTAATTTAAGCAAAATATCGTTCCAATAAGCCCTGGAATGCTTTTCCGTGCCTTGCTTCGTCTTTTGCCATTTCATGAACGGTATCGTGGATTGCGTCAAGATCTGCGGCTTTGGCGCGTTTTGCTAAGTCAAACTTGCCGGCTGTGGCACCATTTTCAGCGGCCACTCTTAATTCGAGATTTTTCTTTGTGCTACTGGTTACAACTTCGCCAAGTAATTCGGCAAATTTAGATGCATGTTCTGCTTCTTCGTAAGCGGCTTTTTCATAATATAAGCCGATTTCAGGATAGCCTTCCCGGTGGGCGGCTCTTGCCATGGCGAGATACATGCCTACTTCACAGCATTCACCGTTAAAATTATCCCTTAAATCTTTTATGATATCTTCACTGACACCCTGAGCGATACCTACAACATGTTCGGCAGCCCAGCTGAATTCTCCGGATTGTTCTTCAAACTTGGATGACGGTGCCTTACAGATTGGACATGCTTCCGGTGAGGAATCTCCTTCGTGAACATAACCGCATACTTGACATACATATTTTTTCATAGTTGAAATCTCCTTTTCTTTTTGTAACAATATCAATAATAGTAATGATTACTGATATTATAATATATCAAAGAAAAGAATTTGTCAATGCCTTTAAAAGATTTTTTATTTTAGGTGTATGGATGTCATGACGTTTATGGAATAAGCAAGAAAACAGGGATGCCGGCAGATAAAAACTGCTCCGAACTATAAGTTAATGTTCAGACATTGCATAGAACATTAAAGTAAAATAAGGAACAGCTTTTATTCAGCTTTTATAAATATTTACCGTTCTGATACGGCAGGAAATATTAATAACCTGATAAATGGCTATTTGCATTTTGAGCATTTGCCGTAAAAAAATGTGGAATGGCCTTTTATTTCTCCATCAAAACCTGCCGATGCAATACGGTTAATATGATTCAGGGCATCGGGAGCAATATCCAAATCCTGGATACGGGAACATTCCGTACATATAAAATGATAATGGGGAAGAGGATTGCCGTCAAAACGGTCACACCCGTCACCGGTGGACAATTTTATAATCTCACCCTGAGCAACCAGCAGATTCAGATTCCGGTATACGGTTCCTAAACTGATATTAGGATATTTTTCCCGTATTTTCATATATATATTATCTGCGGTAGGATGTTCTTTGGTATTGTACAGGTATTCTTTGATGGATTCACGCTGGCGGCTGTATTTAGTAGTTGACATAACTCACCTCCAATAATAGTAATTATTATTAATTCTATCATATGGAGAGAAATAAGTCAAGATATATCATAGGGGCATAATCGCAACAAATTTATACATCAGTATAAAATGGCAGGTACTGCCGCCCAGGCAAAATAAGTGAAAAATTTCATGTGAGCCGAAATATTTATGCCGGTTATTAAAAATGGGAAGCTTTAATGCGTAAATTACTCCGCCCACCGTATAAATGATACCGCCGGCAAGCAGCCAGTTAAAAGCATCTTTCGGCAGGGCGTCGAGTAAAGGAGAGAAAGCCAGGACACAGGTCCATCCCATGGCAATATAGATGACGGAAGATATCCATTTCGGACAATATACCCAAAAGGCTTTTAAACATATGCCTGAAATTGCCATACTCCATATCAGGATTAATAATCCGATTCCCACCGGACCGTTTAAAACAATCAGGCATACGGGGGTATAGGTTCCTGCGATAAGTATAAAAATCATCATGTGATCGAATTTTTTTAAACGCCGGTTAATCTTGTCAGACAAATCAAAGGTATGATATACTGTGCTTGCGGTATATAATAATATCATACTGAGCGCAAAGATACCTAAGGAGATAAAATGTATCGGATCCGGCGCCTTGGAGGCCTTAAATAATAACGGAAGCGCGGCAAAGACTGCCATTAACATACCTATAAAATGAGTAATTGCACTTCCCGGATCCTTGGGTTTCATAACTTTTTTTACCATAACATCATTCCTTTCTTTCTATAAAATAATTTAACCTAAAAAGTAAGTCCTCCGCTTCTTAAAAAGCATAAGAAGTAGTCAATCGGGACTTACTTGTTCAGCCGGAGGCCGGCTCCGTCTGAAATACCGGCTGTGCCGGTATGGTTATGAGTAAGCAGCGGAGCAAAACAGGTATATCCGCTTTGACTTATGTACTAGTATTTGTAATTTTTTAATTTTCATTACCAGTTAGTCATGGAAAATGTATCATGTAGTAATAAAAACTACATTATCTATAAAGACATACTACATCATGTGAAGATAAAATGCAAGCAGAAATTTATTTTATAATTCGAGAATTTTTCTCATTATAGCGGAAAACATAAGTCTGAATTGATTGAAAAAGGTAAATTAAGCTGGTTTCAATTTAATAAAAAGTCTATAAAATCAGGAAAAGGAGGACAAATATGGATATACAAATCGGCGACATTATAAAATTAAAAAAACAGCATCCCTGCGGCAGCAGCCAGTGGGAGGTTTTAAGAGTAGGCATGGATTTCCGTTTAAAGTGTCTGGGCTGCGGGCATCAGATAATGATTCCAAGAAAACAGGCGGAAAAATATATACGGCAGGTTACCAAAAAGGAGCCCCGGGAGGAGCCGGGCCTTTAAATATAAGCTAATCCGTAATGAATTCATAATGAATGGCGGCAGCTGCATTCTCTTCCATCAGAAAAGTCAAGTTACTGTTGCCTTTGGTATAGATTAAGGAAGCGCTATTTTCGGTGTACCCGTTACCATAAGCATCCACTATTTTTTCCCGGGAATCCCCCAGGCAGATTCCTTCTTTGGTTGAAACACTGTCGTCCGTAAATTCAACGGCGGATATATAATCCCCGTCAGAACCCGGGTAGGTGGATAATTGAAATCCGCCATAGTAATAAATCTTATCCAGTCCCTGGAATGCACAGCTTGGAGCTTCAAAATATTCCATTGGTGTTCCAAGGGCATCAACGATAGGCTCTGCATTATCATTCATATGAATGGCAACGCCATTGTAGTCAAATTGATAACCGGATGCTTTATCCGCATTCCGTATATTTTTATCACCGCTATTGCCGTCATCCTTATTTGTATCGCATCCGGCTAATAGTAATGTAATAATTAATAACATAATAAGTTTTTTCATATGCATACTCCTGTCTTACCGGTTTATTCTATTTCTGTTGTGGTTGCCTGTGCACCCAGACTTTTTAGGTATCCGTATTTTTTTATTTCCTCCAGCTGTGCTTTTTCGGTCGCATAATAAAAATCGGCCTTTTCCTTCCAGAGCCCGCTTAGAACCGGATCTTTCCTTCTGTCTTCCATTTGATAGTTTTTGCTTAAGATGCCGCCCAGATACCTGGAGAATTTTTCTGCTCCCGCTAGGTTTAAGTGAAGGCCTCCGTCACAGGTATCCGTAGTAAAATCAATACCCATATCGTCAATATAATTAAGGAAATTGATATAGAGCAGATTATGATTTTCTGCGAAATCTGCCATCTGCTGGTCCCATTCCTCATACCAATAGGGATAAACACTGGGTGATTTTATTAAAACCAATTGGATGCCTTCGGCTTTACATAAAGCGGTCATCCGGTTCAGGTAATCATAACTGTTGTCGCCGAACCGATAGCTGGCAAGTTTCTTCCCGGCTGGGATAACGGTAGCCGGTTTGACGTCAACCCGCATAAGATAGCCGTTAACGGATACTTTCTTCCTGCGGAACAGGTAATTAAAATCGTCTGCGGTAAGGCCGGACCATCTGCTATGGTATCTTAACAGGGGAAAAAGATAGGAGATAAAATCCTCTCCTTCTGTCATGGAAGCCCGGATATTTTTTAATTTCACTGCGGAGAACTTCATGCCGTCCAGAGTCATACGGTTATAAGCTTCATTCTGGGGTTCATTGTATTTCATGGCCAGAACATTAAAAACCGCAATCCTGGGCTTTTCGTATTTCAGGGTTTCCTCCAGCAGATAATAGGACTGCCAGATAAGCTGCTGGGCGCTGCCCCGGATATAGCTGGTAATCCCGTATTCCTCCCATAAAGTAACGGGGGATATATTGGAAAATACTTCGCAGTCGCCAATAAATATGACATCATGGTTTTTTTCCTCTCCATAATACTCCTGGATTAAATTACCTTCGTGTATTTCAGAAGTATATTTCGGCATAAATAAACGCTGTAAAAAAATAAAGAAAATCAGTGCAATACCTATCGCGATGAGATCATATTTTAAATTTTTCATCATTTACTCCATTTCCTGCGCACGCTTTATTGCCCATCTGAAATCTGCGCCGAGGATTACTATTCCAGACACAAGTTTCGTAATCGACTATTTTGCAATAGCCTCTATCCGCCGATTTTCTAAGATGTTTGTTGCTGTTAAAACTGGCTGTATATGAATTGGCTGGTGTCATAGCCGATACCGTATGCACCGAATACCAGTATGGAAAAGAACAGGATAAAATATAGGGTATACCTTACCAAAACCGGCTTTGCCGCCAGCTTTTCCCTGACACTACCACTGCGCTGGATTAAACTTACGGTTATCAAAGTACCAATACTGAGGATAAGTACGATATAGTCGGATACGTTCAGTCCAAGGCCCATAAACCCGCCGTTAATAACATCCAGCGCATTAAAATCCGTAAGAATGGAACCGTACATTTTTAAAGTTGTGCCTACGTTCCGGTAGCAGTCAAAGGTCCGAAGAAAACTCATAAGCCAGAAGGTTCTGGTAATCTGGAACAGGCGGTAATAAAAGGTGTGTCCCACACGGCAGGTTTTATGGAATTTTTCATACAGAGGGGCACATTCCTGGGAAATCAGGATAATTACGCCGTTTGCCAATCCCCAGACGATAAAATTCCAGCTTCCTCCATGCCAGAAACCGGTTGTAAACCAGACAGCCAGGGTTGCTATATATACCGGAATCCGTTTGCCTATGTTTTCACCAAACCTTGTCCTGCAGGTCTTCGAAAGGTTTAACATGGGCTTGCATACGGAAACAGGATAAAACATATATTCCTTAAACCAGGTTCCTAACGTAATATGCCATCTCCGCCAATATTCCGTTATGGATTTGGAAAAATAAGGTCTTATGAAGTTTTCCCTGATACGGATTCCAAGTACTTGGGCAATACCGATGGTAATGTCAATACCTCCGGTAAAATCAGAATACAATTCAACGGCATAAAATAACATTCCCAGCAACACATAAGTGCCCCGGTATTTGTCCGGGTCCCCGATAATGGTATTTACGGCGATAAGAAGGCGGTCGGCAATCACCAGTTTCTTAAAGTAACCCCATAGAATCCTGGTAATTCCAAAGGTAATATTCTTTTGGTCATAGGCATGTTCTTTAAGCAAGGTTTCCTTCAGGTCATTAAAACGGCTGATGGGACCTTGTATCAGCTGAGGGAAAAATGAGATAAACAAGGCAAGCCTGCCTAAATTTTTTTCGGCGGTATATTTTTCCCTGTATACGTCAATAACGTAGCCCATAGTCTGAAAGGTATAAAAGGAAATGCCCAGAGGGAGAATAAATTGAAAATAGGACAATTCCTGGTTAAAAATCATATTAATATTGTAGATTGCAAAGTCCGCATATTTTAAGACTCCGAGAATACCGAAGTTCAGGAACAGGCACAAAAGAAGCCAGCAAAACTTTCTGTTTTTCATGAAAGCTTTATACTCTTTTTTTTCTTCCCGGCTCAGGGTTTCCTTCTTTTCTTTCAAATATAAGGCCTGCTTTTCCTGAATACAGGATATCCGCCGGGTAATCAAATAGGAGGAGACAGTTGTAAATAAGATATAAATAAGATATTGCGTCCCTGCGAGGAAATAAAACAGGTAACTGGCACCAAGCAGCAATACCCACTGATATCTTTTCGGCATCAGGTAATATATGACAAATAACAGTATTATGAAAAAAACAAAGTTATGGGATGTAAAAAGCATAACGCCCCCTTATTCTTATTTAAGTCATTTATTCATCCAGTAAACGTTCGATTAATTGCCAGAGTGCCTGTGCCGAGTTAAAATTTTCCGGAATAATTTCCTCCGCCGGAATAGCAACGTCAAATTCTTCGTTAATCTCGGATATCAGGGTTACGATATCAAAGGAATCAATAATATTATCGTCAATTAATGAATCACAGGTTTCATAATCAATTTCAGGATGTAAGCTTTTTAAAATTTTTATTAATTTTTCCATACTACTCCTTTCCGGCTGCCGTGCAGGTTTTATATTATACTGCCTTGGGAATACCATTCCTCCAGCAGCACCCGGTCTATTTTACCGTTTGGGGTCAGGGGCATTTCTTCCAGGGACCGGGTCAGATTTGGCAGCATATACCGGGGTAATTTTTCCTTCAGCCGGTTTATGATTTCACCGGTATTTAATGCGCCTACGTAAAACAGAATAATTTTTTTCCTGATATCATCGAACAGGCAGCAGGCAATTTTGATATCATCCAGATTGTTTACCGCATTTTCAATTTCTCCAAGTTCAATACGGTGTCCCATATGCTTGATTTGGGTGTCTTTCCGGGAAATAAAGAGCAGTTCACCCCGTTCGTTGTATTTTCCCAGGTCCCCGGTCTTGTAGATTAATTCCGGATATACCCGGTTTAAGGGGTTCTGGACGAATACCTCCTGTGTTTTCTCAAAATCCCCGTAATACCCTAAGGTTAGTGCGGTGCCCCGAATACAGATTTCCCCCGGGCGCCCGGGTGCCGGAATTCTGTTTTGCTCATCCAGCAAAAAGATATCAATATTGGGAAAAGGCCGGCCTATGGGCATAACTTCCTCCGGGGCAAATTCCCTGTCGACAAAGTAATAACAGGACATTCCGGTGGCTTCCGTAGGACCGTACAGATTATAAAAACGTGCTCCCGGCAGAGCTTTTTTCCAAAGGTTAAATTGTTTTACAGGGAATACTTCACTGCCGAAAGCTATGGTATGAAGGTATTCCGGGATAATTTTATCCAGAGCGCTAAAAGCCGATATCATGGTAAGTGCGGATACTACCCAGCAGATGGTATTAATTTTATACTGGTTTAAAAATTCCACCAGCCTGATTGGAAAGCGGAATAAACTTTTAGGAATCAGATAGGTGGTAGCGCCGAACTTTATTGTAGGATAAAGCTCCTTTAAGCAGGCATCCACATATAAAGGGGTCTGGTTTCCGAAAACTGTTTCTCCGCCTAATTGCAATATCCGGGATAAATTCTCAATATAATCGATAACAGAGCGGTGGCAGGCTGCCACACCCTTTGGTATACCGGTGGAACCTGAGGTAAATACAATATAGACAGGGTCGGTGTCAATTGCCTTATCCCGGATACCTGCCAGGACATTCACCTCTATGGCCGTTTTTATGATATCACCGTAGAGATAGGCTCTTCCCTTATAATTTAAGGCCCGGAGCAAATCCCTGGCTGCTGCGTCACAGAGAACCGCCCGGGGATTCAGCTTGTCAAAGATGAGCCTGATACGGTCCTTCGGCATCTCTTCATCCAACGGAACATAATAGCTGCCGCCGTAAACAATACCGTAAAAGGCAGCTACGGAATCCGGCTGCCTTTTCATAAATACAATAACAGGCTCCTTATAGATATTTTCCCTGTTTAAAAAGGTTCCGACTGCCCTTGCACGGTCATAAACCTCCCGGAAGGTAAGGCTTACCTCTCCGTCGGAATATGCCGTTTTGTCCGGTTTTTGTTTTACTGTTGTTTCCAAATATTCTAAGACATTACGCTGCATTTTATTCTTACGCCCCTTGGACTTTTTATTTCGTTATTAAACTATAAAATTCTTTTTTTAATTTAGCTCCGCATAAAAGAATGGACTGGGCGGCCAGCACTTCCATGGCGTCCAGATAGCCTGCACCTAAGGGATAATCACGCTTGATTAAGGATAATTCCGTACAGCCGAATATGATAACCTGGCACCCGTGTTTCCTCAGTTCTTCGGATACGCTGTGAAACTTGTCCGGTTCTATGGAGGTACCGGCTTTAATATTTTTATAAATTAAATCATTAACATATTCCTGGCCTTTTCCGGAGGGGGTGACCAGGTGAATGCCTTGCAGCCCTAGTTCTTCCTGGAATATCTTACTGAAAACGGTTCCTTCCGTTGCCATTAAGCCCGCAATTTCTATCCGGTTGTTTTTTAGATACAGGGCGGTTTCCTTAATCATATTAATAATTGGAACAGGTAGTTTCTGTGACAGCAGGGAATGGTAAAAATGGCCTGTGATACAGGGAATAGCCATATAATCCACATTCAGGGAAACCAGTTTATTTCCGATTTCGAGCAAGGGGATTACCGGGTTGTTTTTGCTCCTGCCAAGGATGTGGGAAGTTCTGTCCGGGATGGAAGGGCAGTTGTAGATTACCATTTCCAGATGCTCCTGGTCGGCTTTGGCATCTGTCATCTTTAAAATCAATTGAAAAAAATAACTCGTTGCAAAGGGGCCAAGTCCCCCGATAACACCTAATTTTTTCGTAGGGCATTCTCCTTTCATCGCCGGCACTTTATAAAACTCTTTATAATTAGTTATTTTTCAGGCGTGGAGGGATACAGAGACTTATTGTAATTATAATAATTATTTCCGCGCCGGGCAGACAGGCTTTCCAGTTCCGAGTCCGTGAGCATAAAGGATTCCTGATGGTCCGAATTGGGGCAGGAGTCATAATGGTACCAGCCGTCCCCGGTATTAATCAGGCTCCAGTAATGTCTGGTAGTACCGCCTACTCTGGTGATGTCCATATTGTCAATTCCCGTCAGAGTTAATAATTCCTTGGATACCGCAAAATAGGTAAAGCAATCGCCCACACCGTTCTTAATCCCGTTATAGGCTTCCTTCATCCAATCGCTTTTATCGGAATATCCGGTGTAGGCAATATGATTCTTGGTCCATTTGTAGATAGCATAGGCTTTTTCCCGTTCTGTCATGGAAGAAGTGATAATATTATTCAGGATTTTTTCTGCCTCCGTATCCAGAAGTTCTTTATCTATACTATATTCTTTTACTGTTACGGTAATGGTTTTCTCGGTTTTGTTGCCGCTTGAATCCGTGGCGCTGTATATAACCGGGTAAGAGCCCTCTTTTCTCAAATTCACCGCACTGCTGTCCACCTTCAGAGGGACGTCCCTGTCTTTATTATCAGTAACATTTACATTGCTTTTGTAGGAAACCTTGTCACCGATATAGACTGTCTTATCTATGGCGCCTGTGATAACAGGAGCCTGCGTATCTTCGTTTATTTTGAGCGTGGCATTCAGTTCGCTTATGTTTCCGCTGGTATCTTCCAGCAGGATGATGATATCGTAAATGCCGGCTATGTGAGTATCAGGAGGATTTTTGAAGGATATGGAGACCTCGGATACATCAACGATATCCTTCACAAAGGCGTTTGCTTCAATGGTTTCGCCTGTCCAGATTTCCTGAGCTACTGCTACGGCGGCCGGCGGAGTTGTGTCAATTACCTCAAGCTGGCAGGTAACGATATTATTATCTGCTTTAATTCTGATATCATACACACCGGGTTTATTTAAATTGAAATTATTTACATCCGTTACATAGGAAAGGGTATAATTCGCCGAATTTAAAAATTCCTTTATATCGGGAGCAGGTGAGCCGGCTTCCATACGTATTTTTTTCTTAATATCCAGTAAAGTCAGGAATGCGGTCAATTCCGTCCTGTTGTTGCTGGTATCGGTCAGAACCAAGGTCAGAGCCTGCCTGCCCGGTTTATTAAAATCGGGAGGAGCTTTAAAAGCAGTCAATACGCTGGTTGCATCTTTTATATTGGTCAGAAAGGCTTCCGCATTTATTTTATCCCCTAAGGGCGCGGTCCGGTCCGTTACGTCGGCAGCAGGAGGGAGGGTATCAACAATATTTAAGGTAGATGTATATAATTTGCCCCTTGTCCGGATTTGAACAGGATAGACACCCGGTGTATGCAGGTCCAGGGAAGAAATATCGGTTTCGTAAGAGGCGTCGTCATTTTCACTGATTAAAAATTCCTTTGCGTCAAACATTTTACTGCCGGCTTCCAGGGTAATGGATTTTTTAACTTTTGGCAAAAAGAACTGGTAGCTGAATATTCCTATGGCTATGGCAGCAATGCAGGAGAGGGTAATAAACAGGAGTTTGGCTGAACTGCGTTTGTATCGTCTATTCATGTATACCTCCATAGAAATTCGTATAGCGGTTAATTTTATACAGAAATTGTATCCGGTTGCATAAAAATGTTCCGCTTTTAGTAAAACTAAAAGTTTCAGGATAATGAAAGTATTATATGATGATACGGGAAAATATAAACACGGTCGGAAGAAAAAATAATATTGCATTTGTAATGGGAAAATATTCAGATAATGAATGTGATAATTTTTAGAATATTATAAAACCAAATAAAGACGGACAGGGAAGGATACGGGAAAAACGCAGGGAAGAAATAATCCCGGGAGGAAGGCGGCTTCCTGATGTGGTTGGCAGATATTTAAACCTGAAAGAACCCTCGTATGGCACTTAAACTCCGGAATTTACGCCGGAAATGAAAACCGGATTTGTCTGAGTGTAAGCGGGTTATCCGGTTTTTATTTCATGGCAGGAAACACGCTCTAGAGCGTGTCTGAAATTTTTGCGGCGGCCATCCACGTATATTACTTGTACAACGCTCTCTAAATAACTGGTCATTAGGCTGAGGATAAATCTTCGAGAGTGCTGGTTCATAAACGCAGGCGTAGTGGTGCTGCGCCGAGGCTTGTGGACTAGAGCGTGTTTGAAAATCATTGTGCCGTTCTGAACGCTCCACTTTGCGGTATACAGCGTCGCAATTTTGGGAGAGTAGCACACTACGCTCCCAAAAACGTTCCTTGTCTCCCGCAAATTGGAGCATCCAGCCCGGCACAAGCATTCTTCAAACACACTCTAGTGCTATCGGAGATTTAGACCAGCATAATGGTCCAGTTAATTTAAGAACGTTGTACTAGTTCTGTAGTTCCATTTTAGCCAACTGGATGCAGCCCATAATGCCCTGATTGTCATTTAGGGCGGCAGGTACAATATAATTGTCCATATCACTTATCTGGGGAGTTCTTATATAGCCGTTCAGTAATTCGGTTACCTTACGGCGTATCAGAGGAAAAAGCTGTTCCTGATGCATAACGCCTCCGCCTAATACGATTCTGTGAGGAGAAATAGTCAGAATATAACCGGCCAGGGCTTGTGCAATATAATAGGCTTCCATTTCCCAAACCTCAGCTCTGTCTTTTAATTCCACGGCCTTTTTACCCCAGCGTTTTTCTATGGAAGGACCCGAAGCCAGGCCTTCCAGACAATTCGGATGATAAGGGCATGCACCTTCAAATTTATCCTCAGGATGCTTGCTGAGCAAAACATGTCCTGCTTCCGGATGAAGCATTCCGTGCAATAAACTGCCGTTTTGGTAAACGCCGACACCAACACCGGTACCTATAGTTATGTAGATGCTGGAGTCAAGTCCCTTTGTGCTTCCCCAGGTTGCCTCTCCAAGGGCTGAACCGTTAACATCCGTATCAAATCCGATAGGAACGGACAAGGCACTTTTTATATTGCCGACTAAATCATAATTAGCCCAGGCTAATTTAGGGGTTGAAGTAATATATCCGTAGGTTTTTGATTTTTTATCTAAATCAATGGGACCAAAGGAAGCAATTCCCAGGGCAGTAATTTCCTTGCCTTTAAAATAATCAATTATTTTTGGAATCGTAACGGAAGGCGTTTCCGTCGGAATGGAAACCTGTTCAAGAATCTCGCCGTTTTCATTGCCGATTGCCAGTACCATTTTGGTACCGCCGGCTTCTAAAGCACCAAATAACATGTTATAAACCTCCAAGTTATATTCTTGTAATGAAATAATCTGCCTTAATAAGCAAAGACAAAACGCTTTCTCTTATTTTACCCCAATTTCCTTAAAAAATATAGTACTAAATTAGCAAAAAATAAGATATATAATACCGTATTATTTTCTTTCCGCGTTTGTCCTGAGAATTAAAATTTCATTCCTTGAAGGATATAGAATACGGTGTTATACTTTTCATATCAGATGGCTGGAATAATCAGGCAGTTAAGGTATCTTTCAGCTGTAAGAACGGATATTCAGTACGGAAAGGAGTAATTATATGAAATATTTTACGACAGAAATTAAAGTTGATTTACAGCCGAAGCTGGAAAAACCGGCGGTTCTCTGCGCTTATATTCCGGATAATTCACCGGAGGTTGATATGGAAAGGCTTCATCCGGCCGTAATTATTTTACCGGGAGGTGGTTATGAGTTTACCTCCGACCGGGAAAATGAAGCAATCGCCTTAAAATTTATTTCTGAAGGGATTTGTGCATTTGTTTTAAAATATCATGTTGCACCGGTCCGGTTTCCCGCCGCTTTGTGTGAAGCCTTGCTGGCGGTCCGGTATGTGAGGGAGCATGGAAGCGAATATCACATTGACACGGATAATATCAGCCTGTGCGGTTTTTCTGCGGGAGGACATCTTGCGGCGTCTGCCGGTGTACACTGGAAAAATTCCTATATTCTGGGCTTGCTGGGCGGGGAACCGGACGAGATGAAACCAAACCGGTTAATCTTATCCTATCCGGTTGTCACCAGCGGTGAATATGCCCATCGGGGCTCCTTTGAAAACCTGCTGGGAGACGGCATGGCGTCGAAGGAATGGCTGGAATTTAACAGCCTGGAAAAGCAGGTTACCGAAGACACTCCGCAATCCTTTATCTGGCATACCTATGAGGATAATGCGGTTCCGGTACAGAATGCCATGCTGTTTGCGTCCGCTTTAATTGCTCATAAGATACCCGTGGAACTGCATATCTATAGAAGAGGAGGGCATGGCTTATCCATGGGCAGCCATCTGGTTTGCGGCGACCGGAAATATGGGGAGAATCATATTTCTTCGGGCTGGATTGATAAAGCAATACGGTTCATTTATGATTAAACGGGCTGCATCTTCGGCTACGGTTTTCTGATTCATGTGCAATGACTCATACATGGATTATTTTAGAGTTTATTTAAATAAACTAGCGGAAAATATTTCTTTTGAGCTTCTAAACGTCACAGGAGTTCTTTCCCCGTACAGCCGGGTAACCCGCTTATGCCCAGACAAATCCGTTTTTCCCGGAAGCGTACCACACCATATTGCATTGACAAAACGGCATTTTTATAGTAAAATGTTGCTAAATCATTCTATAATTAAAATAATTTAGAAAAATATAAAATAAATTAACGGAGGTATGGTATGGGCAAATTAGTAATTCATGCTGGCAACAAGAAATCCAGGATTAACAAGGAAATTTACGGACATTTTTCCGAGCACCTGGGAAGATGCATCTATGAAGGACTGTATGTGGGGGAAAACTCTAAAATTCCAAACAAAAACGGAATCCGGACGGACGTGGTAAAGGCTTTGAAAGAAATGAAACTGCCGCTGCTGCGCTGGCCAGGCGGATGCTTTGCCGACGAGTATCATTGGAAGGACGGCATCGGGCCTAAGGAAAACCGTAAAAAAATGATTAATACCCACTGGGGCGGAGTTCTGGAGGACAACAGCTTCGGTACCCATGAATTTCTGGAATTGTGCGGCCAGGTGGGATGCCAGCCTTATATAAACGGGAATTTAGGCAGCGGCACGGTGCAGGAAATGTCGGAATGGATTGAATATATGACCTTTGACGGTGTTTCCCCCATGGCTGATTTAAGAGAAAAAAACGGAAGAAAAGAGCCCTGGAAAGTGAAATATTTCGGTGTGGGAAATGAAAACTGGGGCTGCGGCGGTAATATGACACCGGAATACTATGCCAATGAATACAGAAGATACCAGACCTATTGCAGAAATTACGGCGAGAACCGGCTCTTTAAGATTGCCTGCGGTCCTAATGTAGCAGATTATAACTGGTGTGATACGGTTATGAAAATAGCCCATCCCTATATGGATGCGCTTTCCCTGCATTATTATACCTTTGAAAATAAGTGGGAAGATAAAGGGTCTGCAACGGTTTTTGATGAAGAAGGCTGGTATAAAACCATAAAAAAGGCCCTGTACATGGAAGAACTGGTAACCAGGCATTCGAAAATCATGGACCGGTATGACCCGGATAAGCGCATTGCCTTAGCTGTGGATGAATGGGGCTGCTGGTTTAATGTGGAGCCGGGAACAAATCCGGGATTTTTATATCAGCAGAGCACTATGAGGGATGCACTGGTAGCGGGGGTCACTTTAAATATTTTTAACAAGTACAGTGATCGTGTCAGAATTGCCAATATTGCACAGTTAATTAATGTACTCCAGTCCGTTATCCTGACAGAAGGGGAAAAAATGCTGTTAACCCCTACGTACCATGTGTTTAATATGTATAAATGCCATCAAGACGCCACACTGGTTGATAGTTTTATGGAAACAGAAGAGGTGGGCATTGACGGGGCGAGGGTTCCGAATCTGAATGAATCCGTTTCCCTGGACCAGGAAGGAAATTTAAATGTAACTGTAAATAATTTATCCGTTACCGATTCTTATGAGATAACGGGTATTCTGGTAGACCGGAAGGTAAATTCGGTGAAAGCGGAAATCCTTACCAATGAAATGAATGCCCATAATACTTTTGACAAACCGGACGTTGTACATACGGAAGAATTTAAGAATTTTAAAGTAACGGAGAAAGGCATTGATTTTAATATTCCGCCTTGCAGTATTCTGCATTTTACAATACAATAGGGTGTTATATGAAGGGGGAAGGGCAGCCTGGGGTGAGTTACCTCAGGCTGAAATCCTCCATATTAGTTAGTTCTTCGTAAACTCCATTTATAAGCTCACTGTGTTAGGGCGTGTCTGAAAACTTATTGCACCGTTCTGACCGCCCCAACTTGCGGTATTCTGCGTTGCAATTTTGGAAACGTAGCACCACTATGTACCCAAAATCTTAGTTAATTGTCGCTTTCACAATATTTCCTCTTATGTTTAAAATTAGTCTTATACCATATATCTTAACAGTACATGCCTATATTTATCACGTCCCATTTCCTAAAAAATAAAACAAACAGGCTATATATCCTTGTCTGATATCTCTATGCATTCTTATATATAATTTATATGTATACCCCAATACCGCCTGTGAGTTTCCGTGTTTCAGGGGCTTTACTTAAGCACAGTAAATCATCATGAATCGGAAAGGCCGTATAAAATATGAGAGGTACAATTGTTAAGCTGAGAATACCATGATAAAATAGTATAGCAGCAGTTTTGGAAAACTCAATCGGTAACAATGTGGGACAGCTGCCTTGTCAGGATTAACCGGAAAGGACAGAATATGGATTTAAAGGAATATGGCAATAATAAATACTGCAGAAAATGCCTTTTAAAGGATATGCCGGAAAATGTTTATTTTAAGAATCTGTATGATTATATCGGAGCTCTTGATGAAGAGATTAAGGCAGGAAGCGGAGAATATGAGAGAAGATTAAACATTTGCAGGGAGTGTGATAATCTATTAAGCGGTATGTGCAGAATCTGCGGCTGTTTTATAGAACTCCGGGCCGTAATAGCAAAAAACAGCTGTCCTGATGTGGATAAAAAATGGTAGCCGTATACTATTGCAGCATTGCCGTATTTGGTATAAAATGTGTTTTCATACATATTATAATCCGGACACATAACAAATTGGAATGAACCGGTAAATAGAAGCATATTCCATATAGTACAGGACTGTTTAGGAAAAGATTTTGTAATGGAATATAGAAATGACGGAAAGGAAATGAGAGTATGGAGTATTTTAAGGAATTGTTTACAGAACGGGGATTACGACCTGTTTATGCAAAATATCTGTCCGTAGCTATTATGGTTTTAATTCTTATCATACTATGTACGGCAATTCATCTTATATTCAAAAAGTTTTTACTGAAGCTTCTGGCCAAATTTATTGAAAAAAATAACCATAAATGGGTTAATATTATGCTCAGAAATCAGGTGTTTAAAAGGCTTGCCCATATTATACCGGCTGTTGTAGTTTACAATTTTGCTCCTGTTTTCAATCAATATGAAAATATTATCAAGAGAATAACATCAACTTTTATTTTTCTGATAATCATACTGCTTTTGGATGCCGTACTGGATTCCGCCAACGAGATTTATATGTCATACCCCATATCCAGGGTCCGGCCAATCAAAGGCTTGCTTCAGGTAGTCAAGATTGTTATTTACATCGTAGCGGGAATTATCATCATTGCCAATCTGATAGGACAGAGTCCGCTGGCTTTTCTCAGCGGAATCGGAGCTTTAACGGCGGTCTTTTCCCTGGTATTCAAGGATTCCATACTGGGCTTTGTAGCCGGAATCCAGCTGACCTCCAACAATATGCTTCAAATTGGGGATTGGATTGAGATGAACAAATACGGTGCGGACGGTGATGTAATTGAAATAACTTTAAATACGGTAAAAGTGCAGAATTTTGATAAAACCATAGTTACCATACCGGCGTATGCCCTTGTATCCGATTCCTTCAAAAACTGGCGGGGAATGGAGGAAGCCGGCGGAAGGCGTATCAAAAGGGCCGTATATATTGACACTACCAGCATAGCTTTCTGTACTCCGGAAATGATTGAAAAATTCAAGCAAATTCGTTATCTTAAAAAATATATCGTTGAAAAAGAAGCAGAAATCAGAAAATATAACGAGGCGAACGGAGGAAAAGGCAATTTTATAAACGGCCGTCATCTTACCAATGTCGGTACCTTCCGTGTCTATATCCAGAACTATATTGCGGAGCATCCCGGTATCCACAAAGAGATGATTCATATGGTCAGACAGCTTCCTCCCGGAGAATTCGGACTGCCCCTGGAAATCTATGCATTTTCCAGGCATACGGATTGGATTAGCTATGAAAACATCCAGGCGGATATATTTGACCATATACTGTCGGTAGCATCGGAATTCGGCATCAGGATTTTCCAGAGTCCTACCGGACAGGACTTAAGAATCCGGGGCAATACAGAGCCGGAAATAATACGGAAAGAATAAACAAAAGAATATAATAGAAAACCGGGAAAGGACTTTTTCTATTGCCTGAAATTTTGTCTGAAATTACGTTTAACCTCTTGCAAGATTTACGGAAAATCTGTGTATAACTTTATTGAAGAGAATTGTACAATCTTCCACCCAATAATGGATTGTAATTATATGCAGAAGCATAGAAAAGAGGTAACATGTATAAAGCACTCAAAATAGGAAATCTTACGGCAAAGCTTCCCATTATCCAGGGAGGGATGGGCGTTGGAATCAGCTTAAGTTCTCTTGCCGGAGCTGTTTCAGCAAAGGGAGGCGTCGGTGTAATATCCACGGCGCAGATAGGATTTACGGAACCGGATTTTGACCGTAATCCGCTGGAAGCCAATCTCAGAATGATTGGTGAACATATTAAAAGGGCAAGAAAATTAGCACCCTCGGGCATTTTAGGCGTTAATATTATGGTAGCAACACAAAACTATGCCAGATACGTCAAGGAAGCTATAAAAAACGGAATTGATTTAATTATCTCCGGAGCAGGGCTCCCGATTGAATTACCGGAGATTGCAAAAGGCACCAGAACAAAGCTGATACCTATCGTATCCTCTTTAAAAGCAGCCAATGTAATACTGAAGATGTGGGATAAGAAAAACAGCGCCGCTCCGGATGCCATTATTATTGAAGGGCCAAAAGCAGGCGGACATCTGGGTTTTTTGCCGGAGCAGCTGGAGAATATAGATGAATCGGCCTATGAAGAAGAGATAAAGAGTATTATAGCCGTAACCAAGGACTATGGTAATAAATACGGAAAAGATATACCGGTAATCGTTGCCGGCGGAATACAGAATAAACAGGATATGGAGCATTATTTTTCCCTGGGAGCGGACGGTATCCAGGTTGCAACGAAATTTGTTACGACAAAGGAATGCGATGCGGATATGAAGTATAAGCAGGCATATATTAATTGCAAAAAAGAAGATATCGTTATTGTAAAAAGCCCGGTGGGAATGCCCGGACGGGCCATTAAAAATGCTTTTATGGAACGGGTTCTTTTAGGCCGTATCCCTATAAAGCGCTGCCACAACTGTATAAAAACCTGTAATCCGGCCATCACGCCTTACTGCATCACAGACGCCCTGGCCAATGCTGCAAAAGGTAATATCCATGAAGCACTGTTATTCTGCGGCGCCAATGCCTATATGGAAAATAAAATAAGAACGGTGCAGGATGTACTGGATGATTATTTTAAATAAATGAATTGCGTTATGACTATTTAAAAAGAGTAAAAAAGAAACTGATTTGCAGTTTCTTTTTTATTTACTAAATTAGTTACTGTTCACATTCCGGCCAGTAACCCTAAATTAAAGTAATTAAAAAAAAGAACTTGTCAAGCCTTAACATCTATGGTAAAATATATATTCGTGATATGTTATACAAAATTTTCCTTGCTCTTTACGTACAGATGGAAAAATGCGCGGTTCCAATCTGTCAATAGAACCCTTGGAGGGCTGTTGTGTGAAAGGGCCAGAGACCAAAAGGAGGTGCAGACAACTATGAACCAATATGAATTAGCCTTAGTTGTAAATGCAAAAATCGAAGATGAAGCCAGAACAGCAACTTTAGAATCCGTGAAAGATATTATTACCAGATTTGGCGGTAACATTACCAAAATTGATGAATGGGGTAAGAAAAGATTAGCTTACGAAGTTCAGAAAATGAAAGAAGGCTTCTATTATTTTATCCAATTCGATGCTGATTCGAAATGCCCAAGCGAAGTTGAAGATCGTATTCGCATTTTGGAAAATGTAATCAGATTCTTATGCATTAGACGGGACGCATAGCAAAAGGAGGTTATCCTTAATATGAATAAAGTCATTTTAATGGGCCGTCTTACGAGAGACCCGGAAATCAGATACTCTCAGGGAGAGAATTCCTTAGCAATAGCGAGATTTTCACTTGCTGTTGACCGCCGTTTTAAAAGACAGGGTGAGCCGGAAGCAGATTTTTTTAACTGTACTGCATTTGGCAAGCAGGCGGAGTTTGTAGAAAGGTACTTAAAACAAGGTACCAAGATGGTTGTTGTCGGAAGAATTCAGAATGATAACTACACCAATAAGGAAGGACAGAAGGTATATAGTGTTCAGATTATGGTGGATGAATTAGAATTCGCAGAAAGTAAAAGCAGCAGCGAATCCGGAGGTTATCAGCAGTCCGGAGGCTATCAGCAGACTTCAAGACCGGAACCAAGCCAGGCAGTCGGAGACGGTTTTATGAATATACCGGACGGTCTGGATGAGGAACTGCCATTTAATTAAGCATTAAGAATAATATAATTATACATTAAATTGTATTCATCGGATAAGGAGGTCCGTTTATGCCAGTTAATAGAAACGACAGAAATGATAAAAACGATAGGGGCGATTCTCCGATCAGGAGAAGAAACACCCGCAGGAGAAAAAAAGTTTGTATATTCTGTGCGGACAAGAACCACACAGAGATTGACTATAAAGATATTAACAAATTAAAGAGATATGTATCGGAAAGAGGCAAAATTCTTCCCAGAAGAATTACCGGAAACTGTGCAAAACACCAGAGAGCTCTTACGGTAGCAATCAAAAGGGCAAGACATATCGCTTTAATGCCTTACACCATGGATTAAGCCCAGATTTTACTGGGAGTCCAGAGGTTGGGGAAGTTGATTTACACGACTTGCATAGAAAAGTGAAAATAGCCATTACATGACCTGGAGGGAATACCTTATCCGGGGTGTGTAATGGCTTTTTATATGTGTTTTAACTCATTTTTCCGTTCATCTTTACAGGATGAATGTTTTTCTGAATTATATTGACACATGTGTACAGAGGTGTTATTTAAAGAACTCACCTTTTTTACTTCTCGGGGATATACGCCCTTATATTTTTTGAAAAGGGTTGTAAATCTACTATGGGAGCTATAGCCAACAGACTTTGCAATATCCCTTATTTCGAGTTCTGTCGTTGACAGCAAGGTTTCTGCGATGTTCATTCTTTTTCTTTGTGCGTATTCCGTTATGCTCATTTGATATTTCTGTTTAAATACATTTTTCAATTTCGTCCCGCTCATCATAGCGATTTTCTCTAAGAGTTCTTGGGATAGCGCCAAAGCATAATGGTCGTTAATATAGCTTGCTACATTTTCGATTGCTTTTTCATCAGATTTGGATATTGGTCTCGCTTTTGCCTTGTTAAAATATGCGTCAAGGGTGATGCTTAACCACTCTTTTGCTTTTGCTTCAAGAAATATCTCCGCAGCAGGGGAATTCATATTACAATTCAGAATAGAGTTTGCTAATTTTCCCAAAGGCTTTGTTAAAAGCTCTCTGGTTTCAAAGAAAACATTGTAAATACTGGTGCATTCAGGATTTAAATGGCAGGAAATATACTCTTCAATCATTTTATCTTTAAAATTAATCCCCACGCTAACATATGGGAAGTTTGCGTGTAAAAGAAATCGGACGTCCGTCCGTTCTATATTCATAACAAACATGGTGTTTGATGTTAATGCTTGATAAGGGTTAAAATATTCTCCATTTGCTGATTTAATATATGTTGAAATGAATGACATAAAAGGACTCATACCAGAAAAAAAATGAACCATATGTTCTTTTTTAATAAAGAAGTCATGAATGTCAATGATAAATTGCTCTGTTTCATAATACCAATAGATACCATCAAAATTTTCGTTCTGAGCGCAAAAAGTTTTGCCAGACGGAGAATACTTTTTGCAATTTTGGCAGGATTTCCAACCTAGTTTTTCTAAAAAATCTTGAAAGCTATTCATAAACAAACCTCCTTATATCTCGATTGGACAATGATACGATTAGACATCATTGTCTGTGCTGTATTGTATCCTATTTTAGCAAATGATACAATAGGAAAAACTAATATTGCTAAAAATAAGTTAAAAATTTTTAACTACAATATTTGTTTTGGAGATAAATTTTATTAAAGGTAATAATAGCGTCTAAATGAGATAATGCGAGGAGGTATTATATGTTTAAAGTTTACAAAAAATTGCTTTATTATGTGCCAAAAGAGAAGTGGTTAGCATTCGTGGCAATCCTATTTACTGCTGTTTCTACTGTGATAACAGTATCGGCATATTATTACATGTATGAATTTCTTAAAAGGCTTGTTATCATGAGCGATGTAGGGGATGCGTTTCGTTATGCAATTATAATAGTGGGACTGTTGGTAGCAGGCTCGCTTATTTATATTTTCTCTGTGCTTTTAACCCATATTCTTGGTTTTAGATTAGAAACAAATCTGAGAAAAAAAGGAATTGACGGCCTTATCAATTCCAGCTTTAGATTCTTTGATTTAAATTCATCCGGCAGAACCAGGCAGCTGATAGATGATAATGCGTCGCAAACGCATAGCATTGTTGCGCACCTAATACCGGATAACGCAGGGGCAGTGCTTACTCCGGTATTAGTACTTATCATTGGGTTTATGATTGACTTAAGGGTCGGAGTAGCATTGCTTGTGTTCACTGTTTCAGGAGCGGGACAAATTGTATTGATGTCAGGAGATAAAAGCTTTATGGCTGTTTATCAAGAGGCATTAGAGAAAATGAACAGTGAAACCGTTGAGTATGTACGCGGTATGCAAGTTATTAAAATTTTTGGAGCAAGTGTTAGTTCGTTTAAGGCTTTGCATAAGGCCATTATGGATTATTCAAAATATGCTCTCGATTATTCCATGAGCTGCAGGAAGCCATATTTAAGGTTTCAAATTATTTTTTTGGGGGCGATAGCCATTCTTACGCCGTTTATGGTTTTGTTTACAGATATTCACTCTGATCCCAAAATGCTTGCGGTGGATTTGATTATGTTTTTATTCCTCAGCGGCGTATTATTTAGCGGATTTATGAAAATAATGTATGTCTCTATGTATGCATATATGGGAACATCTGCCGTGGAAAAATTGGAGCAGATTTTCGACGATATGCAAAAAGATAGATTGGAATTTGGCACACTGGAGAAATTTAAAAACTTTGATATTGAGTTTGATAAGGTTAGCTTTGGATATAGCGATGAAATGGTTTTAGATAATCTTAGCTTTAAACTTGAAGAAAATAAAAGCTATGCTTTGGTTGGGGCCTCAGGCAGTGGGAAATCCACTATTGCAAAGTTAATATCAGGATTTTATAAAATCAACAGCGGAGATATAAAAATTGGCGGTAAAAGCATTACAAGCTACAGTGAAGAAGCAATTACGAAAAGCATTGCCTTTGTATTTCAAGACAGCAAGTTATTTAAAATGAGTATTTACGATAATGTTAAAACAGCAAATCCCGATGCAACGAAAGAGGAAATATTTGAAGCACTCCATCTTGCAGGCTGTGACGAAATTATAAAAAAATTTCCCTTAAAAGAACAAACCGTGATTGGTACTAAAGGGGTGTTTTTATCGGGCGGGGAAAAACAAAGAATTGCCATAGCCAGAGCTATTCTTAAAAATGCAAATATTATCATAATGGATGAGGCCAGTGCGGCAGTTGACCCTGAGAATGAGCATGAATTGCAAAAGGCATTTAAAAATCTTATTAAGGGAAAAACCGTCATTATGATTGCACACAGATTGAGCAGTATCAGAGCAGTTGACGAAATACTGGTGATGCAGAAGGGAAAAATAATAGAGAGGGGTAATGATTCTGAATTAATGAGAAAAGACAGCAGGTATAAATATTTTCAAGAGCTTTATGCAAAAGCGAACGATTGGAGGGTGCGTTATGAAGAATTTATTTAAGAAATACTTTGCTCTGACGGACAGAGGTGCAAGTGATTTGGTTAGAGCTAGTTTGGCATCCTTTTTCGTATATATAGTTAATATGCTCCCGGCTGTACTGCTTATGATTTTGTTTAATGAGCTTGTTTTGGGAAATATAAAAAACAATATTTTTTACATAGGCTTTTCTGCTTCGGTGCTTGTCATCATGTATATACTTCTGAGAGTGGAATACAATACACTTTATAATTCAACCTATAAAGAAAGTGCTAATTTGAGACTGGATATTGCAGATACATTGAGCAAACTTCCTCTTTCTTATTTTTCTAAGCATAATCTATCTGATCTTTCCCAGACGATTATGGCTGATGTTGCGGCTATCGAACACGCCATAAGCCATGCGATGGCAAAAACAATCGGATTTTTTATGTTTTTTCCGCTTGTATCTGTTCTTTTACTAAGCGGAAATATAAAACTGGGGCTTGCTGTTATTTTGCCAATAATCATAGCCTTTTTATTAATTGTTTGGTCTAAAAAAATCCAATTAAGAGAAAATATTAAATATTATACAAAGCTTAGGGATAATTCAGACAGCTTTCAAGAAGCGATCGAGTTACAACAAGAGATAAAGAGCTTTGGGCTTACAAAAGAAATTAAACAAAGTCTGTATAAAAAAATGGAAGAGGGCGAGAAAATACATTTAAAAGCAGAATTTACGGCAGTTGTTCCTCTGCTTTTTTCAGCTCTTGTTGTTCAGATTGCTTTTGCAATCGTCATATTGGTAGGAACGGGACTATTTTTAAAAGGAGAAATAAACATTTTATATCTCATTGGATATATTTTGGCATCTATCAAAATCAAAGAAGGTGTAGATGGAGTAAGTCAAAACATCGCAGAGCTTTATTATATTGACGCCATGATTAATCGTATTAAAGAAATAAGAAGTACAAAAGTTCAAAAAGGAGAAGATAAAGAAATTTCAAATTATGATATAGAACTAAAAAATGTATCCTTTGCTTACAACGAAGACACAGCAGTTCTCAAAAATATCAGCTTTACGGCAAATCAAAATGAGGTGACCGCCCTTGTGGGTATGTCAGGCTGTGGAAAGACAAGTATTCTGCGCTTGATTTCCAGGCTTTATGATTATGACGACGGAAAGATAAAAATCGGAAGCGTGGATATAAAAGAAATTTCCACAAAATCATTATTTGAAAAAATATCCATTGTTTTTCAGGATGTAACACTTTTTAATACATCAATAGCAGAAAACATTAGAATAGGAAAAAAGACGGCAACAGATGAAGAGGTAAAAGAAGCGGCCAGGCTGGCAAATTGCGAAGAATTTATTAATGAGCTTCCGGAGGGGTACGATACTGTAATAGGTGAAAACGGAGCAACCTTGTCAGGAGGAGAAAGACAGAGATTATCCATTGCCAGAGCATTTTTGAAGAATGCACCAATCATCATCTTAGATGAAATAGCTGCCTCTTTAGATGTGGACAATGAGAAAAAAATACAAGAAAGCTTAAATGATTTAATAAAAAATAAAACCGTCATCATTATTTCCCACAGGCTAAAATCCGTTGAAAATGCGGATAAGATAGTAATTATTGACAATGGAGAAGTAGAAGCTTTCGGAAAGCACGAGGAACTTATGTCTTCGTCAAGAATCTATAACAATTTAGTAAAAAAAGCAAAGCTGGCAGAAGTATTTAAATACTAAGGAGGCTGTAACATTTCTGTTCATGAATAACCTTACCTGCGGACAGCTGTGCCAGAAATATGAAGAAGCACTGGATACCATTGCTGAGCTACAAATGAAAATCCGTGAGCTTGTCGCCGAAGGCGATGCGAAGCACACTTTACAGAGTTCTTGTTGAGTGGTAGCTTTATGCAATAGGAAGATATAACATTAACCTAAGTGATAAGGGAGTTTTCTGTTTTCAAAATCCTTGCAGTAAATAGACGCTATCTAGTAATAATCATCACTTTACAAAAGCGATGGTTACTGCTATAATATAGGCAATAGGAAAAATAAGGTTAAATCTTATGATTGCCAATGCTAAGAAATGATTATCCTAGACTTTGGACGGTGAGGATAATCATTTTTTGTTGTAAAACAATTTGACAAGTGCCACAAGAGTGATATATCAAAGAAAGAGTAAATAAGCCTGTTACAATTCCAGAAAAAATTTTTCAGTGCGAAGAAGCATGCCTGGAGTATTCTATTTAAACTTCATTGGCAAGAAGACTTTGCCTGCACTAAAAGCAGTTACAAGAAAGTTGGTGAAAATCCGTGCGCAAGCTTTTGTTTTTGATTCTTATACCGATTATGATAACCGGCTGCAGCAATGAGATAAATAAAACCATAACTGATTCATCAGGCGGTGCAAGTCAGGCTCTGTATGAAACGCAACAGCCGTCCGTTATGACCCAAACGCTGTCGTCGGAAGAGCCCTTAAAATCCCAATACCCTAAAATTTTAACGCCGGCCTCAACCGGCCGAATAGAATACGCCGTAAATTCCGAGGGTAAATTTTGCGTTTACGACGGCAAGAAATATGGCTTCATGGATGATACCGGAAATGAAATAACGCCATACATATACGATTACGCGTATCCGTTCAGCGAAGGTCTGGCTTGTGTCCGCCTCGGCGGAAAATATGGGTTTATCGATAATACGGGCAATACGGTTATCCCGCTCGCATATGATAAAGCGGGTTCTTTTTCTGAAGGCTTGGCTTATTTTGCAGCAGGTGATAAGTACGGATTTATCGGCAAAGACGGAAACGTGGCGTTTCTCCTGGACTGTGACAGCGTGAGTTCTTTTAAGGAGGGGTTAGCGTATTTTTCCGACGGCGGAAAATACGGTTATATAGATGAAGCGGGCAAAGTGGCGATCAAACCAGTATACGACGCCGCCAGCTATTTTCAGGACGGATTAGCGAAAGTCCGTGAAGGCTTAAAGCTTGGCGTCATAAATAAAAAAGGCACGGAAATCGTTCCGGTGGATTATGACGACATAAGCATTGACAGCGGGTTTATCATTACTGAGTCGGGCGGCAAATACGGCTGTTTCGATAAAAATGGCAATCTGATTTTTAAACCGGTGTATAACAATATAACCATGCTGCCGGGAAAGGACTCTGCCATTGTGTATCTCGGCGCTCAGCCTGAAATCGTAGATTTAAAAGGTAATATAAAGGTGTCGGCTAAATACGACAGCATAGCATATTACGGTGGTGAACACGGCGACGGAATGATAGAGGTTCGTTTAAATGATAAAACCGGATTTCTGGATATATCCGATTTCTCTGAAGCCGTTCCGCCGGTTTATGATTGGGCGTCATTTTTCACGAAAGGGCGCGCCGTGGTTGGAAACGGTAATAAATACGGTGTTATAGATAAAAATGGCAATGCCGTAGTTCCTTTAAACTGTGATTATGTGAAGATATTTGACAACGGAACGCTTGCGCTGGAACAAGGCGGTGGGTACGTGCTGGCTGACACGAACGGAAAAATTATTAACGATAAGCAGTATGATAGCATCGATGAAATCGGCAGCTGCTATATAGTTGAAACAGGCGGCAAATATGGGCTTTTGGATGAAAACGCCTCGGAAGTGGTCGCGCCGGTTTACGACTATATCCCTACCGGCGAGTATAACAGCGTGTATAACTCGAAAAATTGCTATGTGGCAACGGTTTACGGTTCTGAATTCAAGGACTATATTATAGAAACCGGCCAAGACCAGGATACAGACTTATCCGGCTTGCTTCTGCAAAATGAGATTACGCCTAGGATAAAGCCATTTAACCAGTATCAAAAATCCGGCAGTATAAACGTACCCAGTTCCGATGATAAAACCATGATGGTATCAATCTCGGACGATATGAATGATTGTTACAAAGAATTTAAGCTATACGACATAGACGGAAGCGGAAATCCGGTGTTGTATTTTTACGCTGAGTCCCTAATTCGCCAAGGTCCCGGCATATTATCCTACGGTGGGTTTTATTCCGTAAAAAATGGGTTGCTGAACGAACTGGCGACCGGATATGAATGCGGCGGCACTGCGGGCGGGGATATCGTGACCTTTTTTAAAGATACCGAAACTTCAAAAATTTTTATTGGCAATTTCAATCATGCCGGTGGTTTCATGGGAAACGCGGTCGGCTGTGATATCTATGAATATCAGAACGGCGAAGTGGAGGGAATCGTCTCTTATAAATTTATAACTCAAGCAGCTGGGAACTATGAAGAAAGTGATTTAATTAAAAACGCAGATCTGTTTTACGATGAAAACGGCAATCCGTATAACAAGGACACGATTTTACACGCGGACTATGTCACAGAGTACTGGTATGACGGTAAACAGGTAACCGTCGAGGCATACCACAAGGACGCGGACAGATATGAAATACTTCCATTTTTTATGCTCTGGCTGCAATGATAAAAGTAATTATTATCGGGAGCTTTACATCTTCGGCTCATCCATAACCTCATTGTTAATATCTCCGTTTAGAGCCTATTCCTAAATATTCAGGGAAGAAAAATTAGAGTTTAATATCAAATGGAGGCCAGATTACGAAAACATTATGAATCTTAATATTAATCTCTATTCAAATAGATTTTAAGTGCTAAATTATGGAATGAGAGGGTGCAAACGGTCATACACGCCTTTGTACACGTCTTGCTTAAAACTTGCATAAATATAAGATGAAGCCAATATTCAGGCTGTATTAAAAAAGAGGGTAGAAACCGTAAAAAGTTTCTGCCCTTTAATAATAATTATATATTTTATAGCAGTTTAGCGAATTTTTAATTACAGTTCAGCCAATGAATACCGTAAGGTATTTCTGTGACTTCGCTCGGCTCCGGTCGCAGAAAGCCCGAGTTTAACACGCGTGATATTATGCATCATATATAATTCCTGTACATAAATTATTATAGTCAAGCCTTACGTCTTAATTGTAACATTGCTGGTAATTGGAAGTCTTTGCTGGTTTCAGTTAATATGAATTTAGGAATATTCTGTTTCTCTCTTTGATTTACATCAACTTTACTTTCTTGCAACAAAAAAATTACAGATTTGTGATAGCACAACAGGAAGAATTTTTCTAAACTTGAAATGCATTCCATTTTAAGAAATGTAAAGACACAACAAAATTGGTATTATGAAAAAAAGGAGGCATTATGAAAAATAAGAAGGCCAGAGCGTGTTTGAAAAATGCTTGTGCCGGAGTGGTGGCCGCAGCCATATTGTTAACCAATGTAAACTTGGGCGGATTCAGGTTAGACGAAGCGTCTAAAGTATATGCAGCAGGATATTCTTCCGGTGAAGAAGATTATGCAGACTATGTGGATCCCTTTGTCGGAACGGACGTTGATTTCGGACAGCTGTTTCCGGGGGCGGTAACTCCCAATGGACTTGTAAAACTAAGTCCGGATACTTATCCTCATAATACGGATGATCATGCCGGATATGATTACAGCAAAACCCAGATAGAAGGATTTTCCCATACCAGAATTGAAGGAGTCGGCGGACAGGGAGCAGGCGGGGATATTTTAATAACGCCGACCTATGTCCGGTACGACAGCAGACCAACGGCAGCCTCCAGGGCACAAAGCTACAGCCATGATAACGAGTCTGCCTCACCCGGGTACTATTCGGTGGAACTTACTCCGAAAACAGGGACGGGGACAAATTATAAAGAGGATACCGGGATTGGAAAAATTAAAGCGGAATTAACTGCCAATACCAGGACAGGCTATCATAAATATACCTTTCCCCAGGATGGAAAAGTATCTCTAGTGGTAGACCTCAATTATACTTATCACGGAACCGATATCCGGAATGCGGTGATGGAGGTGGAGCAGCGGGGCGGTACTACTGCCATTTCAGGCAGATTCAGCGGAAGAAACGTCTCAGGGCACGGTAAATATACCATGTATTTTTATATGGAAACAAGCCAGCCGGCTGATGAAGTGAAAACCTGGTTTAATTCCGCATTGACAGAGGAACAAAGCCGGGAGGGGAACGATATTGGGGCTGTTTTATCCTTTGACGTCCAGGCATCAGCACCGCTGGAAGTAAAGGTCGGTGTTTCCCCGGTGAGCAGTGCGCAGGCGAAAAAGGATATGTATAAAGATATGGCAGACTGGGATTTTGATTCGGTTTGTGGTGAAGCCAGGGCGGCCTGGAATGATGTACTTGGGAAAGTAAAAGTAGAGAATTCTCCTGCCAGTGATCCGGACGGAAGATTGAAAAAATTATTCTATACCCATTTGTATCATATGTTTACAACCCCGGTAAATGCCACAAGTACGGATAATACTTTCCGGGCAACCGATTTAAAAATTTACGAAGCAGATGATTATACCCATTATGATTCCTGGACCTTATGGGATGATTTCCGGAAATATCCCATTATCGGGCTGGTTCTTCCGGAAGTGTATAAAGATTATATCCGCTCCATAGCCAATACCATGGAATATGGAATCGGTACCTGGGGTTTGGATACCCAGACGGTACCGACGGTCCGGACCGAGCATGCAGTTGCACTTTTAGCTGACGGAGTGGCAAAGGGGTTTGATGATATTGACAATTTGGAAAGTGCTTATGAGACTGCAAAAGACATAGCAGACGCTACGGTAGACAGTACGGCTGAAAGGCTGGGATATATCCAGGGAAGGGTAGATAAAACCGTTGAAGCTGCCTATGATGACTGGGCCATATCCTTATTGGCAAAAAATCTGGGCAATACGGAAGATTATAATAAATACCTCAGACGTTCCTTCTTTTATAAAAACTTATATAAAGAGGATGCCGTTACGGCCTCCGTTAACGGAATAGATATAACCATGGGATTATTATGGCCGAAAGATGCAGGCGGTAATTTTATAAGTGCCGATCCGGAAGCCTACGGCAATAACGGTTTATATCAGGGAACCCTGTGGCAGTATACCTGGTGGGATTCCAATGATGTAAACGGGTTATTGGATTTAATCGGCAGTAAGGAAAAGATGGCACAGGAATTACATTATCTGTTTGGAATGCAGGAGCCGGATAACGGAAAACGTATGTTGCATACCAATTCCAATGAAATTGATTTACATACACCATATTTATTTAATTTTGTCGGGGAACCCTATAATACCCAGTACCTGGTTAGACAAATTTATACGGGAAAAACCTGGAACCGCTACAGCGGGACAGGAGAATACAATCCTCCCATTTATGACTATGTCTACAAACTGGCTCCCCAGGGATTTTTAGAGACCATGGATGATGATGCAGGAACAATGGCGTCCATGTATGTAGCTGCTGCCATGGGATTATTTCCAATGGCTCCGGGGGATACAACCTACCAGATTGGAACTCCTTTTTTTGACAGAGTGACAATTGATGTTGGAAACGGGAAGCAGTTCGTAATTGAAGCGGATAATGTATCTTCCGATAATTATTATATCCAGTCCGCAGCCTTAAATGGAAAAAGTTTCAACCGGACCTGGATTGATTATGAGGAAATTATCCGGGGCGGTACCTTAAAATTCCAGATGGGTCCTTCGCCTTCTGACTGGGCAGCGGATGGGGTGACTGCATTATCCTCCTCCGACCTTGCGGATACGAAAGTCTACGATACCAAAGATGTGCTCAGTTATTCCGCAGCAACAATCTTTGAATCTGACGGAAATGACGGTTCCGTTGATGACACCATTACAATCTCCCTGCAAAATACGGATGCGGTTCTGGTGGGAGAAGAGAATGAAGATTTCATCTCCACAGGGAAAGTGATGGTAAACAATGTGCCGGAAGGGCTTGCCGCAAAGGCTGAAAGACTAGATGATACGAGCCTGCGGATAAGCTTTGGGGGAAATGCGGTCAATCATAACACGGAAGACAGTATCGGTGATTTATCGGTCCGGCTTGAGGATTCTTTATTCAGTAAAGCCATTACAAGCAAGCGGAAAGATAAATCAAATATTAAAATCATGTTCCGGGATGATACCATTACCCTGGATAAAGACCGATTATATGAATCTGACCGGAATGATGGCACCTTGGAAGGGACTGTTACCGTCAGCTTATCAGGTACCGGTACATTTGACGGCGATACAGGGGAAGATTTTATTGCGGAAGGGAAACTGTATTTAACGAATCTACCTGCCGGATTATCAGCCAGTGCGGTGAAAACGGGAGAGAAACAGCTTAAACTAAGCATATCCGGACAAGCAGAAGAAAATGATGCCGATGTGGATGATTTGGGAATTACCTTTGAAGATTCGGCATTTTCAGGGGCAGAAGCTTCTGAAATCAATGGTTCAAATTACGGCGGCATGAAATCCCTTGTACTTGATTTTACCCCAAACTGGGAGGAACGTTTGGCGGAAATCATAGAGGAAGGCAGACAGGTCAGCCCGTCCGAGGTTACAGCCAGCAGCTTTTCCGTTTTAGAGGAGGTTTTGGAAGACGGACAGGAGCTCCTTGACAGGGGCGGAGCGGCGGAAAGTGAGTTCCGGAAGGCCTATGATGCAATCGTCCAGGCCCTGGATAGGCTGGTGTACAGCCAAAGCGGGTTAAAACAGCTGGAAGCAGAGCAATATACCATATGGTCGGGCGGAAATGATTTAAAAACAGAAACGAGCCAGGACAGTAACGGAGTTTCCCTGGGCAATCTGGGAGGAACCTATGACAGTGCATGGATTGGGTTTGAAAAATTAAACTTCGGTAACGGCAATATAGCTTCCTTTACCGTCCGCTATGTGAATAACAGCAGCCGCTGCACTACGGACTCAGCCATGGAAATTCATTTGGGGAGCCCCGATGGGGAACTGCTCCAGACAGTGCTTTTGAGTACAAGCGGAAGCAATTGGAATGCGTATACCACAAAAACGGTAGAACTGGATAATCCTGAAAAACTTACCGGAATCGTGGATGTTTATTTTGTACTAAGGGGCACCGGAGCGGTTGGCGGCGGCTCCGGACAGGTTTTTGTCGCAAATCTGGACTGGATGAAATTTAATGCAGCCACCACATATGGAATTTATCAGGCGGAAAATTATTCTTCCTGGTCGGCAGGAAATCTGAAAACAGAATCCAGTACGACAAGCGACGGTGAAAGTCTGACCAATATCGGTGCTACGTATGACGGAGCCTGGATATCCTACAAACAGATATTATTAAACGGTGAAGGACTTGGTAAAATTGCCGTCCGTTATGCAGGCAATACCGGCCGGTGCGGAGCAGATGCACATATTGAAATTCATCTGGATTCGCCAGAAGGAAAATTGCTTGATACGATTTCCATACCACCCACGAATCCGGACTGGTCACATTATGTAACCGCCGAGAAAGAACTGTCGGAAAAAGTAACCGGTTTGCATGATATATATCTTGTTATGCGTGCGTCGACAACCGGTTCCAATCCTTACGTGGCCAACCTGGACTGGTTCTCTTTTATGGAGGCGGAAAGTGACAGTATCGATAAGTCAGAATTACAGTCCCTGTATAATTCTAATGCGGAGCTGTTAAATCAGGAAGACCAATATGAAGCGGTCTCATTTACTGCTTTTAAAGAAGCAATGGCTCATGCAAAGGAAGTGTTGGATTCCGTCCTGGCGACAAAAGAAGAAGTGGAACAGGCTATTGCTTTCTTACAGGAAATGAAAGCCGCACTGATTGCTTTAAATCCGCCGGGAGAGCCCGTAATTACACCGGATAGCATCGTTTTCGATAAATATAGGGATTCCATAGATTATGGGGACAAAACAATAATAATTATAGAAGGGATTACCCTAACCGGTATAAATAATGGGACGGATACTCTAGATTCAGATTCCGATTATACGGTAACCGGCAGTGCGGTCACAATTTATTCCACATATTTAGAGAAATTGAAAACAGGTATTACGGGATTATCCTTCCAATTTTCTGATGGAACAGCTAAAACATTAACAGTACTGGTAACGGATACCAGGCGGGAAGAAGAAACAGATTCGGTTATCAGTCCGGTTACCGCAGTATTTGACAAGTATAAAAAATCTGCGGATTATAAAGATGTGGAGGTTACCATGACATTAAACGGGAATGTTTTAACCGGCATTAAAAACGGGACGGATATTTTAACGGAAAATAAGGACTACACGGTAAGCGGCAGTGCGGTTACGGTACATACCTCTTATCTGGACGAACAGAAAAAGGGTACGGTTTATTTAACCTTTCAATTCAGTTCAGGAAAAGACGGCAGCCTGGCTGTCAGAATCGTAGATACAAAACCTTCCTCCGGGTCCTCCGGCGGTGGCGGTTCTACAGGTTCTAAAGGCTCTTCCGCAACTGCAAAGGAAAGGGAAATTTCTGCTATAACCGGTAATGGCAGCTCCCAGTCAACGGCCGTACGGATTCCGGTTACAAGGATAACAGACAGATACGGAGCTACAAAAGATGTGGTGCAGCTGGACGAAATCCAGGCTGCCGGGATAATAAAAAATGTACTGGAAACAGGGAGTACCAAAGCGGTTATTGATTTAACCGGGATGGACCTGGAGAAAGCCGACAGTTCCCAGATATTGATTCCCAGGGCAGTGGCAGCTTTATTCGGGAAGAACGGCATTGCACTTGCCCTTGTAACCGGGCAGGCCGGTGTGGTACTGCCGCAGGAAACCATGGCAGGTACTGCAAATGATGTATATATTAATATTTCCGATATCAAAGACGGCGGGCAGATAGAAAAATCGAAAGGACTCCTGTTACAAATGGGAGGGGCGAAGATGCTGCATTCTCCAATCCGTATTGAAACCAATTATGCTTTAAAAACACAGATTACGCTTCCAATTGAAAGCAGTGATCTTCCGGCCGATAACAGTCAGCTTAAGGAATTTACGGCTTCTTTGGCGGTGTTCGTCGAACACAGCGATGGGGAAACCAGGCTGCAGAAAGGGAATATTCAATATGACAATACCGGAAAGCCAACCGGAATGTCCATATGGGCAGACAAATTCAGTACCTTTACTTTAGTAAAAACTACGTTTAACGGAACTACCAGGATAATACAAAACAAACAGATGCCGGATAAAGAGCTGAATGTAAAGTTTAATGGAAATCTGGAGCCTGGGACGGTTACGGAAGATAATGTATACGTCCTGGATTCTAAAGGAAACAAGATGGATGTTACCATAGAGTGCAGGGAAAACAGTCTTAAAGTGATACCGGTAAACGATTATACCCCCGGAGAAACTTACACATTTTATATTACGGAAAATGTACGGTATGAAACCGGTGCACCAATAAATTCAGCACGCAGGTATGTATTTACCATTGACAATGTACATTTAAGCGGTACCCTCCGCGGACAAAGATAGCTATATAAAGTAAAACCCAGGATAAATGAAAATCCGTAAATACCAATTATCTGACGATTACGGAGTACCCCATGATCTTGGTACGGTTATGGATTGAGGTCTATGTAGAATAAAAATACACTAGAGCGTGTTTGAAAAATCATCGCGCCGTTCTGAACGCTCCACTNNTAGCACCACTACGCTCCCGAAATTGCTCCTTGTCTCCCACAAAGTTGAGCATCCAGCCCGGCACAAGCATTTTTCAAACACACTCTAGGGAGCTGTTTCATATGACCCGTTTGTTTATAGTGAAACAGCTCCGTATATTTATAACATATTTTACATAAAATAAATGAAAAAATTACCAGACTATAATTTATTATTTACTTTCACCTGATATACTCCATGCTGTGTTTGAAGATGCAACGGAGACCGGAAGGATGAAAAGAACTTATGAAGTTTAGCTACAGAGGAATTAATATCTTAATAAATGCTGCCATCGTTTTGCTCATTATTTTAATAACCTGGAGTTTTCTGAATCAGGAAATTGGCTATAAAAGATATGAAACGGCAACCCTTTCCTATAACAAGGCAAAGGTGCTGAAAATAAATAAACAGGAATTAGCCCTTGACGGTTCGGGAGAATATATAACCGGGTATCAGGAGATTAGGGTAAAGTTCGTAAGCGGGGAAGAAAAGGGAAAAGAAGTTGAAATTGTAAATGCATTGACAGCCACTCATAATGTAATGGCTAAAACCGGACACACGCTGATTATATGTTCCGATGTGCCCGAAAATGCAGAGAGTTATTATACGGTATATAATTATTACCGGTCACCGTTTATATGGCTTATTATCCTGGCTTTTCTGGGAATTATAGCTTTGATTGGAGGCAAAAAGGGTATCAAAAGCGGGATAAGCCTTTTGTTAACGTTTTTTCTGATTTTGTGTTACCTGCTTCCGGCAATGTACCGGGGAGAGTCTCCTTTATTTTCAACGGTAATTACCGCTGCTTTAAGTACGGCTATATCCTTATATTATTTAAACGGATTATCCTATAGAACCCTGATCGGGATTCTCTCTACCACGATGGGAATAATCATTACAGGTATCCTATTTTTTATCATATCAAAATTATTAACTATCAGCGGTTACCAGACAGACGAGGCAGAATCAATGATATTGATATCCCAGTCAACTGGTTTACAGATAAAAGGTATACTTTTTGCAGGAGTATTAATTGCTTCCCTGGGAGCGGTCATGGATATAGCCGTATCAATAGGCTCGTCCCTTTATGAGATTTACAGCCTGAATCCCGCTATTACCGGAAAGGAATTATTTAAATCTGGAATGAATATCGGTAAAGATATGATTGGTACCATGACCAATACCCTGATTCTGGCATATGCAGGAAGTTCCCTGATGACACTTCTGATATTTATCTCTTATGGATTGCAATATCATCAGTTATTATCATCGGATTACCTTGCAATCGAACTTGGGCAGGCAATTGCCGGAAGCGCTGCGGTAGTGATTACGATACCGGTCGCTTCTGCCTTCTGTTCCCTGGGTTACCCGCACTTTAACAAGAAGACCAGACATGATAATGGAGGATAATCATGAAGAAAATGAAACAATTCCTTTCACTGACAATGGCAGCGATTATGATATTTACGCCCATATCCGTTCCGCCAGTGAAAACAGAGGCAGCCGTACAGGATAAGACCGTACTGGCAGACAGCGACACTACATGGAGATATCTGGATGATAATACGGATCCTGGAGAAGAACAGAATCCTGCATCCTGGACGCTAGATACTTATGATGACGGAAGCTGGAAAAGCGGGAAAGGAAGCTTTGGTGCCAAAAACGGCACTTCCAAAGACCTTGGAGGCGGGTTTGTAGCCGATAATCTTTTACAGCAGTATATCGACGGAACCACAACGGATATTCCGGCATATTTCTTCCGGACAACTTTTAACATTGACAGCCTGGAGGATTTCAAAGAACTAACAGGTGAGCTGCAGTATGATGATGCCGCCATTGTATATATTAATGGTGTTAAGGTTGCGGAGTTTGATGTTCCGCCCGGCGGATTTGAAAGCAATATGTCCTATGGCGGTTCCAATGATTCTAATCCAAGGACCGGAAATTTTACCATAACAAGTGATGAGGTGGCAACAGGTCCTGCCATTGCGACAGGTTCAGCCATTGAAGCAGGAGAATCCATTCTGGTTGAAGGTGAGAATGTAATGGCAGTAGAGCTTCATCAGGGGAGAGCCAACAGCTCGGATATATTCCTTAAGGTTAATCGTGTTGAACTTATCCGGAACAGTTTACTGACGGACGGATTTGATATCCTGGAGGCGGAAGGGTTTAGTTCCTGGTCGGCCGCAGGCCTGAAAACGGAGACCAGCACGGACTCTGCGGGAGGCTCCCTGATAAATGTGGGAGGCACCTATGACTATGCCTGGCTTCAATATGATGACAGGTATTTTGAAGAAGAACCTTCCTCCATATCTTTCCGTTATGTCAATAATTCAAACAGGTGCGCCGCCGATGCAAGAATGGAAATCCGGCTGGACGGCCCTGACGGCGAATTGTTGCAGACGATAGAGCTTCCGGCAACCGGTTCCGATTGGAGCGCTTATTCCATAAAGACCGCAGACCTTGCCAATACGGATAAATATATAGGAAAACGTACGCTCTGCTTCGTAATGCGGGGTACGACCGGTACGAATCCCTATATCATGAACCTGGATTATATTCAATTTAATAAGACTGCCAAAACTGTTATGCAAAAGGCAGTTTCCTTAAATATCGGCAAGGATGAAGCTAAAAGAAATATAACCTGGTATGCGGATGACGCTGAGCCCGGTATTTTACAGCTGGCTTTAAAAAGCGATATGACAGGGGAGGAATTTCCGGCCCAGAATTACCTGGAACTTACCGCCGCAGTAAATTCTGCCAATGACCCGGGCTTTTTCAGCAATCAGCTGACCATGAATGACCTTAAGGCAAATACGGAATATGTTTACCGTCTGATAAACAAAAGTACGGTATCGGAAGTTTATAACTTCAAAACCGGAGCTGCGGGAGATTTTTCTTTCCTTCTTGCAGGTGACCCGCAGATCGGTGCCAGCGGATCTAACTCGAATGATTCCAATGGATGGGATAATACCTTAACCAAAAGCCTTATTCAGTTTCCTGATACGGAGTTTATAATCAGTGCAGGCGATCAGGTAAACACAGCATCTGATGAATCCCAGTATGCCGGTTTTTTAAATCATGATGCAATAAGTTCCGTTCCCATAGCTACGGTTATCGGTAATCATGATACGGCAAGTGCCGCTTACAGCCAGCATTTTAATAATCCCAATGTCAGCTCTTACGGAGCAACTACGGCAGGAAGTGATTACTGGTATGTTTATAACAACGTTCTTTTCTTAAATTTAAATTCCAATAATTTAAGCATGGCAGAGCATAAAGCATTTATGGAAGAAGCTATCAACTCGAATCCGGACGTTACCTGGAAAGTAGTTATATTCCATCATTCCATCTACAGTGTCGCCAATCATGCTACGGAAACCGATATTCTTCAAAGAAGGGAAGGATATGCACCGGTATTTAAAGAGCTGGGTATTGACGTGGTTCTGATGGGACATGACCATGTTTATGTGAGAAGTTATATGATGGACGGCCTGACACCGGAAGTGAAAAGGAATGGGGACAATTCACCCCTTACCAGTGTAGCGGACCCTGACGGTATTTTATATATAACGGCTAACTCGGCGAGCGGAAGTAAATACTACAACATCAAGAATGAGGAATTCCCATATTCCGCAGTACAGTCCCAGGAAAAAGTACCTAATATTTCGAATGTTACCGTATCACCAACAAGTTTTAAAATAACTACCTACCGTGTAAATGACATGAGCGTGGTAGATACCTTTGAAATTCTTCATTCCAAGGTATTGACGGGCGTTAAGTCTCCGGAGAATATTACCGGTGTGGCAAACGGAACAGAAAAAACCGCCCGGGCTTTGGGGCTTCCGGAAACGGTTACCTTAACCTCCGGGGAAGGAAATTTTCCGGCAGATGTACAATGGGATGTGGCAGCCAGCGCTTATGATCCCTCCAATCCGGAAGAACAGACATTTACCGTAAAAGGTACCGTAAACCTGCCGGATGGAGTAGGCAATCCAAACAATATCAGTTTGGATGTTACCATAACCGTTACGGTGAACAAGGCCGGCCAGGTAATAAAGAAACTATTAAACATCAAGGCACCGACAGCAGTAACAGGTATTAAGAATGGAACGGCAAAAACAGCGGAAGCCCTGAGACTTGCTGGAACGGTAATCCTGGTAACGGACAGCGGAGAAGAGTCTGCACCGGTTACCTGGGATGTAGCGGCCAGCTCTTATGACCCTGCAAATAAGTCCGCCCAGACTTTTGATGTTACCGGTATTGTTACGCTGCCGGCTGATGTAGTAAATACAGATAATATTGATTTGGGGACTTCCATCCGTGTTACTGTAAATAAGAAAGCCGGTTCATCCGGTGGAAATAGCAGTAATTCAGGCAGTAAAGAGGACAGTACTTCGGAAAACGGCAATTCAGAAAACGGAACAGCACCCCAAAACCAGCCGTCTGTACCGGTAACTGAAAATGTTACTGCAAAAGCCTCTGTAGATAAAACCGGTCTTGCAACTGCGGCCGTATCGGAAACAGCGGTTGCGGATGCAATTGCCAAGGCATTATCGGCTGCCGGGAAACAGGGCACTGCCGGAGAACAGGGCAAAACAGAGGAAGGCATAGAGATTGCAATTCAGGTAAATGCACCGGACACGGCAAAATCCCTGGGTATTGTCCTGACACAGCCTACTTTAAGTAAAATAGCCGAAAATAACGTACAGAAACTTAAGGTAGCCGGCAATCTGGTTTCTCTTGATTTTGATAAAAAAGCCATAGCTGAAATCAGGAAGCAAAGCACCGGAGATGTCAATATTCATATTAAACCGGTAGAAAATTTATCCGAAGAAGCCAAAGCATATATAAAAAACAGGCAGGTATATGATATTGATGTTACTTATATTAAGAATAAGAATACCCAGGCAATCACCGATTTGGGTCAGGGAGTTGTTTCAATTAGTATTCCTTATACACCGGCAGAGGGTGAAGATACCGGTAAACTGTTTGCGGTATATGTAAATGACAGCGGTAAGGTAAACCTGCTTACAAATTCAAGTTATGAAGCTAATACTTCCAGTATTATTTTTACAACAGGACACTTCTCGGTATATGGCGTGGCATATCAGGAGAAAGCGGATTCATTTACGGATATCGCGGGTCATCCGGCTAAAGAAAGTATTGATTTTGTAACGAGCAGGGATATTTTAAACGGTGAAACCAAGAGTATCTTTGGCCCTAATACGGCCTTGACCTATGGAACGCTTGCAAAAGCCCTTGCAAAATCAGACAGTGTTGATACCGGTAAATATAAGGACAGCAGTTTTACGGATTTAGAAAATAATCAATATAAACCGTATATAGAATGGGCATATCAGGAAAAAATTATGGATGGCGCAGAAAGTAACCGGTTTGTACCGGACAGAATCGTAACCCGTGAGCAGCTTGCGGTTATTTTGGAAAAGTATGCGAAAGTAACCGAATTTACTTTACCGAAATCCCGGGAGGCCATAAGCTTTAATGATGTCGGAAATATTTCTGCGAACAGCCGGGAAGCAGTAAAAGCCGTACAGCAGGCAGGTATTATGGACAGGGAAGAAAATAACCGGTTTTACCCGTTAAAAGCCGTTACCTATGCCGAGGCCGCGCTTGCACTGCACCGGTATGCAAAACTTGTAATAGACTCCCAGACAGCCCAAGGCTGGGCTTTAAATGATGCCGGACAGAAAATGTATTATAAAGACGGTAAAGTTCTGACCGGTTGGCAGAACCTTTCAAATGACTGGTATTATTTTTATACCGACGGTTCATTGGCCGTAAATACATCCATAGGTATGTACCAAATTGATAAAAACGGCAAAAGGACTTCAGAATAATTAATTTAAGTTGATTTAACCTATCAGGGGGCTGCTGCAAATGATAAATTTACCCTACTTTGCAACAGCCCCCTCAGACTGCAGACAAACTACCTTTTAAGTTTTTTACTTATGCAGTCCGTAATACGATATCATTGCGCTCCTACTCATAAGCATTAACCGATTATCGCATATGCTCCGCAATGTATACCGCTGTTTTGGCAATAGGCGATATATCTGCCTCTTTATCAGTGATATATCCGAAAAGAGTATAGTTAAATTCTTTATAGCTCCAACTGACAAATACACTCCTCATTTCCTTGTCTGAAATTATACACTGTGCTTTAATATCAATAAGGCTTTTGTCTTCAATCGTTTTGGCAGACCAATTTTCCTCCCGTTCCACATCAAAACTATACGATATTCCAGATAAAGTTTGAATGTCCTCCTTGCCTGCGCGTAGCACCATATTGGCCTGGATGAGGTTATCATAATATTCCACTTGAGCAATTGTTTCATTAACTATACTGTAAGCAGGGCTGCCAATCCAGTTTTTGTTTTCAGGCAAGTGAATTAAGATTCCTGATTTGTCGAAAACCTCCATTTCTGCCTTTAATACCGCAGCCGCACCTTGGGATACGCTTACAAGCGCAAAGTTCCCATTATCCAACCTCTTTACATACAGCTCCCGAAACAGCCCGCCAAAGGTACCTTTGCCTGAAATGCCGTCATCCGGAGCGGAATATTCCTCTGAGGCAGTCGTAATCTCATATTGGACACGAACGTGAATGATATAATCCGCTATTTCACCGCCGCTTTCTGATATTTCTGTCCCAAGGACAGTAACGCTGTCTATGGTATAATCCGATATACGCTCTGGGTCAGACACCTTTTCGTCCATATAGCTGTTCAGCCACTGCATGGCTGCAACCTCACCAATGACTTGTGCCGGTTCGTCAGGCTTTACCCAAAAGGTAAGAATTTGTTCTTCCTCCTGCGCGGCGGAGGATAGCGGAAGTTCTGATAATCCGATTGACATAGAGGAATTTTGAGGCATATATTTCATAAACTCATCTGCAAATACGGTCATTTGTTCTTTGGTAAAGTCTGTTTCGTTCATTTGATAAAGGGATAAATGAAGTCCTTCGTCATAGAGAGATAATTTTTGCCCGACAGCATTGATATCAGAAACAGCAGTATCCAAATTATAAATTTCCGAGTGCTCCTTGTTTCGGTTCGTACCTTCCAGCAAGGTGAAATAAGGCTTATCACTTCCGGTAAGCTCTGTATTTTTCCACACATAAAGCTCAAGTCCTTTGAAAACCTGAAGCTTTTCTTCCTTCGTGCTGCCCTCGAAAGAAAAATCTTCCGTCAACGGAGCATTTCCCCGGGTATACTGCCAGGAAGAAAGCCAGTCATAACCGGCATCATAATAGTCGCCGTCAATGCAGAGCTGGGTATTGCCGATATTAGTTACCGTGTGACATATGCCATTCTTTGTGGTGATATAAAAGGTTACCGCTCCCCCGGCTAGCTCTTCCGGATTAGTTAGATAACTGCCCCGGCTTTGGTTGATAAGAGTAATAACATCCTCAAATTCCTCCTCCTGAAACAGCCGGTAGCGTTCGTTTTCAATGCCTGGCATCACCACCAGCTCAATACGCTCCACCTCGCTTACCGATATGTTTTTTGCCCATTTCATGGTATCACGGGAGCTTGATGACTGAGTGAGAAACAAGATGCTGACCGCACAAAGAATGATAATACTAAAAGCACCGATAAGAAGCTTGCGCCTTTTAAAAAGTCCGCCCAGCCTGAGCATCTTAATCCTTCTCTCCATTGCATCATTGCCATCCACCATGCAAAGGAGCTTGGGAGTAAGGGAAACCCGGTTGCAGCGACCCAGAACCTCTACCAAAGAACGCAGGTAGTCCTTTTGGTACTCACTTCCGATACGGTTTATTACATAGGCATCATTGGCAAGTTCCATATCCTGACGAAGAAAACGGAACATCAGCCATACAAAAGGGTTAAACCAGTATACTGCCTGTAACAGTAGAAGAAGGTTATTCAGCAGCATATCAAGCCTTTTGTAATGGGATAGTTCGTGGAGAAGAATATATTCTATGTTTTTATCACTCATTTCATTTGCATAAAGCGGCAGTAAGATTTTAGGCCGAACGATACCCAGGAGCGCCGGAGCATCGATATAATCCTGTGTGATAAGCTTAACTTTACCTCTGATTCCAAGGGTAACTTTGCACTGTTCGAGCATGACAAGGTGTTTGCCGTTGGTTTCATACAGATGGCGCTTAAGCTTATGCATTAAGCGCATACGACTAATGAGCATAAATAGGGTTATGGTAATTACTCCTGACAGCCATAGCAGAGGAATTATCACATCAAACATAAGGGACTTTAAGAAATTGTTCTGAACCTCCTTCCGGAGATTGCTTGATTCGGTCTGCCCATTTGGGAGGGATTGCTCTGCACTTAAAGAATTGATATCTTTTTTCCTGCTCTGGTCGTATTCACTGCGATAAGATATTTCCTGCACCATTGCCACACGATCAAGAAGTGCAAATTCAGTTTGCGGTCTATAGGGAACGGCAAGAGCAAAAAGCAGTACCAGCCACAGGGTATATTTCCAGAATGGTGAGATTTTGCTGTCGGCAAACCGACGAATCAGCATAATCACTGACCCGATACAAAATGCGGCAACAGACATAAACAACAGCTTGTAAAAAACCGGTGCTATGATGAAGGATAGTTTATTAAGTTCATTTAAAACGGTGCCCATAAGCTATTCCTCCTCAATCATATCAAGCAGCTTCTGCAAGTCCTCGCGGTTGATTTTGTCTTCCTTTACAAAGTTTAGAAGCATTTTTTCGGCAGAGCCGTCAAATACCTTTTGGATAAAGCTTCTGCTGCTTGCATTTGTGTACTCGCCGCGTGTTATAATTGGCGAATACCGGTAGGTGCGTGAATTAATTTTAATTGCCTTAATTGCTCCCTTGGATACAAGCCTCTGTAATAAAGTTTTCAGCGTGCTTTTGTTCCCATCCATACCTGCAAATATTTCAGGTGAAGTAAGGTCATCTTTCTCCCACAATACTTTCATAATCGGCAGTTCCGCATCGGTAATCTGTATATGCTTTTTCATTAATATCTCCTTTTGAGATTATTTTTGTAGTCTCATATAGTTTACAATAGTAATCTCAAAATGTCAAGACAGCAGTCCTACCATTGGAATTGAAAGCCGGTTCTTTAAGATTAATAGTGATGTAGTAAGGGAAATATATAAAGAATTAGGCTATGATATGCCGGTATCTTAACAATAGGAATACTCCGAAAGAGTGCCTTTCAAACACAATTTATATTCAAAAGAATTCCTAATATTTCAATAATCCTGAAAGACTGATTTCTGATACTAAAGCTAAAGCCGAAATAATAATTGAAAGAGAAAGAAATATAATTGGAATCTTAACAGAAGTTCTGAACAAAAGTAGTTATATGAAATTACCTTACCGGCTATTGAAGTCCAGAACCTGCAGGCAAAAATGAATGCTTAGCTTCCGGTATTTCCCGCGGCCGCAGATTAAAATGGGAGGATTAGGTAAAAATGAACCTGCGGTGTCAATCTGGCCGAAGCTTTGTGAAAATTGTCTTGAAGAATTATGGCCGAGAAGTTTCAAATAAGATTTAACAATAGCAGCAAGAAACGGTATCGGTTTATTGATTGGAGCGAAATGAACAAGAAATAGGATTTTAATAATTTATATTAATTTTAATTCTTATTCTTTGTTCTACATAAAATTATGTTAATTACTGTTATTGCAATGAAACGACTACCGTCTTATTTTTTACTGCTTTTTTCTCTGTAGTAAATGAAAAATTTTGTACATTTCCTGAATCAGTAATAATCATCATTGTAATAACCGAATATCCTTTTGATTCTATAAATTCTTTATCAAACTTAACTAAAGGTGCTCCAGCTTTTACTTTATCTCCCGTTTTTACCAATAGTTCATAACCTTTACCATTTAAGGCTACCGTATCAATGCCAATATGAATTAATACTTCCATATCATTCCTTAATGTCATTCCTACTGCGTGTTTCATCGTTTCGGATGCTGAGGTCATGACACCGTCAGCAGGAGCAACGACTATATTATCGTTAACAGGCTCAAATGCAATTCCTTCGCCTAATGCTTTTGATGCGAAAGTTTCCTCCGGTACCTGTTCAATCGGAATAATATTTCCGCTCAATACTGCTTTTAATTCTTTTATTTCTTTCTTTTTTAAAAATGATAACATAACCCTACCTCCTAGGTTTATCTTTATCGGCCTGCTCTTATACTATAAGTATAAATATATAATAATACGCTTCCATTTATTTGTACTTTGTATCTTCAGAACATTTGATTTCCTCAAATAATTCATCATTTTCTTCTTCAACTGCAGCAATTTCGTCAATTCTTCTCTGATGGCGTCCGCCTTCGTATTCGCCTTCCAGCCATTCTTTAACAATCATCTTTGCTAATTCGCCTCCGATTACTCTTGATCCGAATGCAAGAATATTCGTATTATTGTGCTGCCTGGATAATTTAGCAGAATATGGTTCACTACATACAATTGCACGAATTCCTTTTACTTTATTTGCCGTTATGGAAATACCGACACCTGTTCCGCAAATAAGAATACCTCTGTCATACTCTCCTGCTGCAACTGCTTTAGCTACCTTTTTGCCATAGATTGGGTAATCGGTTCTTTCAGAACCAAATGGTCCGAAATCATCGATTTCATGTCCCAGCTCTTTTACATACTCTATCATTTGCGGTTTTAACTCAAAACCCACATGATCAGATCCTATTGCTATTTTCATAATACCCTGCCTTTCTCTTTTTATAATTGTCTTAATTCCTGTATAATTTCTTTGTATGATTTTCCTTTTCCAAACAACGCAGATGTTCCAAGAATAAAGCCTTTCACACCCATTTTACTTAAGTATTTTATTCTATTTGGTGTACATGCACCATCAATCATTATTTCGTAATCATATTCATCCTGTAAAGTAATTAATTTTTTTATCTTTTTATCAACTGATTCGATGTACTTTTGCCCCGCAAATCCAGGATTTACTGTCATTACCATTACATATTTAACAAAAGGCAGCAACTCAGTAACAGTCTCTACGGCTGTTCCCGGATTAACAGCGATTCCTGGAACAGCTCCGGTATCCATGATTTTTTGCAGGGTTCTGTTGGGATGTACATCAGCTTCAGGGTGAATATATATGATATTTACTCCTAGAGCCGCAAATTTTTCTACATAACCTCCTGGATTCTCAATCATCAAATGAGCATCCACTTTCTTTTTTGCATTCTTGCAGATGTATTCTATATCCTGAAGCCCCATACCAAAATTGGGCACAAATTGTCCATCCATTATATCTATATGAAATATATCAATACCTGCCGCTTCTAAATCCTTTAATTCTTTTTCCAGATTTCCATAATTAGCACACATTAATGATGGGCACAATAATTTATCCATACTATCCTCCAAATCTTTGTTCTGTTCCATAAGGAATAACATATCTGGTAATTAATCCCACTTTCCTAAAAAAAGAAAGTGGGATTGCCGCTTATTATATTTTTATAAGATGTTTCAGTAAACCGCTAATTTACGATTCCAATTTATCATTTGACCGGTCATATCCAAAGAAATAAGTAAGAACGGTGGTACCAAAAAAGGCTACTGATAAAGCTATTAAAAATCCAATAAATCCTTCTCCCATAAAGACCGGAATGCTTAAGATACCAACCGGACCGGCAGCTATTGCTGCACTGTTGGATGCACCGGCTATGGCACCGGAGACAGCAGCTACTCCGCAGGCAATATAAAACGGTTTTTTATAACGTAAATTAATACCGTAAATAGCGGGTTCCGTAATACTAAAGACTCCTGTTATAGCGGCAGAAAGTGCATTTTGCTTTACTTTTGCATTTTTTGATTTTAGGAATACTCCAAACGCTGCACCTGCTTGAGTAAAATTAGAAGGACCAGTCATTCCGTTGATCGTGTTTCTGCCATATAAAGCAAGATTATTATAACCAATCGGAATTATTCCCCAATGCAATCCAAAGACTACTAATATCTGCCAAGCGGCTCCAAAAATAAGTCCTGTCACAATCGGACTTAAGTTATATAAAGCCTGATACCCCGTACCTAAAAGATTTCCCAGAAAAGACGTAACAGGACCTATAATGAGCCAGGTGCATGGAACTACAATTCCAAGACAAAGCATAGGTGTTAAAACATTTTTTATGACTGGATGAATATATTTATTACATAAATATTCTATCTTGGATAGGAAGTAAGTAGCAAAGATTATTGGAAGCACAGTTGATGTATATTTAGCCAATACAACCGGTATGCCCAAAAATGTTAAGGAAACCCCATCTGTGTAGGCTGTAAGCAACGTCGGATAAATCATTGCGCCTGCTATAACAACTGCTATAAATGGATTCGCGTTGAATTTCCTTGCAGAAGAAAAGGCAAGAAGCATAGGAAGGAAATAAAATACGCTATCTGCAGCTGCAAATAAAATCATATAAGTTCCGGAGTCAGTACCGACTATTCCAAATTTCACAAAGAGCATCAATAAACCTTTAATCATACCGGCACCGATAAGTGCCGATAAAGTTGGTGTAAAAATAGCGGAAATCAAACTGATTGCCTTATCAATAAAACGCATATCTTTATTTTCGTCGATTACCTTTTCTCCGTCTGAAGTCAGTTTACTAATTTTACCGATTTCCCGATAAACATCTCCGACGGTATTGCCTATTACTATTTGGAATTGCCCCCCGCTTTCCACAACCTTTACAACGCCTTCCAGCTTTTCTATTGCGGCTTTATCTGCCTTATTCCTGTCTTTTAAAGAAAAACGGAGCCTTGTTGCGCAATGAACTAAATCATTGCAATTTTCTTCAGTGCCTACAAGAAGTAAAATTTCTCTTGCTAATTTGCTGTAATCCATAAAATTTCCTCCCAATAAATAATATAGTTTAGAGTGATATATAGTAACTACCAGAAACCCTTATCGATTGTTTCCAGCCATGCGCTTATAAGTAAAGCGTTTTCCTCGTATGGAGACTGAAAGCTGCATGACATTTTCCGGATGAGCACATCCGGAAAATCCACCATCTCCAATGGTGTGAATGTCAGCTCCTGTCTCTTTCATTTTTAAGGCTACATAACGGATGGTATCCGTGTCAGCTCCTTCTACAGAACTGTTTAAGAATGACATAGCCAGAGTTCCCGGTTTATAACGATGGGTAAATTCAATTAATTCCCGTATCATTTCAACCGTAATTCCATGTCTGGAACCAGGGGCCGGTAGGTCGATAACATCCGTACCGGCATCGATAAGCTCTTTAATAATGTCTTTTGCATCCCGTTCGGCTAAAGGATCACCCAAAACTTTTTCCGTTATTCCGTCTTCCCACTTACCGGAAAAAATAAGTGCTCTATCGCCAACGACGGATTTTGCTAATTTAGTAGATTCGATGATATTATTTATAGTTGTTCCTGCGCCTGGATTCCCGCCAAGAATTATAAAATTCGCCCCTTCTTCCATACAGCCAATAATGTTTTCTTCGGTAGCCAGCGGTCCATGTGAATCTATTTTTTCTTCACCTTTTTTGGGGCAGCCAAGATAAATGCCAACTGGTCTGTTAATTAGCGCTTTCAGCCCTTGAACATCTAGTCCTAGCATACCTGGGTTCTCGTGTTTACCGTCAACGTGATAAGTATTTAACATAATCATATCTGCACCGAAGGCAGCCAATACTTCTGCATTGGTAATTCCTTTCAAAATACCGGGTCCGGCCATAACTAAGTGCTGGGCCATGATAACGCGGCCTTCTGATTTAAATATCGATTCCTTTAGCTCTTTTGCATTCATCGATAGAAAGTCGCTTTTTGTACAATCAATGAGTCTTTTAATATCTTTCACAAGTTTCCTCCTGTTCATAAGTGGTTAAAATGTTTACTCAAAATATAAAATAAACCGCATTAATAATGGTTTTATATTATGAGTAAACGTTTTAATAAATAGATTATAATCTTGAATTTATTATTAGTCAATAGAAATTTAATGGAATTTGATTTTTTCTGTAATATCTTACGGCTCAGGCAGCAGTAAATTTTAATTTACCTGTTGGCAGACATAATGATTTACATTGTCTATATTATTTGCTATATTTATTTTAGAAATTGACTAATTAATAAATAAGAGCCATATGAGGAGGATATACCAAAATGGTTTTTGATAAGAAAAAAGTATCGATTAAGGAAGTAGCAGCTTTAAGCGGGGTTTCTATTGCTACCGTATCCCGTATTATTAATGACAATGGCCGTTTTTCAGAAGAGACAAAGAAAAAGGTATTTGATGTTATAGAAAAATATGGATATACCACAAATATGGCGGCGAAAAGCCTGAGACAGGCAAGATCGCAGACCATAGGTATGATCGTTCCGGATATAAGCAATGAGTTTTTTGCCCGAATTTCACTTGATGTTGAAAAATATTTTTATGACAAGGGATATTCTGTTTTTATTTGTAATTCTACAAAAAGCAGTGAAAAAGAGAAACAATATTTTCGAAGTTTAGATGCAAAATTGGTGGATGGTATAGTTTGCATTTCCGGTCAGCGAAACTTACCGCAGGAACTGTTTACCCGAAATACTCCTATCGTCTGCATTGACCGTTTTCCGGATCATGATAAAAACATTGGAATCGTATCTTCTGATGGAGTTAACGGAGGATATTTAGCTACCAAACATTTACTCGAAGCAGGTTGTAAAGATATCCTGCATGTTGTAAGTGCAACCGGAGAATATGCCAGACATCTTCGCACGGAGGGCTATGAAAAAGCGTTGTATGAATATAAAATTCCGCATGATCCAGATAAAATTATACATCTTACCGGAAAAATCCCTTCTGTGCAGGAAAGTGAAGCATTAGTGGATCAGTGTATCGTAAATGGCAGGAAATTCGATGGAATTTTTGCCGTAAGTGACCGGGCGGCATATGGGGCGTTAACTTCTCTAAAAAAGCATGGGATCAAGGTGCCGGAACAAGTTAAAATCGTAGGATTTGATGATAGTGTATATTCACAGCTGTCATCTCCGTCCATTACTACAGTTCGCCAGAATACAACGTTACTGGCACAAACCGCATGTGAATTATTATATCATTACATTACCGCAGAGGAAGAGATAAAAGAAACCGATGTTGTACTCCCTGTGGAATTGATTATCCGAGAATCAACAGCAGTAAATTAAGGAGGGTTAATATGAGTTCGTCGGAGAAATTAATTCCGGAACAAAATAAGGAAGGCTGCGGGCCGAAGGACAGGCCCATTAAAACAAATTGGTATGGAATTAACAGAGACTTTTGAGGCGGTTCTTTTGTAAATAATGAAGAAGGAAATCCGATAGCATTTCCGGGATGTAAAATGAAAAATGAGAAGAGTTGCCATAGGCAACTCTATATTATTTTTTTTTATTAAACTTTCTAATATAAAAGAGCCATGTTATAACTGTAAGTATAAAAAAACTAATTAAAGATCCTATACTAAAAAATAAAATAATCTTAGTTGAAAAACTGCTATTGTCCGATAAAAATAAATATCCGATAATAGCACCGAGTAAACAACCTATTGTAACTGGTAATATTCTTTTGATAGATTTAAATAATAAATTTCCTTTATTCATATTTATCCTATCCTTTCTTCTAAATATTATTTACTGTGTTTTTATACATTTTGTGTATTGTTTTAGTATTCTTATGAAAATTCTATAACAAAAATCTTTTATTTAACTTGTAAAATGAATAATATTATAGCATGTACTTTTAATATATACAACAATAATTTCCATTTTTATCTTTTATAATTAATGGTTGCTAACTTTAGTCCATAGCAGATTTTAGTACGTATCTTCCCACGGACTGGAAGGCATCAATATGACAATTTAACCTTACAACATATTTAACCTGGTAAAAAATATTAACTTATGTTACAATATAAAAAATATACAAAATTAATAAAAAAACAAAATTATATTTGGGAAATTTAGTTAATCTGCTTATAAATAGGACTTTAAGCTAAATGTAAAGTCGGACTTGAATATTCTTAATAGGGCGTAGATAATATGGAGAATAAGTGTAAAGTTGTAATTGCCGATGATGAGGAATTAATTTGCTCCTTAATGCAAAAAATCATATTATGGGAAGAGCTTAATTTAACATTGGCAGGAACTGCCCATAATGGCAGTGATTTATATGAAATTATAAAATCAGAACGGCCGGATATTGTAATTACGGATATCTGCATGCCGGAAATTGACGGCTTAGAATTGATTAAAAGGGTAAAATATGACGATATGGAATGTAAATTCATAATTGTCAGCGGATACCGCCAGTTTGAATATGCTCATAACGCCTTAAAATATAATGTGGAAGACTATATTCTTAAACCAATCGACGCCAAAGAACTGAATGACGCAATCCGCAGAATAAAAAATGAAATGGAGCGTTTTAAAGCGGCGGATGCAAATGAGAAGACAATAGCCAACACTCAGAGAAACAGTGAAGTACTGAAAAAGATTTTTATGAGCCGCCTGATTTGGGAAATGGATGAAAGCTTTCTCAATGTAAACAAAATTGAAGAGGAATACGGCATTTCATTTAAAGAAGGCATATATCAGGCGGTTTGTTTTAAAATTGATATAACTAAGAAATCCGAAAATTTTGACGAAAACTTCGGTTCTATCCAAAAAAAGATAATTAATATATTTGAAACAAGATTTATGCCCGTATGCAGCCAGATACTCATTGATGTGGAAACGAATAAAATTCTCATGGGTTTAAATTACCCGGATTCGGAAAGCTCTTCTATTAACATAAAATTCAACGATTTTTTTGATTATCTTATGAATATTACGGATTTATTTATCGGCTTGTCCATAACAATGGGAATCGGAAAGGCTTACCAGGATGTAAAACAGTTAAAACAGTCGGTTGGGGAAGCCTATAAAGCAATTGATTGCAGAATTGTGGAAGGCATAAACAGAATTATATTCTGGAATAAGATAGAGGCCGAAGAGAAGACGCCCGGTTTATCGGAAGACAGCAGTTGGATTCCCCAAATTAAAAAGGATATCGAAATTTTGGATGTTGAGAATTTTATATATAATTTAAAGCGGATATTCCGGCTGCCGAAGAATCCTTATAATTGCCTGAAAATATTAGAAGGCTGCCGGCTGGTTCAGGGGATATTTTTTGAATATTACAGAAATGCGGCAAAAGATATTGATAATGAAGATTTTATAAGAAAGCAAATAAATTTTAACATGGAGAATGCCACGAATATTAATGAATTAGAAAAAGGTGTTGTTGAACCAATGGCAGACGCAATGCGGTTTTTAGCAGCCCATTTAGAAAAAATTAATATAAAGCCCATTCGTATGGCTATAGATTTTATAGAGAAAAATTATTCGAAGCCCATTGGGTTAGAAGAGGTTGCCGGTTTTATCGATTTGAATCCGGTGTACTTTTCCAATATCTTTAAAAAAGAAACAGGCAAGAATTTTACGGATTATTTAGCTAATTACAGAATGGAAGAGGCAAAAGATTTATTAAAGAACAGCTCTAAAAATATAAATGAGATTGCCCTGGAAACGGGGTATGAAAATGCAAGATATTTCAGCAAGGTTTTTAAGAAAATCGTCGGGATTAAACCTACGGAATATAGAAAAATATACGGGTGATTCATGAAAAAATTTTTCTTTCTCACGGAACAAAAATTAAATAAGCTGATAGAGGAAAAACGGATGCGGGAGCAATCTGAGCTCAATCAGGAATTGGAGCAGGAACTGTTAAAGAGGCATATGGATATAACCATGCTCCAGGGACAAATTAACCCCCACTTTTTATATAATGCCCTGGAGTGTATCAGGGGGCAGGCCCTAATCTATGACGTACCTGAGATAGCTGATACTACGGAGGCTTTGTCAAAATTTTTCCGTTACAGTATTAACACAAAGAGCAATATCGTAACGCTGCGTGAGGAACTGGAAAATGTCAATAATTATGTTAAAATACAGCAATACCGTTTTCATAACAGGTTTCAGATTGAAGTTCTTTATGATGAGCAGGAGCAGGAGGTATTCGATGTACTGATTCCAAAACTTACCCTCCAGCCAATTATCGAAAATGCGATTGTTCATGGCTTTGAGAGAACCAGAAAAAATGCTTTTATTAAAATTGAAATTATTAAAACCATCCGTCATATTAATCTTCTTATATCAGATAATGGTATAGGGATGAACAGGAAACAGCTGGAAACGATTTGTAATAATCTGCTGAAAAAACAGGATGTTGAAAATCTTAAGAACAATGAAAAAAGTAACGGGATTGCATTGTATAATATTAACCGGCGTATACAGCTGTTCTACGGGGAGGAATACGGGCTTACCGTTTCCAGCCTGGAGGGCATAGGAACGGATGTTGAGATACATATCCCATTTTTATTGGTGCAATGAATTTTCAGGACGGCAGGTTAAAAGGTGACTGTATGAGAAAAGAAATAATCCGGGCATCGCATTTAAGGAAAAGATATGAGGATTCCCTGATATTGAAAGATTTTAATATAAACCTTTATGAAGGCGAAGTGATGGGAATTATCGGACTTCATGATTCCGGGAAATCTACCGTGCTGAATATATTAAGCGGTAAGGAAGCTCCTTCGGAGGGAAGTATTTTTTTTAATGAAAACAAAGCAGATATGAGAGAATTATATAATCAGGGCAGAGTTTTTCTGCTGCAGAAAAACTCTGCCCTGATTGATACGTTATCCGTTTTAGACAATATATTTGTTGTTAAGAAACATAATAAGAAAAAAGTATGGCTTAATCAGGGACCTATTTATAAGCAATTGGTTCAAAAGTTTGAAGAACTGGGAATCACAATATCACCGTTAACAAAAGTTGGTAATTTAACAGAAGAAGGACACCATATTATTGAAATTGTAAAAGCTTATATACTGGGTGCAAAGGTTATTTTTATCGATGATATTCTGACAGGCTATTCCAACGAAGAATATACATATTTAATACGTATTATTGAAAAATTACGGAAAAAAGGTTTGTCGTTTATTATAGCAGGACACCAGGTGGAAAAGATTCAGATGTATGCAGACCGGATTATTTTTCTTGTAAACGGCAAATCGGTAAAAGTTATTAAGAATATGAGGCGTAATCAAATCGATCCGCAAAAGATTTTATTTGAAGATACAAGATTAAGCTTCGAATATCCGGCAGAAAAGCAAAAATGCGGCGATGCCCGGTTCAAAGTTATGAATCTGCATGGAGAAGGGCTTAACAACAGCCAATTGCAATTTAATAAGGGCGAAATTGTCCTCGTTATAGATATTTTAAAAAATACGAATCAACGGCTGTTTCAATGGTTTAACAATGAAAATAAATGTTTTAGCGCAGATATTTATATTGATGATAAATTCTATGACAAACGGACCAAAAAAAATTCTGGTTTATTGCTGACCGAAGACTTTAATACGGAAAACAAAATTGTCGAATGTCTTAGCTTGCGTGATAATCTATGCTTATCCCAGTATAAAAAGTTTTTAGTTTTGGGATTTATCAAAAAATCCAGGGTTCAGTATGTAAAAAATGATTTTCTTAAATGGGTTGGTGAATGGAGAGATACGGACAGCTGCAGGCACCTCAGCCAAAAAGAAAAAATTAATATGCTTTTGTATGGAATAGAACTCAAACAAGCAAAGGTATTACTTTGCAAAAATCCGGAAGAAGTGGTTGATTATAATGATTATCTGCTAATTGAAAACCGGTTAAAAAGGCTTGCTCAAAATGGTATGTCAATAGGTATATTTGCTTCAAATATAAACAGGGTGCAGACCATAGCGGATAGTTTTATATTTATATCGGACGGCAGGATAAAAGGAAAGTATAGTATGAACGAATTTAAAACATTTTTTTATGGCAATGACAAATAATCATTGCCATCTGTATTTTTTGCACATATTCTGTAATCTGTTACATTGTATAAAAAAGCTTTCAAGGATATTATTATCATACAAATAAATTCAAGGAGGGATTTTATGAAAAGAAAGATTTCGGTTGCTATGGCTTTTGTGATGCTTCTGACCATATTGTCGGCATGCACAAAGATTGATGACGGGGGTTCGTCGGAAACGGCGGCAAAAAAGGATGACGGCAAAAAGACTGCAGGGGTTTGCATACCTCAGGGCAGTGAATTTTTCCTGCTGATAGGAGATCAGGTGCAGGCGGCCCTGGAAGCGGAAGGTTATTCCGTGCAGGTAACAAATGCGAATGACGATACCCAGACCATGATTAAACAGATTCAGAACTTTACCACCCAGGGATTGGATATCCTGTATGTATTCCCCGCCGGTGATGCCGCAGCTTTTCATGATGTAATGCAGCAGGCAACGGATTCCGGTATTTTGACGGTTGTAAGCCACAACAATACAGGGGAAGGAACGGCTACGGCTTTTGTTCAGTGCGATGAGTTTATAATGGGCACCATGATGGCGCCGATGGTAAGTGCCTGGGTTGATAAAACATTTCCTGATGCCGGCAAAGGTGAAATTAAGGTGGCTGTTTTTGAGCAAAGCCTTATTCCTGATATGGTAAAGCGCTCCGCCGGCATGAAAATAATTGCGGAAAAATTTGTAAGAAAAGTAGATTTGACAACCGGGAAATATGTAAAGACGGATGGGGATGCGGTTACCTATACGGATAAGGACGGACAGGAAAAAGACGTTGATGAGCCTGCCGGCGGCCTGATTCTGGATGACAGCGGCAAGGCACAATTAAATCCGTTTTATAATGAAAAAGTTAAATTAATTGAAATCAGTAACAGAACAATCGGTACGGAGATTGAAGCTCAGGATGCACTCGATTTATTGGTAACTGCAGATAATGGGGTGAATCAGGATGTAAAAGCGGTAATGTGCTATGCAGGGTCTGCGGCTGCAGGGGCAAGCGAAAAGATGCTGGGCCTTGTAAGCAGCGGCGTTATCAGGGAGGACTTATCCAAACTGGCTGTGTTTGGGGCAGACTTAACGGATAGTAATATTGAACGTATTAAGCAAAGTGCCGATAATACTTCTTTGGTACGGGGTGTTATGACAAACGGTAATATTGTACAAACCATCATTGACACGGTTTCCGCATTGGCAAAAGGAGAAGAGGTACCGTCGCAGCAATGGGAAGATTTGGGATATTTAATGCTTAATGATGACGGAACAGATACGGTTCAGACATTATATAACAATGAATTGCCTGATACTTCTGAATTTTTTGAATAACAGTTTTACAGGGGGCTGTTGCAAAAAGCCGATTTATTGAACCTGTGTCCGGAATATGATTTATATTTCCTGAATTTTGCAGCAGCCCCGCTGGGAAAGAGGGTACCATTCAATTGAAAAAGAAAATATTAAGCTTACATAATATATCAAAAACATATCCCGGAGTTTTAGCCTTGGATAAATTGTCCATGGAATTCTATTCCGGGGAAGTTCATGCCCTGTTAGGGGAAAATGGTGCGGGCAAGTCCACTTTGATTAAAACAATTGCGGGGGCGGTTATTCCTGACCCGGGGGGTGAAATCATCTTTGAGGACGGCAAAGCCTATTCTCAATTAACACCCCAAATTGCGAAGGAATACGGGGTAGAGGTCATTTACCAGGAGTTTAATCTGATAGGCTGTTTAACGGTTGCGGAAAATATCTGTTTTGGTGAACGGTACGGAGCAAAAGTAAATTATAAGCGTATGAGAGAAAAAGCAGCGGAAGCATTTCAATTATTTGATATTGACATTGACCCGAATGCACCTGTATATACCCTGCCGTCTTCAAAACAGCAGATAGTTGAGATATCCAAAGCTATCTCAAGGAATGCCAGGATTCTGATTATGGATGAGCCTTCCGCACCGCTGTCCGTATCCGAAGTGGAAAAGATGTTTAAAGTAATAGAGAAATTAAAGCAGCAAGGGGTTGCAATTATTTATATCAGCCACAGAATGGAAGAAATTTTTCAGATTTCCGATAAAGTTTCAATTATGAGAGACGGAAAATATATTACAACCTTGGAAACGGCCGGAACAAACAGGAAAGAATTGGTACATCATATGATTGGCCGGGAATTAAAAGAAAGCTTTCCTGTACGAAAAGGACATAAGCAGAAAGTATTGTTAGAGGTGGAAGAAGTCTGCGGCAGCGGAGACAGTAATATTTCCTTTGAAGTAAACCGCGGTGAGATACTTGGTCTGGCAGGACTTGTAGGCGCCGGAAGAACAGAGCTGATACGAATGATTTACGGGGCGGATAAAATGGAATCCGGCAATATTTATATTTCCGGTAAAAAGGTAAAAATAAAATCCCCGGCGGCAGCAATCAAATACGGTATCGGTTTAATCCCGGAAGACAGAAAGCAGCAGGGATGTTTGCTGGGAAGGTCAATTAAAACCAATATATCGCTTTCCTGTTTGAAAAAAATATCCAGATTCGGATTTATTAATAGAAAAAAAGAAAATCGTATTACGGATTACTATATAGAAAAACTCAGCATAAAAACCCCAAGTATGGAACAAATAGTTGGTAATCTAAGCGGCGGAAATCAACAAAAAGTCGTATTGGGAAAAACGCTGGCGGCCGAGTGTGAAATTATTATTTTTGATGAACCGACAAGGGGAATCGATGTGGGCGCCAAACAAGAGATATACCGTATCATATCGGAGCTTGCACAACAGGGCAACGGTATAATTATGATTACCTCTGAGATGGAAGAGTTAATCGGAATGAGCGACCGCATTTTAGTCCTCTATGAAGGGGAAATCAAAGGAGAATTAAAGAAAGAAGAATTTTCCCAGAGCAGAATATTGGAATTGGCTTCAGGATTATAGGAGGTTTACATGAATCAACTCAATAAACAGGAAATGATAAAAAATAAATTTACCGGAATCGTAAAAAAGTATGCCATGTTTTTCGTATTAATCGGATTAATGATTATCTTTACAATGATTGCACCTTCTTTTTTGACACTGCTGAATCTTAAAAATTTAATTATACAGAATTCTCATGTCATAATTGTTGCCGTCGGATTATCCTTTGTAATGATGAGCGGTTCACTGGATTTATCGGTGGGATACCAGATGTCGGCGGTTGGTGTTTTAACGGCGCTGCTTATGACTACAAAAGGCTTCAGCCCCGCGGCCGCAATGCTTTGCGGGATATTGCTCGGCATGCTATTCGGCTTTATTAACGGAATAGTAGCGGTACTATTAAAAATCGAAGCTTTGGTTGTTACAATCGCAACAACTACTGTATTCCAGGGGGTCTCCTATTTGATTTCCAAAGGGACGGCATACTCAAACTTTCCGGAGAGCTTCCGGTTAATTACGAAATCTGCATTTTTGGGGATTAGCACAGATGTCTGGCTGGCAATTATATCGGTGCTGATAGCCAGTATAGTTTATAATTTTACCTATTACGGAAGATTTGTCAAAGCAATGGGAGGAAATCCGGAGGCAACACGCCTTGCGGGTATAAACATTCATTTTATGAGAATATCCACATTTATGATTAGCGGTATGTTTATTGCAATTGCTTCCTTTATTCTGATATCCAAGCAGGGAACTACAAATTCAACGGTAGGGCCCGGAACTGAAATGACAGGTATGACGGCGGCAATTTTAGGCGGTATTTCCTTTAACAGCGGGGAAGGTAAGATGTGGGGGCTTGTTGTGGGCGTTTTCATTCTGGCAATTATAGAAAACGGTATGCAGCTTGCCGGCTGGAATCAATATATTCAATATATCGTAAAAGGACTGGTACTGCTTGCGGCAATCGGGTTTGACAAATATCAAAGGGCGGTAAAGACGAAGAAAAGCAGGAAAAAGGTTGTAGTTGCAGCATAGGCTCTTTGTGCTTGTAAGGGCAAAGGTTTAGTGACTTTATATATAGAAAGGTATGTGCCATATGGAGAAAAGCTATGAGGAATTATTAAATATATTAAAAAAAGAGACAAAAGTGATTAACGAGCAAGGCCTGGAAATCATGGTTAAGAGAATACCCGATTATGATGAAGAAGGAGTTTTTGATCCACGGGTATTGGAGGTAAGAAAAAGGGAGAAAGAAACCAATACGGAATTTGGCCACGGAAGAACCGTTGCGGATATCAGAGCCGGTATGGGATGGCCTAACAGGGATGTAACGGACGGCACGGTCCGATGTATGGACAGAACAATCCAAGGGAAAAACGGAGATATACCTGTTAAAATCTATATACCGGAGGAAGATAAAAAGAGACCTTGTCTTATATTTTTTCATGGCGGGGGTTTTTTCGGAGGAACGCTTGCATGTGTAGAAAACCCATGCAAGTGTATCGCCCGATACGCCGGAGCGGCCGTTATTTCCGTAGACTATCGCCTGGCTCCGGAGCATCCTTTTCCCCAAGGCTTGGAGGACTGCTTTTATGCCGTTTCCTGGGCCTATAATAACAGTCAGCTGATAAATATTGACAAAGAAAAAATTGGTGTCTGCGGTGACAGTGCCGGAGGAAATTTAGCGGCTGTCTGTACATTAAAGGATAAGAATTCCGGCACCAATTGGATAAAATTTCAGGCAATGCTCTATCCGGCAGTCGACATTGGCATGCTGCGGCCCGGATACGAATGGAGTATGGATTCCTATTGCATAAAAGAACAGGATGAATTAATTACGGAATCGGTAACGGCTCTTGGTAAAAATGCGGACCTTCTGATTGGTTTGTATTTAAACGGTATTAAAGAACTTGCTGAAAATGAATATGTTTCTCCCATATTTGCAAAAGATGTATCCCGGCTTCCTCCGGCGTTAATCATTACTGCCGAATATGATTACCTAAGACTGGAAGGCGAAGCCTATGCCAGAAAGCTGAAAGAGGCCGGTGTACCGGTCCGTATGATTCGCTATAACGGTATGGACCATGCATTTATGGATAAAATAGGTTTGTATCCCCAAGCGGAGGACGCAATGAGAGAAGTTGCGGAAAATTTTCTATGCAGCCTTAAGAAAGAAATATCCGGTTAATTCTATGATTTTACAATACCTGTTCTGCTAATCTATAGAACCAAAAGCCTGGCCTGTAAAAGACAAATAGCCTGCCGTTAATGCGGAACGCAGGCTATTTGCCGTAAGATAATTTTCACTGGACTGTTCTCCAACAGCGTCACGGCATCTTATTTACAGATTTCATCAATCCAGTGCCCTGTACCGCTCATAATTAGCCAAACAGCACTGCCTATTTTGTCATCCGCTGCGTTGTCGTCAGTCAGCGTAGCATACTTGCTACTGCCGCCGCTACGCCTCCCTCCTCCGCCTTGTGGAGTGACAAAATATTCAGCACTGTTTAGCTAAAGATGAACGGTACACCACACTAGTCGTATTGGCTCTGGTTTTCCTGTTCAACAATTCCGTGAGGTCTTTCCAATCTTATATTTTGTCAATAAAATATGAAGCAATTTTGTATAAATTGTGATAAGTAAGTAATTTATTTCCAGAAATACGAAAGCTGGGCTTATAGTTTTTATTATACGATAATAATAATCATATAAATTGATTAATATTCATATAAATATATTGAAATAAATCATAAAATATTGTATCATATATTTAATGTTATAAATAATTCAGAATATATTAATTAATGAACATTTATAAGAAGCTTTAAGAAAGGAAGATTCTATGAGTAAAATTGACGAAATCACGAGAGAAAAATGGATTCTGGGTGCCTTCCCGGAATGGGGAACATGGCTGAACGAAGAGATTGACGGGGCGGCTGTTGAAAAAGGTACCTTTGCAATGTGGTGGTTAGGCTGCACTGCAATTTGGCTTAAAACTGAAAATGATACAAACATTGCGGTTGATTTGTGGTTTGGAAACGGAAAGAGAACCCAAAAGAATAAATATATGGATGAGTATCATCAAATGAGGAATATGACAGGAGGCAGATTAACCCAGCCAAATTTAAGAGCGGCAATGATTGTGTATGATCCCTTTGCCGTAACGAAGGTGGATGCGGTTCTGTCCACCCATTTTCATAACGATCACATTGACCCGTTCTTTGCTGCGGCTGTTATGAAAAATTGTGACGGTGAGGTTCCTTTTATCGGACCTAAAGAAAGTGTTAAGAAGTGGCTGAGCTATGGTGTTCCTGAAGAACGCTGCATTACCGTGAAACCGGGGGATGTTGTAAAAGTTAAAGACGTCGAAATTGTTGCACTGGATTCTTTTGACCGTACCTGCCTGGTTACTGACGAAAAACCTCTGGCCGGCATATGTCCGACCGATTTGGATGAAAAGGCGGTTAACTATCTGATTAAGACGCCGGGGGGCAATGTATATCACAGCGGAGATTCCCATTATTCCGTATATTATGCCAAGCATGGCAAAGATTATGATATAGACGTTGCTTTCGGGTCATACGGGGAAAATCCTGTCGGTAATCAGGATAAAATGACTTCGGTTGATATCTTAAGAATGGCGGAAGCATTGAGGACAAAAGTAGTTATTCCGCTGCATTATGACGTATGGACGAATTTTAAAGCCGATCCTGCAGAAATTATGTTATTATATAATTATAAGAAATATGTTCTGGATTATAAGTTTAAACCTTTTATATGGGATGTAGGAGGTAAATTTGTATATCCGGATGATAAGGACAAGATGCAATATCATTACCGGAGAGGATTTGAAGACTGCTTTACCGATGAACCCAATGTACCATTCCGGTCCATATTATAATTGTAATATTCACGTGCGCCAAAGTGTGCCGCAATGCGGCTCTGGAGCGTGTTTGAAAAATCANNTCGCTCCTTGTCTCCCGCAAATCGGAGCATCCGGTCCGGCACAAGCATTTTTCAAACACACTCTAGCCGACGTGCCTGCCGGCAGCACAACGGGGGCTGCAACAGCTCCTTTATTCTATTATGGGAGGAATAAGAGTGAAAGAAAATATAGATAGAGAAAGGATGCCGCAATGAGATTCTTTCACTCCTTTTTATTTATGACAATAGAATGCATCCTTGTATTCTATTGTATGTGGCAGTATCGCAGGCTGGCCTGCGATATGCAATGGGTGTAAAGCATGTTAATAAAAGAAATCGTTGAAAAGAACAGAGTCTGTTTTCATCAGAAATTTGATACCTGGGAGGAAGCAATTACGGCCTCCTGCCAGCCTCTTATTAAGGATAAAACAATTGAACAGGAATATATAAATTCCATTATTGAATGTGTAAAAAAGTACGGTCCTTACATCGTGCTTATTCCTGATGTTGCCATGCCTCATTCTCAGGAAGGTGCGGCAGGGGTAAATGATACGGCAATTAGCTTTATGAAAGTGGAAGAACCCGTTCATTTTGAAGAAGGAAATCCGGAAAAAGATGCTCGCATATTCTTTGTTCTTGCATCGGTAAATCACAATATACATCTTCAGAATATGGAGAAACTGGCTACATTATTAATGAATGAAGAGATAGTCGCTGAATTGCTGCAAGCCCAAAATACGGAAGAGCTGCTGGCAATAGATTCTAAATATTCCGATTTGTGATAAGAACTTTCTGCCGTACGCGGTGTTTCATTAAAGCGGGTGCACCTGGGATGTTATTCAAACACGCTCAGCACTTTGTATAATTATAATTGACATCCTGAAAAAATGTTCATATAATTAGAAGTGTTATCATAAAAAATAGTTATTTTCATTAACCTAAATCATGAATAATTAAATAGGGTATATAGGAAAGAAATGAGGAATTATGAAGAGAAAAAGAGCACTGGTTGAAAGCAGAAGGAATAAGGTCTTTGAAATACTCAAAAATAGCGGGCATGTTAAGGTAGGGGATTTAGCCGAAGAATTTGGTGTCTCACCGCTTACGATAAGAAGAGATCTGCAATATCTTGAAAGTAATAAGAAATTGGAGCGTTTCTATGGGGGAGCATCTATTATTAATGATAAACAATTTACAAGCGAAGAGGATGAAGTTGCCTTATACCGCAAGCTGATTGCCGATTATGCGGCATCTTTAGTGGAAGACGGCGATACCATATTTATCAATTCAAGTTCCACTGCCTTAAAAATGATAAGCTACATACAAGATAAAAGAGTGATTGCAATTACCAATAACGGAAAGGCCATATACTCGGAACGTTCCCCGCAGGTAACGATACTCCTTACGGGAGGGGAATTAAGAGATGTGAAGGAAGCTATGGTTGGAGAATTTGCGGTAAATAATCTGGAGAGAGTATCTGCAAAGAAGAGCTTTTTAGGATGCAGCGGTTTGTCTGTTGAAAGCGGTATGACAACAGAAATTATGAATGAGGTAAATATTAACCAGCTTATGATTCGCAGGGTTACCGGTTCAACCTATATCCTGGCGGATCATACTAAATTGGGTAAGAACAGCAGCTTTGTCAGCTGCAATGTGAACCGCATTAAAAATATAATTACAGATGAAAAAGCAGATGAAAGTATCGTTAATGCATTTCGCTCTATGGGTGTTCATGTACATCAGGTTTCTAAAGATGACATATATTAAAAATGATTAAAAATAATACTATGAATAATTAAACTTGCTTTTTGGCATTTATGAGAATGACCAACAAAAGGCAGGTTTTTTTATTCGATAGCAATAGGAAAGTGCTTCCCATTGAAATAATGAAAATAATAACGCAATGAAAAAAGAGGATAATATAATATGAACGTTTAAATAAAACAATCATGAAAATACTGAATATATGCATTATTAATTTATAAAAAGCAAAAAAAATAAAAAACATTCATAAAAATATGCTAATTATCATAAAAGTGTATTGACTTAGACATATATAAGTAATATAATACAATTATAACAAAAATCCAGTCCTATCAATCAATAATTTGTTAAAGATTACTGAAAGGAGACGGGATTTACTATCGGTTGAAGTATCCGTGCGGAGAACTGAAAACAAATCAAATGTAACTGAACGAAATGGGAGGTATTATGGAGACTTTATTGAGAATTTGGACCTTTGTAGCAAATAACATTTTAACTCAGCCGGCATTTTTTATCGGACTAATCGTAATTATAGGTTATATACTGCTGAAAAAGCCGTGGTACGATGTACTGGCGGGGGGTATTAAAGCCATTGTCGGTTATATGATATTAGCCGTGGGCTCCGGCGGCCTGGTCACAAACTTCCGTCCTATTCTTGTAGGGTTAAAGGACCGTTTTAATTTGGATGCAATGGTAATTGACCCGTATTTTGGTCAGAATGCCGTTACAGCCGGCGTTGAAGAAACCTTTGGAAAATCATTCTCAGGTGTTATGTGGTTATTGCTGATTGCATTTATAATTAATATAATATTAGTTCGTTTTCGAAAAATCACAAAACTCCGTGCGGTATTTACAACGGGACATGTACAGGTCCAGCAGGCTTCGACTGCTTTTTGGCTGATTCTGTTTGCTCTGCCCCAATTAGCAAACAGCGATACCCGAATCCTGATTGTTATGGCGGTTATACTTGGCTTATATTGGGCGGTAGGCAGTAACTTAACAATTAAGGCCACACAGGAATTAACAGATGGTGCGGGTTTTTGTATTGCTCACCAGCAGATGTTCGGCATTGCTATTTTTTCTAAAATTGCAGAAAAGATGGGGAATAAAAAAGGAAATAAAGAGTCTAAGAAATTAGAAGATATTAAGCTTCCCGGATGGTTATCAATATTTAATGAGAATATGGTGGCAACATCCATATTAATGTATATTTTCTTCGGAATAATCCTTTTGATATTAGGAAAGCCGTATCTGGTTGAAGGGGGATTTATGGCGGAAGCGGACAGTTTCTTCTTTTATATTTTAAAAACAAGCCTGAATTTTGCGGTATATCTGGCCATACTCCAATTAGGCGTCCGTACATTCGTATCAGAGCTTACCGTATCATTCCAGGGTATTTCCAATAAAATTTTACCCGGAGCTGTTCCCGGTGTCGATTGTGCGGTTGTATACGGTTTTGGTTCTCCCAATGCCGTTACGATTGGATTCTTAGCCGGTGCGGCAGGCCAGTTTTTATCCATTGCTTTGTTGATTTTACTGAAAAGCCCGGTTGTTTTAATTTCGGGATTTGTTCCAATGTTTTTTGATAATGCAACAATTGGGGTATATGCAAATAATAAAGGCGGTCTGAAAGCAACCTTAATACTTCCGTTTATTTCCGGTGTATGTCAGGTGTTCGGTTCGGCATTCATTGCCAGTTTTGTAGGAATGTCGGCATATGGCGGATATCTGGGTATGTGGGACTGGGCAGTTGTATGGCCTGTGCTTACGGTTGTGATGAAGTATTTAAGTTATGCGGGTGTTGCACTTGTTGTACTGGCTTTAATTGCAATTCCTCAAATCCAATACAAGAAAAACAAGGCAACCTATTTCTTAATTACGGATGATTATGAAGAATATAAGATAAAAACAAAAACAAATAATATATAAATCTTTAGAATATATTCAGGAGGCATAAAAATGTTAAATGTTTTAGTTGCGTGTGCAAACGGTGCAGGAACCAGTTTAATGGCAAAACTGACTGCGGAAAAAGTTTTTAAGACACTTAATGTACCGATTGGCAGGATACATCACTGTTCCCTCTCGGAAGGAAAAGGCATGGCAGGTCAATTCGATGTTGTCTTTTGCCCGTTGAACTTTGCAAATATGTTTGAAGATGCGAAAGCTTCCGGAACTGCAATTATTGGTTTAAAAAATGTATTGTCACCAAAGGAGATGGAAGAAAAGCTGAAAGAATCAGGTTTATTGGATAAATAATGGAAACGGTTAAATGGGGCCTGTTGTTTTTGCACAGCCCCATTTACTTCTTAGAGGTTTGGCAGAGGTATCTTATATGAAAAACTTAATGGACGCCGGGAGAAAGATAAAATTAATTGTCAGTGATTTGGACGGGACTTTGCTGGGAACGGATAAAAGAATATCTGTCATCAACCAAAGGGTAATTAAGAAAGCGAAAGAGAAAAATATATTATTTACTTTCTGTACGGGCAGGATTGCTACCATGATTGAACCCTATGTTAAAACTTTAGGGATTGATATACCGGTTATTACGACCAACGGGGCGGTAGTCTGGGACCCTGTTAAAAAAGAAATAATCACCCATAAACCCATGGATCCGGAAGAAGCAATGGAAATTGCAGAATACTGCCGTTGCCGTAATCTGGAGTATTGCGCGTTAACTTTGGAGGTTAATTATTTCAGCCATAATAATTATTTGATAAAACGATTCTTATTATATAATAAAATCTCCCGAGAAAGTAACATGAGGCAGATGATATTATCGGTAATGGAAGAGGGCTCTTTCTTCCCCGAAGATTTAAATATTTATAAAATACTAATCTATTCGTCAAATCCGTTCAAGCTTGCGGAGGCGGTATCCGACATAAATAGTTTTAAGAAGACCCGCTGTACGTCTTCTGAAGCAAACCAATTGGATGTCATGAATACGGATGTAGATAAAGGAACCGGTATAGAAATAGTAATGAAATTTTTACGGTTAAAACCGGACGAGGTATGTGCAATCGGCGATTATGATAATGACATACCCATGTTAAAGAAGGCCGGAATATCGGTTGCCATGGGAAATGCATTGCCTGAAGCAAAGGAGCTTGCGGATTATATTACAAAAAGCAATGAAGATAACGGTGTTGCATGGTTTATCAGCCAATATATATTAAATTCCAATTAAACTTAAGGAGGCATACGGAATATGAGGTTTCAAAAGAAATTTCTTGATAATATGGAGAGATGTTATTCCGCATCTTTTGTAAATGTAAAAGGACAGCCGCATATATTGCTGGCAAGTGAAGCAATCGGCGGACCGTGCTATGCATACAGCGGTGAAAATTTTGAAAAAAAGCAGACTGTGTGGGAAAAGGATGGGGGTACTATGAGCATGGTGGAGATTCCGGGCCGGGATGGAGAATTCCTGGCAACCCAAAATTTTTTCCCGGGATTTAATTCCTCAGAATCTAAAGTAGTATGGGTACGTTATGAAAATGGCGTATATGTGTATCAGGATTTTCTGAAATTACCTTACCTGCACCGTTTTGATTTGCTGCAGTCCGGCGGAATCCTTTATTTTGTTGGTGCAACTTTATGCGGCTCCAAAAAGGACCGCAATGACTGGTCGGATCCGGGAAAAATTTATGCAGCGCAGATGCCGTTAAACCTTTATGACGGACTGGAGTTAAAAGTGCTGAAAGAGGGATTAACCAAAAACCACGGATACTGGCGTGGCACTTACCGGGGAAAGGAAAGCGGTTATGTAACCGGTGAGGAAGGAATTTTTGCGGTAACACCCCCGGGGGTGCCCGGAGAAGACTGGTCAGTTACTCCGGTTCTGGAGGAACCCATCAGTGATGTGGCGGTATTTGACTTAGATGGCGACGGAGTGGATGAACTGGTTACTATCGGACCTTTCCATGGAAAAGAAGTAAAGATTCATAAATTTATCGACGGAAGATATAAAGCTGTATGGCAGTGTGACCGGGACAATGACTTTGTGCATGCCTTATGGGCGGGAAAACTATGCGAAATCCCGGTTGCGGTGGTAGGCAGCCGCCGCGGAAATTGCGAGCTGTATTATGTCCGGTATAACAGACTATCCGGTGAATATGAGCTGACAATTTTGGAAGAAGGTGCGGGAACGGCTAATGTGGCTGTTCTGCATCAGGAGAACCGGGACATTCTGATTGCCGCAAACCATACCAAAAACGAAGCCGCTCTGTATTATTTTACGAAAGAGTAGGAGGTTATTATGTACGAGGAATTAAAACAAAAAGTACTGGATGCAAATATGCTGCTGCCAAAATACGGCCTGGTTACCTTTACATGGGGGAATGTTTCGGAAATAGACCGGGAAAGAGGAGTTATTGCAATTAAGCCGAGCGGTGTTGCGTATGACGATTTGGAAGCCCGGGACATTGTTATTGTGGATTTGGAAGGAAATGTGGTGGAAAGCAGCCTGAAACCCAGCTCAGACCTTATGACCCATGTGGAGCTGTATAAAAGCTTTGATAAGATTGGCGGAGTCGTGCATACCCATTCCAGGCGGGCTGCCTCATGGGCTCAGGCAGGAATTGACATACCTGCGCTGGGAACAACCCATGCGGATTATTTTTATGGTTCCGTTCCCTGTACCCGCCCGATGCATAAGGAAGAAATTCTATATGATTATGAACTAAATACGGGCAAAGTAATTACAGAAACCTTTGAAACCCGTAAAATCAATCCCGAGTATGTTCCGGCTGCTTTGGTATACGGCCACGGACCATTTGTCTGGGGTTCCGATTGTTTTAAAGCTGTGGAAACGTCGGTTGTGCTTGAGGAAATTGCATGTATGGCAATGTACACATGTAACATTAAGGGACAGAATATGGAATCAATGCAGCAGCAGCTGCTGGACCGGCATTTTCTGAGAAAGCATGGCCCGGATGCTTATTATGGCCAGAGCTGATTTTATGCTTTGCAGAATATGTATGTAGCGTATTGTTTTTGGATAAAGAGAGTTTGTCTGTGAGGAGGCTCTAATGAAGGAATATAATTTAGGTTTATACGAAAAATCCATGCCCGGATTTCTGTCATGGTCTGAGAAATTATCTATCGGAAAAAAAGCAGGTTTTGATTATTTGGAAATCAGTATAGACGAGACGGATGAAAAGCTTGGAAGACTGGATTGGTCTGCAGCGGAGCGGTGCTGCTTAAGAGAAACCATGTATGAAATTGGGATGCCGGTCCGTTCTATGTGCTTAAGCGGTCACAGGAAATATCCCTTCGGAAGCAAAAATGATGTTACCAGGGCAAGGGGCTTGGAAATCATGGAAAAGGCAATAGATTTTGCCGCTGATCTGGGAATCAGAATTATCCAGTTAGCCGGATATGATGTGTATTATGAAGAGGGAGCGGACGATACCAGGCAAATGTTTGTTGAAAATTTAAAGAAAGCAGGTAAAATGGCAGCTTCCAGGGGGATTAATATGGGCTTTGAGACAATGGAGACTCCTTTTATGGATACGGTTGAAAAAGCGATGAAATATGTGAAGCTGATTAACAGCCCGTATCTTGGAATATATCCGGATATCGGAAATCTTACCAATGCAAGCCTGAAATACGGCAAAAGTGTGGCGGAAGATATCCGTACCGGGAAAGGACATATATTTGCCGCACACTTAAAGGAGACATTGCCCGGGTATTACAGAAATATTTCATTTGGAACCGGTCATACCGATTATCTTGCATCCTTAACAATACTGAGGGATTTCAATGTAAAAATGTTTGTAGGAGAATTCTGGTATCAGGGCTCCATGCATTGGAAGGAAGATTTAATTTCGGCAAATAAATTTTTAAGAGAGAAATTAGATGCTGTATTCACACAGCAGGTTATCATGTAAAGGGATTCCGGAGCAGCAAAAAAGCAGCCTTCATCTCCGCTTTTATAGCGAAGTTGAAGGCTGCTTTATGTCATTTTTGGGATTTGCTTTCCCGGCCTTACCCTTCCGGGACACCCTCACCGGAACAGTCCCTTGGTTCTTATGCCGTTATAACTTATTCCTGTTTTTCAGAAATAAGTTTTGCGGGGCCAAGCAAGCCTGCAACATAGTTCTGGCCGTCCCTGTCCATATTATCTTCGTTCCAGTACCGGTTCCATCCCAAAGCCATACCTTCGTCCACAAGCATGTGCCTTCGGGCATTTCCGGCCGAGTTGGCGGCTACGACCGTAATTTCATTTTCCCCATTCTCTAAAAAGTCAGTAATATCAATACGATACGGAGGCCATATTTTAACGGCAGCAAGCTTTCTGTTAATCCAGATTTCAGCATAAAAATTAACTTTGCCCAGGTCCAGTTTATATCTCCGTCCTTTTAAACAGGCCCGGAAGGTATTGGTATACATGCACCTGCCGGAAAACCAGGGCATGCCAAACTGTCTCCAGTCCGTTAAATTCGTCCTGAAAGGTTTCATGGCAATGCGTACGGGCTGCTGTAATCCGTCCTTTCCTTCCCTGGCAGTGACCTGAATAGTTAAGATATGAATCTGTTTATTTCTCTCTAATTCTTTTACGGACCTGGTCCATATTATTTCTTTGCCGTCCAGGAAAAATCTTGCCGGGCCGGAGACCGCAGGTTTATATATCCGGCAAGTACCCGCCGGAATCGTAACCGTATAATATAGCTTCACAGGATAGGTTACGGTATTTCCAAACAGGGGAAGATCTCCCCAGGGCTTAATCGGGGGTTTGCCTCTTTCCCATGCGGGAATCCATTCATGGACTGCGGTTTCTAAGTTGAAATTCTTTATCTTCTGGACATCAAAATCAACAGCTTTGGATTCCATATCCCATTCCGCCTGATTCCAGCCTTCTTCACAGATATCATTGACAATCCAGGTGTGGTCGCTGATTACGGATATATTAGGGCCTGCGGTTTTAACGGTTCCCTGTAAAAGCAAGGATATGAGTCTGTCTTCCGGCAGATTTTCTGCGGAGCAGACATTGACGTCATTTAAGGGATTGTGATTAATTACATGTATTCCAATTAAATTAATACCCGGTTTCAGATACGGCTTCAAGGAAAAGTTAACGGGCCGGCCGTTGCTTTCTTCCCTAAATACCTTGGTTCCGTTTATAAACACTTCAAAAGTGTCAATTGCCGCCGCACAAAAATCTGCCGAATTAATTCCATCATCTACGGTCAGCAGTTTCCTGAAATATAAATCAGAAGCATCTCTTTCTTCTGCCGGAATCCGGAGCTGTTTGTCCAGCATAGTATTTTTTTCATATTTTCCCTGAGATGAGTAACAGGTATTATCATCCTTGTAAACCAGGTATGCCATTGTTACATAGGAATTATCCAGAATTTCCTTTCTGAGCGTATCAATCATTTTAATCTGATTGCTTGTACCCTGGAGCTTGGATAATACCGGTTCACTGAAGCTGATTTTGTTGCCCGTTTCCATAAGCCTTCCGTTCATGGTAACCAGGTCGTTTCCTAAACGCTCTAAGATATTTTCGTTATATCTTAATATTTCATTGTTGAGATTCTGATACATAATTACCTGAAGGCATATAGTAAGAACTGCCAGCGGTACTAAAAAAAATGAAGTAAAACCCACTAAATACTTATGAAATATCCCTCTTTTCACGTTCCCATACCCTCTCTTTCGTAAACAGTGCTGATATGATTATACATTATTTTAATTCATTATACCATGTTCGCAAGCTCCCATGGTATGCGCCGCTTCATAATTCAAAGTAAAGCATCCGAATCCTTCTGTATCAGCAACTGTACATTGATAAATGTCGTAAAATGTATTATCATACAACTAGAGCGGGTTTGAAAAATCATTGCGCCGTTCTGACCGCCCCATTTTGCGGTATACTGCGCCGCAATTTTGGGAGAGTAGCACCACTACGCGCCCGAAATCGCTCCTTGCCTCCCACAAAGTGGAACGTCCAGCCCGGCACAAGCATTTTTCAAACACACTCTAGAGCGTCATACCCATTTGACGCATCTTGTCAATTTGTAAGAACACTGGAAAGAATCAGGAAGGATATGCGTATATATGGAGGGATTTTAAGTGTTTACTATTTTAACAATTGAAGATAACGTAGAACTGCAGAAGGAGATAAAGGATTTGTTAATTTCTGTGGGTTATCAGGTTTTGTGTGCCCAAAGCCGTGCAGATGCCCTGAATTACTTTAAATTCAACAAGATTGATTTATGTCTGCTGGATGTTCAGCTGCCGGATTGTTCCGGTTTTGACTTTTGCAGTGAAATCAGGACATTTTTTATGAATCCGATTATTATGCTAACCATATGCAATGAAGAAGATGATATTATAACCGGACTGCGCAACGGTGCGGACGACTATATTACGAAGCCATTTTCAATCCGAATCTTACTGATGCGTATTGAAACACAGTTAAGAAGAAATGAATGGCAGATAAAAAAGAATACCCAGATTATTTTCAGCGGTGACCTGGAGATAAATTTTGATACCAGAAAGATATATTATAATGAACAAGAATTGAAATTACGGAGCATCGAGTTTGACATATGTGAAATTCTGTTAAAGAATAACGGGCGGATTATAAAAAGAGATTTGTTATTTGAGAGTATCTGGGACTGCAAAAATAAATTTATTGAAGAAAATACTTTAAATGTACATATAAGCAGATTGAGGAAAGCATTAAAAACTTACCGTGGAATGCAGTATATCGAAACGGTCAAAAACTTCGGCTACCGGTGGAATGTAGAAATAATAAAAAATTAAAGAGGGTAACATATGAAAAAGTATACTTTTTTGGGTGGGCATTTTATCTTCATAGCAGGATTTATAGTATTTATTTTTTATATATTAAATGTTGTTTTTATGTCTTATATCATAAGGAACAGCTATTCGGAGCGGATTATCTCGGTATTGGGAGCCATGTCGGAATCTTACGGCGAGATCGGCAAGGAAGTTGTGGATAATGTGATGAACAATAATAAGGAAACATACCGGGAAGGCACGCTCCTGTTACGAAAATACGGATATAACCTCAGTGGTGACGCTTTGCTTAAAAATTCCCTGAACCGTGAAATGATAGATGTGTCAATAATTATGCTTGCAATTGTTTTATTTCCGATAATCTGTCTTTTTGTCATGTATAAAAATCATATGAAATTTCTTTCAAGGCTGGATGGATATCTGGATGATTTTAATCATCCCCGGAACTTTTCGGAAGAAACCAATCCATTCACAAAAAATCTGATGGATAAGCTTTACAGGCTGTCCTTAAGTTCAAAACACAATATCGACCTTATTCAAAAGGAAAAAGATAAAATCCATGAATTCATGGATGATTTATCCCACCAGATGAAAACGCCTTTAACAGTTGCCCATTTATGCCTTGAAAGATTTATTCTGGAAAACAGGGAATCAAAAACGGATAAATTAGAAGCCGGGCTAAAACAACTGGAAAAAATGACGTTATTGATAAATTCCTATTTAAAAATCGGTATGCTTAAATCAGGGAATACCAAGATAGAAGCAGAGGAGCATAATATATTTGATTTTATGGAAGAGTGTGTACAGGACGTCCGGCCGTTACTGGATAATAATGATATGGAGCTGGTTATCCGCGGCGATACAAAAGAGCATTTTCAATTTGATGCATTCTGGCTGAAGGAAGCAGTCATCAACCTGCTTAAAAACAGCATCGAACACTCGCCTTTCGGTTCAGAGATTACGGTTGAGTATCAAAAAGGAAACCATGATGTAAGAATACGGATTACGGATCAAGGGAACGGAATAGAAGAAAAAAATCTTCCTCTCCTGTTTGAACGGTTTCTGTCAAGCGTCCGCCAAAAAGACGGCAGCAACGGTTTGGGGCTGGCAATTGCCAAACAAGCCGTAGTCCGCCATTTTGGCTTGATTGGAATAAAAAATAATGCGGAGGCAGGAGTGACCTTTGAGATAAGACTGCCAATTCTAAAAGGAAAAGAAGTATATAATAATTATTATGATGTAAGATAAATGCAAGCTTTCCCTGCTATAGTAGTATTTGGTAGTAACTACCAGTCGTACCGGGTAAAGGCGTAAAAATGCGTCCGGACTGGATGCAGTGGCTTAACGGCAACTATTTTACAATCATTTAGGGGGATGAAACATGATACATAAATTAAGGCGGGGGAGTATGAATGAATATTTTAGATATTGAAAGTATCGTAAAAACATTTGGAAAAGGCTCCGGTTTAATTACCGCCCTTGACGGGGTAAGCCTGTCCATTGAAAAGGGAAGCTTCACAACCATTATCGGAAGAAGTGGTTCGGGCAAATCCACTTTACTGAATATAGCAGGCGGGCTTACGGCTCCGGATAAAGGCAGGGTATTATTAGACGGTATGGATTTGTACAGGCTAAAAGACGATGCATTGTCAAAATTAAGAAGAAAAAAGATTGGGATTGTATTCCAGGCCTTTAATTTAATACCTGAATTTACCGTTCTTGAAAATATATGCCTGCCGTCTTATCTTGACCAAAGTAAACCAGACCTGAAATTTATTGATGAAATATTAGAGCTGATAGAAATGTTGGATAAAAAAGATAAGTATCCGTATGAACTTTCGGGAGGAGAGCAGCAGAGAACCGCATTGGCCCGTGCATTGTCAACAAAGCCCGACCTGCTTTTAGCAGATGAACCCACGGGAAATCTTGATATAAAAAGTGGTGAACAGGTTATGGACGCAATCTATTATTGCTACCGTATATTTAACCAGACCACACTTTTAGTTACTCACAACCTGGAAATCGCCCGGCAGTCCAAACGGGTCATAACCCTGCAGGACGGAAAACTTGTATCGGATTCAATTGGTGAAATGATATGAATTATTATAATAATATTGTTAAATTAAATTTGAAAAAATACAAAAAATCCTATATTTCATTATTTATTGTAATTATATTAGCCTGTATCTTTACACTTTCCATTACTATTTTCAATGACAGTTTATTAAAAACGGAAGAGCAGCAGCGTAAGGACATATATGGCGGCTGGCATATATCCGTCTGTAATTCGGATGCGACCTTATACCGTGACCTTGTGAATCATGGAACCATAAAAAGTATTGGAAAAATGACCGGTTACGGATATGTCCTTGGAACGGATAAAAATGCGGTTGGTTTAATCGGTTCCGCTGAGGATAATATGGTGAATATGGGACTGTCTTTAATGGACGGAAATTTTCCAAAAAAAGACAATGAAATAGCGGTTGAAATGTCTTATCTTTCCATGCTTGGTTATTCCTATGAGTTAGGACAAACCATTCAATTAGAGATTCAAAGCTTTAACGAGGAAAATAAAGAATACGGAGAAATAGAAAAAACTTATATATTAACAGGTGTTATAAAAAACTATTCCTCCATATGGAAAACGGACGGGAACCAACTGGTATCTTTTTTTGTCACGGACACATCTCTGAAAGTTTCTCCGGTGTTTGAAAATATATTTGTTACCTTAAAGAAGGAATACGCCAAAAATGCGGATGAATTGGCATTGCTGGCTGCAAACAGGGGGAATTTTATTAAAAATGATTATACCTATTATGAATATACGTCAAATAATAAGGTATGGTATGAAGCTTACTTAACAGGAATTATTCTTGCATTAATAGTGACCATTATATCTGCATTTTTTATATTTAATATTTATTATGCTTCCTTTAAGGAGCATAATAAAAGTTTTATTATAATGCGTTGCTTGGGTGCAAGTAAACATCAGATATCTATTCTGTATTTTAAAGAGCTGATTATGGTTCTTTCTACAGCTTTTGTGGCCGGAATTATTACCGGTTATCTGGTATCCTTTATCGGTTATAAGATTATCAGATATTATGTTACAGATAATTTTGTATTTTATTTAGATATTGTAAAGCTGGCATCATTAATGTTAATTATTGTATTTTTTGTATTACTTTTTTCTATGTTTGCTGTTTTTCGTATCGGTAAAGTACCAATGACGGGTAATATTAAATTACAGCTAGAGAGCAGGATTTACTATCAACGGGCTAGAAAGCTTAAACCATTGACAATTAGACATATGGTTAAGATTTTTAATAGTGCCCACAGAAAGGATTCAGTGGTATATTTTCTTCTGTCACTTGGCAGTTTTCTGGTATTTGCCGGTACTTCTTATAATGCTTATCAGAAATTTATGGAATATTATTCGATTAATAATGTTTATACACAGGATTATGATTACGGCATCATGTCTTCATACTCTGAACCTAAATCTCACATAGAGGAAGAAGAAGTTGATAAAATTAAAAATATATATGGCATTGATTATGTGAGGGCTTATCGGAGTTCCAATTATATTCCCGTGGTATGGAATGGGATGGAGAAAAGTAAATATGCCGAATATTTAAAAAATGATTTTTTTCTTAAATATGCAGGCGATAATGCAGTCTATACCACAATTTACAGTTTGTCTGATGAAGCGAAGGACTATAAGTTCTATATAGATGAGATTGATGAGGGAAATTTATCTTTAAATAAATTTTTAAGGAAAGATGAAGTTATTATATATCTGCCGGTCATATATAAAGCACAGGACGAGAAGATGTTAAGCAATGTTGACAAGATATATGGAACTTATGAAACAGCTTATGATGAGATGACAGAAAATACTATAGAAATTGGTGATGAATTAATAGTAATAGGAGAGAAAGGAAATGTTACAGTAAAGGTTTCAGGAATAATTTTTAATTTTAATAATAAAAGTTCTCAGTCTTATTTGAGAAGGCCATATTCTATTATTTGTAATAAATCCCTTTATGACAGATTAGTGCCTAATCATAAAACCTATGAATACCTTCAAATATATACCAATATAAATGCAAATTATGAAAGAACAGATGTAGAAATTTCTAAAATAAGTGATGGGTTTTTCATTAATAATCTGAGAATACAGAAAGAAGAGGCAAAATATAACGCATTAGTAAATGCTGTTATTTCTTTTGTAATAAGTTTGATTATTATATTTATCATAGCAACGGTACAATATAACAGCCAGTTGGCTAAAATGGAATCAGAGAATTGGCGAAATCATATACTAAGTGTTTTAGGAATGGATAAATGTAAAATACAATTCATTTATCTTTATAATATATTGAAAAACAGTATATTCAGTATAGTAATTGGATTTTTTGTAATCTTTATTTGCCAATTAATACTTTATATAAATAAATTTATCTTGGAGAGTAAAGGATTTTATAATTTATGCAAATATGTCTTCACTGTCTATTTTACTGAATTATCATGGTTTTATATATTTATATTTATTATAGCCTATTTAACAATTAATATTTTGGTAGTTTTTTATCCGTTAAAAAAATATCAAAATTTAAAAGATTAAAAAAAATGTCACATTAATGTAAGATTGCGCTGTTATAATAATAAAAAAGGAAAGGAGATAGACATACTAATGAAAAAAATCACAGTATTTTTACTAGCAATCGTAATGCTTTTATCCTTTGGTTTAACTGCTTATGGCGCTGAAACAACGACCAGTGAAACGAATAAAGCTGGTGCAGCCATTGAAAGCAGCGGTGTAATAACACCAAACGCATGGTATTATTCTTATACCAAAACCGTAACTAAATATTATATAATACTTAGTGATATTCCTGATTCCATATATTACAGTGAATACAATTCTGGTGTTGGAGCTGAATGCAGCGGATATTTAGATTTACAATCCGTCACTGTAGTTTATGATGGGTATAAAGCTGTGTTTAAAGGAACAATAGGTGCATACATTTTCTAATTATTAATTATCATGAGGGGAAGAAAATTAATTATATAGATAAAAAAAACTGAGCTTTTTAAACCTCCGGAAAATAGCCTGCTGTGGCTGCAGTGGGCTATTTTTCTTTATCTGCAAATCATTCCTTTACAAATTACAAAAAAATCTTTAATTCCCGGACCATAAATGGTATAATGTACTTCAAAATAAATTATAAGGAAAACCAGGGCTATTTTTAGCAGATTTTTTTATTTCATAGGAAAGTTCGTCCTATGAAATAAAAACCCGACCGGGGATGCACATGACGCTTGAGAGGAATTATGCCGCAAAGCGGCCAAGCGTCAGCGCAGAGTTTGCTTTGCAAACTCTTTCTTATTTAACAGGCCGGTATATATTTCAGATACGGCGGCAGCGAGTAAGAATTTCCCGGTTATCCCCTGTTGCAGATTTTCATAAGGAGTATGGTATAATGAAAAGGAATATTAAAATAAAAGGAGCATTAAAGGCGTATTTGCGCTGGCCGATTATGCTGTCGCTGCTACTGGTGTGCATGAATGCCAGTATATATATGATAGACCAGAAAGCCGGAGTCGTTATGCTTGGCTTTTTGGTTCTGTACGTAGTGATAGCAATGCTTCTGTACTTTTTCAGAAGACCTGCTATTATAGGAGATTTAATCCGCTTTGCAGCTGATTATGGACAGGTACAAAAACAATTATTAAAGGAAATGGCCCTTCCCTATGCTATTTTGGATTACGAAGGGAGACTGCTGTGGGGGAATAATGAATTTCTGGATATTATCCAGGATGAAAAAAACGCCCGAAAATCCATAACCGGCATATTTCCGGAAATAACGGCATCCGTCCTGCCGAAGGATATGCAGGATAAGACGGTGAGAGCATTTAAAGATAACAGTCATTATAAAATTGTTTTAAGAAAGATTATTGCCGTTGATTTTTCAGACTATGCACCTCTGGAATATCAGGATGACAACATGGGATTAAGTGATTCCAACACTTTAATTGCCATGTATATTTATGATGAAACGGAAATTAAGACACTCGTAAGGGAAAATTATGACCAGAAAATGATTACAGGCCTGTTGTATATCGATAATTATGAAGAGGCCCTGGAAAGCATTGACGAAGTGAGGCGTTCTTTATTGATAGCCCTTATAGACCGTAAAATCAATAAATATATGCAGAGCATTGATGCCATTGTGAAAAAGCTGGAAAAAGATAAATATATCTTTATGTTTAAGCAAAAATACCTGCCGCAGATGCAAACCAGTAAATTCAATCTGCTGGAAGAAGTCCGTGCCATAAATATCGGGAATGATATGTCTGTTACCATCAGTATCGGCCTAGGTGTGAATACGGATTCTTATCTGCAAAGCTATGAATTTGCCAGGGCAGCCATTGATTTGGCTTTAGGCAGAGGTGGAGACCAGGCTGTCATAAAAGACGGCGATAAACTTCTTTATTACGGCGGAAAAAGTATCCAGCTGGAAAAGAGTACGAGGGTTAAGGCAAGAGTAAAAGCCCATGCTTTAAAGGAATTTGTGGAAGCCAAAGATAAGGTAGTCATTATGGGACATGCCATTGGGGATGTGGATTCCTTTGGGGCGGGAATCGGAATTTACCGTATTGCTAAAACACTAAACAAAAAAGCCCATATTGTTATCAATGAAGTAACCACCTCGGTCCGTCCGCTGATGACCAGGTTTATCAATAATCCGGATTATGAAGAGGATATGTTCTTAAAAGGGGAACAGGCAATGAGTGTGGTGGATAACAACACCCTGTTAGTCATTGTAGACGTAAACCGGCCTAACTACACGGAGTGCAAGGAATTGCTCTCACTGACCAAAACCATTGTAATACTGGATCACCACCGTCAGACCGGTGAGGCAATTGAGAATGCGGTTCTTTCTTACATTGAACCTTATGCTTCCTCTTCCTGTGAAATGGTAGCGGAGATTCTTCAGTACATCGGGGATGGATTGAGAATAAAACAAGTAGAAGCAGATGCCATGTATGCCGGAATTATGATAGACACCAATAATTTCCTGACTAAGACCGGTGTAAGGACTTTTGAAGCCGCAGCATTTCTAAGGAGGAACGGAGCCGATGTTACGAGGATACGCAAAGCCTTCCGCAGTGATATGGATGAATATAAAACCAAAGCAGAAGCAATCAGTGCAACGGAAGTCTATTTAGACCATTATGCCATTACTGTTTGTTCCAGTGCCGGTATTAACAGCCCAACGGTGTTAGGCGCCCAGGTTGCTAACGAATTATTGAACATAAACAACATCAGGGCAACCTTTGTATTTACCGAATTTAATGATAAAATATATTTAAGCGCCCGTTCCATTGATGAAGTAAATGTACAGCTGGTTATGGAACGTCTTGGAGGCGGAGGCCATATGAGTGTTGCAGGTGCCCAGTTTACCAACTCTACCCTGACAGAAGCGGTTTATAATCTAAAAACCACCCTGTCAGCCATGAAGCAAGAAGGAGAATTATAGTTTTTACTTGAAAGGAGAATAGATATGCAGGTTATATTACTACAGGACGTAAAATCCCTGGGGAAAAAAGGAGAACTGGTAAAGGTCAACGACGGTTATGCCAGAAATTTTATATTGCCGAAAAAATTAGGCTTGGAAGCAAATGCGAAAAATTTAAATGACTTAAAGCTGCAAAAAGCCGCAGAGGATAAAAAACAAAAAGAATTGCTGGATGAAGCACGGAACCTGGCTAAAAATCTGGAAAGCAAAACCCTGGAGGTTAAAATTAAAGCCGGTGAGGGCGGCAGAACCTTCGGGTCTATTTCATCCAAAGAAATAGCCGGTGCGCTGAAGGCCCAATACGGACTGGATATCGACAAAAAGAAATTAAACCTTCCGGAACCCATTAAGACCATCGGAACCCATACGGTTCATGTTAAACTCCATCCGAAGGTTACTGCAGAACTGAAAGTAAAGGTAAGTGAACAATAAACCAATACTTTAGGAGGATGGGCAGATGGATGAGGCATTTATAAAAAAAGTGTTTCCGCATAGTACGGAAGCGGAGCAGTCGGTAATCGGGTCCATGATTATGGATAAGGATGCCATTATTGCGGCTTCTGAACTAATTGCAGGGGAAGACTTTTATGAACAGCGTTATGGTGTCTTATTTGATGCCATGCTTGAGCTCTTTAATGAAGGAAAGCCGGTTGACTTAATAACTCTTCAGAATAAATTAAAGGAAAAGGATGTTCCGCCTGAATTATGCAGTCTTGAATTTATCAGGGATTTGATAACTTCCGTACCAACTTCTGCCAATGTAAGGTACTATGCTAATATCGTAAAAGAAAAATCTACCTTGAGACAATTAATTAAAATAACGGAATCCATAACAAACGAATGTTATCTGGACAAAGAAAAGCTGGAAACCATACTTGAAGATTCGGAAAAAAAGATGTTTGATATCCTTCAGAAAAGAAATTCCGGTGAATTTGTAAGTATCAAGGAAATTGTATTTAAGTCCCTGGAAAGTATCGAAGCAGCGGCAAGGAACAAAGGAAGCGTAACGGGGGTTGCCACCGGTTTTTATGATTTGGATTATAAAACAGCAGGCCTGCAGCCTTCGGATTTGATTTTGATTGCCGCCAGACCTTCCATGGGTAAAACGGCTTTTGTACTGAATATTGCAGAACATGTGGTTTTAAAAAATAATATAACAACAGCCATTTTCAGTTTGGAGATGTCAAAGGACCAATTGGTAAAACGTATTATGTCCATGCACTCCAAAGTTAATTCCCAGTCCATGAGGACCGGGGATTTAAATGATGAAGACTGGTTAAAGCTGGTTGAAAGTGCCAGGGCCATCGGCAATTCCAATTTGATTATCGATGACACTTCCAGTATTTCTATCAGTGAACTCCGTTCCAAGTGCAGAAAATTTAAATTAGAATTTAATCTTGGCCTGGTTATTATCGATTACCTGCAGTTAATGTCCGGAAGCAGGAAATCAGAATCAAGGCAGCAGGAGATTTCAGATATTTCCCGTTCCTTAAAAGGCCTGGCAAGAGAACTGAATGTTCCGGTAATTGCCCTATCCCAGTTAAGCCGTGCGGTAGAACAAAGGCCCGATAAAAGGCCTATGTTATCGGATCTTAGGGAATCAGGCGCTATTGAACAGGATGCCGATATTGTTATGTTTTTATACCGGGACGATTATTACAATCATGATTCGGAGGAAGCCGGTATATCGGAAGTAATAATAGGCAAGCAAAGAAATGGACCAACCGGTACGGTAAAACTGGCCTGGCTGTCCCAATTTACCAAATTTGCCAATCTGGAAAGACAAGGGAATACATAAGGTTAAGAGTCTGTCTGAATTCCCGGTTTCGCAATATGTTTTGCGGAGACCGGGAATTATGAGACAGCTCTTTGTTATTCAATAGGAAATTACGTCCTATTGAATAACAACCCTCGGGGGATGCACATGACGCGCCAATGGAAGATTGTCACTAAAGTGACGGCGCGCCGGCACCTCAGATTCTTTCTTATGGGATGGGTTGGAAGAGAAAATATAAGGGCATATTTTAGAACTGAGATTCTCCCTTAGGTTACAGTCTGACTGATTCCACATGGTTTTTTATCGGTGTTGCCGTAGTAAAATGTCAAGGACTGGAGAGAGGGACAGGCTCCTGCCTAACCCTGTCGATAAGTTAATTGAGAAAGTACTCTAAACGTATTGCAATGGAATCCTGCTGTGATATAATTAATGAAGTGTAAAAATATTACAAGTAACAGAGGAGGAGAGCTATGCGCGAAACTCGGTATATGATATCAGAGGCCTCAAAAAGAATAGACATTGAACAGCATACATTGCGATATTGGGAGGAAGAACTAGGTTTACATATACTTAGAAACGAAATGGGGCACCGGTATTATAGGGAAGAGGACATTGAGGTTTTAAAGGCGGTAAAAATCCTGAAGGAAAAAGGATACCAGCTGCGTGCAATTAAAATGCTTTTGCCGGAAATTCAAAAATTAAGCAATTTGGATAAAGAAGAAGTTGAAAAAATGCAACAGGAGTGGGATAAAAAATATATGGATACCATTATAGGAGGAAACAATTCGTCTTCCTTATCCGTCCGGGGGACCGCTATGGAAGAACAGAACGGTCTGGTAGAAAAGTCATCCGTTAAAATAGACCAATTTAAGGCAATTATGAACAAGTTGATTACGGATGCAATAAAAGATAATAATGAAGTTATATCCGATTCGGTAAGCGACAGGGTAACAAAAAGTGTTATAGAAGAAATGGGATTCTTACTCCGGGTTAAAGAGGAACGGGAAGAAGAACGTTTTAAGCAGTTCGACCGGACATTACGGGAATTACAAAACAGCCGTGCGGAATTTGCCTCTGCAAAAGCCGACAGACTGAAAAAGAAAAAAGGTTTCTTTCATAAGAGCAGAATATAGATCTCATGAGGATTCAGCTTTTTATCCATGTCTAAATCCTCTTTTAGCTATGAATTAATAAAAATTAAAGAGAAGCTTTCAAATAGATATGTTTATAAAATACCCTAAATTTAAATCAGGGGCTGCGCAATGGGAAAAACCATTATGAGCAGCCCGGGGGTTTTTGAATATATTAAGCTTCGATAGCACCGGTTGGACATGTAGCCGCACAAGCGCCGCAATCCAAACAAGTATCAGCATCAATTTCATAATGGCTTGCGCCTTCGGAAATAGCTCCTACCGGACATTCGCCTGCGCAGGCGCCGCAGCTTATACATTCGTCAGAAATCTTATATGCCATGTTTATGTACCTCCTAAATTAATTTTTTCCCCCTTATTTTAATATAAAATCAAATATAATACAAGCTAAATATATAAAATTCCATACTTAAAAAATTTCGTCTTTCCATGAACTTTGAATAATGTTGTTGAAATATCCTGCAGGAAATATAACAGAAAATTCCCGGTTTATATTAATCGGGGATTTTTTTGCCGGTTGGACCTTTTGTCCGGACTTCCGTCTTTAGATATTTGGAACCTATTAATGAAAAGCTGTTATTGCAGACAAAGTACGGGATATAAAAGTAGCAAAGTTATATTGACTGGATGGTAGAATTGTGTTAAGGTATCAATGCGGCATTTTGCCGGATTATGTATTACAAATTGTATACTTTAAAATAATTAAGGTTTCTTGTGTAAATATAAGCAGAAAAATTAAAAGCGCATTGTAAAATATTGAGGGGAATTTTAGACTGTAGCATTTAAGGGATTAAGTATTTAGCAGAGTCATTTAAGTACTTAGGAAATGCTGCAGTTTTATTTACATAAAATCTGAAATTATTCAAGTATCAAAATTGTAAACAAAACAAAAGGAGCGTAAATTATGAATATACTAAACAAACTGAAAATACGGACTAAACTATTTATTCTAATTATTTTCCTGCTTTTGTGCACCTTACTGGTAGGCTTAACGGGTCTGTACTATAACAGACGGTCAGGTGAAGCAATGGAAAGAATTTATGTACAGAATGTCGGTACGGTGCAAGTTTTAAGCGAAGTCAGAAATTATGCCAGAGTTAATTATGTCAATGTTCTGAAACTGATTGTATTTACAGACGATGATAATATACAGAAGGAAGCCCTGGAGGATATTAATCTTAGAAACGGAACAATCGTAAGAGACTTAGAAGATTTTGGACAGAATGAACTGGATGAGAAAGAAACGCAACAATTTAACTTAATACAAGAAAAGTATTCCGAATGGGTTGGAATAACGGATGAAATCATACGGCTGGTACAAAACGGCCAGAGTACGGAGGCTATGACATTATTCCGTTCCACCGGAGAGACGGTTTTTAATGAAATGCAGAATAATGTTATTGAGATGCTTGACTATAATACGTTGGAATCGTCAAAGGCTTTTGACAATAATAAAAACGAAATCAGTGTATCCATAAGGCTGATGATGATAATTCTTTTAAGTGCCGGATTAATCGGCATATTATTCGGACTTGCCATCATCTACAGTATTACAAAGCCGATACGGCTGCTGGCTAACGTGATAAATCAGACCGCTGCATTAGACTTACGGCGTGACAGCGGGTCTGCTGCCTTAAATAAGTATGAAGGTGAAATCGGCCTTATGTCAACGGCTGTAATGACAATGCAGGAAATGCTGCATAATATGGTAAACTCCATTTTAAATATTTCAAACAAACTTGCAGTGAACGCAGAAGAATTATCCGTTTCCACGAAAGAAAGCTCGAAGACCGTTAACCAGGTCGTAACGGCAATAAATGAAATGGCCAGGGGAAACGAAAACCAGGCGGAAATAGTTGCAAGCACCAGTGCAACAATGACAGATGTTCTAAAAAGCATTGAAGAAGTACATAAAGCGACCCTGACCAATGCGAAAGATTCCCGGTATTCTTTAAATATAGTATCAAAGGGCCAGGAAGCCGTAGATTTAACCAGTAACAAAATGGAGGAAAATGTAAAGGTAACCGGTGAAGTCGGCGACTCCATACAGGAATTAAATACATATATGGCCAAAGTAAGCAATATAACCCAGGTTATTAATGAAATAGCCTCACAGACAAATCTGCTTGCACTAAATGCTGCTATTGAAGCGGCCAGGGCCGGTGAAGCCGGCAAAGGTTTTTCCGTGGTTGCGGAGGAAATAAGAAAACTTGCTGAACAGGCCGCAGACTCTGCAAAAGAAATCTCGGATATCATAAACAGCACCTTGCTGAAAAATGAAGCCGCATCTGAGAATGTGGATAAAGTAAAGGAAATCGTATCGGAGCAGAAACGTGCTTTGGATACTACGAATAAAGTATTTGAACAGATTAAAAGGGCCGCAAAGGATATTGCGGAACAAACGGAACATTCCGCAGAACTGCTGGATAAAATTGATAAAGATTCCAAACATATGGCAGACCAAACCCAGGATATGGCGGCGATTGCCGAAGAATCCGCTGCGAGTTCACAAGAAATATCTGCTTCCAGTGAAGAACAGCTGGCCACGGTAGAATTAATAGCAAAAACATCTAACGGTTTGTCCGGGCTGGCATTACACTTAAAAGAGGAAATCAACCGGTTTACCTTATAAAAACAAACTCAAGAATTAATCTCTTGACGGGATTACAATATTAGATTATAATGAAGGAGTTCAAATGTAAATTAGTAATTACTGTTTATTAATATAGGAGGCATATATATGGTACAGGTATCAAAAGAAATGACAATCAGCGAACTTATCCAGATTGATCAGGGAATTATCTCAATTTTAATGGCTTCCGGAATGCATTGTATCGGATGCCCTGCTTCCCAGGGAGAATCTTTAGAAGAAGCAGCAATGGTTCATGGAATGGACGCAGATGATTTATTAGATACAATTAATGAATACCTTGAAACAAAATAATAAGAGTTGTAAGAAGAAACATAGATGTATTTTACAACAAAACGATAAACTGCCTGGAATTTTACCTTGTAATTCCAGGCAGCCTTATTTTTTATCTCACAGGAAAGTTTAACCTATGAGATAAAAACCCTCCGGGTAAATATTTATCCCTTTACATTTCAAAAACATTATGGTAAGATACATTCGTAATAACTATAACGAAAAAATTGAAAGGATGGTTTTGATGTCGGTATTATCTGTAAGAGAGGTTCGTGCCAATTAGCACTTAATTGAATCCGGGAGTAAAAGCCCATGGCATAATATGCCTTTTTATTGCTGTGCCTTTACTCGACCTGCTTTACAGAGAATACTCGAAATCGTCTTGTTATATAGAATAGCCAGGCATAATAGGTGTACCCTGTTATGTTTTTTTTGTTTCATAGGAAAGTTCTCCTATGAGATAAAAAAGCTCCGCGGGATGCGCATGATGTGCCAGAGGTAGTTTGTTACTGAAGTGACAGCGCGTCAGCGCCGGAGTCTGGCAAGCCAGACTCTTTATCCTATTAACAAGTCAACAGATTTTTTAGCGAAATATTCCGAATCATGCTTGTGCATAAAATAGACCATTGGTATATTGGGCATGTTTTGTTTAGATATCTGAGAAAAAATAACCACAGGGAGTATCTCACCGTAAGGCAGGGAGTACTGTTTACTGTGGGTTTTTTTTATTCCGGATTGGAAAGCCTGGCGGTTAAATATGATAATCCGCCGCATATCCGGCAGTCCGCTGCAGGGTTCAATACGATAATGAAACAATAAAACGATAAGGAGTTAATATGATTCATAAGACGATATATGCTTTAGAATTTAACCTCATACTGGATATGCTGTGTAATAATGCGGTATCCGATAATGCAAAAGAAAAGCTTAAGGAATTACGCCCATATCTGTCCTTAAGAGAGGCCGGGGCAAAGATTCAGGAAACTACAGATGCCAGGAAAATTTTAGACAGTGTGGGAACACCGCCCCTGCCCTCCATGAAAGATATACAAAAATTACTCGACCTGGCGCAAAAAGGCTCTATGCTTACTGCCGGTCAGCTTACCCTCATGGGGCAGTTTCTTGCTTCCTGCCGCCGTATGAAAAACTATTTAAAGAAATCGGAATTTCTTGATGTTGATATTGCTTTTTACGGCAAGTCTCTTCTGGATTTATCCCCTTTACTGGATGAAATTAATCAGGCTATCCGTAACGAAAGAGTAGATGACAGCGCCACCAGAGAGCTAAAGGATATCCGGCGGAAAATGGAGCTGACGAAATCGGAAATCCGTACAAAGCTGGAAAACTTGCTGCGGAGTAAAAAGGAATGGTTTACCGAAGGCTTTATCTCCTCGCGGAACGGACATTATGTGCTGCCGGTGAAAAAAGAATATAAACACCAGGTAAGCGGTTCAACCATGGACATTTCATCCACAGGCGCCACCTGTTTTATCGTTCCGAATACCGTATTAAAATTAGAGGAGGAACTTTCCCTCTTGATTATCAGGGAGGAAAATGAAGAACGGAAAATTCTCTATACTTTAACTTCCCTGGTGTACGAGGAAGCTGTTTCCATCCGGCTGAATATGGAAGCCTTGGAGACTTTGGATATTATATTCGCCAAGGCCAAATTAAGTCTGGATTTAAAGGCAGTGCCGGCAAAAATGAATGAAGACGGCCGTATTACTATAGTCAACGGCAGACATCCTTTGTTAAAGGTGAAAGAATGTGTTCCCTTAAACTTTTCCATTGGTGACGGAATAAAAGGAGTTATTATAACCGGACCGAATACCGGCGGTAAAACCGTTGTTTTAAAAACGGTAGGCCTGCTGCAGCTTATGGCTCAAAGCGGACTTCATATTCCTTGTGAGAGCGCCGACCTTTGTATGACTAATACCGTACTTTGTGATATTGGGGACGGACAGAGCATTTCGGAGAATTTATCAACATTTTCTTCCCATATAACCAATATCATTGAAATTTTGGGCCATTCCGATAAGGAGAGCCTGATTCTGCTGGATGAATTAGGTTCCGGCACCGATCCGGCAGAAGGTATGGGGATTGCTATTGCCATATTGGAGGAATTAAAGGCAAAAGGCTGTCTTTTTATTGCCACTACCCATTATCCTGAGGTAAAGGAATACGCCGCTAAAACCGACGGACTTGTCAATGCCCGGATGGCTTTTGATAAAGAAAGCTTAAAGCCTTTATACCTGCTGGAAATCGGAGAAGCGGGAGAAAGCTGTGCATTGTATATCGCCAAACGTCTGGGATTTTCCAAATATATGCTTAGGAGAGCCTATGAGGAAGCTTACAGAAAAATTGATAAACCGGCATTCCGGCCAGTGGATAGCTCCATTTTTGAGGATGCCCAAGAAACGGTCGGTACGGCGGTATTAACCCGCATAAAAGAGGAGAAGGACAAAAAGCCTGTTGGTACCCGCAGCGGCCGGTTCCAGGTAGGTGACAGTGTTGTTGTTTATCCTCAGAAAAAAATCGGAATTGTCTTTCAGGCTGCCAATGAAAAAGGAGAGGTAGGTGTTCAGATACAGAAGAAAAAAGAGCTTATTAATCATAAAAGGCTGCAGCTTAAAGCATCTGCAGGCAAGTTATATCCGCCGGATTATGACTTTTCCATCATTTTTGACAGTGTCGAAACCAGAAAGGCCAGGCACAAAATGGAGAAAGGTCACCAGCCGGACATTCACATTAATTATGAAGAGAAATTGCAATGGAAAAAAAAGAATGGATAGCGGGATTTGGCCCATGAAGAATCGTCAGGTAGAACAACCTGTATTTCACGGAAGCCATTTCATAAAAAGGACCTTCGCTCTTATGCGGAGGTCCATAATTATAAGGATTCATTGCAAAATGATATTACTTAATTAATCCCAACGGCTATAAAACGTATAATTTCTGTATTGCAAAATTTTTAATAATAGCTTCAAAATGTTCTTCATAATAATACGGACTTGCATAGGTTGTACGTTCTGCCCTGCCGTATTCAGAAATTATATTACAAATTTTATTGAACTCTTCCGGAGTATGCTCCGATTTTGTGATAATCAAATAATACATGGAATTAACGGGATTTTTATACAAACTGTTAACACCTTTGTAATAAGTATATATTACACTTGATAATTTAGTTATCTCACTGAGTGTTTTAAAAGAATATACTTTTATTAAATTAGTCTGATAGGATACACTTTTCTGACCGGCGGCTTCATCTTCCTGGGGGTCTTCTTTATTGATGGACAACGCTTCGGCAAGAGGAACAAAATCATCTTTTTCTTCTTCGGAGGCTTCACCAATTATTTCATCCATCTGTCCGAAACAATTAATTATCTCATCCGCATAAGTATCCTCCGCTTCCTCATCATATATATCTTCATGTTCATCCGAGTCGGGTGAAAATTTTGAAAAACGGGTATCCAATTCGTCAGGATCTTCAACCTTAGTTATCACTAAAATCAAGCATTCAGGGGAAACCGGAATGGCTTCTATCATCAAGGGAATATCTTCTGCTTCAAAACCAAATTCATAGTTTGCCTGTTGCATCATATCTCGAAATAAGGCCTTTGCTTTCTCACTTCCGTAAGCGAGTTCACTAATTCGTAATTCACGATCAACTAAATCATCCCTGCTTAAAGTACATCGAATCTGTCGTTCACTTATTTTCTCTATCTTCATAGAATCACATCCTTTTCTATGTGCTGGCCTGGAATATATTAAATAGTTGCAACATGCTTTACTTTAAGGTATGACAACACCTTTTCGCTATGTTGTAAACAAAGTATAATTTAAATGTGAAATAAAGTCAATATGATTATGTATGAAAGATTTATTAAATATTTACTTCGTTTTCTATAATACGACAGGGTTACTTATTAACAATATAACCAAATATATGAGAAAAGTTTGGTAAAAGAGTCGAAGGAAAAAATGTTGTGTAGTATAAGAAGGTAGTATATAATAAAAATCAGGATTACCTGGTTGATTTAGCAGATAGAATTTACGCTGCTGCGGATTTATCCTGATAGGAAAGGAGTGAATGGCAGACCGGATATGGTTTCAGAAATATCGAATTATTAAAACGTTGGGACATGGGGGCAGTGCTGGCGTATATTTAGCAGAACATATCAAATTAAAATCCCTCAGAGCCATTAAGCGGCTAAACAAGGATGATATCCTGTATGAGCAGCTGCTTAACGAGGCATATATTCTCAAAAATCTTAAGCACCCATGTATACCTGTTATATATGATTTTGAAGAGGATGCGCATAACTCTTATATTATAGAACAGTATATTGAAGGTGTGTCTTTAAAGGTATTGAAAGAACAATACCGGCATTTTAAAGAAACTCTTATTATCAATTATGCAATTCAGATTTGTGATTTATTGCAATATCTTTATTCCCTGGACAATCCCATTTTGTATTTAGATTTAAAACCTGAGAATATCATTATTTCGGACAATGTGGTAAAACTCATTGACTTTGGGGCTTCCAGCTTTCAAAACCGACTTAATGGCAGAAAGTATTCTTTGGGGACGAAGGGTTATGCGGCGCCCGAATTATATACGGGCCGTATGCCGGATGAACGTACGGATATATACGGAATCGGTTCCCTGCTTTATTATATGGCCACCGGAACTTCCTATAGCAGGCAGCTTTCCGAAAAGCATCAGAAGAAATTATTAAAGCATTGTTCCAAGCCTTTACAGCACCTGATACATCAATGCCTGCGGTATAATCATATTCTGCGGTATCCATCCGTACAGGTACTAAAAAATAAGTTATCAGAAATAAACCACAGAAAATTAATCGGTAATTCAAATACCAGGGAATACCTAAATATTGCGATTGCAGGTACACAGCATAGAATCGGTACAACTCATCTGGCTGTTCTTATCGCCACCTATTTTAATAAAACGGGAAAAAAAGCGCTGTATATGGAACATAATGAATCTGACCACATTTCCGCAATTCTGAACAGCTATCGGAATATAAAGACAGACGATGGCATCTGCCGGATATTTCATTGTAATGTAGTACCGGGTTACGCTATTCATACACCATACAGGAAAGAAGATTACCCGGTGACTGTCTCGGATTACGGATGTTTAAATGACAGTAATATGGACGAGTTCCTGAAAGCGGATATCAGACTAATTGTCACCGGCGGCAAGGAATGGGAATTAAATAAAACGGAAGAGATATTGCGGCTTTTAAAAGACGAAAGGGATATTAAATATTTATTTAATTTTTTGGACGGGAATCAATTCAGAAGAATTATGAAACATATGGATAAGCTTGAATGCTACCGGATTCCTTATAAGCCGGATCTTTTTGTATGGAAAAACAATGAATATCTGGAAGATTTCATAGAGAATCTAATCAATGGGAGAAAATGAGAGCATTAATATGCAAAGAGAACCGATATTGATGAAAAAACTGATGAGAGAAAAGACACATGGCAAGCTTGTTATAGGCATAATAGGCACGCATAGAGGTGCAGGGGTAACCCATTTTGGGATTTTACTGGGTAATTATCTCAGCGGATGGCTGGGACAAAAGACTGCAATTTTAGAATGCAGTTCCAGGAATGACCTGCAATTTCTACAGCAGTATTTCTATGATTCATCCGAGGACAGTTACTGCCGGGATTCTTTTTCCATGCACCGGATAACCTTTTATAAAAACAGGAATTTACAAAGCATACCGGAAATTATGGGGGAGCGGCACGATTGTGTAATTCTGGATTTCGGTACGGATATGGTTAAAAATAAAAGTGAATTTTTGCGTTGTGACATAAAAATAGTAGTAAGCAGTCTGGCCGTATGGAAAAAACATGAACTGGAAAGGTTTATAAACAATCACATATATATTAAAAACTGTGAACAATGGATTTATGTAATTCCGTTTATGCCGAATAAGGTGCTGAAGGAGGCAGCAAAAAAACTGCAAAGAAAAATTTACGGAATACCATATGAGCCTGACCCGTTTGTTTTATCGGATAATGCGGTCCATCTATTTCAGAAATTGATTTAATTCATAGTCCGATTATTTTAAACAATATTCTAGACAATAAAAGAGCTGATGTACCTAAGAATAACAAGAATTAATTTTACAATCAGGTTTTGTTTCATTCTACCCAATGAAAATATAGAAAATAATCTTTCATTTTAGGCAATATGAAAAGTAATTTGGTAAGTATAACCTATCACAAAAGACCTTCTTATCCGAATAAAAACAGTGTCATAAACCCAAAGTTGTCATATGCACTTTTTTATATTGGTTAAAATAAAGTGTCCGGAACTTAGTGTACTGGCAAGCAATTGGTATGGATATCACCTTGCCGGTACACTGGCAACCATGGCTTGTCAATCGTATCCTCAATACATAAGACAAAAAGTCCCTGAAAAGCAAAATAACCGGATATATAATTATCTGTATTTTACCCGAACAACTGCAAACAGCAGCAAAAAACCTGATTAAAGGATGGAGGTGATACCGTAAAAAGCAGGAAATACATGACTAAAAGAATGAGGTGATACCGTAAAAACAGGAATAAATTTGGCTAAAAGAATGGAGTGATGCCGTAAAAACAGGAATAAACACTGACTAAAAGATTGAATTGATGCCGTAAAAAAGCAGAATAAACTCCGACTAAGATTAGGTGTAACAAACGAAACGCTTTGCGAGGGTTTGTTACACCCTATCTTTTTCTTAGAGTAAATAGAACTATTTTTCAAGCACGTCCTGGAGCGTGTTTGAAAAATCATTCTGCCGTTCTGAACGTCCCACTTTGCGGTATACTGCGGTGTGCTTCTGGGAGAGTAGCTGTTTCAGGTTTCTGAAATAACCACCAAATGACAAATTATTTGCATATCTGGTAGAGTTATGAATATTTATTTATAAAAAAGTCGATTTAAATAATGACGGTATGATAATTCAATGCTATAATAGTAAAGGTGAGTCAGTACTCCGGAAATGAGTACTTTACATTATATCAGGAGGATGAGTATGGATAAAAGAACAAAGCATGCAATCATCGGCACATCCATTGCTTTGGTTTTAATTGCAATTATTATCGGTGCTGCATTAGTGAAAAGATTTACACCCAGTAACGAAGTAATGGAGCTGACGGAATATTATAAATTGGATGCGGATGAGGTTATGATAATCATGCAGGATAAAATTTATGATGAAAAGGCACTGCTTAAAGATGGAAAAGTCTATCTGGATTATGATACGGTAATCGGGATCTTAAATAAAAGGTTTTATTGGGATACCAATGAAAAAATTCTCAGTTATACGACCCCGACGGAAGTGATTAAAACAGAAGCAGACAGTACTGTTTATTATATTAATAAAGATAAACTGGAAGCGGATTATCCCATTGTGACAATAAAAGATAATGTGGTATATTTATCCGCAGATTTTGTAGAAGAATATTCCGACATGCGTTATGAATATTACGGAACACCGAACCGGATTGTAATACAATATAAATGGGGAGATTATTTATTTACAACGGTTAAGAAGGCCACCCAGTTAAGATATGAACCCAGTATTAAAAGTGATATCTTGCTCCAGCTGGAACCAGATGAATTTTTGACCTATGCGGATACCAGTGAAGCAATTAAAGACGGATTCAGCAAGGTTATGACAAAAGACGGAATAATCGGCTATGTAAGAAATAAGCATGTGGCGGAATCGGATTATGAAACATTAAAAAGTGACTATATAGCACCGGAATATACCCATATAGAAAAGGATGAAACGATTAAACTGGTGTGGCATCAGGTGACCAATATGGATGCCAACAATAATCTGACGAATCTTCTTAATAAAACCCAGGGAGTTACCACGGTATCTCCGACCTGGTTTAAAGTTATTGACAATAAAGGAGCCATTACTTCCCTTGCAGACAAAAACTACGTGGAAAAAGCCCATGACCTTGGGGTTGAGGTATGGGCACTGGTAGATGACTTCAGCACGGATGTAGATATGTATGAATTGCTCACCTATACTTCCGGAAGAGAGAATTTAATAAATGAATTAATGGAAAAGGCGGCCCAATATAATTTGGACGGGATAAATATTGATTTTGAAAATATTTCTGTGGAAACAGGCATTCACTTTATACAATTTATCCGTGAGCTTTCCGTGCAGTGCAGGAATAACGGCATTGTATTATCTATTGACAATTATGTCCCCTCCGGTTATACGGTTTATTATGACAGGGAAGAACAGGGCATTGTTGCGGATTATGTGGTTATTATGGCATATGATGAACATCATGGGGGATCGGAGGAAAGCGGTTCCGTTGCTTCCATCGGATTTGTTGAAAATGCAATTAACAATACATTGGAAATGGTGCCAAAGGAAAGGATTATCATAGGCATTCCTTTTTATACGAGACAATGGATTGAAACTGCGGATTTAAGCGGCAGTATATCAGTAACTTCCCAAGCCTACGGTATGTCCCGTGCCCAGGCCTTATTGGAGGATAACGGAATTGAACCCGAGTGGGATGAGGAAACCGGACAATATTATGGCGAATACGAGAAAAACGGTTCCATTTATAAAATATGGCTGGAAGAGGAAGATTCCGTCGAAACCAAATTGAAAGTGATAGAACAGGCCGATGTGGCGGGAATTGCATGCTGGAAGCTGGGGCTTGAGAAAGAAAGCGTCTGGGAGGTTATTAATAAATACTTAGATTAAACACTCAATTCATAGCAGGATAGTTTTTTTCATAGAATATATAAAATCGTAAAATGTTGGTATAATTTATGAAAAGGATTGGATTTGGAAAATATTTTAATGTTTTATTTTTAATTATGGTCAGTTTGTCCATACTGCTGTTGGCTAACCCTGCGGTGGATGTCATGAAGCGGGCAGGCTTAGCCTCGGATACTCCGAAGCAGAAGGAAAAGCTTACCATAGTCGTGGATGCCGGCCATGGAGGCAGGGACCCCGGCAAGGTAGGGATTAACGGTGCCCTGGAAAAGGACATTAATCTAAGTGTTGCGTTAAAACTGCGGAATTTACTGGAACTTAATGATATTAATGTCATTATGACAAGAGAAGATGACAGCGGTCTTTATTCGGAAGGCGATTCCAATAAAAAAGCCGTTGATATGCGAAAAAGAGTGGATATTATCAATAACAGCGATGCGATACTTGCCATAAGTATACATCAGAACAGTTTTACCCAGGAAAGTATTAAAGGTTCCCAGGTATTTTATTTTGGCGACTCCAAAGAAGGAAAGGAATTTGCCGAAATTATGCAGGACCAGTTAAAGAAAAGCCTGCAGGACGGCAATAAAAGGCTGGCCAAAGCTAACGACAGCTATTACATGTTAAAAAAGACCCAATGCCCCATTGTTATAGTGGAATGCGGGTATTTATCCAACAGCGCTGAGGCGGCTTTATTAACGGATGAAAACTACCAGGAGAAACTGGCCTGGGCAATTCATCTTGGTTTACTTTCATACTTAAATAACATCGCGGATAAATAATGATGGAATAATAAAAAATATAGTGCTATAATGTGCGTAAATAAAATTATAACCTATAAGGTATGCAGACGGAGTTGGATTGGAAAAAGAATGAAAACAAAGATTTTAACAATAAACAGTAATAATTTTGAGCCGTCTGATTTAAACGGAGCGGCAGAAATTTTACGTAAGGGGGGACTGGTGGCATTTCCTACGGAAACCGTATACGGGTTAGGCGCAGACGGACTCAATCCCGACGCATCCCGAAAAATATATGCCGCAAAGGGCAGGCCGTCAGATAACCCGTTAATTATCCATATTGCCGATTATAAAGCATTGGAGGAGCTGACGGCAGATTGTCCGGAGAACGGGAGAAAGCTTGCAGAAGCTTTCTGGCCGGGGCCTCTAACTTTAATATTTAATAAAAGCAGCAAAGTACCTTACAGTACCACAGGGGGCCTGGATACGGTAGCGATACGAATGCCTGCCCATCCCGTTGCATATGAACTGATACGAATCTCAGGTATTTATATAGCAGCCCCCAGTGCTAATATTTCCGGAAGGCCAAGTCCTACGAAAGCAGAACATGTAATAGAGGATTTAAGCGGTATTATTGACATGATTGTTGACGGCGGCAAGGCAGATATCGGGTTGGAATCAACCATAGTAGACGTAACCGCCGAAATGCCGGTCATATTGAGGCCCGGTTATATTACGGATGAGATGATAAGGCGGATAATCGGACAGGTGGAATATGATAAGGCGGTACTTACACGGATACAGGATTCCGGTATCAGACCGAAAGCCCCCGGTATGAAATACAAACATTATGCCCCTAGAGGTGCCCTTACGATTTATGAGGGAAACAGGGAGGCCGTTGTCAGTGAAATTAATAAAATAGCGGAAGAGAAGCTGCAGGCGGGTTATAAAGTCGGAATCATAGCCACGGATGAGACCCTTTCTTGTTATCATAGAGGAATAATTAAGACAGTAGGAACCAGAAAAGACGTAAACACCATTGCAAGAGGCTTATTTGAGATTTTGAGGGATTTTGATTCGGAAGGAGCAGATTATATCTATACGGAAAGTTTTGAAAATAAGCAGTTAGGACAAGCCGTAATGAATCGATTATTAAAAGCAGCAGGATATCATATAGAAAAAGTTTAACACAGGCAGTGAATCTGCCACCAGTTAACGGTTTATTTAATCTAAGATTAAATATCCAGAAAAGAGGTTTATATGATAAAATATGAAAAAATCATATTTGTTTGTACCGGTAATACTTGCAGGAGTCCAATGGCGGAAACTATATATAAAAGTCTGGAAACCAACAGTGATATAAAGGTTATATCCAGAGGCCTGGTAGTTTTGTTTTCGGAGCCTTCCAATCCAAAGGCCGACACGGTTTTAAAAAGTCATAATTTACAATTGGAAGGTCATATATCCAAAGGCTTAAAGAATTCCGACATTGATGAGAATACCCTTATCCTCACCATGACCGATAAACAGAAAAATAATGTTACAGAGAATTTTGATTATACGGATAATGTTTATACAATCAAGGAATTTGTGGGAGAAAGCGGGGATGTTACCGATCCTTACGGAGGTACCTTAATTGATTATGAGGAGTGTTATGTTGAGCTTGCACGTTTAGTGAAAAAAACCATATATAAATTAAACGAGGAGGAAATATTATGATAGCAATCGGCAGTGACCATGGCGGTTTTGAGCTGAAAGAAGAAATAATGGAGCATTTAAAGAAAAGAAAGATAGAATATAAAGATTTTGGTACTTATACTAAGGAATCCTGTGATTACCCGGTATATACGAAGAAGGTTGCAGAAGCGGTTTTAAGCAAGGAATGTGAGCTTGGTATTTTAATCTGCGGTACGGGAATCGGAGTATCCATTGCGGCAAATAAAATCAAGGGAATCCGTGCGGCTCTCTGCCATGACTGCTTTAGCGCGGAGGCAACTAAATCCCATAATGACGCCAATATATTGACAATGGGCGCCAGAGTAGTGGGACCGGGCTTGGCCCTGAAGATAGTTGATACCTTTTTGGATACACCGTTTTCTGATGATGAGAGACATATCAGGAGAATTAAATTATTAGATGATTGACAGACATAAAAACAGGGCTGCAGTAAAATCCGAGAACCACATAACTTGCAAAAGAATGCAAGCCGGGAAAACTCAGGATTTTGCTGCAGCCCTGTTTTTTTTTAGCTGCATTAACCCCGATTCTTCCTTGCTTTTTGAATAAATTTCTTAATTTGGGTTAAAATATTAAGTAAGAATAACTATTTACAAATTAGGAATTGGATATAGGCATGGAAGGGACATGGCAGGAAACTGCCTGTACCGTTTGGAGGTTATCAAAATGAATGCAGCAAACAGTTTTTCGAAACAGATGAAACAATTGCTAGTTGAAAAAAAGTCAAAATTAACAATATATATCATAGGGGTTTTATGGATTGCCGTAATGATGCAAATCGCAGTAAATACTTTATTGCGGCCTGAAAGCAATATTCTTGAAGCCTTTGTAGGCACCAATTCGGAAGTTTCATCCTTTGAGCTGGAGATGGCAGCGGATTATGGGACGGATTATCTAAGTGAAGAGGATAAGAAAGAACTTATCTTATATATGGCAGGTCAGATAGGGCTTGAAGTGGATAAGGAAATAACTGTGAACAGAAACGGTGACGAGAGTGAGGTATATGCCGAAAAGAAAGGCAAAAACGCAGAAACCTTACTTAAAGTTGTCAGTATACAAAAGGAAAATACGGATGGCTTGCCGGAAATAAACCATTACCTGATGATTAATCTTAAATTATATAAAGATATGGAGAGTGCCTTAAAATACCATGATTTACTGAAAAAAGTATTTGGTAAGCTGAATGCGTCAGATATACAGACAACCATGCAGTTATGCAGCAATTATGAGGGAAAATTGAGTCTGGATAATATGAATAAAATTGCTGACAGTATGATTGCTAATCTTGAAGGCAAAATAGCATATGATAACAGAAAAGAAAATTTATTTACCATATATGCCTACAGCGGATTGTTGGACGAATATGTAACTTCTCTGGGAACTAAAATCAATATTCATGTTGCTATTAATTATGATGAAGATACGGATACTACCAATGTATATTTGGGAACACCGGTTATAAACGGAGGCTATTAATAATATTTTGTATTCAATAGGAAATTGCGTCCTATTGAATACAAACGCTCCGCGGGATGCGCATGACGCGCCAGAGTCTTTGTTCTATGCAGTGTCTGCTTTTACTCCCCTGTCTAGTAAACAGTTTAATTGCTGTCTGCTATAAGGGGAGTATTTTTTGAGGATATTTTTCATATTTTTTCATAGCCTTCCAGGCAGGATACGTATTTTAAAAGAATTAGTAAATTGTTTTTAAAACCAGCGTCTTCTTCCCCTGTAACGTCTGCGGCGATTTAAAATTTCATTATATAACAATACTTCAATCAGATCCCTTAACCATCTTGGACGGCGTCCCCGGCGGTCCCGGCGGTAATCCCAGTCAATGTCATATTGATTTGATTGAAGCGGTTTTTGTATATTGTTACCTGATTGTTTTGATGCGGGAATACTTTCGCAATTGACGGCATCCTCCTCCATGTAACCGTATTTGGAATAAATTCTGTCTACAATACGGCCCAGATAAACCTTGTCGGGATATTCATCAAACATGCAGCTTCCGTCATACTCCAGTTTATCACATTCATCCTCAATTTCTCCAAGTAATTTTTTTGCATTAATCGGATACATCTGTTTCATATAATCCCAGTCTTTATCTGAATCCTCGCAATTATCGTAACCATAAAGCGGCATCAGTGGAACGCCCATTGGAGCATGGTATGGATTCAAGTCCGAAATATAGATCCCGTCGCCATAAGCAGGAAATTTCGGATAATTATAGTCTGTCTTACTGCTTCCTGCATAGTTGGTATTCGTTTTTTGATAATATGACGGTGCAGCATTTCTTGACTGGAAAGTCGTATTAGGAATGGGAGTAGTTCCCGGCATGGTCGGAGGAATAGTGGTATCCGGAGTTGTTAACCTACCTGGTGCAGTGGTTCCGGGTGTCGTCGGCATGAAAGGACCAGTGGTACCCGGAGTAGTTGTTCTAGGCGTCGCCGGAGTGCTCGGAATGGTGGGAGCAGTGGTACCAGGCATGGCAGGACCGGGAATGCCCGGAGTGGTGGGCACAGTAGTCTCTGGCATAGGCGGGATAGTGGTCTCTGGCATAGCGGGAACAGTAGTACCCGGAGTCGCAGGCATAGTGGTGCGAGGAGTCGCAGGAGTGGTGGTACCTGGGGTAGCCGGAGTAGTGGTACGGGGAG
>DBEP01000006.1:0-92660 GCA_002294045.1 Lachnoclostridium sp. UBA903 | reverse complement strand
TAGGCATGGTGGTACCCGGAGTGGCCGGAGTAGTGGTGCGGGGAGTCGTAGGCATGGTGGTACCCGGAGTAGCCGGAGCAGTGTTGCGTGGAATCATCGGTATAGCAGGAGCAGTGGTACCCGGTGCAGTCGGAGGAGTAGTACGAGGAGTAGCCGGTATAGTAGGAGCAGTGGTACCCGGAGTAGCCGGCGTTGAATTTCTAGGTGTTAGGGCATCGGGAATAGTAGGGGCCTGTGTACCGGGGAATATGGTATCAGGCATGGTAGGAGTGGTAGTCCCAGGTTGTGTCTGCGGATTAGAATAATCAGGAAAAGGTTGTATCGTATTATCAGCCATGTCCGAGTAATATGGTTTAGCTAAGGGTTTATAATAAATTCCGGTTGAATTACTTGGTAATACGGTTGTATAATTTGGGATGCCTTTCCTTGATGCGGCCTTCATACTGCCTTTGAAACTAATATTCGATTCTCGATCATTTGGATTGTTAAAAGGTGAATATTCAGGCAAGGAATATTTCATTAGATCCTCCTTAGATTTCTATATCATTTTATTTTACAATATATGCGTATGAAGGCGAACCGTGCATGAATTAAGATGAGGAAGTTTTTAAAAATAGTAGGAATATTTTAGCTTATATGATAAAATACATAAAGGAGATTAGAAGTTAAACTGTAAGGTAACAATGAAAATGAAGGGTAGAATGGAATGGACCGGAATATATTCGAAATAATCAGCAATAATTTAAATATAGAGCTTATAGATATGATAATCAGTAACCCGCCTGCAGGCGCTGAACTTAGGAAAGTTAAGATCCGGCCCGTATTAATAAAACAAAAACTAATATTTCAGGCTTCTGAATTTCGTGACAAGCAGGTTTTCCACAGTAATTATACTAAGGAGGAGCTGCTTGACAAATTATCTGAATGGCTGGAGTTATTTATGAAACAGGTTTTTTTACGGACACGGAATAAGCAGGTTACTGTTTTAATCAGCAAAAAGGGCAAAGCTGCCATAAAAGTTAAGAGTATTGATTCAACAAATAGAATGGCTGTCAGTAATCCTGTGTTAAGTCATAACAGGGAAAAAGCATACATCCTTAAAGAAGGAATACCTGTACCGTTCCTTAAGGATTTGGGTGTCATGACTGAGGAAGGTAAAATAATCAGTAGTAAATATGATAAATTTAAGCAAATTAACCGTTTTTTGGAATTCGTGGAAGATGTTCTGCCTTATTTGGATAATACGAAGGAATTGACTATTATTGATTTTGGCTGCGGCAAGTCTTATCTGACTTTTGCGTTGTACTACTATCTGAAAGAAATAAAAGGCTACCCGATCCGGATTATCGGACTGGACTTAAAGAAGCAGGTTATTAAAGACTGTAACATGCTTGCCGCACGTTATGGTTATGATAAATTAACCTTTATGGAAGGGGATATCGCTTCCTATGAGGGGGTAAGCCGGGTTGATATGGTGGTGACTCTTCACGCCTGTGATACGGCTACGGATTATGCCCTGCATAAAGCCATAATATGGAATGCGGATGTTATTTTAGCCGTTCCCTGTTGTCAGCATGAATTAAATACCCAGATAAGCAATGATATATGTAATCCGTTATTCCGTTATGGGCTTATAAAGGAACGTATTGCGGCTTTGACAACAGATGCTTTAAGGGCCGAATTGCTTGAAATAGCAGGCTATAAAACACAAATACTGGAATTTATTGATATGGAGCATACGCCTAAGAATATTCTTATAAGAGCCGTTAAAAAGAACAGCTCTAAAAACAATGATCCGGCGATGTTAAAAAGGCTGAACGCATATGAACAATGCAGAAGTTTTTTTAAAGTCCAACCGACTTTATATAAACTGCTATCCGATCAGTTTATATCACGAATGCAGTAAGGATGTGAAGAAATGTTGAAAATTTTGTATAGAGGAATAATTTTACTATGCGTTTTCGCCGCTTCCCTTTATTATTTTGGGAGGGATATCAAAGAAGAAGTATTTGATATGCAAAAAACTATCGAGATGGGTGAAACTTCTTATCCTGTTCTTACCATAAGGATGGATAAAAATGAAATTAACCTTCTTCACGGGTACGGCAATAATCTGAATGCCAATCTGGTAAGGGAATCCATAACTCCGCTGGATGAGAAACAAAGTTTTGATGTTGTTATCGATGGTAAAGAAAATGATGTAAAGAGGGTTATTTATGAACTGCGTTTTGCTGAAGATAATAAATTGCTGGAAACGGATACCATCAATGCCCTGGAGAAAGAAGAAGATAAAAAAACTGCTAAAATTAAGTTTAAAACGGAACTGGAAGAAGGATTGGAATATGCTGTTAAAATCACTTTAGTAACCAGTGAGAGCAGGAAGATGAATTATTACACCAGGGTTAAATTGCAGCCGTCTTCTTATTATGAGGAAAAACTGGATTTTGTTATGGATTTTCACAATGCAATTATGGATAAAGATAAGGCGGAGAGCATTGTGATTTATCTGGAACCCGATAAGGATGCGGATAACAGTTCTTTGGCTTATGTTAATATTCATTCCGGTTTTGAGCTGATACGTTGGGGAAATTTAGAACCCAAAGTAATGGGAACCATAGTGCCCACGGTAAAAGAGATCAATACCGATACGGCTTCCGTTGAGTTAAAGTATATGATTTCAGCCGAAACCGAATCCGGCCTGGAATATTATTATATAAAGGAATTTTATCGTATCCGTTATACTCCCTCAAGGATGTATTTATTAAATTATGAGAGGAACATGGAATCCGTATTTGATATTGATTTGGTCAGTTTATCTAAAAGTGAATTAAAACTGGGTATTACCAATCAGGCGGATATGGAGCTGGTTACAAGTTCCGATAATAATAAATTTGCTTTTGTGAGCCAGAGAGAGTTATGGTACTATAATTTAGCAGAGAACTCAGCGGTGAAAGTATTTTCTTTCCGCCAGAAGGATACGGATTATGTCAGGGACATTTATGATGAGCATGATGTTAAAATTGTGAATATGGATGATGACGGGAACATTGATTTCTGTGTTTACGGATACATGAACCGCGGTGTGTATGAAGGGCGGGTCGGTATTGTATTATATAAATACTACAGCGGGGAAAACCGGATTGAAGAGCTGGTTTATATACCTATGAATGTCACTTATCAGATTCTGAAAGAAGAGTTGGACAGTTTCAGCTATGTGAACCAGCTGGATATATTTTATTTTGCTATGAACCATAAAATCTACGCTTACAACCTGATTACAAAGACCCTGACAATAATAGCTTCGGAGATTGGAAGAGATGATTACGTGGTAAGCAAGCAGGACCATTATATAGCCTGGCAGAATAACAGCAATCCGAAAGAATCCACGGAGATTATAATACTGGATTTAGAGAGCGGTGCTAAGCAGAATATCTCGGCCCCGGAAGGAGATAACATTAATCTGCTCGGAAAAATCGATAATAATTTCCTGTATGGACTTGCAAAAACAAAGGATATTACCACACAAATAGACGGAAGCACCTTAGTACCCATGTACAAAATTAACATTGCGGATTCCCAGTCCAATATATTAAAAGAATATTCCAAGAAAGGGTATTATATATCCGGAGCAACGATAAAAGACAATGTCATAACCTTGGAACGTGTGAAAAAGCAGAAAGATACGAACCGGTATATAGCCGGTGAAGAGGATAATATTCTGAATACGGTAATCAGAAAGACGGAAGCAATCGGATTGAATTCAAGGGTCACACAGAAAACTTTAACCGAATTTTATATTTCTTTGCCGTCCGGATTTATCATGGAGGAAAAGCCTCAATATGACACTACTATTAATACTATAATTACGGAAGATACGACACTGAGGCTGGAGGATTCGGATAACATAGCGGAACCATATACAGTCTACGCTCTTGGCGGTATTGAGGGTATCTATGAGCATGCCGGTGATGCCATTAATCATGCTAATCATACCGCGGGTGTTGTCCTGAACCGGAATCAGCAAAAAATCTGGGAACGGGGTATCAAAAGTAGCGTAAAGGAAATCAGTAATATCTCATCTGTCTATACCTCAGGCAGTGTTGACAGTGTAAAGGCCAGCGTGCAGATGCTGCTCAATTATCGAAGCGGCGGACTGAATTCGGATAATATAAAATCAGGTACAGTGAGCGAGATGTTGAACCAAAGATTGGGGGATTCCGTTTTAAATCTGAGCGGATGTACCTTAGAAGAAGTATTATATTATATAGATAAAAATGTACCGGTCATTGGTATGAAGGATAAGGATAATGCCGTATTGATTATTGGATATGATGCTTATAATATAACAGTAATCGATCCTTCCCTGCATCGAACTAAGAAGATTGGATTAAATGACGGTACCGCAATGTTTGAGGAAGCAGGGAATCTGTTTTTCAGTTACCTGACGGATAACCGTTAAGTTATTTGGTTGATTTATATAAATTCTATTTAATATAAACAGACTAATATTTAATAATAAACCGGATAAGGAAGGAGAAGCATAATGGATGAAAGAGTAAAGATATTAGCTCACAATTTAGTAGATTATTCGATGAATGTAAAAAAAGGGGATAAGGTTTATGTACATTATATCGGAGATTCTGCCAAAGAACTGGCAAGGCAGGTGATAAAGGAGGTGTATATGGCCGGCGGACTGCCATTTCCTCATTTTACGGACCAGGCGGTACAAAGGGAGGTTCTATTAAACTGTACTGAGGAACAGATATCCCTTATGGCAGAAATTGATGCAAAAGAAATGGCGCAGATGGATTGTTATGTAGGAATCCGGGGTACGGATAATGTATCGGAATTATCCGATGTTCCTGCTGAGAAAATAGAAATATATGAAAAATACTATACCATACCGGTTCACCATGATATCCGTGTCAGTAAAACCAGATGGGTGGTTCTTCGTTATCCCAATAACTCCATGGCCCAGCTGGCTAATACCAGTTTAGAGAGTTTCCAGGATTTTTATTTTAGTGTATGTAATCTGGATTATTCAAAGATGAGAAAGGCAATGGATAATCTGTTAGCGTATATGGAGAAAACAGACAGGGTTAAAATTACGGGTCCCGGTACAAACCTGACCTTTTCCATAAAAGGTATTCCCTGTATCCCTTGTGCAGGAGAATGCAATATACCGGATGGCGAAGTATATACGGCGCCGGTGAAATATTCCGTTAACGGTGTCCTTTCTTATAACACTCCGGCCGTATATCAGGGATTTACTTATGAAAATATTAAGCTTACTTTCAAAGAAGGAAAAATCATTGAGGCTACAGCCAATGATACGGCGAGAATTAATCAAGTATTCGATACGGATGAAGGTGCAAGGTATATAGGCGAATTTGCCTTAGGTGTTAACCCTTATGTTGTAAAACCTATGAAAGATACTCTATTTGATGAAAAAATTATGGGTTCCTTTCATTTTACTCCGGGCAATTGTTATGATATAGCTCCCAATGGCAATAAATCCGCAATTCACTGGGATTTGGTATGTATTCAAACACCTGAATTCGGCGGCGGTGAAATTTATTTTGACGATGTTCTAATACGGAAAAACGGACGATTTGTGATTCCTGAATTAGAAGGTCTGAATCCGGAAAACCTAAAGTAATTTATATCAGCAGTTTTTCTTTATAAACAAATTTTCATTCGTCTTTTCACGGTCAAGCAAAAGGGTTTTTAAAATAAATAAACACCGTTCCTTATCTTCCAGAGAAAAGGAATCAAATAAATAGTCAAATTGAATTTTTTGGGATGCCGGATTCTCTGACTTAGCTATGTGGCCGACTAACCGGTCAATGGATATTTCAAAAAAGTCAGCGATTTTTACCAGGGTATCTATGTTAGGGGAGGAGATATCTTTTTCATAACTGCTAATCATCTGCTGGGTAATGCCCAGCGCATTCCCTAACTTACTTTGGCTGATTTTGCGTTCTTTTCTTAATTTTTCTAAATTTGAACCGAATGACATAAGTAACCTCCCAAAACGTATTTTTATAACTTTCATTATCACATGAACAAAAGCGGTTCATGTGTTTGTTGCTCCAGTCGGAATCCGTAAGCAAGCTTACTGATTCCTCATTCCGCTTTCATTATATCATTGACAAAATGGCAACACAACGAAATATTTCTTACGTTTACCTTACTAAATTTTAATATTTCTTAATTTATAGGAATACTATTTTATGTTTATATTTAATGCATTATAATTATTAATATTGATTTTTTTTAATCATTAGGAGGAAGATGAAAAATGAAATTGTTAAGTGTGGCTATACCTTGCTATAATTCTGCTGCATATATGAAACGTGCCGTTGAAACATTATTGACCGGAGGAAATGACATGGAAATCATAATTGTGGACGATGGCTCAGTGGATGATACGGCAAAAATAGCGGATGAGTATGCCGCCAGATATCCGGATATTGTCAGTGTATTTCACCAGGAGAATGGAGGACATGGGGAAGCTGTCAATACCGGCCTTCTTCATGCAAAAGGATTGTATTTTAAAGTCGTAGACAGTGATGACTGGGTAAATGAAGCTGCCCTTCGAAAAGTACTTCAGAAATTAAGAGAATTGGTTGAGGATGGAAAAAGCCTGGACCTTATGTTAGCTAATTATGTTTATGAAAAACCCAGCATAAATAAACACAAGGTGATGGATTATAAAACGGCACTGCCCCAGGACCGGATTTTTACTTGGAACGATATTATGTTTTTTAAACAAAGCCAGCAAATTATCATGCATGCCGCCATTTATCGGACCAAATTGTTAAAAGACTGCGGATTAAAACTGCCGAAACATACTTTTTACGTGGATAATATATTCGTATACCACCCTCTGCCCTATGTAAAAACCATGTATTATCTGGATGTGAACCTTTACCGCTATTTTATCGGCAGAGATGACCAGTCGGTAAATGAAAAAAATATGATAAAACGGATTGACCAGCAGATTTATATTACTAAAATAATGATTGATGATACGGATGTGATGTTAATTAAGAATAAAAAACTGCGTAATTATATGATAAAGTATCTGTGCATGATGATGACTGTTTCTTCTGTTTATTTAATAAGAGAAAATACGGAGGAAAGCCTGGCTAAAAAACAGGAATTGTGGGATTACCTGGAGAAATCCAATAAAAGGCTGCATCATGAGATTCACAACCGGTTTCTGGGAAGGTCCATGAACCTGCCCGGTAAAGTAGGCCGTGTGATAGTGGAAGTCGGTTATAAAATTTCGAAAAAAATATATGGTTTCAGTTAATAAACTGAAACCATGAATGCTTTACTTTTATACGATTGTTATTAATATTGTGCAAATACCTTCTTTTCTTTTACCTTTTCAGATTGCTTGCTCTCGCTCCAGCCGTAAACCAAAAAGTACATTACAATACTTAAGGCAATGGCAGCTATTGCGTCAAAAGCGGAGTGCTGCTTTAAGAACATGGTTGAGAGAGAAATTAAAATAGTCAAAAGGGTGGAAACTGGTCTCAGCCACTTGTATTTTTTTAAGGCCTCACTGCGGTGGATAGCTATATTGGCTCCGATGGAATTGAATACATGTATACTGGGACACACGTTGGTGGAGGTATCTGTGCCGTATAGGATTTTTACAATCCGGATAAATATATTATCCCTGTTAATCTTTGATAAATCCGGCCTTAGGTCCTGGCCGTTAGGCCAGATGGTATATATAATCAGGCATATAGTCATTCCAATAAATAAAAAGGCAGTAATCTTATAAAAATCTTCTTTTGATGTCAGAAAAAAATAAGCAACCGTTGCAAATATGAAACCAAACCATAAAAAGTAAGGAATTACAAACCATTCATTAAAGGGAATATAATCATCCAACCATATATGAACGGATGCATAATCAGTTGTAACACTTTTTTCTAATGCAAAAAACCATATGATATAAATAAAAAAATAGGATAGTACCCATCCGTGTTTATATTTTAGAACTAATTGTTTCAACTAAATCAACCTTTCTGGAATTGACATTAAGCATAATCCATAACGGCATAATTAATGTATTCAATATTTTATAATAGTGTTCATTGGGGATTATAGCATAAAGTTTTTTATACCACAAGATTTATTAAAGAATATTCAAATAATTTAAGGAAAATGTAAGAAATCCAAAAAGGAAATATAAAAAAATAACTGAAACAGAAAACAATAATAAGCAATATCAGATAAAATAAAAGGAGTTCTTATGAAAGTTGTAATACAAAGGGTAAAACAGGCTTCGGTAACCGTTAAAGGAACCTGCATAGGAAAAATAGGTAAGGGACTTCTGCTGTTTGTCGGGATAGGCAGGGAAGATACAAAAGCAGTGATTGATAAATATGTTGATAAAATAATAAAACTTAGGATATTTGCGGATGAACAAGACAAAATAAATCTATCGCTTAAGGATATACAGGGAGAGGTTCTTGCAATATCCCAATTTACCTTATATGCCGATTGCAAGAAGGGTAACCGTCCTAACTTCCTGCAAGCTGCGGAGCCTGCAAAGGCTGAGGAGTTATATCAATATTTTCTGGAGGCCTTAAGGCTTAAGCTGGGTAAAGCTGAGGCAGGTGAATTCGGAGCCGATATGCAGGTAGAATTGATAAATGACGGACCCTTCACCGTGGTATTGGATGATATACATTAGAGTGTGTTTGAAAAATCATTGAGCCGTTCTTAAGGCCCCGCTTTACGGTATGCTGCGCCGCAAAGCGGAGCATCCAGCCCGGTACAAGCATAAATAGCGGGTACTGAATTCACTGAAATCTATGCACTGCTGTACTAGATAAGCTGCTTTCCAGAATATTTGAGGAGCAGTTTATTTTATGCAATAGGAAATTATGCCCTATTTCGTAAAAACCCGGCCGGCGGGGTGCACTATGTAAATTTGTCACTTATCTGTTAGTTTATTTACATATCGTCGTAAAAAGAGGATTATGACCGTCGAACGATTTATTCCGATAAAATTTGTAATGGTTATATTTTTAAGGTATAATAAAGTCCTGTAAAAATATGGAATATGCAGATGCGGTAAATTTGTTTGTTCGGGAGGATTATCGATGAAAGAGAATACTATAGTGCATAATTGGACTATTCTGTTTGCCATAGGGCTCAGTATGTGCAGCCTGGGAGTCAGCTATGCCGCTGCGGTGGATGCCGGTGACGTTGTAAATAAAATATCAAAAACGCCGGATTTTATTTTTACCAAAGAATATGAAGATGATTTGAAAATATATTTGCTGGAAGGTACTATTGATGAAAATAATATGCTTCTTCCGGTATGTAAAGATACGGTTCAGCCCCTGGAAGCGTATTCGGAACATAATTATAAAACTTTAAATATCAGCGGAGCGGAAGCTTTTAATCTAAGTGATTTCACCGGGGGGAAAGTGAGCTTTGCCGTTAATTACAGGATGACCGGGAACAAAAACCGGGAAGAAGCTTCAGAGGCCGGTACCGGTGTCTGTGACTTGGGTAATATCCCATTTTTCTTTTCCGGAGAGGAGCCTTACTGGCGGCTGGGGAACCATAACGGAGCGTGGGGCATCGGAACACCTGATATAGGAATACCCCGTAAGATATATGAATTGCTGCCTGATTATATAGCGGACCTGCATGGTTTTAATACAATAACGTCATATAAGAATGGCATGGTAAGAGGGACCGTCACCATTGGCAAATTATTATCCCATACCGCCGAAACAGCGGAAATAAATTTAAGCAGTCTGGAGCTGCCGGATAAAATAAACCGTGGAATTATTGCAAATGGCGAGAAATCCTCTGCCCTGGAAATTATGGCGGATTATTATTTCAGTGCTCCTTTGGCTCTTAACCCGAAGACGGACGAAGATATACCGGCAGTTTCCGATAAGGCCGTTTTTAGTGATTTATTCACGGACCGCCTGCGGATTCAGGGTAAAATTACTCTGAAGATTCGGGTTAAAGTGATCCATGATATAGATTGAATAACGGTAAGTCTAAAACTTTTCAATCCTCACCTGGACGCTCCGAATTCCTGTTCTCCCGGCAATCCTTAAGCGGAATGATAGGATGTACGATAAAATAAATAGCTCTAGAGCGTGTTTGAAAAATCATTGCACCGTTCTGAATGCCCCACTTTACGGTATACTGCGTCGCAATTTTGGGAGNNGCTCCTTGTCTCCCACAAATTGGGACATTCAGAACGGTGCGATAATTTTTCAAACACACTCTAAGATTCACTAAGGACTATTTATTAAATATATTAATGAATATTAATTTTGTTTAATAAAGCTTCTTGAAGCACTTGTGAAAAATTAATATTTTGTTCCATTGCTACTTCGTTCAACCATGACGGAATGCTTAATGTTTTTTTCACGGCTTTTGATTGATGCTTTCGTAGATACTCCTGCATATCAAATTGAATAATAACTACATACTGATTAGTACTTAATCTTACGTCCTGCGGCCTAGAAGGTTCCGGGATATCTAATTTATTATCGTGCAAATAAGACAATGTTAAGCTTAAGGCATCAAATGCCATATCATATGCTTCCTCTACAGTCTCACCCTGTGTATTGCATCCTTCAATATCCGGAAAAAACACTGAATATCCACCTTCTTCTTCAACTTGAAATATAGCTGGATAGTATAATTTTTTCATAGTAAAGTACCTCCTATGTTATATAAATACCTCTATTGGTTATAACGATTAAGAGCTTTATTTAATTCCTGCATCCTTAAGGATTTTTATATTCCGTTCCCTTTTTAAGGGTTTTATTGTGATAAGGAACCGTTGTACATCTATTAGTTCTGGATTCTTAAAAAATTTATGTGAACCATCTTGCCTATCTTCATAAAATCCATTCTGTTTTAGTAGCTTTATCATTTGCTTCGGTGTCATTGGCATCTTATGTAATCTCCTTTCCTTATCATGTATTTATTGTAGCACGTATTATTACGTATGTCAATAAACTAATACGTATTAATGCGTATTAGTTTATGAGTTTATTAACTATTATTATTTAATTATCAATATACATACTTATTAACAATATAATTCATAGTAATCATATATGAAATATCAAAATAATCGTTGACAAATGATGCCTACTGTGATAGATTATATATAAAGCAAGCGAACTTATTAAATTCATTATAAAATAAATTGAAGGAGAATGAGAATATGGCAAAAATTGCAAAAAGTTTAACAGATTTAATTGGCGGGACACCTTTATTGGAATTGTCTCAATACGGTAAAGCAAATGAGTTATCTGCTAAATTAGTGGGAAAACTGGAATATTATAATCCTGCCGGAAGTGTAAAAGACAGAATTGCAAAAGCAATGATTGATGATGCGGAGCAAAAAGGCTTATTAAAACCGGGAGCAACCATTATTGAACCTACCAGCGGTAATACCGGTATCGGCCTTGCTTCCGTAGCAGCGGCCAGAGGCTATAAAATTATTTTGACTATGCCAGAGACAATGAGTATTGAACGTAGAAATCTCCTAAAAGCATATGGTGCGGAATTAGTATTAACTGAAGGCGCAAAGGGAATGAACGGCGCTATTGCTAAAGCAGATGAATTAGCAAAAGAAATACCGGACTCTTTTGTTCCCGGTCAGTTTGTGAACAGTGCTAATCCGGAAGTCCATAGAAAAACAACCGGCCCCGAAATTTGGGAAGACACCGACGGCAAAGTTGATATTTTTGTATCCGGTATCGGTACCGGCGGTACAATTACCGGCGCCGGTGAATTTTTAAAGAGCAAGAATCCGGATGTGAAGATTATTGCGGTTGAACCGAGTGCTTCTCCTGTTTTATCCAAAGGGACACCGGGACCTCATAAGATTCAGGGAATCGGAGCAGGATTTGTTCCTAAAGTACTTAATACTGAAATTTATGATGAAATCATTACGGTTGATAATGACGATGCTTTTGCAACCGGAAAAGCTATTGCAAAACTGGAAGGTTTATTAGTTGGTATATCTTCGGGAGCAGCAACATGGGCAGCGACGCAGGTTGCTAAACGGCCTGAGAATGCAGGAAAGACAATTGTCATATTACTGCCGGATACCGGTGAAAGATATTTATCTACTCCGTTATTTACTGAATAAAAGCAGCAGCAAGCCATTTAACCTTATAGAATAATATTGTACCCCAAACATCTGTAATCTACCGATGTTTGGGGTGCAATATTTTTATCTCACAGGAAAGTTCATCCTATGGGATAAAAACCCTCCGCTTTGAATCGCACTGCGGCGGATTGGAATTATGTTGCTGACGCAACCCGCCGCAGGCGGAGTATCCCGCTTGCGGGATACTTTGTTTGATAATAATTATTGCACAATACTATACCGTTTTGCCTCGCCATTGCTGTAAAATACGTTGCTTTTTCAGATGTTTACAGTGTATAATAGGAAGAGTTTAAGGCTCCCGCGCAAGTAGTACTTAAACAGAAAGGCATGGTATTTTTATGAAACGTAACGATTTTATACTGATAATAATCATATTGGCTTTAGCGGCAGCCGGTCTGACCTATATGAACTTTGTTAAGAAAAACGGAGATATGGTTATAGTTATGGTAGATGGGAAAATTTATAAAGAATTACCTTTAAACAAAGACACAACCCTTGAGATTGAAGGGGTGGGAGGCGGAAAAAATCTGCTGGAAATAAAAGACGGACATGCGGACGTAGTGGATGCCAATTGTCCGGACAAGTTATGCGTACATCAAAGAGATATTGATAAGAACGGGGAAACCATAGTATGCCTGCCAAATAAAGTGGTAGTGGAGATTGAAAGCAACGAAGAAAGCGAAGTTGACGCCGTAGCAAAATAGCTGAAACTACGGAACCTGTCCGTAATATGATTATATTACGGGATATTTTGAGAAAAATATACGCGAATGGTTCCAAGAAAGAGCTTGGAGCCATTCGCGCAACTTGGAATAAAATTCAAGAAATATAATCATAAACTTTACCAAGTAAGTTATATTTTAATTTTTGCATCAGACCGTAGTATTATCTTTATTTGTTTAATACGAAATCTTTAATAAAGGCTTGGGCTTTGTTAACACCATTGACGACAGCAGCCGATGAAACGGTAGCACCGGATACGGCATCAATCTGACCGGCCTGACCGGAACTTTCGGAATCATCCGGTGTATCATCGCCGGTATCTGCCGGAGTACTCGGAAGGTCATTTTCAGCAGTCTCTGTCACCGGTTCTGTGGCAGCTGCTTTTACCAGGCATTCTTTAATCAGAGTGATAAAATCCCTGACCGAGATACTGACACCGGATACGGCATCGGTTTTGCCTTCCGCATTTGTGGTAAGGCCATCCGGTGACTGGTTCTGTATTACAAAATCAGCGATGGCTACGGCCTGTTCCTGCCAGGTAGGACCACGGTCGGTCATTTCATAAGCGCCGTCGGCAGACAATACGCTTTTTAATTGACCTTGGGCATTATAAGCATCCCAGATAACCTCAGTTATTTTGCCATCCTGAATTGTTATGCTAACCTTGTCTTTATAACCCTGCTCGTCGAATTCCGTTTCTTCCGTCTCATAGGTTCCGTCAGACCAGGTCATATCAGAAGAAGCCGTATCTTCCGTTGTTTCTCCGCCGGGTGTCAAGGTATCCGCAGAGTCTGCGTCAGTGGCATTAGTATCAGAGGTTTCCGGCTCCGTACCGGAAGCTTCCTCTTCTTTGCCGGATTGGGAAGCATTATTTGCCGATAGGGAAACGGGAGCCGGAATATCATTAAACTGGCTTAAGAAAGCCTCGTCCGTAATCCCGTCCCCATAACCCTTGGATTCTTTCTGGTCCTTTACTGCAACGGATTTAACTAAATCGCCCGTATTGTCAAAGGTTATATCCATAAGGATATTATCTTTATATCCCTTGCTTGAAACGGTTACCAGATAGCCGTCTATTTTTCCGTCATCAGTATAAATATAGGAAGCAGAGCGGATAATTACATCGCCGGAATTCGTGTAGCCGGTAATATCAATAGCACCGGGATTGTCTTTATCCATGCCGGAGGTATCTTTACTTTGCTTATAATATAGTATACCGGCTATTGTTATTACAGCCAATACAGCTATCAGAGCTGTGATAAAGATTGGTTTATTGTTTTTTTTCATTTCCTTACTCCTGTCTCCCGTTTAAAGCAGGTACTCCTATGTAAATTGCTTTTTTGGGGTTATTTCTTAAATTACTTGATAAGTTGCTCCTTCACGATTGAATGAAGGATAGGGACTTGCCTCATTATTTTAACACAATATGATTATACAGTAAAGACATTCCAGAATGTGGAACAGGGAAAACACATAAGATGCGTAAGAGTTCCGTCCTTGACAGTTAGCGGTTGTTTCATTACAATAACCATATCCAAAAGTGCCTATAAACAATGTACAAATGAAGCACAAATGAAATTACGGCCTTTTTTGTTACTATAAAGTAACTGTAAGCCAGGTTTTATTAAAAGCAATATTGATAGGAGTTTATTTATGAAAGCAGAAAAACGTGTGGAAGATTCCCTTACGGAACAGATACAATTATTGATGCCCCAGCATATTAACGGTACGGGAAGACTATTTGGCGGCCAGCTTTTAGAATGGATTGACATAGTAGGCGGGGTTACGGCGAGGAGGCATTCGGAGTGCGATGTTATCACCGCCGCCATTGATAACCTCCAGTTTAAGAAAGGGGCTTATAAGAATGACACTCTGGTTTTGATTGGAAGAATTACTTATGTGGGGAATACTTCCATGGAGGTTAGGGTGGATACCTATGTGGAAGAATTATCCGGAATCCGCCGTCCTATTAACCGGGCGTATATGGTATTTGTGGCATTAGATAAAGAGGGGAAGCCGGCCCGTGTCCCCAGACTGGTTATTGAAACGGAGAGCCAGCGCGGGGAATGGGAAGGTGCGGTGAAACGAAATGAATTGCGTAAGGTAAGAAGAGAAGAAGGCTATTAGTAAACCAGACATATCATGGGACAAACAAGCATATATTAGAAAAAACAAGCTTGGGGGCTCTTATGATGCAGCAATATATTGAAGATCGGATAATTGAACTGGCTTATTATACCATTGAGACAAAAGCTACGGTAAGAGAAACGGCTATGAAATATGGAATCAGTAAATCAACGGTCCATAAGGATTTGCAGGACCGGCTGCCTTATGTAAATAAGCAGTTATATCTGGCCGTACACGAAATACTTATGAAGAATAAGTCGGAGAGGCATATCCGAGGCGGTTTGGCGACAAGGCAGAAATACCGGGGTATTGCTGAAGCAGTGTAAAACCGGAAGGGCGGTCCTGATTAACTAAATTACAGTAAGGTCCGGTATATTCCTTAAAGCCGGGACAAACAAAATACTTGACAATATTAGAAGAAACGGATATGGTTATGGTATTACCATACAGAAGAAAGGAGTAAATGGATATGGATACTTTGGAGTTGGCACTTTCTCTGGAATATGACCTGGAAAAGTATTATTTGGAACAGGCGGAGAAAAATAAAGGCAACAGCTTATCTGTGGTATTTACCATGTTAGCAGAAGAAGAAGAAAAACATGCGTCTATTTTATTGGGCAAAGCAGATATGCTTGAACTGAAAGTACAGGATAAAAGTATTCTGACGGAAGCAAGAGGGTTGTTCAGACAGCTGGGAGATTTTAAAAGTGATATCAAGGAGCTTCCCAGCCAGTTGGATTCCTACCGTATGGCTCTTGAGATGGAACAAAAAAGTTTGATATTTTATAAAAAACTGCACGATAATACTGACGATGAAAAGGAAAAAGAAACTTACCGGTATTTAATAAAGCAGGAAGATACCCACTGCATTATTATAGAAGAACTGGTGAAATTGACGACAAGACCGGAAGAGTGGGTTGAATCGGCTGAATTCGGACTGCGTGAAGATTATTAAGTAGTTAAATATATTAAATCCGTGTTTACCTTCTGAAAAGCAGAGAAGGTGGGCACGGGTTTTTTATTTCATAGGAAAGTTCATCCTATGAGACAAAAACGCTCCGCTTCGGATTGCACTGCGGCGGATTGCGTCTATCTTGTACAATGGGAATTACGTCCTATTGTACAAAAAGCCTTCCAGGCGGGATGCGCAGACGCGCCAGCACCAGAGTCTGGCAAGTCAGACTCTTTGTTCGTGGCAGGAATACCGAAGTGACAGCGCGTCAGCGCTGGAGTATGGCAGGCCGGATACTTAGGTAAAGTATGTAGTTATAATAGATAATAATTTAAGGCATTCACGCATACAATATAGAAACAAGTACAATAGGGGGATATCCTTTTGAAAGGCTATATAGAAGAACGGGCAGTAGAGATAGCCAATTACATAATTGATAATAATGCAACTGTAAGGCAGACAGCCAAACAATTCGGTATTTCGAAATCAACCGTACATACGGATGTAACAGTTACGAACGTTTTTATTGCATTAAATGCGAAGCTTAATACAGATATTCTCCGGAGTTATGGATAAATTAAGTTCATTATATGCTTCCCGGCTAATATAAATATATTAGTAAATATAAACTGGAGTGACATATTTGAACCAAGTGGAACGGGATATGAATTTAATGGTTGTAGAAGCAATTGAAGGTTATGCGTACAACCATGAACTGAATACAAAAGAAGTATTTGAACTGTTTACGAAAAAAGGTATCCTTCCCCTCCTTCGTTCCCAATATCAGGCCTTACACACGCAAAGCCTGGAAGAAAGCATTCATTTTGTTGAAGATGTTTTAAGGAGAAAGCAGAATGAAGGATGAGATGATTTTATACCATGGGACCAATGTAATGTTTGACCGGGTTGATTTAAAACATTCGAAGGATAAAAGGGATTTTGGAAAAGGGTTTTATACCACAACTTTGGAAGAATATGCTGCCAGCTGGGCTGAAAACATGTACATCCGCTATGGAGGAAAAGGCAAGTTTGTAATGAACTTTAAACTGGTACCGGCAGCGGATTTGAACGTAAAAACTTTCAGCGGACTTACCAGGGAGTGGCTTGCCATGATAAAAAATAACAGAATGTGCGGCGGAACCCAGCATGATTATGATATTGTTATCGGCCCTGTTGCGGACGATAACACCATGAGAACGGTTGCGCTATACGTGGCAGGTATTTATAACGAGGAGATGGCAATCGAACAGTTAAAATCCCTTGAAGCCCACGATCAGGTTTCGCTACATACCGACAGAGCATTGGAATGTCTGGAATATTTAGGGAGGAAGGAGATATCATGATAAATCGGTATATTTATAAGGGTCAGGATATAACCCTGGATATTATAATGAAAATTGAGCATGTGGTACGCTTGATATCCGATAAGACCCAGAAACCATTTGATGAATGCCTGTATGAGTTTTATCAGTCCAAAGTATATGAGGCCTTGCAGAAGACGGGTTCCCTTATGTGGTGTGAAAGCGCGGAATTTATTGTGGATGAATTTTTCAGAGAGAAAAGCAAATTATAAGATAACACTGACGATTTCCTGCCGGATTTATCAAACGGCAGGAAATTTTCAGCAAATTAAGAAAGTATATAAAATTCGAAAGTCTGTCCGTCCGGGGTTCTTTCCTAGAAAATCGGATAACCACCTGCGGAAGCCATCTTCCTCCCGGTATGATTTCCGGCCTGCGTTTTTCTTAATCAGACTGCCTGCCGGACAGACCTTCTGATAATAAGGGTTGTTTCAATCATTTTTGTTTCGGGAAATGAATCAAAATTCCCATTGATTCGTTTTATAAGTAATTTCGTGGCCTGTCTGCCGATTTCATTCATATTTTGAACAACAGTTGTAATCGGAGGCTCGAAAGCAGAAAAAATCTGGTCATCATCAAAGCTGATCAGGGAAAAATCCCTTGGTATCTGCATATTAAGGTTACTTAATGCCATTATGGCGCTAAGGGTCAGGTCATAGCCTAACACGAGGACGGCAGTCGGGCGTTCCGGCAGGCCCATCATAATGCGTAAATACTCTGCACTGGAGGAAACATCACCTCCGTAAACAGATAGATATTTATCCGGAATGTGATATTCCGAACATGCATCATGAAATCCGGCTAAACGTTCTTTCATGGTATAGCTGGAAAGATTGCCGCCTATGACACCAAGTCTTCTGTGGCCGTTTTCCAAAAGATACCGGGTTGCGTTATAGGAACCGGTCCGATTGTCGGATGTTACGAAGTCGGCAGGAATACCGGATACTTCCTGGTCAAGGCAGACAAAGGGAATACCGGCTTTTTGGAGTAACAGCGGGAGTTTATGGGAATTGGTATATCCCGGTATTAAAATTACACCATCCACCTGTTTGCTTAATAAAAACTGTAAATCCGGATCATTGTTATCGGACGATATATCGTAAGACGATATTATGGCGGAATAATCATGCTTTCTTAAAGATTCCTCAATGCTGCTGCAAAGGGAACCCCATAAATAATCACCTATTATTGGCAACAGAATACAAATGGTATTGGTTTTTTTGGAACGCAGATTTTGTGCCGTTTTATTGGGAACATAACCTAATCTTTGAATGCTTTCTTCAATAAGCCTTTTATTTTCAGGCAAAATATTTTTACCGTTTAAGTATTTGGATATAGTCGCAAGAGATAAATTGGTATCCTTTGCAATATCTTTAATTGTGCTCCCCATTTAATTACCTCTTTCTATTAACATTAATAATAATATAACATGGAACTTTACTCGACGCAAGATGTATAAAATATCCTAATAAACGAAACGTTTTATCTTGTGAAGATAATCACAACATGTAAAATATTACTATTATAACTGATAATAACAATATAAAATATATATAATTAACAATTATATATTGACAAAGCATAACAAAAGAAATAAAATTATAATACAAAAGCGAAACGTTTTGCATTGTAACTTGTTAATTTTATTAAAAATGGGAGGATGCAATATGAGGAAAAAAGTAATTTCATTATTGTTAATCGGATGTATGGTATTATCTTTGTCTGCCTGCGGCAGGCCGGGAGATACAAACGATACGGTTAACTCAGAAGATTCATCATCCGGTAACGCAGCGAATGGGGATTCGGATAAGGAGGATATAACGATAGCAGTTGCTTCCAGATATGGAGCGGATGTGCCGGATGAGGAATATTACAGGCAAAAGGTCCAGGAATTCAATGATATGGATAACGGAATCAAGGTTGTTATGGATAATATACCGACAGAATCGGATTATCTGGATAAGCTAAGAACTTCTTTTGCCAATGGGGACACACCCAATGTATTTGTTGAATACGGCGGCTCCAGGGTACTGGATTATGTGGAAAGTGATGCGCTTGTTAATATGCAGCTTTATTACAGAAGTGATCCGGAATGGTACAGCAACTTTTATGAAAGCATGTTTGGTGATTTGCAGTATGAAGAATATGAAGGTATTTGGGGTGTACCTTTTAAATCCTATACGGTAAGTTTATACTATAACAAAGATATTTTTGAAGAGCAGGGACTGACGGTTCCGGAAAGCTGGGAGGAATTGCTTACCGTATGCCAAAAATTAAAAGATGCGGGTATAAAACCCTTCCAGGTCGGTGAAAAGGACGTATGGCGGCTGGGACACTTACATAACAACGTAGTAATTAAATCTCTGGGAACAGAGGCCGTTGCAAAGCTGGCAGACAGAAGCCTTGCCTATGACAGTCCTGAAATGATTAAAACATATCAGTTGATTTCGGATTTGGTGGATAAAGGTTATCTGGGAGATGATATCTTAAATACGGATTACAATACCGAAAAATCTGCCTATGCGGCGGGTGATTGTGCCATGCGCTGGGATGGCTCCTGGTATGTATCGGAGATTTACGGAACCGACATATATGATAAGACAGGTGCCGCTCCGTTCCCTTATATCGATGAGAAGTATAAGGACCAGGCCCAGGGCGGAGCCTCCGATATGTGGTTTATTTCCAAATTGAATAAATCCGATGCGGAGATTGAAGCGTCTGTGGAATTTGTAAAATATATCACTTCCCAGGAGTATACTGCAGAAAATAATGAGGTTGCTTCCGTAATCTATCCCATTAAATTTACACCTACGGATGCAACGCCTCAGAATCCGCTCCTCGATGACATTAAAGGATTTGTTGAGGGCTACACGGCAATGGGCACGGATATCCAGAACAGTGATCCTCAATCCTTTATGCTGGATACGGTCAGAAATGCTTTACAGGGACTGGCCATGGGCAATACTCCGGAACAATGCGGCAAGGAAATTGTTGACCGTATTGCAGAAGGAAGCGAATGATTTAATAGTTTAATAGGATAAGGGTTATTGCAGAATCTTAACCGGGCAGGCTTTTGTGCAAGTGTCTTGTACTCTGGTACAGCATTGCATAAGTTTCTGATTACTGCAATAACCCCCGTTAAAGAAAAAGGAGAGGATTTTTTTTGCGACATAGGAAAATAAATGAAAAAATAATCATAGTTACCTTTTTATTGCCGGCATTGTTACTGTTTTTCGGACTGATTGTATACCCCGTATGTAATACGATTTTCCTGTCTTTTCACAGCTGGAAAGGGGTTTATGGCGCGGCCAAGAACTTTGTCGGACTTGACAATTACGGAAAGGTATTAACCAGTAAAAGTTTCTGGAATGCCATGCTGAATTCCGTTTATTTTATGATCGGCGGTTTTGTGATTTTAATGCCGCTGGCTTTTGGTCTGGCCCTCCTAATCACTTCTAAGCTGAAGGGAACAAAATTAATGAAAACGGCATTTTTTATGCCGGTCATGTTGTCTACGACGGCAGTTGCACTGATGTGGGTTTACATTTTGAATCCAAGTTACGGAGCGGTAAACGGCCTTTTAAGGGCAGTGGGACTTGATGCTTTATGCAGGGAATGGCTTTCGACTCCTACGTTAAATGTATGGAGCGTGGTGCTGGTCAACGAATGGATGTACGCGGGTTATAATATGCTGATTTTTGCCGCAGGCCTTGTAGCTATTCCCGATTCCCTGTATGAAGCGGCTGAAATAGACGGATGTACCAAATGGAAGAAAGTCCGCCATATTGCCATTCCTTTGTCGAAAGAATCATTCAAAATCTTTTCCGTATTATGCATCACCGGGTGTCTGAAAGCATTTGACCTGATTTGGGCAATGACGAAAGGCGGGCCGAACCATTCTTCGGAAACTCCGGCCACCCTGCTTTATAATGAGGCTTTTACTTTTAAATCCTTTGGCAAGAGCAGCGCTATTGGTGTGGTTCTTCTGGTCATGGGAGTTGTTTTAAGTCTTATGCTGAACCGTATGTTTAAAAAAGAAGAAATATAGGAGGAAGACAGATGAAAAGTAAAGTCGGAAAATTATGCTGTTACGTATTTGCAATTATCTGGGGACTTATAACGATTTTCCCATTATACATTACCTTCCTGTCTTCCGTAAAGGATAACCAGGGAATTAACTTAAGTATGTTTAAACTCCCGGTAAAATGGCTTTGGTCGAATTACACCGCTGCTTTTAACAGCGCCAATATTGGCAAGGCGGTTATAAATTCCATTACCTTAAGTGCAATAACTACTATTATTGTTACGGTTGTCGGTATGCTTGCGGCTTATATATTATCCAGAAAGAAATTCAGATTAAAATCACTGGTTTACAGCCTGTTTTTAATCGGTGTTATGGTACCGGTGCATTGTACCATTATCCCCATATCCAGTCTGGCAACCGGAATCGGAGGCCGGAATTCCTACTGGTTTCTGACCCTTGTTTACGCGGCATTCAACTTATCCCAGGCAATATTTTTATTTACCGGTTATCTTAACGGTGTAAATAAAGAATTGGATGAGGCGGCGATTATTGACGGCTGCAATGATCTGCAGCTGCTGTCCCGTATACTGACTCCCGTATCGATTCCGATAATTTCCACACAAGCTATTCTGACATTTATTTATGGCTACGGTGAACTGATATTTGCCATGATTTTGCTTTCAGACGAAAGAAAATATACGGTTTCGCGTGCCATGCTATCCTTCTCGGGCGGATATCAGCAGCAGTTGGGGCCGATTTTTGCCTGTATCATAGTTGCCGTACTGCCAATGATTATCCTGTATATTTTATTCCATGAAAGGGTACAGTCAGGTATGTTATCCGGAGCAGTAAAAATGTAAAAGATGAAATTTCACACTTTGGGGACACGGCTGCGGGAACTCATAATTTCAAGTAAATCAGGATTGTTGTATATGATAGAATATGGTATGATTCTGTCAGATACGGTTGGATAAGACCGGAAAATTGTGTTTAAGAGAGGGATATGAATATGGCAGTAACAATCAAGGATGTGGCCAGAGAGACAAATCTGGCAATATCTACAATTTCAAAATATATGAATGGGGGTAAGGTACGCCCGGTAAACCAAAAATTAATTGAACAGGCAATCCATAAATTGGGATACCGCCCTAATGATTATGCCAGGGGGCTTCGGAATGCCAAAACATACACGATAGGTGTTCTGATAGATTCACTCAGCAGCCAATATTTTGCAAAAATAACGCAGATGATAGAAAAAATATTAAAAAAGGAAGGATATTCCATTCTTGTGTGCTGTCATAAAGATAATGGGGCAGCAGCTAAAAAAGCGATTGAATTTTTGTCTTCAAAACAGGTAGACGGTATTATTATAGAACCGGTGGCGGATGATGGGGACTACGCAGTACCGATTCTTCGCAGCAAAATTCCCTTTGTAGTTATTGATAGGGCATTAGGCCATATTAAAAGTGACCGTGTTATGTCTAATTCCGCCTTTGGTGCCTATCAGGCAACAGAATATTTAATTCAGAACGGACATGAGAAAATTGCCATTATCACCGGAACTGCGGAGAACAATTCCGGACTATTGGCCGCGAAAGAACGCTACAGGGGATTTCTAAGAGCCATGGAGGATTATGAGGTAGCTTTACACGAGGAATACATTATAGAAGGGGACTTTACATTTGAATCCGGATATGAATGCATGAGGAAATTATGGAAATTAAAAAAGCATCCAACAGCCGTATTTATATCAAATTATAACATGTGTCTGGGTGCAATGACCGCAATTCATAACATGAAAATCAGTATTCCGGAGGAGTTATCCTTTATTACATTTGATGATTTGGAGTTTTCTCTAATTTCAAATCCGGCTCTGACCGCAATCAGACAGCCTATGGAAAAAATGGCAGAAAAAGCGGTGGAGCTTCTTTTACGGAGAATAGACGGTGATTATACGGATTATCCGCAGAACATAAAACTGCCGACGGAATTGGTGGTACGTGATTCGGTGGCGGGCATGGCTGCGTCATGACAAGAAGGGTGTAAGAAAATATAAGGAAGGAAGGCTACATAAAAATTGAAAGATACAAAACAGCAATGGTTTAAGAACGCAAAATTCGGTTTATTCATTCACTGGGGGTTATACTCCATTTTAGCAGGAGAATACAAAGGGAAAAGAACCGACCGTATTGCGGAATGGATTATGAATTATTTGGACATACCGGTGGAGGAGTATGAGAAGCTTGCCTTACAGTTTAATCCGGTGGAATTTAATGCGGAGGAGATTGTAAAAAAAGCAAAGGAATGGGGAATGCGCTACATTGTTTTTACCGCTAAGCATCATGAGGGCTTTGCTATGTACCATTCCAGGTGCAGCAAATACAACATAGTGGATGCCGCTCCCTTTGGAAGGGATGTTTTAAAGGAATTACAGCTGGCCTGTGAAAAATATAATATGAAATTAGGCGTTTATTATTCCCAGGCACAGGACTGGCATGATCCGGACGGATTCCAATACAGAAAAGATAATTCCCATAAAGATTACCAGGCTTATCTGGACAGAAAATGTATGCCGCAGCTGCGGGAGATACTGACCGGCTACGGTGACATAGCCCTGATCTGGTTTGATACTCCTATGGAGACCACCATAGAACAAGGCCGTGCCATGATTGATTTGGTAAAATCCATCCAGCCCAATTGTATTATCAGCGGCCGCATTGGAAATGAGTTGGGCGAGTATATGACCACAGGAGATAATTTCATACCGCGGCTGCCATATGAAGGGGACTGGGAATTACCTGCAACTTTAAATGATACCTGGGGATTTAACCGGTATGATAATAATTGGAAAAACCCGGATGACATCATACGTCTTCTATTAAAAATTAACAGCCGCGGAGGGAATTATTTGCTTAATGTGGGCCCTGACAGCCTTGGCAGGATACCGGAAGCAAGTATTCGTGTGCTGGATAGGGTAGGACAATTCGTACGGGAAAATGCAGACGCCATTTTTGATACCAAACGGGTGGATATCTATGCCTATGAGCTGGAATGGGCCCAGTTTACAAGAAAAGATTATAAACTGTTTGTCCATATGCTCCAGCCCAAAATACGAATTGAACTCCTGAATGTGGGAAACCGGGTAAAGCGTGCATATCTTCTGAAAGACGGTACTGAGCTGCCTTTTAAGGTGATGACCGTCTGCGAAGGCGATTCCATGATTGAAGTGGAGCTGCCGGAATATTTGCATAATCAGATAAATTATTGCGTTTGCCTCGAAACAGAAGAAAAAGAGCCGGTTTTTGAACCGATAAAAGGCTGAAGAAAGGATAAAGAATAAAGTATCTCTCACGATTTTATCTTGTTTATTTTGAGAAGGGGCTATATAAAAATAATTATATATAGTTTATGAAAAGGACCGGGTTATAATAATACATTTTGACTGATTTTCGCTTGCGGGAAACTATCTTATGCGCTAGAGCGTGTTTGTAAATGTATTATATACCCAGTCCTTTTGTCAGAGTTTAAATGAAGTTATTTTGCAGCTGCCTTTTCTTATTGCCTGTTGTTAAAATATTTATCAAGCTTATTTACCGTTTCTAAAAGATTTCCGGATAATTCTTCCAAGCCGGAGAGGTCTTTCATACTTTCAGTAAAGGCATTTATGGTAATCTGATTAGTCTGGTTGGCGATGTTGGATATTATGGCGGCAATATCTAAGTATTCATTTGTTTTATCCTGTAAGGATGTTATTGCAGAGATGATATCCGTATTGATGAGTTCAGTCAGGGATAACGGTTCCACAGGTTCATGAGTGACCGCAATACTGTTTGCCGGTTCATTTTCGGAGTTTTCTGCTACCTGTATTATGGAAGCGGAGGATTCTTCTGTATCATGGGCGGAACCCTGTATAACAGAATTCACTAAGGGCTGTTCCTGGATTTGTTCCTCATGTTCCGGTGCGTCCATGACAAATTCATTCGTTTCTTCATCTGCAGTTTCGCGGGAAAAATCAACCATATCAACAATTACCGGCTTTTCATCCGTATCTGATTTATCGGAAAAGACCATAGAGGCATCCTCAAGAATTGTTTCCTGAGCTCCTGTATCTTCTTGAGTTGCTGTATCTATTAATGTTTTTGTATCTCCCGGCGTTCTTATTTCTACCAACGTTTTTGTATCTTCCTGAGTTTTGGTATCTTCCTGAGTTCTTGTATCTTCTGACGTTTTTATATCTTCCTGGGTTTTTGTATCTTTCAGCGTTCTTGTATCTTCCGGTACTTCTGTTTCTTCCTGTATGCTTTTTCTGAATCTGCCGGAAAAAGCCTGATTGGCAGAGGCGGCCTTTATAACACAGTAGCTGATAAACAGTATTCCGGCAGCCTCAAAGGCATAGCTGACCATATCCGCCTGTTCCGTCAAAGGTAAAACATAAGCCTCATAGGCAATTTCACCAAAACCTGATAAAACAAAGGCAATGCAGGAAAGATAAGTTAGTTTTCTATCCCCGTATAGACTCAGGATGATTAGCATGGGAATTAAATACACAAAGCCCAGGTGGTTAGTACCGGTAAACAATGCAGCTGCATAGGGGACTAAAAAGGCGGCTAAAAAAACATATCGGTTCTTTGCTCCGCTCTTATTCCTGAAATAAAAAACATAGTCCACTGCCAAACTGATTAAAATTATGGCAGAAAGCACGGCCGCGTACCGAAGCGAATAGCCTTTCAGAAGTACTTCCACTGCATAGCCAAGAAATAATAATAATGAAAATGCAGTCATAACTTTTATTGTAATTTTATTAATAACAGATGTTTCTTCCGTATCTTTTGTGCCGGTTACAATATTTCTTAACATAATAATACCCATCTTGCACCGCAGGAATCCGGCGGTACCGCCACATTTGACAGTTGAAAGAATCCGTATGTGGCATTCCTTTCCTATTATATTTTCTTCCAACCGCTGAAACCTATCAGTAGGATAAACAGACTGCTAAAAAATTTTCTTCTTAAAATAGAATATACAAATAGCAGTGAAAATGACACTAATTCGTGCAATTAACTGAGAATTATATTGGATTAATTTTACATATGGATAATATTCGCTGCACTATAGAGTAAAGACTCTTAGATAAACTAATAATACGAAACATATATAAGCATAATACAAATTATTAATTATTATTTTTAATGAAAGCCTTTCAAAAAATCATTTAAATATTAAAAATTATCAGGTATAATATATCTGCTTAGAACAAAGAGTCTGGCTTGCCAGACTCTGTTAAAACTTATTAAAGCTAAGAGGTATACTCTTAAGATAAACAATTAAAGGAGAAGGTTATGGAAAAATTTTTCAAACTTAAGCAGAACGGAACTACAGTATCAACGGAAGTGGTTGCCGGTGTTACCACCTTTTTTGCAATGGCCTATATTATCTTTGTTAACCCGCAGATGCTGAGCCAGACAAATATGCCGAGCGGGGCGGTATTTCTGGCAACCATTATAGCGTCCGTCGTAGGTACCCTGGTTATGGGGCTTTTTGCAAATGTTCCCTACGCGCAGGCTCCGGGAATGGGATTAAATGCATTCTTTACCTATACGGTTGTTTTCGGATTGAAATTTTCCTGGCAGCAGGCTTTGGCAATGGTATTTTTATGCGGTATTATTAATATTATCATTACGGTTACCAAGATCCGCAAGTTAATTATCAAAGCCATTCCGGGCAGTGTCCAGAGCGCCATCGGCGGCGGTATCGGTATCTTTATTGCCTATATTGGCATTAAAGACGCAGGACTTCTGAAATTTACCGCGGATCCCGGTACTTATACCCAGTTGGACGGCGGAACCGTAATTGCAAACAGCCGTATTGTACCGGAACTTATCAAATTTAACAATCCGGCGGTAATTTTAGCATTAATCGGCATATTCATCATGTTTGTACTTCTGATTTTAAAAGTCAGGGGAGCTATATTAATCGGTATTGCGGCAACGACTATCGTTGGTATTCCAATGGGTATCGTTGATTTATCGGCCCTCAGCGCAACTCCCGGTTTAGGCGAGTCTTTCAGCCAGCTTGGGACAACCTTCGGTGCCGCCTTCGGCAAAGAAGGCCTTTTATCTTTATTTAACGATACTTCCAGGATTCCCCTTGTATTAATGACAATATTTGCTTTCAGTCTGTCCGATACCTTTGATACCCTCGGAACATTCATCGGGACAGGCAAAAGAACGGGAATTTTTGATGAGGCGGATGAAAAAGCTCTTCAGGAAGGCTCCGGATTTAAATCAAAAATGGATAAGGCGTTGTTTGCGGATTCCATCGCTACTTCCATCGGTGCTGTTTTTGGTACCTCCAATACAACCACCTATGTGGAAAGTGCCGCAGGTATCGGAGCAGGCGGACGTACCGGCCTGACTTCCGTGGTAACCGCTTTATTATTTTTGGTAAGTATGTTCCTGGCTCCGTTTGTAGGCATTGTTCCTGCCCAAGCTACCGCACCGGCATTAATTGCCGTTGGTATTATGATGTTATCTTCTTTTAAGGAAGTTAACTGGTCAGAATTGGACGAAGCGGTTCCCGCGTTTTTTGCAGCAATATTTATGGCATTATGCTACAGCATTTCTTACGGTATCGCAGGCGGATTTATTTTCTACTGCCTGGTTAAGGTATGCAGAGGCAAAGCCAAGGAAGTACATCCGGTTCTCTGGGTTTCCACCGGTCTGTTTATACTTAACTTTATTATTTTAGCAAGAATCTGATTGAAGAAAGGACTTCTCAGACCAGATAGCAGACAGCAAACAAAATTGAAAACAAAAATACGGAGGGATGAATTTAAATTCATCCCTCCGTATTTTTGTTATTCAATAGGAAATTGCGTCCTATTAAATAAAATCGCTCCGCTTTAGATCGCACTGCGGCGGATTGGAATTATGTTGCGACGCATCCCGCCGCAGGCGTAGAATCCCGCAAACGGGATTCTATCTTAAATTATAATTTATTCCGCAATTGTATTTTCAGCCAGGCTTTCCGGTTTTTCTCCGATGGAAAGAAGCAGATTTAATACAATGCCGGATACGGCTGCGGAAGCAATTGCAGGAAATTCAATACCAAACATGGGTATCATTCCCCCTTCAAACCCGAAACTTCCGCCTAATCCGACTATTAAGATAACTGCAATAACGGCTAAATTTTTAGACTTAAACATATCCACCTGCTTGTCCATCATAATGGTAACACCCTGTGCGGCGATAATACCGAATAAATAGATGGATAATCCGCCGATTACTGCCGTGGGAATGGAATAGACCGCATTAATCAGGGGAGTAAAGCAGGAGATAACCATGGTTATAATGGAAGCCGCAATCAATACGGGAACGGAAAATATTTTGGACAAGGCCATGGCACTGATATTTTCACCGTAATTAGTTCCTGCGGGTCCGCCGATAAAACCGGATACAATATCGCCTATACCGTCACCGATTAAGTTAAGTCCAAGCTTATCTTCTATATTATATCTTTTGGAGCCTTTTTTCTTAGCCAGGTCGTTAACATAAATATGAAGCTGATAAATATGTGCGGTGGATTCCGGTATGGTTGCAATTGCAATCGGCATGATTGCGGCAACGGCTGCCAAAGAAGGCTTGGGTAAAGTGAATATAGGCAAATTGAAGATACTGTCCGATGCAACGGTGTTAAAGTTGATAAAAGGAATTCCGGACACTCCCCCCAGGACGGCAGCAGCAATATAACCTGTAAAAAGACCAAAAAGAATAGGCAGCTGACTCAGCTTACCTTTTAAGTATACGGAATATAAAATTGTTGATATGAGGGTAATAAGAGCAATAATCCAGGCTAAATTACCTGCAAGGCCTGCCTGGCCGGCTGATACGGATGACGGATAAGCTGCTGCATTGGTCATGGCATTGGAAGCAAGAGATAAACCGATTACAATGGCAATACTTCCGGTAACGGTTGGCGGAAGAACTTTTTCGATGGTTGCCCGGCCGCTTTTTTTAATAATTGCTCCGGCTAAAATAGAAACAAAACCGGACATTACGATACCAAATTGTGCAACAGAGATTTTTTCATTGAGACTGTAACCGGAAAATGCTTCCGCGCTCATAATGGAAGCGATTGCAGCAATATAGGAAAAACTGGAACCATAATATAATGGTATCTTTCTTCCTGTTACTAAAATAAAAGTAAAGGTTGCCAGTCCGCTGGCAAATATGGTAGTGGATACGTGGAACCCGGTAATAAGTGCTACCAACACCGTTGCGGGGAACATAACTACGATTTGCTGTAGTGCAAAAAGAATTAATTCCACTAAGGGCGGACGCTCATCTGGCAGATAGCCGACTGGTTGATTTTTTGAAGACATTACTCGTGACCTCCTATAATTTTTTATATTTTGACATAAAGAACCGACTTTGTAAAGAGGTTTTTAAAAAATATTCAAGTGTAATTTTTTACAGGGTTTTATCAGGGTTAGGATGTCTGAATAAGGCTTAAAATATGTAAAATATTCAGTTTATAGCCGTCTGTATAACAAATATGTTACGAAACTTTGCTTAAGGGAAAGGATGCGCATGACACGCCATGGGAATTTGTCACTTAGGTGACAGCGCACCAGCGCTAGAGCGTGTTTGAAAAATCATTGCGCCGTTCTGAACGCCCCGCTTTGCGGGAGACAAGGACCATCCAGCCCAGCACAAGCATTTTTTAAACACACTCTAGGGTCTGGCTTGCCAGACTCTATTTTGTTCTTGTATTGACAAAATTATATATTAAGTGTATATTGTATATATAAGGTATATACAATAGTAACATAAGAAATGGAGATGGACGGGTGGATATAATTATCAGTAATTCGAGCGGGAAACCTATATACGAACAAATAACCGCACAGATAAAAAACATGATTTTAAGCGGTGAACTAAAACAAGGTCAGCCCCTTCCTTCCATGAGGCTCCTTGCAAAAGAACTGAGAATAAGCGTTATTACAACCAAAAGGGCCTATGAAGACCTGGAAAGAGACGGTTTTATAACCACATTAGTCGGAAAAGGGAGCTTCGTATCGGAAAACAATACCGAACTGGTGAAGGAAGAACAATTAAAGATTATAGAAGAACATCTGCAGAAAGCGGTCAGCAGTGCAAGGATGACCGGTATTAAACTTGAAGAATTGTATGAAATAATGGAACTGCTATATAAGGAGGATTAATTTTATGGATTATGCAATTGAATTGGAAGGGGTAACAAAGCAGTATGGTAATTTTAAACTGGATAAGATATCTTTCTCGGTCCCGAAGGGATGCATTACGGGGTTTGTCGGTGAAAACGGAGCGGGCAAAACAACCACCATTAAGGCCATACTGAACCTAATCCGTACGGATCAAGGCAGTATAAAGATATTCGGAGGGGCTCATAATCAGGATGAACGAAAAATCAAAGAACAGATAGGGGTGGTCTTTGACGAAAGTTATTTCCATGATAATCTGACTACCGGCCAGATATCTAAAATCATGAACCGTATTTATACCAACTGGCAGGAAGATATCTTTGAAAAATATACGAATCGGTTAAAGCTGCCGAAGGATAAAATTATTAAAGAATATTCACGGGGCATGAAGATGAAGCTCTCCCTGGCAGCGGCTCTGTCCCACCAGGCTAAACTTCTTATACTGGACGAAGCTACCAGCGGACTGGACCCTATTGTGAGGGATGAGATTCTGGATATATTTCTCGATTTCATACAAAATGAAGAGCATACCATATTAATGTCTTCCCATATTATCAGCGACCTGGAAAAAGTGGCTGATTATATTACATTTATTCATGAAGGTAAAATAGTTTTCAGTAAGAGTAAGGACGAACTGATTTATGGTTACGGGATTGTCCGCTGCGGAAAGGAAGATTATGACAAGCTGGATAAAAGCCATATTATAGGCACCCGCAAGAGCCAGTTCGGGTATGAGGTTTTGGTGGACAATAAAAGAGAACTGGAACGGTTTAACAGGAATTTAGTCATCGACAACACAACAATTGAGGAAATTATTTTATATAAAGTAAGGGATGAAAGATAATTCCCCAAATCCCCCCTTTATAAAAAATATATATAGCCTGTACAGCGGGCGGATTGGAGCAAAGAATGATTGGTTTATTATTAAAAGATTTATTTAATTTAAAAAAATACATCAAACAAATCAGTTTTACAGTTGTAATTTTTGGTTTATTTGCCGTATACTTAAAGGATCCTTCCTATTTTATCGGTATGTTCGTTATGATATCCTCCATGCTGGTCATCACCTCTATGTCTTATGATGAATATGCCAAATGGGATAAATTTGCATTAGCCATGCCTGTATTAAAGAGGGATATCGTTCTGTCCAAATATATTCTTTCCCTGGTAGCCGTTACCTTCGGAACAATTGTATCTACCGGTTTGGCTTTTATAATGTCCGTGGTAATGAAACTGCAGAAATCAGAAGAAATCCTGCTTTCAAGCGGTATGATCGCATTGGTTATGCTGTTATTTTTAAGCATATTAATTCCCATCCTGTTTAAGTACGGGGTGGAAAAGGCACGTCTCCTCATGTTTGGGGTAATTGTGATACCGGCTTTAGCGGTAGCGGGACTTGTTAAGTTGTCGGGTAAATTAAACATACCAAAGCCAAATGCGGAACAAATGAAAATGTTAGGCTATATATTTCCGGTTTTCGTGCTGGCCGTATTGTTTTTATCCTACCGTACCTCGGTATTTCTGTACAATAAAAAGGAGCTGTAAATAAAAATCCGTATCTGCTGCCGTAAAAACCCGGATATCCCTCAGACAGGACCGGTAGAAAATAAATCCGTATTTAATCGCCAATAAACAGTGCTAAAATAAAGTCCGCCCGGATGTCAGGCAAATGACATCCGGAAATACTTGATTTTATAGAGCACTGTTTTTTTATCTTATTTTAAAACAAGCATATCTGAAATAAAACAGACATACGATATACAGAATATGGAATTGGCAGAAACGGTGGAACAGGTGAATCAATATCAAACCGAATATCTTTTGGAAACAAAGGCAAAGGCAAATAAAAATAAAACCAGACAGCTTCCCATAACCTTTCATAATCCCAATACAACGGAGGATACGGCAAAGTTTTTAGCCCGGTTAATAACCGATAATCTGGCGGAAATCCGGAAAGCAAAAAATACCGTGGGGCCCTGTACGCAAGTATCAGGGAAAGAGGATATGGAATGAAAGCAGTGGCTTATTGCAGGGTATCTACCAAAAAAGAGGAGCAGTTGGACAGTCTGGAAAGCCAGCAGAAATTTTTTGCCGAATACGCCGCAAAAAATGCATACAATTTAGTCAGGATATATGCGGATGAAGGAAAAAGCGGCACGAAGATAAAGAACCGGACCCAATTATTAAAACTGTTAGCGGATGCCGGTACCGGAAGCTTTGAAGTAGTGCTGATAAAAGATATTTCCCGTCTGGCGCGCAATACGGTTGATTTTCTTACTAGCATACGGAAACTGAGGGCTCTTAATATCCGGGTCGTTTTTGTTAATTATGATCTGACCTCATCCGACAGCTCGGAATTCATGCTGACTATGTTAAGCGCCATTGCCCAGGAGGAAAGTGCCAATACCTCCAAGCGTGTCCGTTTTGGCAAAAGGCAGAATGCCGAGCATGGAAAAGTCCCTAATCTGATTTTTGGCTATGATAAAGTACCGGGTGATTATTTCCGGCTGGATATTAATAAAGAGGAGGCAGCCGCCGTAAAACGCATTTATGAAATGTATACCGAAGAATATATGGGGACAAACCGGATTGCCGCCGTATTAAATCAGGAGGGAATTAAAACAAAGCGGGGATACAGCTGGAGCCAGAATGCGGTCTGCCGTATTTTGTCCAATGAAATCTATACGGGAAAAATAATAAACGGAAAGCAGGAAGTGGAAGACTTCCTGACCGGCAAACGGAAAAACCGGGAACAAAGTAAGTGGATGACAGTGAACAACCCGAAACTAAAGATTATTTCCGACGAGATTTTTTGTAAAGCCCGGCAGATACGCAAAAGCCGGATGAACTCTTTTCAGAAAGACGGCACTTCACATAAACATGCCTTAAGCCGTCTGCTTAGATGCAGGTGTTGCGGAGCCAATTTCCGCAGGATGGTTAGAACCTATAAAAATACTTACATAACCTGGGTCTGTAACGGCCGTAACAGCAACGGCGTTCATTTCTGCGGGAATACGACAACCTTGGATGAAGGTAAGCTGACGGATATGCTTTGTGATTATTTTAGTTCTTCTTTAAAAAGCAATCCTCTAATTTTCGAAAATGCTATGAAAGAATATGACAGGAAATTAAAGATAAATAACGATTATAAGGGAAAAGAAAAAGAATGGACGTTGCAGTTAAATAAACGATTCCGGGAAAAACAGAAATATATGGACATGTTTACCAATGATATTATTACGATGGAAGAACTAAAAGACAAAACGAATACGATAAACAGTGATATAAAGAAGCTTCGGACGGAATTAGAGGCAATGAATAAAATGAAAAATAACAGTATTACGGCACCTGATAATCATAATATATATCAGTATATTGAAATTCTTCTGAAAAACTCCTCCCTATCCAATAAAATATTAAGAAGCCTGATTGACAGGATTGAAGTAGATGTAAACGGAGAAATAGACGTATTCTTAGGAATATATGCTGAATTAACAGGCTTTTAATTAATCGTTAAAGCACTATCAGGTTGAATTAGCTGATAGTGCTTTCCGAATATCAGCAAAAAATAATCAATAAGATTAAACTACTCTTTCTTAAGGAGCCAAAGAATGCTTACATTCAAGGCATCAGCAATTGCAACTAATTCAATATCTGTAACTGGGCGTTTATAGGTTTCTATTTTTGATATGGAAGTGCTTTCCATATAAACCCCCCGCACAGCCAGCCTGGCCAGCAAATCAATCTGGGTTATCTTGGGATGCCGCCTATGGCGTGCTTCACGCACTCGGTCGCCTATTAAATTTTTCATCTGTTCACATCACATCACTTTTCTTGTTAAATTGGGTAAATATAGAATAAAATACCATAATATTACATAATTATGCCAGAATATTCTTATTAATGGTTTTTTTTGCTGATATAACTTGATTATAGAGTAAGTTTAATGGTATAATTTGCTTAATAAGCAAGTTATATACAATATTGTATAATTTTTGAAATTGAATTCAGGACTGTTTTTCATTAATAAAAATCGTTAACCAAAGGAGGAACGTTAAGTATAACAATAGGGTACCCATAAAGCCTAAATCTATTGTTTGGATAACAATTTTGTCGGGGGTTATTAGGATGCTATATAAAATCAAGGAACTGCTTGATGTAAACTTATTGGATAAATTGCTGCATGATTTTTATAACATTACCAATGTACCAATATCCGTTGTTGACATAAGCGGGGAAGTTATTGTATGCGCCGGGTGGAAGTCAACATGCTCCAATATTCAATGTAATTATCAGGAATTTCATAATATGTGTCTAAAAGAATATTGGAAAAACAATACGGGCTGCCAGCTGTGCGAAAGGGAAGTCAGCTGCCTGTGTGGATTAAAGATGTATAGGATACCAGTATACATAATCGATTCCGTTATAGCTAATATTTTTTTATGTGAATTTATGGATGAAAATCCACATAATGGAGCAGGTATAAAAGCAGCTTCGAGTCCCATAAATCCGATAATTGATTTATTTGAAAATAATGTAATTTTATTAAGTGATTTTCTTACAAAGCAATTAAAAAACCAGGAAAATGAAAGCCGGTTATTGGATAATTATGCAGAAATAAAAATATCATATGAACAGTTGGCAGCGGTTAATAACGACTTGAGATTTAATATCTGGGAATTACAGCAGAGAATCCATGAGGAGGAAAACAGAAAAAATAAGAAGATATCGGCAGGCGAAAAAAAATATTTAATGGATACCGTTACGGCTTTGGGGCTTTTGGTGGAAAAAAGGGACATATATACTGCAAGGCACCAGAAAAAGGTAGCTTATTTAGCATGCAGGATTGCAGCTAAAATAAAACTGGATAAGAAGCGCATGGAGGGGCTGTATGTTGCTGCCATGCTGCACGATATCGGTAAAATAGGAATTCCCTCCGATCTTTTATCGAAACCGGATAAATTATCGGACGCGGAATATGAGCTTATAAAAACCCATGTCCAGATAGCCTATGAAATTTTAAGCAAGATTAATTTTCCGTGGCCGGTGGCGGATATCGTATTGCAGCATCATGAAAAGCTAAACGGCACGGGTTATCCGCGCGGACTTACCGGTAAGGAGATATTATTGGAAGCCAAAATTATCTCGGTTGCCGACGTTGTTGAAGCAATAACCGCAAACCGGCCTTATAAACCGGCATTAGGCATATCTTATGCTCTAGAAGAAATTAAAAAATACTCCGGAATTTATTATGAACCTGAAATTGTGGATGCATGTATTCAGGTGTGTACGGAGACAAACTGGAATCTAATTTTTAAGGACATGCTGCCGTAAGTGCAGGATTGCCATTTGAAAGGCAGGTATATTTTTGTGTCGAACGTTCTTTATGCCTACATCCGTACATAAAGACGTTACGGAACGTCTTGGACAGATTAATCCGTCCCTAGCTAACAGAGCCAGAGTCGTATTGGACCTTAACAAATCTGAAAGGCATATAAGAGGAGGTTTAGCTACAAAAGAAAAATATCTGCATAAATCAAAATACAACCAGGTATTTTAAATTGGATATTAAGTTATGATACATAAAATAGAACCGGACTGTAATCCGCGTCCGGTTCTATAATATGCAATCGTGAAAATAATAACTGACAGGAGAGAGGAACCGGTTACTGAAAGAACACAGGACCGGTTCCTGTTAATTGAAGCTGGTAGAGCGTATTTGATAATCTTTATTACCTGGAGTAGAACAGCCGGGTAAAGCTAAGATTTTGCAACAGTTCTCCTTATTTTTGGGAAAAAAAAGAAAGGCTTTACTTTTTTCGAAATATATAGTAAATATTAAGTATAAAATTTTAAAACGATATGTTATAATGATAACATGTAAAAAATCATAAGCGAAAAAATATCATTTTCTAAAGATATACATAAGCTTGATTATTAAAATTTTAACAAATTAAATTGACGTTTGGGAATAAATTTGTTAAAATGCATTCTGTAAAATTGGCAAAGGAGAAGAAGATGGAAAAAAAGATTGTAATTATAGGAGCCGGTTATTCGGGTATCCTGACGGCTAAGAAATTAGCTAAAAAGTTTAAGAAAAATAACGATGTAAGTATTACTATTATTGATAAAAATCCATTTCACACAATGCTTACCGAGCTTCATGAAGTAGCGGCAAGCCGTGTTGATGAGGATAGTATAAAGATTAACCTGAAAAAAGTATTCGCCGGCAGAAAAGTTGACGTAAAGCTTGATACGGTAACCGATATCGATTTTGAAGGTAAGACGGTTACGGGGGTGAATACATCTTATCAATATGATATTTTAGTATTAGCCGCAGGCTCCAAGCCTACATTTTACGGTGTGCCGGGAGCGGAAGAATACTCCTTTAAGCTTTGGTCGTATGAAGATGCGATCCTGCTAAAGGATCATATCCATAATACATTCCGAAAAGCGGCATGTGAGCCCAATGAGGAAGAAAGAAGAAAGCTTCTTACATTTTATGTGGTCGGTGCAGGTTTCACCGGTGTTGAGATGGTTGGTGAACTGGCAGAATACGTACCGATCCTTTGTGAAAAATTTGATATAAATAAAAATGACGTTTCCTTATACAATGTGGACGGTTTAAGCAGACCGATTCCCAATTTGCCCGAAAAACTGTCGGGCAAAGTAACAAAACGTCTTGATAAAATGGGCGTTAAGCTTATTATGAATGCTACCGTCAGCAGTGTGGGCAGCGATTATATTGAATTAAAGTTAGATGACAAAACTATGCATAACACGGCAGGAACCGTTATCTGGGCTGCCGGAATCCAAAGTTCGGATATAACCCAGGATGCCGGTAAAACTCTTGAACTGACCCGCGGCTGCCGTATCCAGGTGGATTCTTATCTCCGTTCGGTTAAAGATGAGAATGTGTATATTACAGGTGATAATATGTTCTATGTACCGGAAGGGGAAGAATGCCCGGTTCCTCAGATGGTGGAAAATTGTGAACAATGTGCGGACACGGCAGCCCATAATATAGCGTGCGCCGTAAGGGGACAAGGAACCATGGAGGTTTATAAACCGTCATTCCATGGTGTTATGGTCAGCATCGGCGGACGTTACGGTATTGCCCATGTGGGCTTTTCCAATCATATGTTCAGCCTGCCTTCTTTTCTGGCTATGTTTTCCAAGCATTTTATTAACATAATATATTTTATCCAGGTACTTGGCTGGAATAAGATATTCAGCTATGTGAAACATGAATTCTTTACCATAAGAAATTGCAGAAGCTTTGTCGGAGGACATTTTTCCAACAGGACTCCAAGCTTTTTGCTGGTACCCTTAAGATTATGGTTAGGTGCGGTCTGGGTATATGAAGGTGTCATGAAGATATTGGAAGGATGGTTTGAATCACCTAAACTTTCTGATTTTTTCGGCGGAGCCAATGCCTGGTACAACAGTATTCTTAATGTTATGAACAATACCTCAGGAGGTACGGATGCCGTGTCTTCCGGTACTGCGGCAGCGGATGCAGTATCCTCGGCAACAGGGGCAGTAACGGCGGCAGCGGATGCGGTATCCTCAGCAACAGGGGCGGTGGATGCGGTATCTTCAGCTACAGGAGCAGTAGCGGCAGCAGCGGATGCAGTTTCCTCAGCCACAGGAGCGGCAGCGGATGCGGTATCCTCCGCTACCGGTGCAGTGGCCGACGCAGTTGGCCAGGTCCTGTTAAACTTTGACTTTTTAGGGATATTTAAAGTTATTTTCGTAAGCGGTAAAGAACTGGCAAGCTCAACCATAAGTGATTTAGCGTTTAAGTTAGACGTACCGGTTATAAATTGGTTTATTAACACATTGATTCTGCCCCATCCGGGAGTACAGACCGCAATGCAGGTTTTCATCGTCGTGTCGGAAATCTTAATCGGCCTTGCCCTGCTGGGAGGATTACTTACCGCTCCTGCGGCGGCCTTCTCCCTTGTGCTGAATTTTATGTTTGTTACAACAACCGGTTTATATTTAAGTACCTTCTGGATGTTATTTGCCGGAGTAGCATTATTAATCGGAGGCGGCAGAATCTTTGGCCTTGATTATTATGCAATGCCTGGACTAAAAAAATTATGGAAGAGAATACCACTTGTTAGAAAGTTGTACATTTATAATGATTAATGAGAATGCTAAAGCGAATGACAATATTGAGCTGATAAAATTTAATGAGGCAATAGAGCTGGTGAAGAAGGTTTCGGATAATACCTTAGCCAAATCACCGCTCATTATCCGGGAATATACGAGACATTTGATGGCCTCACGGGGTAAGTACATCCGGGCTATGTCTGTAATGATATGTGCAGAAGACAAAGAAGGCCTGGTCCATCCCAATGCCGTTAAGATTGCGGCGGCAATTGAAATTCTGCATCTGGCTACCCTGGTACATGATGATGTAATTGATAATGCGGATATCCGGAGGGGAGACATTACCCTCCAGAAAAAATACGGCAAAAGAACGGCTGTCATATGCGGCGATTATCTTTTGTGCATCGCCCTTAATCTGGCGGCTTCCATATCAAATAAACAGGATTATCTGGAGATTGATATGCCGGATTATATGGGAAAGGTATGTTTAGGCGAGTTGAACCAGCATATTAACAATGCGAATCTGAACTTATCCGTCTATCAGTATCTCAAAATTATTTCAGGGAAAACGGCGGCACTTTTTGAAGCTTCCTTTCATTCAGGTGCGGTTTTTGCAGATTGCGGTAAATCAGAATGTAAAAAATATAAGCAGCTGGGGTATTATATTGGTATGATATTCCAATTGACCGATGACTGTATTGACTTTGAAGATACCGAGGAATCGGCCAGAAAACCGGTGCAGTCGGATTATGAGCAGGGAGTAATTACACTGCCTCTTATCCATACGCTGAGAAATGTGGACGGTTTCAGTAAGAAAGCCGAAAGTTCAGGCATTTCAAGGTCCGAAATCAATGAAGCCGTTAAGTCGGCCGGCGGCTTAATTTTTACACATATGGTCGTAAAGAAATATTATGATAAGGCGGAAAAGATTATTCATGAACTTCAGATATCGGAAAACAAAAGGATAAAGCTGATGACGGTATTAAATAAAGCCTCCCGTAAAAGCTGAAGCTGCCCGGTAAAGAAATTTTAATAAATTTATGGCTTAGGCGGGTGTATATTGAGGAGATTCCATGATTAACAGTTTTTTAGATTATGTTGAAATCAGGACCAAGATTACCAGTACCTTTACTTTTTTAATGTCGGCTGCCCTCCTTTTATACCGGAAGCAGAAGATTGACTGGAAGCTGTCCCTGCTGTTTTTCGCCGCAATGTTTTTGTTTGATTTAACAACAACTGCAATTAATAATTATATTGATTCAAAGGATAATGGGCAGACCTTACCTTTTAAACGGAAAACTGCCCTGACACTTATTTATATATTATTGGGATTGAGCATTCTGTTAGGTCTGTTATTAGCCCGGCTTACGGACCCGGTAGTTTTAATAAGCGGGGGAATCTGCTTTTTGTGCGGCATATTATATACTTACGGACCCGTACCCATATCAAGGCAGCCCCTGGGAGAAATTATGTCAGGTACGTTTTACGGAATATTAATCCCGTTTATATTGTTTTATATCAACATGCCGGAAGGAACGTATTTAACATTCGGTTTGGATTTTAATTCCGTTTCCTTCACTTTTCAGGTAGTACCAATTTTATCACTGCTTGTTTTTTCCGTAACACCTTTTTGTACAACGGCAAATATAATGCTGGCAAATAATATCTGTGACTTAGAAAAAGATACCGAAGTTAAAAGGTATACTTTACCGTATTATATCGGCAGAAAAGCGCTTGGTTTATATGCTTTTGCTTATTACCTGACATACGGAGCGACTATAATTATGGTAATATTTAAAATTTTGTCGCCTCTATGTCTGCTGTCCCTGCTTACCATATTTGCAGTACAAAAAAATATAAATAAATTTAAAAAGAAGCAGGAAAAATCAACTACCTTTATTTTATCAATTAAAAATTTTATTATTATAATGGGAACAAATACTTCTTTAATTTTTATCAGTGCCCTGATTCCTTAAAAGTTTTGTATTCCCGTCTGTAATATTTAACATTAGTTTATTCTTCCTGTTTTATTCAATTTATAAAACAGGATTGAAATAAAAAAAGATTATTTAGGAGGAAAAAAAATGAGGAAATTATCAGCTTTATTACTTAGCTTAGCTCTGGTCGTTGTAATGATTACCGGATGCGGCAAAGCAAACGGAACCGATGACAATGCAACAACACCGACGCCCACAGCGGATGCCACTACGGATGACGCAGTGGAACCGACAGATGATGCTACAACAGACGATGCGTCAGGCACCGGTACGGCAGTTAAAACAGGTCTTGCAGTAATCAATGACATAAGCAGCTCTAAGTCTGCAGCTGCGGATGAGGATGGGCTTAATCAGACAAATTCAACCGTAGTAGCGGTATTAGTTGGCCAGGACGGCAAAATTTTAGATTGTAAACTTGACGTGGCACAGACAAAGATTAATTTTTCAAAAGAAGGTAAATTAACAACTCCCGCTGAAACCGTATTTAAGTCAAAACAGGAATTGGGAACGGACTACGGTATGCTTTCCGCTTCCGGAATCGGCAAGGAATGGAATGAACAGGCTAATGCATTTGCCGATTATGTAACAGGCAAAACGCTTGATGAAGTAAAGAGTATTGCAGTGGATGAGGAAAGCAGGCCTACGGATGCTGATTTATCATCTTCCGTAACGGTACATATTAATGATTACCTTGCCGCTATAGAAAAAGCCGTAACAAATGCTCAGGAAATCGGTGCAGCCGATGGGGATAAACTCGGTCTTGGCATTATAACAAATATGGAACACTCCAAGGATGCAACAGCAGATGCCGCCGGTGTAGCCCAGGCTTATTCCTACTATGTAGTAACTACTTCAGATGCCGCCGGCAAGATTACCAGCTGTATCGTTGATGCTTCTCAGGGTGTTGTAAACTTTGATGCAAGCGGTAGCATTACAAATGACGTAACGGTTGCTCCTCAGACAAAAAATGAGTTAAAAGACGCTTACGGAATGAAGCAGGCATCCGGAATCGGAAAAGAATGGTATGAGCAGGCTGCTGCATTTGCACAGTACACTGTCGGCAAGACGGTGGATGAAGTAAAAGGTATCTCCATTAGTGAAGAAGGCAGCCCTACAGAGGCCGACTTAACAAGCTCCGTAACGGTCAGTGTTGACAGCATTATAGCTACGATTGAAAAAGCGGTAGCAAATTCAGCACAATAGTAACACCGTTACACTAAAATCGTTGCAACCCACATAATAGAGTGGCGCAATACATTACCATTGGGAGGTAGTACTACTACCTCCCAATTTATATGAGGTGGTTAATTTGAGCAAAAAGATAATAGCATGTTTATTAATAACAGTTTTTATCTTTCCTTTAACGGCTTGCGGTACTACGGAGCTAAAACGGTATGATGCAAGTTTCCTTGAATTGTTTGATACCGTAACTACTATAACAGGTTATGCCGGGACGAAAGAAGAATTTACAGAATATGCTCAGATAATTTATGATAATTTGAAGGAATATCACGAGCTTTATGACATATATAACGATTATGAAGGTATAAATAATATAAAAATTATTAACGACTACGCGGGTATTAAGCCGGTTAAGGTTGACCAAAGAATTATAGATTTACTGAAATTTGCAAAAGAAGCTTATGAACTTTCCGACGGCAAAGTAAATATAGCCTTCGGAGCCGTACTTAAGATCTGGCACGACTACCGTACCAGAGGGATTGATAACCCGGCGGAGGCCGAATTGCCGCCTTTGGATATTCTTGAGGAAAAATCCCTGCATACGGACATCAATAAGGTTATTATTGATGAAAAAGATTCGACCGTATATCTTGAGGATTCCGAGATGAGCCTGGATGTTGGCGCCATAGCCAAGGGATATGCTACGGAACAGGCTGCCGATTTTGCCTATAAAAAAGGTTTTACCAGCGGCTCCTTAAGTGTGGGGGGAAATGTCCGTACCTTAGAGCGTAAAGCGGACAGTAAGGAAGCCTGGAAAATTGGTATTCAAAACCCTGATTCAGACAGCGATATAAAAAATTTATATATATTGGACCTGGAAAACTTATCTTTAGTTACCAGCGGAGTTTATGAAAGATATTATACCGTGGACGGAAAGCAATACCATCATATTATTGACCCGGAGACGTTAATGCCTGCCGATTATTTTATATCCCTATCCATTGTATGCAGAGATTCCGGGATGGCGGATGCTCTTTCAACAGCTGTATTTAATATACCTTATGAGCAAGGCCTGGAATTGATTGAAAAAATTCCGGATACGGAAGCTTTATGGATATTTAAAAACGGAGATGTCAAATATAGTTCTGATTTTGAATCCTATATAACAAAATAGAATAATACGGGGCTGCTGCGCTAAATTTTATTCGTATGGTGCGGCGGCCTCTTTTTTATGCGGGAAAATTACGTCCTATTGCATAAAAAGCTCGGCCGGCAGGGATGCACATGACGCGATATGGTATAAAAATAAAGGCATACAAAAAATAACTACAAAAATTATTGATTTTATGTTAATATTATAATACATTACTAAATGATTAATGATTAAATTTCATTCCAAATAAAAATTGCAATACAGCAATTATTAAAAATAGAAAGAAGGAATAAAGAAATGGTAGCAGCGACATTTAAAGGCGGCATTCATCCATTTGAAGGTAAGGAATTAACAAAAGATAAACCTGTTACAGTTCTGGTACCTAAGGGCGATATGGTATTTCCGATGGTGCAGCATATTGGTAAACCGGCAATACCGCTTGTTTCTAAGGGTGATTATGTTTTGATGGGTCAAATAATCGGAGAAGCTGACGGTGCGGTATCAGCCAATGTTATCAGTTCCGTATCCGGTACGGTCAAAGGAATAGAACCGCGAATGACGGTTTCCGGATCAATGGCGTTGTCGGTAATTATAGAAAATGATAATAATTATAAAGCCGTCCCCGGTCTGGGAAATAAAAGAGACTATACCAAATTAAGCAAGACCGAAATCAGAGATATTATAAAAGAAGCCGGGATAGTCGGTCTTGGAGGCGCGGCCTTTCCGACCCATATTAAATTGACACCAAAAGATGATAGTAAGATTGATTATGTTATTGTCAATGCGGCAGAATGTGAACCGTACCTGACATCGGATTACAGAATGCTGATGGAGGAACCGGAAAAAATTGTGGGAGGCCTAAAGATAGAACTTAGTTTATTCCCGAATGCAAAAGGAATTATTGCAATAGAGGATAACAAACCGGATGCTATTAAAAAAATGCAGGAATTAATAAAAGATGAACCTCGTATCGAGGTTAAAACCTTGAAGACAAAATATCCCCAGGGCGGAGAACGTCTAATAATTTTTGCTGCCACCGGACGGAAAATTAATTCTTCCATGCTGCCTTTGCATGCCGGGTGTATCGTTAATAATGTGGATACCGTTATAGCAATTTATATGGCAGTTGCTGAGTCTACCCCTCTAATGAGAAAAATTGTTACGGTAACGGGTGATGCAGTGAAGGCTCCCCTAAACTTTAATGTTAAATTAGGAACTAATCTTAGCGAACTTGTTGATGGGGCAGGCGGTTTTAACAGTGAGCCTGAAAAAATTGTTTCCGGCGGCCCCATGATGGGGCAGGCTTTATATACTTTAGATATACCGGTTACAAAATCATCGTCTGCCTTACTTACCTTTGCAAAAGACAGGGCGGCAAGGATGCGGTCTTCAGCCTGTATACGGTGCGGAAGATGTGCAGATGTCTGTCCCAGCCGCATTATACCACAGAAGCTTTATGAGTTTTCACAACGGTTTGACAGTGAAAATTTTATAAAATTTAATGGTATGGAATGCTGTGATTGCGGCTGCTGCACCTTTGCGTGTCCTGCGAAGCTTAATCTGAACCAGTCATTTAAAGAAATGAGAACCAGTATTCTGAACAGCAGAAAAAAGTAGAAAGAGAGAGGTGTCGACTTTGGACAATTTATATAATGTATCTGTTTCTCCTCATACGAGAAGCCGGACAACGACAGCAATTATTATGCAGGATGTGGTAATTGCCCTGATTCCTGCAAGTATATTTGGAATATTTAATTTTGGGATAAATGCACTTTTGATTATCTTAACATCTGTTGTAGCCAGTATTTTAACGGAATACATATATGAGAAAGCCATGAAGAAACCCCTTACAACCGGCGATTACAGTGCCGTTGTTACAGGTTTGCTGCTTGGCCTTAATTTACCGGCTTCCGTTCCATTGTGGATACCGGTAATAGGAAGTATATTTGCTATTCTGGTAGTTAAAATGCTTTACGGCGGTATCGGGCAGAACTTTATGAATCCCGCCCTTGCTGCAAGATGTTTTTTGGTTATCAGTTTTGCCGGCAGAATGAATAATTACATTGCTTTGGACGGTGTGTCAGGAGCTACTCCTCTTGCTGCTTTGAGGGCAGGAGAATCGGTTGACCTAATGAATCTTTTCATAGGCAGAACTGCGGGTACCATTGGAGAAACCAGCGCTGTGGCTATTTTAATAGGTGCCGTTTATCTACTGGCTAAGAAAGTGATTACCTGGAGAATACCGGTATTATATCTGGCTTCTTTTTTCATTTTTCTGGTTCTGTTTGGAGGACACGGCTTTGATCTGGGTTTCTTAACCGGTCATTTGCTGGGAGGAGGGCTTATGCTGGGTGCTTTCTTTATGGCTACGGATTATTCCAGCAGTCCCATAACCAGAATGGGACATATTCTATATGGCACAGTACTTGGTATTCTAACCGGTATATTCCGTTTATACGGGGCATCACCGGAAGGCGTTTCCTTTGCGATTATATTTTGCAATTTATTGGTTCCTCTGATTGAAAAGGTGACTCTTCCCAATATGTTTGGAAAGGAGGCAAAGGCCAGTGAGTAAAGAAGCAAACTTAAGCAGAAAAAGCACCATTTTTAAGGATGCCATGATATTATTTGTTATTACCTTAATAGCTGGACTTGCCCTGGGTTTTGTACATGAGATTACCTTGCCGGTTATAGAAGCCCAGAATCTGCAAGCAAAAATAAATGCTTACCGTACGGTATTTCCGGAAGCAGCAGAGTTTGTGGAAGATGAACCCCTTTCCCTTCTTATACAGGAAGCGACAGGGGTGCTGGAACCAAAGGGTTATACTAATGTAACCATTGATGAGGCGTTGACGGCTACGGATGAGTCCGGCAATAAACTGGGGTATGTGGTGGTAGTTACCACACAGGAAGGCTATGGAGGTGCCATTACCTTGTCCCTTGGCTATGGGACGGACGGTACGGTAAAAGGGATGGAAATACTGACCATGAATGAAACGGCGGGACTTGGAGCAAAAGCCTCCGGGACAGATTTTAAGAGCCAGTTTGCAGATAAAAAAGTAAATGAATTTACTTATACCAAAACAGGTGCGGCAAATGATAATGAAATAGATGCGTTAAACGGAGCCACCATTACCACCAAGGCTGTTGTAAATGCAGTAAATTCGGGAATCTGTTTCATTACGGAACTGGTAGAAACAGAAGGTAACGAAGGGGGAAAACAGGATGAGTCAAAATAATAAAAATATCAGTAAGAATGGGAATACGGATAAGAAAAATTATTTGGAACCGTTTATAAACGGACTGATTAAAGAAAACCCTATCTTTATTTTAATGCTCGGACTATGTCCTACCCTGGCTGTAACGACCTCCGCCAGCAATGCCATTGGTATGGGATTATCCTCTACGGCGGTATTAGTTATGTCAAACCTGTTAATATCCTTATTGAGAAATATAATTCCGAATAAAGTCAGAATGCCTTCCTATATTGTTATCGTAGCATCTTTTGTTACAATCGTTCAATTTTTATTACAGGGGTATGTGCCATCCGTTTATGATTCTTTGGGTATTTATATTCCTCTTATTGTAGTTAACTGCATTATCCTTGGCAGGGCGGAAGCCTATGCCAATAAACATTCCGTGGGATTATCGGTTATGGACGGATTAGGAATGGGTTTAGGATTTACGGTTGGATTGCTTTTTATCGGACTATTCAGGGAATTGCTTGGCAACGGCACGGCTTTTAATATCCGGATTATGCCCGAATCTTATGAACCGGCTATTATTTTCATTTTAGCGCCAGGTGCTTTTTTTGTACTCGCCGTATTAACCGCATTGCAGAATAAGTTTAAGTTAAAATCCGCTACTAATGGATCAGCGCCGGCATCTAGCCTTTCCTGCGGCGGAAATTGTCAGGCCTGCGCCGGAATTTCCTGTTTGGTTAACAGAGAGAAAATAGAAATTGAAAAAATAAATCAAAAAGCAGAGAAGGAATAAGGAGGATTCAGATGGGAGAATTATTACTGGTATTTATTGGTTCTGTGCTCGTCAGCAATGTCGTATTAAGTCAGTTCCTTGGCTTATGTTCATTTGTCGGTGTTTCCAGAAAAATAAAAACAGCTGCCGGAATGGGTTTTGCGGTTGTGTTTGTTATTACAATTGCTTCAATCTGTGCCAGCCTGATCTATAAATTTATTTTGGTGCCCAGCGGACTGGAATATCTGCAGACCATAGTATTTATTCTGGTAATCGCAGCGCTGGTCCAGTTTGTGGAAATGGTAATAAAGAAGTATAGTCCGACTCTTTATAATGCCCTTGGTGTATATTTAGCCCTCATAACTACCAACTGTGCGGTATTGGGTGTGGCCCTTATAAATGTGAAAAAGGATTACGGATTTATAACCAGTGTGGTAAATGGTATCGGAACAGCGGTCGGTTATCTGATTGCCATTATCCTTTTAGCAGGTATACGTGAAAGAATTGAACATAATGATATAACAACATCATTTCAGGGAATGCCGATTGTTTTAATAACTTCAGGACTTATGGCTATTGCATTTTTCGGATTCTCCGGTTTAATATAGGAGGTGAATAGATAAATATGATTCAGATTATCAATAGTATTCTATTTAACGGATTTCCTTTTTTAGCCCTTAATTTAACAGGGGTGGGAACAGCTGCTTTACTAATCAGTGCTACCGGAGTGCTCATAGGGCTGTTTTTGGGTGTTGCGGCCAAGAAATTAGAAGTGGTAGCGGATGAAAAGGAACAGTTGGTTCGTGAGCTTTTGCCTGGAAATAACTGCGGCGCCTGCGGCTATCCGGGATGCGATAACCTGGCACAGGCCATTGCGGCAGGGAAAGCGCCCGTCAATGCTTGTCCTGTTGCAAACAGCAAGGCACATAGTCAGATTGCGGAAGTTATGGGTACCAATGCAGAAGAGACCGAAAAGCAGGTGGCTTTCGTGAAATGTGCGGGTACCTGCGATAAAACGAAAGTAAAATATAATTATTACGGTATTCCGGATTGTAAAAAAGCTGCCTTTACTCCGGGAAGAGGTCCCAAACAATGCGGTTATGGCTGTACTGGCTTTGGTTCCTGTGTAAAGGTCTGTCAATTTGATGCAATACATGTGATTGACGGTGTGGCAGTTGTTGATAAAGAAAAGTGTACTTCCTGCGGATTATGCATAAAAGAATGTCCCAATCATTTAATTGAGCTGGTACCTTATAATACGCAGCATTTCGTAAGATGCAGCTCTAAGGATAAAGGCAAGGATGTGAAGGCCGGCTGCAGTATCGGCTGTATCGGCTGCATGATGTGTGTCAGGGCCTGTGAATATGATGCGGTTAAAGTGGAAAACAACCTTGCCCGAATAGATTACAGCAAATGTACCAACTGTGGCAAATGTGCCCAGAAATGTCCTACGAGGGTAATTTTATCGGACTGGAAAGAAAAATCTTTGGGAGCTTAGAGCTTGTTTGCCTCTTTCTTAAATTAAGTTAACGGGATTTACTAAAGAAAGGAAATAAATGAAATGAGAAGTTCCAAAGCAAAAAAGGCGGCTTTTTACGGCATGTTTGTTGCACTGGCCTTTGTATTCAGCTATATTGAAGTACTGATTCCTTTCTCCGTAGGTATTTACGGTGTTAAGCTTGGTCTGGCCAATATAGTGGTTCTCACGGTATTGTATGCAATGGGAGTGAAGGAAGCCTTTGTAATATCCTGTATCAGAATTATACTGGTTGGATTTACTTTTGGAAACATGGCCGGAATATTATACAGTATAGCCGGAGGCCTGCTTAGCTGGCTGGTTATGTGTATCTGCAAAAAAGGGAAGGCCTTCAGCATCATAGGAGTGAGCGTAGCCGGAGGTATCAGCCACAATATCGGGCAGATTGCAGTGGCAATCGTAGTTCTGCAGACGAAAAGTATTGCATATTATCTGCCGGTGCTGCTTATTGCCGGTACCATAACAGGACTTGTGGTAGGATTACTTGGAGTCTGGCTGTTAAAAGTGCAGATGAAATTATCTAACTTGTAAAGGAAATGACGGTGGTGAAAAAAGTGGCAACAATAAAAGAGCTTTCATTAAAATGCGGTGTGTCGGTTTCGACTGTCAGTAAGGCATTGAATGGGTATCAGGATATCAGCGAAACGACAAGGCAAATGGTTTTAAAAGCAGCCAGAGAAACCGGATATCTGCCGGAGGCCAATGCCAGGGTGCTGAAGATGAGGAAAACTTATAATATAGGAGTACTGTTTTCCACTTTAACCAACCACGGCCTGCGGAACGAATATTTTGCCCATATTTTGGCTTCCTTTAAGGAAAAGGCAGCTAAACGGGGATATGATATTACATTCATAGAACATAATATAGGCAACCGGAAGATGACCTATCTGGACCACTGCCGCTGCCGTAATTTTGACGGTGTTTTTATTGCGTGCGCCGAATTTAACGAACCGGAAGTGCTGGAATTAGTTAACAGTGATTATCCTGTTGTAACCATAGACCATGCATTTAATGAAGCGATTTCCGTATTGTCCGATAATGTGGACGGAATGAGGCAGCTGGCTCAATATATTATTAATCAGGGACATACAAAAATTGCATATATTCATGGAACCAGATCCTTCGTAACACATAACCGTTTAGTCAGTTTTAATAATGTATTGAGGGAAAACGGTATCTTAATTCCGGAGGAGTATTACGTGGAGGGAATATACCGCAGTGCGGAATCTGCTGAAGAATTGGCCCTGGGCCTGCTTCAATTGCCTGCACCGCCTACCTGTATCATTGCATCGGACGATTATGCTGCCCTGGGTGTTATGAACACCGCAAGAAGACTGGGTCTTAAAATACCCGACGATATATCGGTGGCAGGGTATGACGGTATCTCGGTTGCACAGGCCCTGGAGCCCAAGCTTACCACCATCAAGCAGGATACGGACAGGATTGGAGCGGAAGCTGCCAGGCAGCTCATTAATTTAATTGAAAGCCCGATGACTACTTCTCTGGATAATATATATCTGAAAGTTCAGCTGGTTAAAGGCGGGTCCGTTAAAAATTTTAAAGTAAATCAATGATATTTCCATATCAACTGCCGGACAGACTCCAAATTACAGGCCGTTTCCCAAAGAGAAATGGATTCGTTTATGGCGGCTGATTACGGCAGCCTGTTATAAGTACGCACTGTAATATTAAGTTTCTGTTACTGGATTTGCTGAAAAATTAAGAAATTATGAATTTTTATCGAAATTTTAAATAAAACTTGAAATAATTCTTAAGAAGTATTATAATTATATAGCATTTTAAAAAAAATATTGACGTACGAGATAGAGTATGTTATATTAGACTAGCGATGGAAGAGGTCTTTTTTTTATGCCTAAAAACCGTGTACCGGATATTTTACAAAACATATAAATGATTACAGAATCATGATGTAAAATGAAAGTCCACATAATTTAAAATTTAAGCGGAGGTGGAAGTTGTGCGCGTAAAGATTACATTGGCATGTACAGAATGTAAACAACGTAACTATAACATGACAAAGGAAAAGAAAACACATCCAGACAGAATGGAAACTAAAAAGTATTGTAAGTTCTGTAAATCACACACATTACACAAAGAAACAAAGTAAGATGACTAATCTTCTATACAGGCAGAGAATTATATAAAGGTTTTATTTAATTTAAGATAATCCTTATAACAAATAACAAAGGGTTGTTTTGATGGGTACTTTATAACTGCATTGTTAAGAAAGGAAAGTGAAAATATGGGAGATACTGCTAATACCACGGATAAAGTTCCAAAGAAAAGCTGGTTTAAAGGTTTGAAGGCGGAATTTAATAAAATCGTCTGGCCTGACCGAGAATCACTAGCGAAGCAGTCGGTGGCGGTCATTGTAATATCCGTAATTTTAGGTGTAATAATTTCTATATTGGATTTAGGCATTAAATACGGTATAGAAGTTCTTATCAAATAGGATATAGGTGATTATATGTCAAAGGCGAATTGGTACGTTGTTCATACTTACTCAGGATATGAGAATAAGGTAAAAGCCAACATTGAGAAAACAATAGAAAACAGAAAACTTCAAGATCAGATATTGGAGGTTTCCGTTCCCCTTCAGGATGTAATTGAAGTAAAGAACGGCGTTAAGAAAAAAGTTCAGAAGAAGATGTTCCCTGGATATGTTTTGCTTAACATGGAAATGAACGACGATACCTGGTACGTAGTTCGTAATACGAGAGGCGTTACAGGATTCGTCGGTCCCGGATCCAAACCGGTTCCCTTAACGGAAATGGAAATGAAGTCAATGGGAATCAGAAAAGATGATGTTGTGATAGACTTTGAAATAGGTGATACTGTAGAGGTAATCTCCGGTGTGTGGGAGAATACAACAGGAATCATTAAGCAGATTAATACTCATAAACAGATTGTCACAATCAGTGTTGATATGTTTGGACGTGAAACTCCTGTCGAAATAAGTTTTACGGATATCAAAAAAATGTAATTGCAAAACATCCGGAGTATGGATTTTCTAATAAGGAAAGCAATCCGGATGGTGGGAGGGCAATCCCGATAAGACCACAATTTTAGGAGGTATTCTATAATGGCAAAGAAAGTTACAGGTTATATTAAATTACAAATCCCTGCTGGAAAGGCTACACCAGCCCCGCCGGTTGGGCCGGCTTTGGGCCAGCATGGTGTTAACATCGTACAGTTTACTAAAGAATTCAATGCAAGAACAGCAGATCAAGATGGCATGATTATTCCTGTTGTAATTACGGTATATCAGGACAGAAGCTTCAGCTTTATTACAAAAACTCCGCCTGCTGCAGTTCTTTTAAAGAAGGCATGCAATCTGAAATCCGGTTCTGCCGTACCGAATAAGAACAAGGTTGCTACCATTACAAAAGCAGAAGTAAAGAAAATAGCAGAACTTAAAATGCCTGACTTAAACGCAGCAAACATTGATTCAGCAATCAGCATGATTTCCGGTACTGCAAGAAGCATGGGAATCACGGTTGTTGACTAAGAAACTGTAATACTGTGGGAGGGTAATGGCTATGAAGCAGCCATAGAAAATTGCCGTGCAATTTTCGCAATACATGAAAAATTTTGTATACTCCCGATACTACCACTAGGAGGTTAATAGAATGAAAAGAGGAAAGAAATACGCTGAAGCTGCCAAGCTTATCGACAGAGCTACTTTATATGATGCAGCAGATGCAATTAGTTTAGTTAAGAAAGCAGCAGTTGCTAAATTCGATGAAACAGTAGAAGCCCACATCAGACTTGGTGTTGACGGACGTCATGCTGACCAGCAGGTACGTGGCGCAGTTGTTCTGCCTCATGGAACCGGCAAAACTGTCAAAGTGCTTGTATTTGCAAAGGGCGATAAGGTTGGTGAGGCAGAAGCGGCCGGTGCAGATCATGTTGGCGGTGAAGAATTAGTACCTAAGATCCAGAATGAAGGCTGGCTGGATTTTGACGTTATAGTTGCAACTCCGGATATGATGGGTGTTGTAGGCCGCTTAGGCCGTGTTCTCGGACCCAAGGGTTTAATGCCTAACCCGAAAGCGGGAACTGTTACCATGGATGTAACAAAAGCTGTTAAAGATATTAAAGCAGGTAAGATTGAGTACAGATTAGATAAAACAAATATTATTCATGTGCCGTTGGGAAAAGCTTCTTTTAGCGAAGAGCAGTTAGCGGACAACTTCCAGACGCTGATCGGTGCAATCAATAAAGCAAAGCCCTCTGCTGCAAAAGGACAATATCTTAAAAGCGTTACATTAGCTTCCACTATGGGACCTGGTGTGAAATTAAACACAGCTAAATTAAGCCAGTAATTTTGCAAAGAAAATTTGATTTATGGTTGACACTATAATAGATTAATGTTATACTTTTTAATGCAATCACTGCCGAAGACAGTAGGTGCCGCAAGGCATAAGATGAAAACGCCTACCGAGGGATAAGAATCTTAAGATGACTTATAAAGTCCCTTACTGTCATACAGTAAGGGACTTATTTTTTCCTTGGACTAATCATAAAGCATAAGCAGTATTTGCGTAAAATCTATAAGGAGGTGTACTAGAATGGCAAATGTAGAACTTAAACAACCTATCGTTGACGAGATTAAAGGACATGTAAACAGTGCTAAAGCAATCATAGCTGTAGACTACCGCGGACTTACTGTGGAAGAAGATACGAAACTTCGTAGGCAGTTAAGAGAAGCAGGTGTTGTATATAAAGTTTACAAAAATACATTGTTAAAGCGTGCATTTGAGGGAACCGTATACGAAGCTTTAGACAAACATTTAGAAGGACCGACAGCCGTTGCATTTGGTGTTGAGGATGCAACTGCTCCCGCAAGAATCATCAATGAAGTAATTAAGACTTCTCCCAAGTTAGAGTTTAAAGCCGGTGTTATTGAAGGAAACTATTATGACGCAAAAGGCGTTCAGCTTGTGGCAACAATTCCTTCAAGAGAAGTGCTTATTTCCAAATTACTTGGAAGCTTGCAGTCTCCTATTTCCAACTTTGCCCGTGTTCTTAAGCAGATTGCTGATAAGCAAGAAGGAGCGGCATAAGGAATATCATTAAGTATAAAATGAATCAAAAAATAGTTTAAAATTATAAAACGGAGGTATATCATAATGACTACTCAGGAATTTATTGAAGCTATTAAAGGCTTAACAGTATTAGAATTAAATGAATTGGTAAAAGCATGCGAAGAAGAATTCGGTGTATCCGCAGCAGCAGGTGTAGTGGTAGCCGGACCGGCAGCAGGCGGAGCCGCAGCGGAAGAGGAAAAGACAGAATTTGACGTAGAATTGACAGAAGTTGGTGCTAACAAGGTTAAGGTTATCAAGGTTGTTCGTGAAATCACAGGTTTGGGCTTAAAAGAAGCAAAAGATCTTGTTGACGGAGCTCCTAAAACCCTTAAAGAAGGTGCTTCTAAAGATGAAGCTGCCGAAATCAAAACTAAGCTTGAAGCGGAAGGCGCTAAAGTTACAATTAAATAATAATCGGTTAATTCTAAAGTCTGTTCCCGGGTTTTTTTGGGACAGACTTTTTATCTCATAGGAAAGTTCGTCCTATGAGATAAAAATCCTCCGCTTTGGGTCGCGCTGTGGCGGACTTCATGAAAAAGGCAGGGGTCCCCCGTATAGAGTATCTATTTTTGGGTATACAATTAAGTTAAGGAATTATCTGTTTATGTTTCAGGAGAAATAGAAAAAGTCAACAAAAATATGTTGACATCTTGAAAACCTTATGATAATATGAAAGATGCACTATTGTGCTGTAATATGCCTACAATACTCATTATAGCACATAAATGTTAAAATGAAAAGTATTTTCATAAAAATATTCTATAATATTTCTGAACCCGTCAGTCAGAGTGAAAGGGGACTATTTCATGGAAATATTAATGCATATCAGACAATGGCTTTACCTGGGTGAATGCCCTGCCATAAGCCCGGGCATCTGTCTTATGTTAAATAAAATATCAAGGGGTGAAAACGTCAATGGATAAAAACAGGATACGTCCAATCAAAGTTGGTAACGGCGTAAGAATGAGCTACTCGAGGCAGAAGGAAGTATTGGAAATGCCGAATCTTATTGAAGTTCAGAAAAACTCATATCAATGGTTTTTAGAAGAAGGACTGAAAGAAGTATTTGATGACATTTCTCCAATCGAAGATTACAGCGGTCATTTAAGCCTGGAGTTTGTGGATTTTGTGCTGTGTGAAGATGATGTGAAATATTCAATTGAAGAGTGTAAGGAAAGAGATGCAACCTATGCCGCTCCTCTTAAGGTTAAAGTCAGACTTCACAACAAAGAGAACGATGAAATCAATGAGCACGATATTTTTATGGGCGATTTACCATTAATGACGGAGACAGGAACTTTTGTCATTAACGGTGCTGAGAGAGTTATTGTTAGCCAGTTAGTACGTTCCCCCGGTATCTACTATGCAATCGGACATGATAAAATAGGTAAAAGACTGTATTCCTCAACCGTAATTCCCAACAGAGGCGCTTGGCTGGAGTATGAAACAGACTCCAATGATATCTTTTACGTTCGCGTTGACCGTAACAGAAAGGTGCCTATCACCGTTCTGATTCGTGCTCTGGGCATTGGAAGCAATGTGGAAATACAGGATTTATTTGGTGAAGAACCTAAAATTACAGCCAGTATAACCAAAGACCCATCTGATAATTATCAGGATGGCTTACTTGAATTGTATAAAAAATTGCGGCCGGGTGAACCGCTTTCCGTAGAGAGCGCAGAATCTCTTATAAACAGCATGTTCTTTGACCCAAGAAGATATGATTTGGCTAAGGTCGGCAGATTTAAATTTAATAAGAAGCTGGCATTGAGGAACCGTGTTGTTGGTTTTACCTTAACAGAAGATGTTATTAATAAAGAGACCGGAGAAATTATCGCAGAAGCCGGTACCGTTGTCACGGAACAAATTGCGGATGAAATTCAAAATGCTGCGGTGCGTTCCATTGTGGTACAAGCGGAGGAACGTAATGTTAAAGTGCTTTCCAACTTAATGGTTGATTTGGCCTGCTATGCAGATGTTAATAAGGAAGAACTGGGTGTTACGGAGGAAGTTTATTATCCGGTACTAAAAGGCATTCTGGATGAATTTAAAGATATAGAAGATATTAAGACGGCAATAAAAAAGAACCTCAGTGAATTAATACCAAAACACATTACGAAGGAAGATATAATTGCATCCATCAATTACAATATTCATTTGGAATACGGTATTGGTAATGCAGATGATATAGATCATTTAGGAAACAGAAGAATCAGGGCAGTGGGTGAGCTGCTGCAGAACCAGTACAGAATCGGACTTTCCAGAATGGAGCGTGTGGTCAGGGAAAGAATGACTACCCAGGATTTGGAAGGTGTCAGCCCCCAGTCTTTAATTAATATTAAACCGGTGACCGCTGCTGTTAAGGAGTTTTTTGGAAGTTCACAGCTCTCACAGTTTATGGACCAGCATAACCCATTGGGTGAGTTAACCCATAAGAGGCGTTTATCCGCCTTGGGACCGGGAGGTTTATCCAGAGACCGTGCAGGTTTCGAGGTCCGTGACGTTCACTATACCCATTACGGCAGAATGTGTCCCATAGAAACTCCGGAAGGTCCCAACATCGGTCTTATCAACTCTCTGGCATCCTATGCGATCATTAATGAATATGGTTTTATTGAAGCGCCTTACCGTAAAGTAGATAAATCCGATATGAAGAATCCAAGAGTTACGGACGAAGTTGTCTATCTTACTGCGGATGAGGAAGATAAATATGTGATTGCACAGGCAAACGAGGCTCTGGATGAAAATGGTTATTTTATCGGAACGAATGTTTCCGGACGTTATAAAGAAGAATTTTCCGAATTTGAGAAGCCTAAAATTGACCTGATGGATGTATCCCCTAAGATGGTATTCTCCGTGGCTACAGCCATGATTCCATTCCTTGAGAATGACGATGCCAACCGGGCATTAATGGGCTCCAACATGCAGCGCCAGGCTGTTCCGCTGTTAATAACAGAGTCACCGGTTGTTGGTACCGGTATTGAGTTGAAGGCTGCGGTAGACTCCGGTGTCTGTGTTGTTTCAAAAAAGCCGGGTATTGTGGAAAGGTCCACCTCAAGGGAAATTATTATTAAGCATGATGACAGTACTAAAAATTCATATAAATTGTTAAAATTTGCAAGAAGTAACCAGGGCACCTGTATCAACCAAAGGCCGATTGTTTCCAAAGGAGACAGAGTGGAAGCCGGCCAGGTAATAGCCGACGGGCCTTCTACTTCCGAGGGTGAATTAGCCCTTGGCAAGAATCCGTTAATCGGATTTATGACCTGGGAAGGTTATAATTACGAGGATGCCGTATTATTAAGTGAGAGATTAGTCCAGGAGGATGTTTATACCTCTGTCCACATTGAAGAATACGAGGCTGAAGCCAGAGATACGAAGCTGGGGCCGGAAGAAATCACAAGAGATGTTCCCGGCGTCGGCGACGATGCCCTTAAGGATCTGGATGAAAGAGGTATTATCCGAATCGGTGCCGAAGTCCGTGCCGGGGATATTTTAGTCGGCAAGGTAACCCCTAAGGGAGAAACCGAGCTGACTGCGGAAGAAAGACTGCTTCGTGCAATTTTCGGAGAAAAAGCAAGGGAAGTAAGGGATACCTCTTTAAGAGTTCCTCACGGTGAATATGGAATTATTGTTGATGCGAAAGTATTTACCAGGGAAAACGGGGATGAATTATCCCCGGGTGTAAACCAAACCGTACGTGTATATATAGCACAGAAGAGAAAAATTCAGGTTGGCGATAAGATGGCCGGCCGTCACGGCAACAAGGGTGTTGTTTCCCGGGTATTGCCGGCGGAAGACATGCCGTTTTTACCCAACGGAAGACCTTTGGATATTGTATTAAATCCATTGGGCGTGCCTTCCCGTATGAATATTGGACAGGTGCTTGAAATACATTTAAGTCTTGCGGCAAAAGTGCTTGGCGTAAAGGCTGCCACTCCTGTTTTTGACGGAGCCAACGAGTATGACATTATGGATACGCTGGAATTAGCCAATGATTATATCAATACGGACTGGGAAGCTTTTGAAGAAAAATATAAAGATATATTAGACCCGGAACTAATGGATTATCTGCTTAACAACAAAGAATACAGGGACGAATGGAAAGGTGTTCCGATTAACCGTGACGGTAAGGTAAGACTTCGTGACGGACGAACCGGAGAATTCTTTGACGGGGCTGTTACCGTAGGCTTTATGCATTACTTAAAGCTTCATCACCTGGTAGATGATAAAATCCATGCACGTTCCACCGGTCCTTATTCCCTGGTAACACAGCAGCCTCTTGGCGGTAAAGCACAGTTTGGCGGCCAGAGGTTCGGTGAAATGGAAGTTTGGGCACTGGAAGCATATGGTGCTGCTTATACGCTGCAGGAGATATTAACGGTTAAATCCGATGATGTTACCGGACGTGTGAAAACATATGAGGCTATTATTAAAGGCGAAAACATTTCTGAGCCGGGTATTCCTGAGTCCTTTAAGGTACTGCTTAAGGAATTGCAGTCATTGGCACTTGATGTTATTGTTTTAGATGAACATGGTCAGGAAGTTAAGATGACGGAAAATATAGATTACGGTGACGGTGATTTAACACCATTAATTGAGGGTGACAACAATTTCAGATATGATGAAGATTACGGCGAAGCCGGATATCGTGAGACATCTGCTGAAGATGAAGAGAGCTTCTTCGATTCCTTTGATGAGGAGACGGTTAACCTGAGTGAAATGGATGATGACCCTGAAGATTAATTCATTATCAGACATCCGATAGCCGGAAGTCTAGTGTAGAAAATATGAAAGGGAGTGCCAGATGATGCCAGAAGTTGTAAATAATGAAAGTACCGGTGAGATTACCTATGATGCGATTAAAATTGGCTTAGCTTCTCCTGAGAAAATCAGAGAATGGTCAAGGGGTGAAGTAAAGAAGCCTGAGACAATAAATTACAGAACTTTAAAACCGGAGAAAGACGGTTTATTCTGTGAAAAAATATTCGGACCCAGTAAAGACTGGGAGTGTCATTGCGGGAAATATAAGAAAATCAGATACAAGGGAGTGGTATGCGACCGGTGCGGTGTAGAGGTTACTAAAGCCAGCGTCCGCAGAGAAAGGATGGGCCATATTGAACTTGCGGCTCCGGTATCCCATATATGGTACTTTAAAGGAATTCCAAGCAGGATGGGGCTTATTTTGGACTTATCGCCGAGAACTCTGGAAAAAGTTCTTTATTTTGCCGCCTATATTGTATTGGATAAGGGAAGCACGGATTTACAGTATAAACAGGTTTTAAATGAAAAAGAATACAGAGAAGCCTATGAAAAGTACAACAATAAATTCAGGGTTGGTATGGGTGCGGAAGCAATTCAGGAGCTTCTGCTTGCCATTGACTTAGAGGCGGAATCCGCCGAGCTGAAGAAGGGCTTAAAGGATTCAACCGGGCAAAAAAGAGCGAGAATCATTAAAAGGCTGGAAGTAGTGGAAGCTTTCAGGGAATCCGGCAACAGGCCGGAATGGATGATTTTATCCGTAGTTCCTGTTATTCCGCCGGATTTAAGGCCTATGGTGCAATTGGACGGCGGCCGTTTTGCGACTTCCGATATGAATGATTTATACAGAAGGATTATAAACCGCAATAACCGTTTAAAGAGGCTTCTTGAATTAGGAGCTCCTGATATTATTGTACGTAATGAAAAGAGAATGCTCCAGGAAGCAGTGGATGCCCTTATCGATAACGGCAGAAGAGGAAGACCGGTAACCGGACCCGGAAACCGTGCCTTAAAGTCATTATCCGATATGTTAAAGGGTAAACAGGGGCGCTTCCGCCAGAACTTACTTGGTAAACGTGTTGACTATTCGGGACGTTCCGTTATCGTTGTAGGTCCTGAGTTAAAGATTTATCAGTGCGGTCTTCCGAAAGAAATGGCAATCGAATTATTTAAGCCTTTTGTTATGAAGGAACTGGTGGCCAGGGGAACTGCCCATAATATAAAATCCGCTAAAAAAATGGTGGAAAGGCTGCAGTCAGAAGTCTGGGATGTATTGGAGGAGGTAATCAGGGAACATCCGGTTATGCTAAATCGTGCTCCGACGCTTCACAGACTGGGTATTCAGGCTTTTGAACCGGTATTGGTAGAGGGTAAGGCTATTAAACTCCATCCTCTGGTATGTACCGCTTTTAATGCTGACTTTGACGGTGACCAGATGGCGGTGCATCTGCCTTTATCCGTGGAAGCCCAAGCGGAATGCAGATTTTTACTGTTGTCTCCCAACAATTTATTAAAGCCCTCCGATGGTGCTCCCGTTGCTGTTCCTTCCCAGGATATGGTGCTTGGTATCTATTACCTGACTTTGCAGAAGCCCGGTGATAAAGGGGAAGGCCATTGCTTTAAGAGTGTAAATGAGGCAATTCTTGCTTATGAGAATGGTGCCATTACTTTACATGCCCTGATTAAGATAAGAAGATCAGGTATTAACAGTGAGGGTATTCTGGAATCAAAGATAATAGAATCTACTTTGGGACGCTTAATATTCAATGAAATTATCAGCCAGGATTTAGGCTTTGTTGACCGTTCAAAACCCGAAAGCTTTCTATTGCCGGAAATTGATTTCCACGTTGGAAAGAAGCAGTTAAAGAAGATTCTGGAAAAGTGCATCAATACTCATGGTGCCACAAAGACTGCCGAAACCCTGGATGCAATTAAGGCACTCGGGTATAAATATTCCACCAGAGCCGCCATGACGGTATCTATATCCGATATGACGGTACCCCCGCAGAAGAAAACCATTATTGCGGAAGCAGAAGCAAGAGTGGAAGAAATATCCAAGAATTTCCGCCGGGGTCTTATGACGGAAGATGAAAGATATAAAGCGGTAATTGACACCTGGAAGGTTGCTGATGATGACATTACGGACGCCCTTCTGAGCGGTCTTGATAAATATAACAATATCTATATGATGGCTGATTCCGGAGCCCGTGGTTCCGATAAGCAGATTAAACAGTTAGCAGGTATGCGTGGTCTTATGGCAGATACTTCCGGCCGAACCATTGAGCTGCCTATTAAGTCAAATTTCCGTGAAGGACTTGACGTATTGGAATACTTTATTTCTGCCCATGGTGCAAGAAAGGGCCTTTCTGATACTGCTCTTCGTACCGCCGACTCTGGATATCTGACACGCCGTCTGGTTGACGTATCCCAGGATTTAATTATCCGGGAAGTGGACTGCTGTGAAGGAAAAGAAATTCCCGGTATGTGGATTAAGGCATTTACCGACGGCAATGAATTGATTGAAAGTCTGGAAGAACGAATTACCGGAAGATATTCCTGTGAAACTATTGAGGATGATGACGGAGAAATTATAGTAAGAGCAAACCATATGATTACACCGAATAGAGCGGCAAGAATTGTTGCCACCAAAAAAGTACGGGAAGCCGGTTATAATGCCAAAATTAAAATCCGTACCATTCTTACCTGCAAGTCCCATATCGGTGTATGCGCTAAATGCTATGGTGCCAACATGGCAACCGGTGAAGCGGTTCAGGTTGGTGAGGCTGTGGGTATTATTGCCGCCCAGTCTATCGGTGAACCGGGTACACAGCTTACTATGCGTACTTTCCATACCGGCGGTGTTGCAGGTGATGATATTACACAGGGTCTTCCCCGTGTAGAAGAACTTTTTGAAGCAAGAAAGCCTAAGGGACTTGCAATTATCGCCGAATTCGGCGGTGTTGTTACTATAAAGGATACAAAGAAAAAACGCGAAGTAATCGTAACCAATGACGAAACCGGAGAATCTAAGGCTTATTTAATTCCGTATGGCTCCAGAATCAAAGTAGCGGACGGAGATATACTGGAAGCCGGGGATGAATTAACGGAAGGCAGTGTGAATCCTCATGATATCCTTAAAATTAAGGGTGTCCGTGCCGTTCAGGATTATATGATCCAGGAAGTTCAGCGGGTATACCGTCTGCAGGGTGTTGAAATCAATGATAAGCATATTGAGGTTATCGTTCGTCAAATGCTTAAGAAAATCCGCATCGAAACCAGCGGTGAATCGGATTTGCTGCCCGGCAAATTAGTGGATACGTTAGACTTTGAGGATATTAATGAAAAACTGAAAGTTCAGGAATTACCTTCAGCCGAAGGCAAACAGGTAATGCTTGGTATTACCAAAGCATCCCTGGCGACGAATTCCTTCCTGTCTGCCGCCTCCTTCCAGGAGACCACGAAAGTTTTAACCGAGGCAGCTATTAACGGTAAGATTGATCCGCTTATTGGTTTGAAAGAGAATGTTATTATTGGCAAGCTGATACCTGCCGGTACCGGCATGAAGAGATATCGTTCCGTAAAATTAGACAGTGATATGGATGAAGAATTATTAATTTCTGAAGATTTTGAAGATGAAGATTATTCAAATTTCCATTACTCTGAGGCTAATATGGATGACATAGACGGTATTGAAGTCGGCGAATTTGAAGATGAAGAATTAAATGATGAAGATTTTGGTGAAGATGACTTTATAACGGATGATTATACCGGAGAAAACGAGTAGTAAAGAATAATTTGTTATGTTGATGTAAGCCTGTCCTGAAATGAAAGATATAAAACTTTTGTTTCGGGCAGGCTTTTTCTGCAATGAGAAATTTTGTCCTATTGCGCAAAAAACGCTATGCGGCAGATGTGAATGACGGACACAAAAGAATCATTTGCCGTAATCATGTCCAATTAAGACTTGATAAATTTCTTTTGTCATGGTAGTATCTAATACAAGTTAGATATGACTAACCGAAGCCTTCCATATAATAATCATGTTAATAATGAAGAAGGGATTATCTATGGGTTTTGATTTGAACGATTTAATTATATCTTTTACAAAAGCAAATATAGGATTCTATGATATATATTCCATTACGATTCCTCCCGGAGGGAGGTCGCTGAACAGTACAACCTTCCACGGTGTATGCGGATTTGTAATACCCTTAAAGGGGAAGGCGAGATTTACAATAGATAAGTATACGGTTGAACTGGAACCGGGAATTTTATTGCATGCAGGCTCCGGTGTTAAACTGGATAAGGAGGTAATCGGTACCACTGAATGGAAATATATCTTATTTCACTACAAGATAACCGGAAATGAAAATATTAAAAAGTACCTGGAAACAAAGAACTTTGTCTTAAATATCGGTTCAGCCAAAAGTCTGGAGCTGGAGCCGCTGTTACAGAAGCTGTTAAGCTTTCAGGAGGAGAGCGGTCCGTTGGGCGCTTTAAAGTGTAAGACCATGTTATATGACGTTTTGGAAAAGATGCTCCAATCTGCCCAGGAAGCTATGCTGGATTCAAAAGAAGAATCCATCGGGCACATTATAGATTATATACATAATAATCTGGATAAGAGTCTGACCGTATCCCAATTGGCGGAAAAACTTGGTATGGATTCCAAGCAATTCTACTACGTGTTTTTAAAAAGAATGGGTATGTGTCCCAAAAAGTATCTGATACAATGCAAAATAAAGCGGGCGAAAGAACTTCTGGAATATGAAAATTATTCCATCACCATGGTATCGGATATGGTTGGATATGAAGATCCGCTACATTTCAGCCGTATTTTTAAAAAGAATACGGGAATTTCCCCAAGTGCCTATCGAAATAATTTAGAAAAAAATCCATGGAGGATTTGAAAAAAATCTATTTTACAATTTTCAGTAGTATGGTATAGTTTACACGTCAAATGAGAATGACAATCACAATCGATTTATTGTGGTTGCAGGAGCACAGTATCGATGGTATGTCCGGCCCCTCTGACTATGAACAGGACGGCATACCAGAGCGTACATATAACTGGTTGAAAGAAAATATAAGAAAAGAAAGGAAAGCCACATATGGATTCTCTCAACCGCTTCTATATTGTGGCAATGGAGCAGAACAGCTCCATGCAATGGGTGTTAAAATGAAAAAAATAATCAGATTATTTATAATAACCGTATTCGCTGCAGTTTTTGCAGTTGGGTGCGGAAAAGAAAGCAGCAGTACCTCCGGCAATGAAACAGGGGCAGAGGTTCAGACAAGTGATGAAACAGACATGTCGGAAGCACCCCAGAGCGGGGAAGCAGCCGGGGAAAGTGACGGGAATTCTGCTGACGATGCCGCTGCGTCGGAAAAAGAGTATCCTTATACATATGTTGATGCTGCCGGTAGAGAGGTTGTTATAGAGAAAGAGCCTGTAAAAATAGCTACCAATTACCTGCCTCTTTGGGAAACCCTGCTGTTGCTGGATATTACTCCAATTGCGGCATCCGGTGCCGAAAATTACCTGGCGACCTGGGATGCCTTTCAGGGCCAGGATATGGGAGAGGTAATCGATCTTGGATCTTCCGAAGTGAATCTGGAACTTTTACTGGATCTCCAGCCGGATCTGTTTTTGCAGCAGGAAGCAGACCCCAGTAATATTGATGTAACTAACTTCGAGAAAATTTCGCCTGTAGCCGTATTTGGTCCTGAAACAAAAATGGACTGGAGATTGAGCCTCCGCGAAGTAGGCAAGCTGGTGGGAAGAGAAGAGAAGGCGGAAGAAGTAATTGCCGAATTTGATAAGAAGATAGAGGAAGCCCGTACCAAATTACAGGAAAAATATCAAGGACAAACAATATTGCAGTTGTCAATAATGGGCGAAGACAGATATTACTGTGCTTATCGTCCCGTTTTATATGACGGGGAAACCGGATTGGGTCTGACCGCACCGGAAGGCTATACTACATCAGAAAACTATGAACAGGTATCCATGGAGGCGATTGTGGCCATGAATCCGGATTATATTTTTGTGAATGTTTTTGACGGGGATGAAGCAATTTATGATGAACTGACCAAAAATTCGGTGTGGCAATCCTTAAAGGCGGTGCAGGCAGGCCATGTTGTAAGACTTGACGGAGGAGGTCATGCACCCAGCGGATTGGCAACCCAGTATACGGTTAATATGATAGTTGATACACTTTTGGCAGAATAATGCGCGGACTGGAGGGGGCTGTTGCAGCAGCCCCTTTCTAATCTTATAGGAAAGTTCTCTTATGAGATAAAAACGCTTCGCTTTGAAGCGCACTCCGGCGGATTGGAAATATGTTGCTGATGCGACAGAGGGTTATAAATATCCGTTTAACAGTATTCAGCCAGCGTGTAAGTTTCAATAACTTCCGGGAGCAGTACGAATCAATGAAAAATAGAGTCAGAATTCAGAAAATAAATAAAAGCAGAAGTTTTATCGCAGCGGTAATTATAACTGCCGGATTAATACTTCTTTTCTTTTTTATGTTGCTGTCCGTTACACAGGGAGCCGCCGCCATTCCCTTATCAACTGTCATCAGGACTTTTACGGCTTTTGAAAAAGGCAATTCCAGTCACTTACTGGTAATGGATATGCGCCTGCCGAGGGTAATCGGAGCGGCTTTTGTAGGATGTGCATTGGCGGTGGCGGGGGCCCTTATGCAGGGAATGACAAGAAATCCCCTGGCAGATACGGGAATTATGGGACTTAACTCCGGTGCGGGTTTGGCAGTAGCTGTCTGCTTTGCTTATTTTAAAGGAGCCTCCTATTATCAGATTGTTTTAGCGTCCTTTTCCGGGGCAGCCCTTGGTGCCGCCATGGTCTATATCATCAGCAGTCTGGTACCCGGGAACAACCATCCCATGAAACTGGTGCTTGCAGGAGCAACGGTCAGCACCCTGTTGTCTGCCCTTAGCCAGGGAATAGCATTAGGCAGCAATGTTACGTTAAATGTCACATTTTGGACTATGGGTTCCATGTCAGGTACCGGCTGGAATCAGATAAAACTTGCCGTGCCCGTTATTTCGGCGGCGCTGCTTGGCTCCGTCCTGATATCCAGAGGAGTATCCGTTTTAAGCATGGGAGAAGAAGTGGCATTAAGTCTGGGAGTAAAAACGAAACTGATTAAATTTTTAGGAACCTTGTTTGTGGTTTTGTTAGCAGGGACATCCGTAGCAGTAGCCGGCTCGGTTACGTTTATCGGCATGATGGTACCTCATTTCTCCAGGTTTCTGGTAGGGCCCGATTACCGCCTGATTATTCCGGTCAGTGCTGTTTTAGGGGCTTTGCTGTTAGTGGCGGCAGATCTGTTTTCCAAAACTTTCATTCCTCCTTCGGAACTTCCCGTAGGTGCGGTAATTGCCCTTCTGGGGGTTCCCGTATTTTTATATTTTGCCGGAAAACAAAAGGGGGATTTGTAAGTGAAGCAGAAAAATACGAAACGACATTATACAATATTACTTGTGCTGGTCCTCCTGCTTCCTGTATTATTTTTTATAAGCATGAATGCCGGGTATACGGATATAAAGCTTTCCGAGATGCTGCAAATTCTGGCAGGCAAAGGTTCGGTTAAAGAAAACATTGTTGTATTTCAATTCCGGCTGCCCAGAATTATAATTGCCATGCTTGTGGGTGCAGGATTTTCCCTGTCAGGCTGCATCCTCCAGGGCATTACCAGGAATTCCCTGGCAGATCCGGGATTGATGGGAATTAATGCCGGCGCAGGTATTGTGGTATTAGCCTTTATGACCTTAAGCGGAACCCTGACAACAGGCAAAATAATATCCTTGCCTGTTTTTTCCTTAATTGGCGCCTTGTTAACGGGCAGTGTGATTTATATGCTGTCCAACAGGAAATCCTACGGCATATCACCCATAAGGCTGGTGTTAAATGGTGTGGCCATACAGGCAGGAATTAATGCCGCTATGACTTTATTGGTTCTGAAATTAGATGATACCCAGGCAGAATTTTTAGCGGCCTGGCAAGCGGGAAGTATATGGAATACAACCTGGAAGTCCGTAATTGCCTTATTTCCATGGATACTGGCCGGCTTTCTGATCCTTCTGTTTCTTACCAGGAAAATGGACGTCCTGGTAATGGGAGATGAGATATCCAAGGGCTTGGGAGTAGCAGTCGCAAAGGAAAAAAGAAAGCTGCTGTTCCTTGGGGTTGCACTTGCGGCTTCTTGTGTCGCAATCAGCGGAAATATTAATTTTGTAGGACTCATTGCCCCCCACTTATCCAGAAGGCTGGTGGGGGCAAGGCATAAAATCCTGGTTCCGGCCTGTGCTCTTTTAGGGGCCATATTGGTGCTGGGAGCAGATATTATTGCAAGAACAGTTATGGAACCTGCGGAAATCCCTACGGGAATTGTGGTTTCCATTATAGGAGCTCCGTATTTTATTTTCCTTTTAGTGAAAAACCGAAAAACAACGGTAAAAAAGTAATTGTAATATAATATCTTGGGCAGGAGTGATATACTTAATAAATACCATTTAGAATATTAGGAGGAATCAGAATGGAAAATATCAGAGTTAACAGCATTCAGGCAGGTTATAGTGAAAAAGTTATTATTGAAGATCTAACCATTGATATACCCATAGGCAAGACAACTGCCATTATTGGGCCCAATGGCTGCGGTAAATCTACTTTGTTAAAATCCTTAGGGCGTATTTTGAATATAAAAAAGGGAGCCATATATTTAGACGGAAAAGATATTCATAAAATGCCTACCAGAGAGCTTGCCGGCAAGCTTGCGATTTTGCCCCAGTCACCCATCTCGCCGGAAGGACTCACCGTAGAGGAATTAATTTCTTATGGCAGATATCCTTACCAAAAAGGTCTGGGAAGGTTAAAGGCGGAAGACAAAAAAATCATTACCTGGGCCATGGAGGCAACGAATCTGGAAGAGTTAAGATATGAGACAGTTGATAATCTGTCAGGCGGCCAGAGACAGAGAGTATGGATTGCCATGGCTTTAGCCCAGGAGACAGATGTGATTTTACTTGATGAACCGACAACTTATCTGGATATGGCTTATCAGCTTGAAGTGCTGGAATTGCTGGAGGAACTGAATAAAGAACATGGCTGCAGCATAATTATGGTGCTCCATGACCTTAATCTGGCTGCGAGATTTGCGGACTATATGATTGCCATGGGAGAGGGTAAAATAATAAAAGCAGGTACTCCTGAGGAAGTTATGACCCAGGATGTATTAATGGATGTTTATCAGATACATGCCAATATAGTTTCCGAACCGGATTCCGGCCGCCCTATCTGCATGTCATACAGACTGTTGAATAAAGCTAAGAATAAAAAATTAATCAAAAGAGGTGCTTAATTGAAGAAAATAGCTATATACGGAAAAGGCGGCATCGGAAAATCCACAACGGTTTCCAACCTTTCGGCGGCTCTGGCCGGAAAAGGGAAAAAAGTTATGCAGATAGGGTGTGACCCGAAAGCGGATTCCACAAGAAATCTGACAAAAGGAATTAAAATCCCGACGGTTCTGGATGTGCTCAGAGAAAAGGATAAAGTGGAGCTTGGGGATATTGTAACGGAAGGCGACCTTGGCGTTTTATGTGTGGAGGCAGGCGGTCCGGTTCCCGGAGTAGGATGTGCAGGCAGGGGAATCATAACCGCATTTGAAAAGCTGGAGGAGCTGCATGCATATGAAATCTATGAACCTGATATTGTAATTTATGACGTATTGGGGGATGTGGTTTGCGGAGGTTTTGCCATGCCCATAAGGGGCGGTTATGCAGAGGAAGTCTGTATTGTGACCTCCGGTGAAATGATGTCCTTATATGCGGCAAGCAACATAGCTTATGCGGTAAAAAGTTTTGGAAAGAGGAGCTATGCCTCTTTAAAGGGACTCATATTAAATGCTAAAAATATTGAAAATGAAGAGGAACTTGTAAGGAATGCAGCCAGTGAAATTGAAACTGGTATAATCTATAAAATAGAAAGAAATCCTTTAGTCCAGAAGGCGGAGGAAGAGGGAAAAACAGTTGTTTCCGCTTTTCCCAAAAGTGATATGGCAGGAGAATATAATAAGCTGGCTGATTTGTTATTTGGCTGAAGCCGCCGGGTAAGGTAAGGAGCATTATGATAAAAGAAGAGTTTAAGTTTTTAAACCGGCTGTCGGAAATAAATAATAATACGGGAGTTAAATTCTTACACCGGGCTGCAAGCCCCGGAAGCCACTGTCCGCTGCATATGGCTCTTGCGGCAATCGGCAGTATCAGAGGAGTATCCAGTCTGGTAGTTGGTATGGCGGAATGCGGTTATTACAGCAGATTTGTGGCAGGCTCGCCTTATGGCAAAGAAGGGGAACTGCATTATACATATGAACTGGATTCCAATGAAGTGGTGTTTGGCTGCAGGAAGGGGCTGAAAAAGGCACTCCTTCAGATGAGCAGGGAAGGGGCGCAAGTAATCGTAATAATATTAACCTGTGTTCCGGCCCTTATCGGAGAGGATATGGCTTCCATACTGGAGGAAGCGGAGCCGCATATGACTGCAAAAGCAGTATTTATTGACGGCGCCCACTTTAAGAGGAATGGCTACCAGTCCGGTTTTTCAAATACTTTGGAGCAGCTGGTGCAGGCTATGGACAAAAAACCGGGAGAAAGTAGAAGCGTTAATTTTTTCGGCACTGCCAGAGGGGAAGAATTTAAATTATTAAAAGATATAGTCGTACAAAATGGCTATGAGATTAATGAATATGTCCGTGGTTTTTCTATGGATGACTTATGCCGGTCCGGGGAAGCCGTATTGAGCATTATCCTGAACCAGAAAATGTTAAAGGCAGGAAAAGCATTAAGCAAAGCCGGAATACCATATGTCTGTATGGCAGGAAGGTATACTGCGGAAGATATTGCCAAAGGCTATGAAGAAATTTTTCAGATTCTTTCCCTTAAGGAATGCGGCAGGCTTTGGGAAAAGAAAGAATTTTTACAGGATTGTATACGGAAGACAAAGGATAAATTATTAAATATTCCCTATATTGCAACTTATCCTGAATTTGACACCCTTCCGGCTGCCCTGTTTTTATGCGAGCTGGGTATGATGCCTGAACTGCTGCATGTAGAAGAGTTTGACGAGGATAGTTTTTCCTATAAGGAAGGGATTAATGCCTTAGGAAAGGATCCGTATATCACTTATATTACCGACGGGGCTTTGATTTCGAAGGCTTTTGGCGAGGTCTGTCATCTGCTTTCTCTGGGCAGCTGCCAGGGGCTGAAAGAAGATAATATTATATCAGATTCCGCATTGGCCGGCATGTCCTCCCTGTGCGGCTTTGAAAGAAGTATTGAGCTTTTAAGTTTAATTCTGGAAAGACTGGGAACGGAGAAAGGAAATTTACATGGGTCTTTATAGGTATGCACCGAAGCCTTCGGGAAGAATGGGATTATTATGGACACTTGGAACTGTACGGGAAGCAGCCGTTTTGGAATTTGGTTCCATGGGTCATATGCTTTATGCTGAAAGGTGGTTATGGCAGTCATGCCCTGGTACGGGCAGCAGGATCTATACTACCCATCTGGATGAAAAAGATATTGCGCTGGGAATTACAAAGCGTTTTTTTCTTGCCGTCCGGGAAATTATAGAGAAAGAGAACCCGGAAGTTATATTTGCGTTGCCTTCTGCCGTGCCGGAAATCACGGGAGTTGATATGGAAGCTTTATGCGAAGAAGTACGCTACGAAACCGGCCACAGAATTATCCCCCTGAAAAAGGGCGGTTTTCATGAAAAACTCTATCATGGAATAGAAGAGGGGTTATATCGTCTGGTAAAAGAACTGGCCGAAGACGGCAGGCATGAAAAAAAGACGGAAACGGTGACTTATAACCTGATAGGCTCCTGTATTGATTTGGCCAAATATCAGGCAGATGTTTATGAATTGAAACGGATATTGAAATCTGCCCTTGGTATGGAAGCAGTTTGTGTTCTGACTGTTGATACCTCGGTCAGCCAGATAAAGAAAATGGGAGAAGCACATTTTAATCTGGTTTTAAGAAGAGAAGGAATAAAAGCCGCCGAAATTTTGAAAGAAAAATTTCATACCGATTATATATACGGAAGGCCCTATGGATATAAAGGTACTATCAGCTGGCTGGAACAGATTGCAGAAAAGCTCGGCCTGGCTTTAAACGAAGAATTTATGGGCAGCGAATTAAAAGAAGGGAGCTATGCCCTTGATTATTGCAGGCAGATTGCCTGTGTGAGTCCTCAAAGAGCAGGAATTTCCATAGGAGGAAATTATGATGTGGTAAAGGGAATTTTGGACTTTGCAGTCGGTGAAGTGGGCATGAAGAAAAAATATGTCTGGTGTGATGCGGCGGATTACGAAGATGAGTGCATACCTTATCAGGACGAAAATGACCTGATAAAATATATCACAAAGGATTTGGACGGAATATTAATGGCTGACAAAGCGGCTTATCAAATGGCAGGCAGAGATTCCGGCCCCATAATCAACCGCAGTCTTAACAACCGCAATTTTAATAAATATGAACCCCCTTACGCAGGATTCAGAGGGGCGATGAATTTGTGCTCTATTTGGCTGGATAGTCTGCTGGGACCATAAAATGAAGCTAATCCAATTGGAAAAGCAGGCAGGAAAACCAACCGTTCTAAAATAATATATACTTATCTTCAGCTACCGGCATATTAATTGTGCCGGTAGTTTGTTATCTCATAGGAAATTGCGTCCTATTGCATAAAAAGCCCGGCCGGACTTTTTTTCCCGGAATCATTTCACTCCCTGCGTTTGTCGGACGCTGTTATTATTGATTGACATATATATTGTATTAGTATATAATGTATAACACAATATATTGTGTTCCTCCTGTGTTAACAACATTTAATATAATATAGTATATTCTATATTATGGGGGAATCAGACTGCTGGAACAGGAGTAATTTTCAGCGGTTATAATCATAATAGAGTAGGACATATTATTCGGATTGGATCGGAGGTACAAGGATGGAAGACCTATTATCGGAACAATTTTTAAACCAATATAAAAATAAAAATACTCCGTTAAGCCCGCTGGGAGAGTTTGTATACTTAAGGACTTATTCCAGATATTTAGAGGATGAAAAAAGAAGGGAGCACTGGTTTGAAACCGTACTCCGGACAACGGAATACAATATCCGGTTAGGTTCGGATTATAAAAAGAAACAGGGTATCGAGGTAAAGCCGGAGGAAGAGGTAAAGGAAGCGGAACTCTTATTTGATAATCTTTATAATTTAAGGACATTTACCTCCGGGAGAACCTTATATATGGGAGGTACTGAAATTGTAAAGGAATACCCCTTGTCAAACTATAACTGCTGCTTTACCATGATAGAAAAGTTTCATGATTTTGTGGATGTATTTTATCTTCTCATGTTAGGCTGCGGCGTAGGTGTCCGGATTGACCGCAGCCTAATCCGCCGGATACCCAGGGTCAGAAAAATCCGGCTGGAGTGGATATATGACGGGAGCTTACGTAAGCGTACTCCCAAGGAACTCATGGAAGATACGGCTTTAGCTGTGGACGGAGACCAAAAAACAGCGCGTATTAAAGTGGGGGACAGTAAAGAGGGCTGGTGCGATGCTCTTGAGACTTATCTTAAATTAATTTCGGATGAGGAATATGCAGATATTAAAAAAATCGTAATGGATTACAGCTATGTAAGGCCGGAAGGAGAAAGACTCCGCAGGTTCGGCGGAAGGGCCTCGGGCCACAAATCCTTAAAAAGAATGTTTGAAAAGATAAACAGGATAATAAATAATAATGAGAGCGGAATACTCCGGTCTATTGATATCCTGGATATAGCCACCATAATCAGTGAAAATGTGGTGTCCGGAGGTGTGAGGCGCAGTGCCATGATGATAATCTGCGATGAAGAGGATGAAGCAATCATGAATGCCAAGAAAGATATATACAAAATGGTAGACGGCAATTGGACAGAAGACCAGGAAATATCCCACCGCAAAATGAGTAACAACTCGGTCCTCTATACCGGCAGGCCTTCTCTGGAGCGTATTAAGGAAATTCTTCATTCCATACGAATAAACGGAGAACCGGGATTTATCAATGAGGCGGAGGCTCTGCGCCGAAAAGGCACCTTTGAAGGCTTGAATCCGTGCGGAGAAATCCTGTTAAGGTCAAAACAATGCTGTAACCTGACCACCAATAACCTTCTCGCTTTTGTAAATGAAAGAAACGAACTGGATACTATAAAACTGGAGACGGTACTGAAACTTTCTGTAAGGGTTGCCATCCGGATGACACTGGTTGACGTGGAGCTTCCGGAATGGAACCAGGTTATGAAGGAAGACAGGATTGTGGGCGTATCTTTAACCGGTATCATGGATATGGTGAACAGGACGAAAATGAGTTATGAAGAATTGGGAATACTCTTTAAACATTTACGGGATGTTGTACGTGAGGAAGGAAAACGGTATTGCGGCGAGCTTAACATATCGGTACCTGCCCTTATGACAACAATAAAACCGGAAGGTACCTTATCAACCCTGCCCTGTGTAAGCAGCGGCATACATTATGCCCACGCCGCTTATTACATCAGAAGAATCCGTATTACAACTTCGGATCCCCTTTACAAAATGATTGAAAAACAGGGCTGTTATCCAATATATAATGAAGTAGGGCAAACTGATGAAAACTGTACTGTTAAAGTAATTGAATTCCCGGTTAAAGCGCCCGGAGGGAAAACAAAATATGATGTGGGTGCAATCGAACAGCTTGAATTATATAAATTATCCATGATAAACTGGACGGATCACAATACTTCCATAACCGTACATGTAAAAGAAAATGAATGGGATGACGTTGCAAATTGGCTGTATCAGAATTTTGATTATGGAGTAGGCATAACGTTTCTGCCTCTTTATGAAGAGACCTATCCTCTGCTTCCCTTTGAACGTACTACAAAGGAGGACTATGAAAACCGGTTAAAAAATATAAAACCCATTGACTATAATTTACTGGCACAATGTGATGTGGACGAAACCCAGGATCTTATTGATGACGATTGCTACAATGGATTTTGCCCTGTAAGATAAAAATTTTATATTGACGGCCCGAAGGCTTGCATCGGATTTGTATTTGACAAGGGGCTGTTGCAAATAGCTTAATTTACGCCATAAAAAGGACGGGAATTGTTGAAGCTGTTTTGCAACAGTCCCTTATTGGGGGAATTCATTGGAATTCATTTTAAACCCTTGACATTATTTGAAATATAAAGTATAATCAGTAAGCGCGATTTTATATTGCGTGTATATCTGTGTGCATTTAATACAAAAACTACAGGCAGTCCAAGTAATTTTAATAATCATCAGGAGGTGAAAATTAATGCCTACATTTAATCAATTAGTTAGAAAGGGCAGAAAAACAGTTGAGAAGAAATCCAATTCTCCGGCTCTTCTAAAGGGATTTAACTCCTTAAATAAGAGAGCTACCGACAGTTCAGCACCACAAAAAAGAGGTGTTTGTACGGCAGTCAGAACAGCTACTCCCAAGAAGCCTAATTCAGCTCTTAGAAAAATTGCCAGAGTACGTCTTTCTAACGGTATCGAAGTAACCAGCTATATCCCGGGAGAAGGTCATAACCTTCAGGAGCATAGTGTTGTTCTGATCAGGGGCGGCAGGGTAAAAGATTTACCCGGTACCCGTTATCATATTGTCAGAGGTACACTGGATACGGCAGGTGTTGCTAAGAGAAGGCAGGCCCGTTCCAAGTATGGAGCAAAGAAGCCGAAAGCAGGTAAATAACATTAGGTTTTTTCACTAATCATTAAGTGCCGGGTTAATTTTTAATTTCAGATTTCTGATAAAATCTATGGACTGCGTTTTATCACCGACTTTTAAGAAACTTGTTTTCCTATAGCGGAATAGATTTGAAAGGGAGTTAAACTGAGCGCGAACACAATGAAAGTATGGGTTATTGCCTATGCTGCCCCATAAGGCTTGGGGATATGTGAGTACCGATGAATTAAGAAAATCTTATTGAATTTCAATAAGGATTATTAAGGAGGGAAGAAACGTGCCACGTAAAGGACATATACAGAAAAGAGATGTATTGGCAGATCCGATTTATAACAGCAAAATTGTTACTAAGCTTATCAATAACATTATGTTAGACGGTAAGAAGGGTACTGCACAGAAGATCGTATACGGAGCATTTGAACAGGTTGCAGCAAAGACCGGCAAGGAAGCAATTGAAGTATTTGAAGAAGCTATGAATAATATCATGCCGGTGCTGGAAGTTAAGGCAAGACGTATCGGCGGCGCTACCTACCAGGTACCAATTGAAGTCAGACCGGACAGAAGACAGGCATTGGCTCTTCGTTGGCTTACGCTTTATTCTCGTAAAAGAGGAGAAAAGACAATGCAGGAGAAATTAGCTAATGAGCTAATGGATGCAGCAAACAATACCGGTTCCGCTGTTAAGAAAAAAGAAGATATGCATAAGATGGCAGATGCCAACAAAGCATTTGCACATTACCGCTGGTAAAAAAGCGGGGATAATAAGCTTGCTTTTGTCAGAGAGCATAATTTGGTATAATTACTGCCGTTAGTGGTATATTAGGAGCAGGGGCTTGGTTTCTGCCCGGCTGCAAACGGTAGGACTCTGTCTGCTGTAAAATGAAATATGTATTTTAACAGGATATTATAGAATCAATCAGCTTGATTTTATAATCAGTTTAATTGCGCATATTTTCTGAAAAAAAGCATGAAATATTATCGAAAGCAGCAACGGTTTATATTTTATTCACAATATAATTTTCATATAACCTGTTATCGATTATGATTAAATGGGTGAACCACTTAAATTAAGGAGGAATTTCCTTGGCTGGAAGAGAATATCCATTAGAGAGAACTAGGAATATCGGTATTATGGCTCATATAGATGCAGGTAAGACAACACTTACCGAACGTATCTTATATTATACCGGTGTAAACTATAAAATCGGTGATACTCATGAAGGTACTGCAACCATGGACTGGATGGAGCAGGAACAGGAAAGAGGTATCACAATCACTTCAGCCGCTACGACTTGTCACTGGACTCAGGAATTTGAGCATAAAAAGCTACCTGGTGCGTTAGAACACCGTATCAATATTATTGATACGCCGGGACACGTTGATTTTACGGTTGAGGTTGAGCGTTCCTTACGTGTTCTGGACAGCGCAGTTGGTGTATTCTGCGCAAAAGGAGGCGTTGAGCCTCAGTCCGAGACAGTATGGCGTCAGGCTGATAAATATAACGTACCCAGAATGGCATTTGTAAATAAGATGGACATTTCGGGCGCAGATTTTTATAATGTTGTAGGCATGATTAAAACAAGACTTGGCAAAAATCCTTTGCCGATCCAATTACCGATTGGTAAGGAAGACAGCTTTATCGGCGTAATTGATTTATTTGAAATGAAAGCTTATTATTACAATGATGATAAGGGCGAAGACATTTCAATCAAAGATATTCCGGATGACATGAAGGAATTGGCTGATAAATACAGAGCGGATATGATTGAATCCATCTGTGAGACAGATGATGACCTGATTGAAAAATATCTGGAAGGTGAAGAACCTACTACGGAAGAATTAAAAGCAGCATTAAGAAGAGCTACCATAGAGGTTAAGCTGATTCCGGTAACCTGCGGTTCCGCATACCGGAATAAAGGCGTCCAGAAACTGCTGGATGCAATTATCGAATATATGCCGGCACCTACGGATATTGCTGATATTAAGGGTGTTGATGAAGAAGGCAATGAGATTCACAGAAAATCATCGGATGAAGAGCCTTTTGCAGCGCTGGCCTTTAAAATTATGGCCGATCCCTTCGTTGGAAAGCTTGCTTTCTTCAGGGTTTATTCCGGTACATTAAACTCCGGTTCCTATGTACTTAATTCGACTAAAGGAAAGAAGGAGCGCGTCGGACGTATTTTACAGATGCACGCCAACAAGAGAGAGGACCTGGAAAAGGTATACTCAGGAGATATTGCAGCGGCAGTCGGCTTTAAAATTACCACTACCGGTGATACCATCTGTGATGAGAAGTCCCCTGTTATACTGGAATCCATGGAATTCCCTGAACCGGTTATTGAGGTATCCATTGAACCTAAGACAAAAGCCGGCCAGGATAAAATGGGTGAGGCTCTTGCAAAACTTGCAGAAGAAGATCCTACTTTCAGATGTTATACCAATGAAGAAACAGGCCAGACTATTATTGCAGGTATGGGTGAGCTCCACCTTGAAATTATCGTAGACAGACTTTTAAGAGAATTCAAAGTAGAAGCCAATGTAGGTGCGCCTCAGGTTGCTTACAAAGAATCCTTTACAAAATCAGTTGAAGTTGACAGTAAATATGCAAAACAATCCGGCGGCCGCGGTCAGTACGGACACTGTAAAGTCAGATTTGAGCCAATGGATGCCAATGCAGAGAAAACATTCGAATTTGTTTCTTCTGTTGTCGGCGGTGCTATTCCGAAAGAATACATCCCTGCAGTCGGCGCCGGTATCGAAGAAGCTGCAAAAGCCGGTATTCTCGGCGGATATCCGGTTCTTGGTATTAAGGCAACCGTATATGACGGTTCTTACCATGAAGTAGACTCCAGTGAAATGGCATTTAAGATAGCCGGTTCCATGGCGTTTAAGGATGCAATGCACAAAGCAGGTGCGGTTCTTCTTGAGCCCATCATGAGAGTTGAAGTCACTGTACCGGATGATTATATGGGTGATGTTATCGGCGATATCAGTTCACGCCGCGGACGTATCGAAGGCTCCGAAGATATTAACGGAACCAAGTTAATCAGAGGATTCGTTCCGTTATCTGAAATGTTCGGCTATTCAACTTCCTTACGTTCCAGAACACAGGGACGCGGTGCTTACTCCATGTTTTTCTCAAGCTATGAACCGGTTCCGAAGAATGTACAGGAAAAAGTATTGGCAGCAAAAGGCAAAAATTAATATATCTAAATTAGTTTTTTGTTTAAAATGAATAATGCACAAAAAGTTTGTGCGATTCATTAATTTAGCTTGAAAATATTTCTAAATTGAAATATAATTAGGCATATAAGACAAACCCAAAGCCCAATTCGGGCGGTGCAATTAAGCACATGCTAGTAAGCATTTAATTTAAAGGAGGACTTTATAAAATGGCTAAAGCTAAGTTCGAAAGAACCAAACCACATTGTAATATCGGAACCATTGGTCACGTAGATCATGGTAAAACTACATTAACTGCAGCGATTACTAAGACTCTTCATGAAAGATTAGGCACCGGTGAGGAAGTAGCATTTGATCAGATCGACAAGGCGCCGGAGGAAAGAGAAAGAGGTATTACTATTTCTACTGCTCACGTTGAGTATGAATCCAAGAACAGGCACTATGCTCACGTTGACTGCCCGGGACATGCCGATTACGTTAAGAACATGATTACCGGAGCTGCTCAGATGGATGGCGCTATCCTTGTTGTTGCCGCTACAGACGGTGTTATGGCTCAGACAAAAGAGCACATCTTATTATCCCGTCAGGTAGGTGTTCCTTATATCGTTGTATTTATGAACAAATGCGATATGGTTGATGATCCGGAACTTCTTGAATTAGTAGAAATGGAAATCAGAGACTTATTGACAGAATATGAATTCCCTGGCGATGATACCCCTATCATTCAAGGGTCTGCTCTAAAAGCACTTGAAGATCCTTCAAGTGAATGGGGCGATAAAATCATTGAATTATTTGAAGCCGTTGACAGCTGGATTCCGGACCCTCAGAGAGAGACAGACAAACCTTTCTTAATGCCGGTAGAAGACGTATTCTCTATTACAGGACGTGGAACTGTTGCTACAGGCCGTGTTGAACGTGGTATTCTTCATGTATCCGAAGAAGTTGAAATCGTTGGTATTAAAGAAGAAACCCGTAAAGTAGTTGTAACCGGTATTGAAATGTTCAGAAAGCTTCTTGATGAAGCACAGGCTGGTGATAACATCGGTGCACTTCTTCGTGGTGTTCAGAGAAATGAAATCGAAAGAGGGCAGGTTCTTTGTAAACCGGGCACAATCAAATGCTACAAGAAATTTACGGCGCAGGTTTACGTATTAACAAAAGACGAAGGCGGACGTCATACTCCTTTCTTCAACAACTACAGACCTCAGTTCTATTTCAGAACAACTGACGTTACTGGTGTGATTAATCTTCCGGAAGGCACAGAAATGTGTATGCCTGGTGACAATATCGAAATGAGCATCGAATTAATCCATCCTATCGCCATGGAACAAGGTTTAGGCTTTGCTATCCGTGAAGGCGGCAGAACAGTTGGTTCAGGTAAAGTTGCTACAATTATTGAATAATTAAAAAGTTTCCCCCAAACCTTTATAAGGGTTTGGGGTTTTCTTTTCATGTGAAAATCATTGACACTGCCGTTATTTATGATAATGTTCTAATTCTTCTGGGGGATAAGCATTGGTCCAGTGGTATGGCTGCAATTCTCCCAGAGCAACAAATTTCAGGGTATTATCCGGAGTTGTCACTCCAACTTTTACATCCGTTCCCCAAAAACGTAACCGCTCCTGGCATACGCCGCAGGGTGAGAGTACTTTAAAAGGACTTTTTTCATCATCACGAACAATACATAAACAGTGAGTTATACGCACATTATATTTATGTGCTTCACACATAGCTCCAACCTCAATACATAAGTCCACGCTGCTGTTGGTGGTTTCGATTGAAACACTGGTAAAGTACTGCCCATCCTCTGTATGTATTACTGCCACACCGCCCCAGCCCTTGGGATATCTTTTAGGTATAAATTCAATGGCTCTTTGATACATTTCTTGTTCTATAGTTTTATTTTGTTGCATATTTTTCTCCCTGTTATTTTAGTTCTACCGTATTACATGTATTATACAATAATTGCCATTAAAATACTATTTTAAATTTAGAATAACAGATAATTAAGGCATTTATTAAATAATAAGAAGGAAAAACATGAGTAAGAAAACCAATAGCTGCCGGCCCGTTATACCGACCTTTTTGAACAAGAGGCTTTTGCACCGGATTATCCCTTATTTATAAGGCTGGCGACACTTTTGGCAGTTTCCTGTTATAAGCCGGAGATTGTTCCAGAACCCATTCCCTAAGAAATACATAGTTCCAACTAAATCGAAAAACCTATTAATTTGTACTTTTTTCTGTTGAAATCTTTAATAATTTCTTAAGTTGAACTTTTTTGAAAATTTCCTTTGAAAAATTCCAAAAATGTGTATATAATATAGTAGAATATGTTTAAGTGACAGCGTATTGGAAAAAATTAGATTATACAATACAAAGTGTTGACAATAGATGTCGTTCATAACGAATTATATACAATCAGATAAACGAAAGCCTGTGCAGACAAAATATTTTAATGTAAGGGAGGCGCAGGCAGTAAAAACGGAATGGAAAGGAGATTTATTATGCTGGGCAGTGACATCGGAATTGATTTGGGTACAGCAAGTGTATTAGTTTATATAAAAGGGAAAGGGGTCGTGTTAAAAGAGCCGTCTGTGGTGGCTTTTGACAGAGACACCAATAAGATAAAGGCTATCGGTGAAGAAGCCAGACTAATGCTGGGAAGAACACCAGGTAATATTGTTGCGGTTCGTCCTTTAAGGCAGGGTGTTATTTCAGATTATACCGTAACAGAAAAGATGTTGAAATATTTTATTCAGAAAGCTGTCGGCAAGCAGCGTTTCCGTAAGCCGAGAATCAGTGTATGTGTACCAAGCGGCGTTACGGAAGTTGAGAAAAAAGCGGTTGAGGATGCTACTTACCAGGCAGGTGCCAGGGAAGTGGCTATTATTGAGGAACCTATCGCTGCGGCAATCGGTGCAGGCATTGACATATCAAGACCTTGCGGCAATATGATTGTCGATATCGGCGGCGGCACTTCCGATATTGCGGTTATATCCTTAGGAGGAACCGTTGTCAGTACCTCCATAAAGATAGCAGGAGATGATTTCGACGAAGCCATCGTCCGGTACATGCGCAAAAAACATAATCTGTTAATTGGTGAAAGAACAGCAGAAGATATCAAGATTAAGATTGGCTCTGCTTATAAAAGGCCGGAAGTTGTTACGATGGATGTCAGGGGAAGAAACCTGGTGACGGGGCTTCCGAAGACAATTACCGTTAGTTCCGATGAAACAGAAGAAGCATTAAAAGAGACTACTTCCCAGATTGTAGAAGCCGTACACAGTGTCCTGGAGAAAACACCTCCGGAATTGGCGGCAGATATTGCGGACCGTGGTATTGTGCTAACCGGCGGCGGCTGCCTTCTTTATGGTCTGGAGGAATTAATAGAAGCCAAAACTGGTATTAATACCATGACGGCGGAAGATCCCATGACGGCAGTTGCAATCGGTACCGGAAAATTCGTAGAGTTCTTAAGTGGAAAGAGAGATTAGCCGATATATAATAATGACTGGAATCAGGACAACCATTTAATACCCGAAAGACGGGAAGGATAGGAGCAGAATATGGTAAGAGGGCTGTATACGGCATGGACAGGAATGGCAAATGAGCAGAAAAGATTGGATATTATATCGAATAATTTAGCCAATGCGGCAACCGTAGGCTATAAAAAAGATAATGTTACCAATCAGTCTTTTGATAACTTATTAACCATAAAGATTAAGGATGCATCGGAACAATATAATGACAACACCATTGGCACCATGAGTCTTGGAGTGAAATTAGGTGAAGCCTATACCGATTATGGGCAGGGTTCCTTAAGGGAGACAGGCAATCCTTTTGATTTGGCAATAGAAGGAAACGGTTTTTTTAAATTGTCAACCACCGATGCGAATGGGAATGAAATTATTAAATATACCAGAGACGGTTCCTTTACCATGGATCAGGATGGCAGAATTGTTGATGCCGACGGGAATTCCCTGATGGGTGAAAGCGGAGAGATTACGATCCCGGCAGATGCGGCAGATATCGTAATAGATACGGACGGTTCCCTATATGCGGACGGAGTTTACATTGACAGCATAACGACGGCGGACTTTGAAGATTATAACTATCTTCAGAAGCAGGGAGACAGCATGTATATTGCTCTGGACGGAGCTGGTGAAACATCGGGTACGGCAGCAATCAGACAGGGCTATACCGAGCAATCCAATGTGAATGTTATCTCGGAGATGGTTAATATGATAGCTGTTACCAGAGCATACGAAGCAAACCAGAAGGTAATTCAGACAATGGACGGTACCTTAGACCTTGCGGCTAATTCAGTAGGCAAGATATAAGGGCTGCTAAATATATAATACATTTTTATAATAGAGCAATTACAAAAGAAAGGATGTAAGCCTATGATGCGTTCGCTATGGACTGCGGCGTCCGGTATGATATCTCAGCAAACTAATGTAGACACTATTTCCAATAATCTGGCAAATATTAATACAACCGGATATAAGAAAGAAACCGCGCAATTCAAGACATTGTTATATCAGACAATACAAGCCAATTCCACTAATGCTGACGGAACCGACAAACCGCTGGGGATACAAACCGGGCTTGGAGTCAGGAATTCCGCTATTGTATCGCAATTTACGCAGGGAAATTTACAGGAAACAGGAAATGATTATGATTTTGCCATTCAGGGCAACGGTTTTTTCAGAGTACAGACAAGTGACGGAAGTATAGGTTATACCAGGAACGGTTCTTTTGGACTTTCTATAGGTACTAATGGAGTCATTCTGGCTACTACAGAAGGATATCCTCTTATAGATACGACTGGAGCTCCTATTGTACTTGATTCCAATATAGATGCTTCATCTCTGGAAATTGATGAGAACGGGAACCTGCAATATCCGGACGAGAACGGGAATTTACAGCCTATCGGAATCCAGATCAGTCTTGTCCAATTCAACAATCCTGCAGGACTTGAAAAGACTTCTGACAGTATTCTAAAAGAAACCGCAGCCTCCGGAACGGCAAGACTAGAGTCGGAGGATGTTAATTTAAAAAAGAGCACTATAAAAAACGGATATCTGGAAGGCTCCAATGTGCAGGCTGTTAATGAGATGGTAGATTTGATTGTGGCACAAAGGGCATATGAAATGAATTCCAAATCTATTACGGCTGCCGATGAAATGCTGCAGCAGGCTAACAATCTGCGAAGATAATGAGGAGGTAGACATATATGAGTATAGCAATCGGCAATGATTCCTTATTTGGTGCTGTCGGTGCGACGAGGGATACCTCTGACAAGACAAGTAAACTGGAAACAAAGCTAAACAGTGACCTGAATACTTTAACGGATAATGAATTAATGGACGTCTGCAAAAGCTTTGAATCTTATTTTGTTGAACAGCTGTTTAAGGAGATGAGAAAAACGGTTCCTGATAATGGAGATAAGAATGAATATCTTAATTATTTCGGAGACATGCTCTATCAGGAATATGCCGAAAAGGTGACAGACAGCAAAGATCTGGGTATAGCACAGATGCTCTATGAGTCCATGAAAAGAAATAAATAATACATATTTAAGTTCATAATTTAAGATTTGGTTGCGCCTGGAAATATGACAGCCTAAATCCATGATATTTCAGTTTATAACCATAGATTATATGTAGTGCCGGATTTCTATGGTAAGAAGATATGGGTTTAAGGCAGTCATTCTGGGCGTTATTATGTTACAATTCGGCCATAGATACCGCGAGGTGGCGGATTCCGGTATTGTTCAAAGACATATGAAGGCTGTCTGAAAGGAGGTAATGAATAAATTGTCCGAAGTATTGGAAGGATATGTAGATAAAATCGTTTTCCGAAATGCGGAAAATGGCTATACGGTATTGAACCTGGTTAATGATGATGTGGAAATGACCTGTGTCGGTTCCTTTACTTTTATCAGTGAGGGAGAATTTATTCGTGCTACCGGGAATTATACCGCCCATCAGTTATATGGAGAGCAGTTCCAGGTTCAGAGCTATGAATTCGTAGAGCCGGAGGATTTACAGTCAATTGAGAAGTATTTGGGTTCGGGAGCAATTAAAGGCATCGGAAATGCGCTGGCTGCCCGTATTGTCAGAAGGTTTAAAAAGGATACGTTTCGCATTATAGAAGAAGAGCCGGAACGTCTGGCAGAAGTAAAAGGTATTAGTGAGAATATGGCCAGGGAGATTGCCAGACAATTTGACGAGAAAAAAGATATGCGGGGTGCCATGCTGTTTCTCCAGCAATTTGGCATAACTGCAACCTTGGCTGCCAAGATTTATAAGGAATATGGGGACAAAATGTATCAGGTTGTGAAGGAAAACCCATATAAATTAGCTGAGGATATCAGTGGAATCGGGTTTAAGCTGGCGGATGAAATTGCAGCCCGTATAGGTATCGGAACGGATTCCGATTACCGGATGAAGGCCGGAATTTTGTATGTTCTGCTCCAGGCAAGCGGAGGAGGACATGTATATTTGCCGGAGGAAGTACTGACAGCCAGGACTGCGGAATTATTAGGGGTTGATGTAAGCGGGATAGATCACCATATTATGGATCTGGCCATGGACAAAAAAATAATGATACGTGAAAGTGAGGGCATAAAGCAGATTTACGGAGCCAGCTTATTTTATCTGGAATTAAATTCCGCTAAAATGCTTTGTGACCTGAATATAAAATATGATTTACCACTAACGGAAATTGACTCCAGATTGTCGGCTGTTGAAAAACAGTTTCAGATAGAACTGGACGAGATGCAGCGGACAGCAGTAATGGAAGCCGCTAAAAACGGACTTCTTGTCATTACGGGAGGACCCGGAACCGGCAAAACAACTACCATTAATGCGATTATACGTTTTTTTGAAGCGGAAGGAATGGATATTTTATTGGCGGCACCTACGGGGAGAGCCGCCAAGAGAATGACGGAAACCACCGGATATGAAGCAAGGACGATACACCGGTTATTGGAAATTTCCAAACTGTCCGGCGATATGGATAGTAGACTGGTCTTTGAGAGGAATGAAGGAAATCCCTTGGAAACGGACGTTATCATTATTGATGAAATGTCCATGGTTGATATAGGACTGATGCATGCTCTGCTGCGCGCTATTACGGTAGGTACAAGGCTGGTGCTTGTCGGTGATGTCAACCAGCTTCCCTCTGTGGGTCCCGGCAATGTTCTAAGGGACATTATTAATTCCCATCATTTTAATGTAGTAAAATTAACTAAGATATTCAGGCAGGCATCAGAAAGTGATATCATTGTCAATGCCCATAAGATTAATGCCGGTGAGCAGATTAACCTGGATAATAAAAGCAAGGACTTCTTCCTGTTAAAAAGGAATGATGTAACGGTTATCATACAGGTCATTGTTACCCTGGTGCGCGATAAAATGCCAAAGTATGTCAAGGCTACCGCCTTTGATGTCCAGGTACTCACGCCTATGAGAAAAGGGGAATTGGGAGTGGAACGGCTGAATCAGGTATTACAGCAGTATTTAAATCCTCCCTCAGATGAAAAAAAAGAAAAAGAATATCACAATTGCATTTTCCGGGAAGGGGATAAGGTGATGCAAATAAAAAACAATTATCAGCTGGCCTGGGAAATGAGAAGCCAATACGGTATCACCATAGAGAACGGAGCCGGTATTTTTAACGGAGATACGGGTATTATCAGGGAAATTAATTTATTTGCTGAACAGATTACCGTGGAATTTGACGAAGGCAGAATGGTAGAATACACTTTCAGCCAGCTGGAGGAACTGGAATTAGCCTATGCAATTACCATCCATAAATCCCAGGGCAGTGAATATCCGGCAGTGGTTATGCCTTTACTTACGGGTCCTAAGATGCTGATGAACCGGAATCTGCTGTACACGGCCGTTACAAGGGCAAAAAACTGCGTCACCATAGTAGGAAGCCAGGATATCGTACAGATAATGATTGATAATGAAAGCGAACAGCGCCGGTATTCCGGTCTATCGAACAGAATTCATGAATTATATCTGAAATAATAGTAAATTATTAGGTGCAAATTTTGGAAAACTGGGTTATAATATAGTATATATTATAGGAACAAAAATCATGTTCCTATAATCGGATGAACGGCGCGAAAGCAGCGTCTTTTATAAGAAGTTTAGAAAACAACTTCGGATAACTTATATTACATCAAATCAATTGGATAAAACTTTAACCGGTTAAAATACAAGCTTAATAAGTAAATGAGATAATATTATTATAAAAATAGGTTATTAATATTAATGGAGAATAGAGCATCAGCGAAAGGGGATAGTTATGAAAAAAATTACATTAGTGATAATGGCAGCAGGATTAGGAAGCAGATACGGAGGAATCAAACAGCTGGAGCCGGTAGGGCCAAGCGGTGAAATTATAATGGATTATTCCATTTATGATGCGATAGAAGCGGGCTTTAATAAAGTAGTTTTTATCATAAGAAAGGATTTGGAGAAAGATTTTAAAGAAGTAATTGGAAATCGTATTTCTAAAATCATTGATGTGGATTATGTATTCCAGGAACTGGACAATTTACCGGCCGGGTACAGGGTGCCGGAAGACAGAACCAAACCCTGGGGAACGGGCCAGGCCATATTATGCTGCCTTGGTACCGTAAAGGAACCATTTGCCGTTATAAATGCGGATGATTATTATGGTAAAGAAGCCTTTGTTAAAGTTCATGACTATTTGGCCGGATTAAAATCAGAAGATGTAAATGAATACTGTATGGCCGGATTTGTTTTAGGCAATACCTTAAGTGATAACGGTTCGGTTACACGGGGGGTATGCCAGGTTGATGAGAATGGTTTGCTGGTAGATATTACGGAAACCAGGGAGGTAAAACGGAAAGGGAATTTTGCCGGGGCATCCGACGGTAAAGGCGGTGAAATCGAGCTTGATTTAAATTGTTCTGTTTCCATGAATATGTGGGGATTTACCACAGGGCTTATAAAAGAGCTGGAAACCGGATTTATTGCTTTCCTGAATGAACATGGCAATGAATTAAAGTCAGAATATTTACTTCCGGAGGAAGTAGGAAGACTGGTTAAAGAAGGCAAAGCAGTGGTTCATGTACTTTCAACCAAAGATAAATGGTTTGGCGTCACTTATAAAGAAGATAAGCAAATGGTAGTGGAGTCCTTCCGTACATTGGTTGACCAGGGAGCCTATCCGGAACAATTATTTTGATAAAAATTGATTATACCTTAATTTTGCTGCACCGGGGAGTAAGTAACAGTAGGGGGAACAATTTGCAAAATACATTTATAGATATAATATATCCCAGAAGATGTCCGATATGCGGAGATATAGTGAAACCCAGGGGAGAATTGATATGCCCTCCTTGTAAATCAAAATTAAAGCCAATAGAAGAACCTCGGTGTAAAAAGTGCAGTAAACCGATAGAATCAGAGGAAGAAGAATATTGTCATGATTGCGGGACAAAACATCATCATTATATAAAAGGTTATGCTTTATGGGTTTATGATTCGGTCATGAAGAAATCCATAGCGGATTTTAAATTTCATGGAAGAAGGGAATACAGTGACTTTTATATTGATGAAATAACCAAAAAGTACGGTATGGAGATATGCGGGATTGCTCCGGATGTATTAGTACCCGTTCCGGTCCATAAAAGCAAGCAAATACAACGGGGTTATAATCAGGCGGATATCCTTGCCAGAGATATCGGTAGAAAACTGAATATTGCAGTACTATCCCATCTTCTGCAAAGGGATAAAAAAACCCAGCCTCAAAAATCATTAAATGATAAAGAAAGGCTGAAAAATTTAGAAAAGGCATTTACTTATTCCCATAAGGAAAGCAATAAATTTCCGGGTACAATCCATAAGGTGATGTTAATAGACGATATTTATACCACAGGCAGTACCATTGAAGCCTGTACGAATATAATACTACAAAACGGTATTGATGAAGTTTATTTTCTGAGTGTTTGTATTGGTAAAGGATTCTAAGGAGGAGTAGTTATGGATGTACGAAACTGTAAAAATTGTGGCAAAATATTTAATTATATTAGTGGAATGCCGCCCCTGTGCAGCGCTTGTATGAAGGCCCTGGAGGAAAAGTTTGCAATGGTAAAAGAATATATTTATAACCATCCGGGAGCCGGCATGCAGGAGGTAGCTGAGGAAAATGACGTATCCACCATGCAGATCCAAAAGTGGATAAGAGAGGAAAGACTGGCGTTTTCTGAGGATTCTGTGGTTGGAATTGAATGTGAAAACTGCGGGACAATGATTAGAACCGGAAGATTCTGCAAGGCATGTAAGGATAAGCTGCTTAATAATTTGGGCAGTCTTTATAAGGAAGAGGTACCTGAACCTAGAATAAAAACTTTTAAGGATAATCCAAATCCTAAGATGAGATTTCTGGATAATCCCGGGCAGCAAAAATAATAATATTTATATAAAACTAATAAATAATTCAGAATTGGTTCTTAACTAGTTACTAATTGTTAATTTGAAAAGGAAATAAACAGGTCTGTAGCAAAATCAATGTCATTCAGTTAAGGTATTGATTTTACCGCAGACCTTTTTAATCTCATAGGAAAATTCGTCCTATGAGATTAAAAAGCCCTCCAGGCAGGATGCACAAGATGCGGCAAAGGAAGATTGTCACTGACAGTGTGCTGGCGTCATTCTCTTCCCCTGAGTCATTCGATATCTCCTATTACTTTATTTCCGTAATACCGGTATCTGTAATAGTTATCCGGCCTTCCTTCATAAGTCTTCCGATGGCGCGTTTAAATGCGTTTTTGCTTAGTTTAAACTGGGCGTTGATAATTTCAGAATCTGTTTTATCATGATAGGGCAGAAAGCCGCCGGCCTCCTTTAATATTTGAAAAATTATTTCCGCATCCGAATCCAGCTGCAGATAGGATTTTTCCCGCACACTTAAATCCAGCTTCCCGTCTTCCTTGACCTGAGTAACTCTGGCTTTTATACGGTCTCCTACCTTTATGGAACCGTAAAGTTCTTTAACCGGAATTAATGCCTGGTAGCGGTTGTCCACCGCAACAAATGCGCCGAAGTTATCCGAAATTTCATAGACCGTACCGGCCACCTGGTCATTTTTATGGTATGGAGATTTATAGTCCAGATAATCATAGACTTTCATGGTTGCACATAAACGTTGGCTTTTATCAATATAGAGAGAAACCAGTACCTCTTCACCGGTATGAACCCTGGCTGTCTGCTCCTTAAAGGGCAGCAGCAAATCCTTAGCCAAACCCCATTCTAAAAATGCGCCGATGGGGGTAACCTCCTTCACTTTTAAAAGCGCCGTTTTTCCCAGTGTCAATTCAGGGATGGTGGTAGTTGCAATAGGACGATCCTCCGAATCCTTATATACGAATACCTCCAGGGTATCTCCTGTTTTTGTTCCTTCCGGCACCTGATTTTTCGGCAGCAGAATTGTATTATTTCCGGTATTAGGGGCTTGTCCTAAAGAGGCTGTTCTCCTGCCGTAGGATGTCTTTCCCGGGCGGGCCGTGCTGCCGCCTGAATCCTCCTCCCCAAGATAAATACCGAAGTCAGTGGTCTTTAGAACCTTAAGAGTTTGTACTTCACCTAACTTTATCATAAATCCTCCTGTTGTTTAAATTCAATAATAGTAAAAGGTTTCCCTTCCGTATTGGCGAGAACCACCGTATATGTATTATTCTCGCTGCATACCATGGGAACGATAATATCTCCTAAAACAGCAGACATTCTGTATTCTGCCCGCATTTGCCTAATCCGATATCCGCTTGGCAGGAATTCCTCCGCCATTTTTATATATTGTCCGTTATTTACATGATTATTGGTATCTATATTGGAACGGATTACCGGAAAACCGGTTAGGGCATTCATATTCCGGGGAATGGCAATTTTTCGGGGAGCATAATCCATATCGTATTTTTTTTCAGGATTATAGCCGCGAATATCCTTTTCCGTAACCTTGACGGGACAATTATTCTCCGTATTCATATAAACCCAGATAGAATTGGCTATGGCTGCCGGCTGTACGGAGGAATCTTCAATCATAAAATTCCGGTATCCGTACATGCTGTTGAAATCATACGCCCAGGTAGAGATGGTAATCTCTTCTCCCAGAACCGGAAATCGATTTACAATTATCTGCCATGCATTCATTAGCCAGACACGTTTATTTTTCTCCAAATATGCCAGTCCCATACCAATATCTTCAGATTGGAAAATACTGCAGTCCTGAAAATAATTAATTATGGAATACAGGTCCATCTTTTTGTCTTTGTCAATTTCGCTGTAACGGACTCGGCTTTTAAAACTGTACATAGAATTCTCCTTTATTTCATTTACCATTTATTATAACATTAATTTATCCGATGTGGTATAAATATTATTAATGACTTCCGGGAAAGCACAGGGCGGAAAATAATCCAGGGAGAAAGGCGGCTCCCGGATGCAGTTGCCCGATTTTGCAGGAAAGAACCCCTATGACACTAATAAACTCCACAGCGTGTTAAATATTTTTCCATGTGTTTGCAGCAAGAAAATTAGTGAAATCCTTGTTCAGTTGGTATATAATTGTTATACGAAAGGAAAAATAGTTTACGGAGGTTATTAAGAAATGAAAAAAGTAATTAGTACAACGAAAGCACCGGCGGCAATCGGGCCTTATTCACAGGCAATAGAAATAAACAATATGGTTTATACATCCGGTGTTATCCCTATTAATCCGGAAGACGGCAAGTTAGTGGAAGGTGATATTAAGGTACAGGCAGACCGCGTATTAAAAAGTCTTTCAGCATTATTGGAAGCCTGCGGTACCGGTATGGACCGTGTGGTTAAAACCACGGTATTTATTAAGAACATGGATGATTTTGCAGCAATGAATGAAGTTTATACCCGGTACTTTACCAAGGATTGCCCTGCAAGGTCTTGTGTAGAGGTTGCAAGACTTCCCAAGGATGTGTTAATAGAAATTGAAGCAATTGCTTCATTATAATCAGGATTTACCAGTTCCTTTGTAATAAATTCAGGTGTAATTTACTGGATATTTTAGGGATTGTCTGATATAATTATAATATTGCAGGTTGGTAACCGGAATTTAAGTTAAAAATTATACCGGTTGTAGTGAAAACGTAATGGAATTGAAAGGATGGGTTTTGTTGGACTCGATAGACTATTATAATAAACACGCAAATTTATACTTTGAAAATACAGTAGAATTGGATATGAAAGATACTTTGGAGAAATTTATCATTCTTCTGCCGGAAGGAGGAGAAATCCTGGATTTAGGCTGCGGCTCGGGAAGAGACAGCCTGTATCTGATTCAAAAAGGCTTTGACGTAACTGCAATAGACGGTTCAAAAGAATTATGTGAACTGGCTTCCATACATATTGGACAGGACGTTCTACATATGCAATTCTGCGAACTGGATTTTGATGAAGTATTTGACGGAATTTGGGCATGTGCTTCTTTATTACATACTGCACCGGATAATTTTGAGGAAATATTCGGGAAAGTAATTAAATGCTTAAAACCGGGCGGTGTATTATATATGTCTTTTAAGCACGGAGACTTTTCAGGTATTCGAAACGGCCGGTATTTTAACGATTTCAAAACGAAGGGGATGAAGGATATAATTAATAAATTTACTGAACTTGAATTGTTGGAGTTATGGAAAAGCCCTGATGTAAGAGATGAAAAAGGGGATGAAGTCTGGTTAAATGTATTAGCCAGGAAAAAAGATGAGGAAAAGCAGGTGTAAAGCTTAATGAACAGAGTAAAATCGGTAAACAGGGTATTTTTAGCAACGGTTCTTATATCCATATTAGGTTCTTTTATTAATACCTGGATTCTGGCATATATGGATAATTATTTTTTGGTACTTTTAGTATCGCAAATCATCCTGATTATTCCCTCCCTGGTTTACCTAATCACCAGGAAGGTAAATATTGTACAGGCAATACGGCTTCATAAAATTAAGATTTCCAATGTAATTCTGATTGTTATTTTTTCCTATCTGATTACGCCGCTGATGAATCTGATTAATGCCATATCCATGCTGTATGTACAGAATGATACAACAAATTTTATGAATAATATTGTTACGAATAATGGTTTACTGTTGAGCCTGATTATGGTTGCCTTAATACCTTGTATATTTGAGGAATCCGTTTATCGGGGCATATTTTACAATGAATACAGCAAAGTTAATCCGTTAAAGGCGATTTTCTTAAGTGGTTTTTTGTTTGGAATTATACATGGCAACATAAATCAGTTTTCCTATGCCTTTGCAATGGGAATCGTATTTGCTCTTTTGATTGAGGCAACGGATTCCATTTTGTCCACCATGATTGTGCATTTCTTTATAAACGGAACTTCCGTATTGGTAATGGCAGTGTACCCAAAGCTGTTTAAACTTCTGGAAACACTGTACGGTCCGGAGCAATATAATGCGGAGAAATTGATTGAATCAATAAATTCCGGTCTGACTGATAACATGGATTTGGGATATGTGATTCAAAGCTATGGTTTAATGGCTGTTATTGCAACTGTGCTTGCTTTTATTGTGTTTCGGACAATTGCAAAGAATTCCGGCAGATGGGAGCATGTAAAAGGGATTTTTACTAAAAACAGTGCAAAAGGAAAAGATGGAAACCTTCAGACGGAAAGCTATATAAACTATACCCAGGAGGGTGATATAAGCTTATGGGATAATTCCTACGAAGTTCCTGTTAAAAAGGTAAGATTAATAACCGTCAGCTTAATTGTTGCAATCGTCATATGTGTGACGCTTATGGTAATTAATGAATTATATATACCTGAGTTACCGGAACAAAATATGGATAATTTCTATACTATTTTACGGAAATAAAAAGTCTGTCCTGCTGATAGAAGCTTCGGAATAATATTTTGGAACTTTTACCGGCAGGACAGGCTTTTAATATAGACTCTGCCGGGCAATGCCGCTTTAACGTTTATGGTGATTTGTGGCAGACTGTTTAAAAAATATGCCATAGCCGTATCCTTATATGATTTTCCTGTATTATTTTCAATCGTTATTTATGGTTGCAGCCTTGGTAACTGAGTTACGAACAGGAATTTTAATCTTTAGTATAATATGGTATAATGTCAACAGACATTATACCCGCGCCGAACGTAGTGAG
>DBEP01000008.1:157138-189490 GCA_002294045.1 Lachnoclostridium sp. UBA903 | reverse complement strand
GTTCTGAAGCTGCCGTAATTATGCTTTCATCCTCCGTCAACGTTACTTCCTTGCTGAATATTTTATTTACAGCATTTACTTCATCAACTTTAATTCCATTGGCATATAGATTAACCTTTCCATCTGCCGTTACTTTTCCTTCCACCAATATGGTATCCTGATTGGTATAGTTAATATCTTCTAGATTGGTGATTTCCGGCGTATCAGCAGAATATTCCATTCTGGCCCTTATCATCAGCCCGCCGGTTACACCTTCTTCTTCCAAAGTACTAAAAGTATCTCCTGTATACAGGTATGATCTGTCGCTATAGGGGCTTGATTCGTCTATGCCGGTTCCAGGCGAAGAGGTTCCTGCAGCAGACTGATACGTGGCAATAAAGAAATCTCTGCCTGTTGAGAATCCAAACTCCGATAAATCAATGTAATTCCATTCTCCTCTTACTATGTTAACTATCTTCGGTTCAATATCCAGTTTTACCGGGTTTTCATTCTCATCCGTATCATAAAGGGTAATGCCTATCACATTTCCTCCGGGAGTCGGCCAGTCATCTCCCCAGAAGAATATATTGGCTCCTTTTACCTTCCCGTACCCGGCCGGAGTTACTCTTATGGCCAGCCCGTTGCCTGCCGAATTCAAAGTTGATGAAGTAAATGCTGTAAATAAAATATTCAGCAAGGAAGTAACGTTGACGGAGGATGAAAGCATAATTACGGCAGCTTCAGAACTAAATGGAAAAGAAACCGAACCGTCAGCCGGAAAAACGGTAATAAAAGATAAAACTGCACCGGTATTGATAATTACACAACCTGTGGACGGGCTAATAACAAATGAAAGAGCAGTGGACATAATAGGAACTGTTGCAGATGAGTATTTTGGCGGACTGGAAATAAATGAAGAAACTGTTGAAGTTGTGGAAGGAGCCTTCCATGCGGAGAAACTTTTACAGGAAGGAGAAAATATATTCAACGTAAAGGCATATGATTTGGCAGGAAATATTACGGAAAGCTCTGTCAGTGTTATTGTTAAAAAGGACCTGCCCGTTATAACTGATTTGGAACCTTCAGAAGATGTTACTTTGGCACCGGGAGAACAGCTGACGGTCAGCTTTCGAAGCGAACCGGGCGGAAAGGGAGCTTTCAGGCTGGTTCTTCCAAGCGGAATTATGGTCCAGGGGAACAATACGATTTCCATGGAAGAAGCAGAGGAAGGATACTATGTAGGCACATGGACAGCACCGGAAGCTAAAATAAACGGACTTGTAGTTGAAGCGGAATTTACCGATAACGCCGGGAATACCATATCGGCTGTGGCGGAAGGAAGAGTTCATATAGGAGAGGAAGAAGGCATAAGAGATTTGGAACCCTCTGAGGATATTACCTTAACAGCAGGAGAAGTATTGACCGTAAGCTTCAGAAGCGGAAAAGGCGGGTCGGCATCTTTCCGATTGGTTTTTTCAAATTATGATGTTAAGAAATCAGTTATGGCTTCCATGAAAGAAGTATCCCCCGGATATTATGCGGGGACATGGACAGCTCCCAATAACACGAAAGCCAATGGCCTGTTAGTTGAAGTAACCTACACGGATGTTAAGGGAAATACATTTTTTGCCACGGCAGCTGGCAGTGTAAATGTAGCTGAATCCGATGATGAGGGAAATACATTGCAGCCGGTGATACCAGGAAAACCGGAAGAACCGGAGAAACCGGAGAAACCGGAGGGGCAGGGAGAGCCGGAGAAGCCGGGTGAACTGAAGAAACCGGAGGGGCAGGAAGGGCCAGAGAAACCGGGAGAATTGAAGAAGCCGGAAGAATTGAAGAAAACGGAGGAACCAGGTAATTCGCCGGGACCTATAATTCGCTTAGAATCTAAAGAGATATCTTAAAGGATATAAAATAAAAATTTATTATCGCCAATCATTCTATGTGGTTGGCGATTTTTTTCGGTAAGTGACAGGCGGACACCCCATAAAGTTTTTAAATACCTTTGAAAAATAACTTGGAGTATTAAAACCGGACATACAGCTGATTTCTGTCACGGGCATTTCTGAATTCACCAGGAATTTGGCCGCTACCGATACACGATGTTTTAGAAGGTAAATGGTGGGAGTCATACCGATACTTCTTTTAAAACAGCGGAAACACTCACGTCCGCTGATATTGGCTGCATCTGCAATCTGCTGCAGTTCGATATGCTCTGCATAGTTATTATGTATAAAATCCAGCATCTTTTTTATACGTACGGTATCGTAATTTTCTTTTAAATGATGTTTTGTTATATTCGACTGAAGATTTTTAACCAGGTAATACCAGGCCTTCGAGAGGCATTCACGGACCAGGATTTCATAACCGTATTCCTCATCGGAGTATAGTTTATAAGCTTTTAGAATGCATTGAATGATATTATACTGCCAGTCGTTTTCTTTCGTAAAATGTACAAAGCTTAATGAATGACAGGTGAGCAATGGATTTACATATTTTTGCTCAAAAATACTTTCCGGTGAACCAAAAATGAGTCTCGGATGAAAAACGAAGGTTATCAGATAACATCCGTCATTTCCGGCAATCTGCATGGAATGAAGAACATTTGTATTGATAAAAGCGCCTTCCCCTTTTTTCAGTGTAATTCCGGTTTCGCCAAAACTAATATAAATCATTCCGCTGTGTACCACTACCATTTCAATTTCCTCATGCCAATGCCATGGAATATCCCCTGTAACATATTTTGTAATGTCTGAAAAATATACTGCGCATGGGAACAGGGGAGTTCCCCGTGTAATCCGTTCACGGCGGTTTTTGTCCACAATAACTTCGGTTATCTGCATACAAGGTTACTCCTTTCACTATCATCCGCCTTTATTTTATATGGCGGAATAATTGTGTTTTGAGGCAATATTGTTATTGAATAATGAAAATCATGTCATTATAATTATATTAGCTTGATGAAAAAGTGTCAAGAAAACAGTAAATAATCATAAAATATTTCATCTATTTACTAGGGCGTGTCTGAAAACTCATTGTACCGTTCTGACCGCCCCACTTTGCGGTATTCTGCGTTGCGATTTTGGAAACGTAGCACCACTACGCCCCCAAAACCGCTCTTTGCCTCCCACAAAGTGGAACGCTCAGCCCGGCACAAACAGTTTTCAGACACGCCCTAACAGGATGTGGTATCTGACCGTATACCCGGTGTGGTTATTTTGTACTATGTATATTGGTTTAAATTTATAGATAACAGGAGTTGTTGGTATGAAAGGTGTCATATTTAGGTTTAATGGAATTCTGTTCCAGGATTCTGATAAGCGGAAAAGGGCATGGATGTTATTTAGTCTGATGGAGTTTTACAGGGATATTTCTCATTTAGATTTTGAAAAATGTGTATATGGCCAAAGTTATAAAACGGTTATGGAATATTTGGCCGGCAGACATCTGTCAGATCCAGAGGTTCAGGAACTTGCTGAAAAACAGGAAGAAATGTGCCGCATTTTATCCAGGGAAGATAAAGCACATATTTCATTGGCTTGCGGAGCCGAATTTCTCTTAAATGAATTAAAAGAAAGGAAGATTCCGCGTTTCCTTGTGATAGAGACAAATAAACCGGACTTAGGCTTTTATATAGAAAACCTCAGAATAAATGAGTGGTTTTCGCCGGAAAATATTATATGTGTAGACAATATTGTTCCCGGCAGGCCCGGTTTGGATTTTTATGTACGTGCAATAAAAGGATTCAACCTGTCCGGGGAAAACTGCATCGTATTTGAAGATTCTGTCACCGGGATACATGCTGCCCAAAAAGCAGGTATCGGAAATATTGTGGTGATAGCACCCCATAATAAGCAGTATATTTTTGAAAGTATGCATGAGGTTGATGACGTTATAGGGAATTTCCATGAGTTTAACCGATTTCTGTTGTGTTCCTGCTGATTGCGGATAAAGAATCCTAATTTTGCAAACTGACGGTCCATCTCGACGAATGCCTCCTGGGCCTTGGGGGAACTTGATTATGAGACCTGCCTAAAATGTATGTCAAAGCTTGAAGACAGGGTATGCATAATGCTGGAACATATGACCTATAGTGGAAATATTAATGATAGACAGAACTCAGCATCAACCAAACATTTTGTAATCAACTAGAGAGGGAGCTGCCTTAAACGGGAAGATTCCTTTCTTTTCGGCATATCATCTGTTTGGCTAGACATCTTACGACGGGAGTGATTTAGAAAACATTTTTTGTGTGAAGAGACTTTATATGACATAAAACGAATTAAAAAAACAAAAAATTACAAAAGTGTCTCAAGGCCATATTGACAATTTGCTGAATAAGTAATATTATGTAAATAATGGTAATTATTGTATTATAAATACTAAATTTGGGGTTTGGAGGGGTTTCAATGAGAAAAATTTACAGGAAAATTGCTTTGTTATTAATTATTACATTGGTCGTTCAGAATTTTGTACAACCTAATCTATTTCCATATCTTATGCAAAAAGCAAGTGCGGAAGATACCAATATACAGCCGCCTGCAGAAGTTGACACGCAGGCCCCCAGTGCACCCACGGGAATTACTGTAGAGGAAGTAACTTATGATAGGATATCACTGTCCTGGGATGCTTCTACCGATAATATAGGAGTAATAGGTTATGTAGTTTACTGCAACGGGGAAACATTTGAAACGAAAGGAACAGATTTTACCTATACTATTTTAAATCATGGGGAAACCTATTCGTTTATGGTAAAAGCGAAGGATGCCGCAGGGAATTTCTCATCCGCAAGTGAGTTTGCTGATATAACTACGGATGCGGATAAGGAACTGACGGATAAGGAAGCACCAGCGGTGCCGCAGAATCTCGCCGTTGTTTCTGTTACCGATACTACGGCAACGATTGAATGGCTCCCTTCAACTGATAATACAGGTGTTACAGCGTATGAAATCTTTATTGATTCGATACTGGTTGGCATCTCGGATATAACTAGTTATACTGCTGCAAATCTTAAGCCGGATACAATCTATCATTTTACTGTGAAAGCGAAGGATATTGCCGGAAATCTGTCGGAAGAAAGTGAAATTCTTGAACTTGAGACAAATAAACAATCACAAACAGTGACAGACGATTTATCGGAGCAGTTGCCTTTATCTTTAACAGCTGAAGTAATAAGCGATTCCTCTATCCTTCTCTCCTGGAATACAATAGCTGGTGTTGGGGAAAGCCGGTATGAGCTCTATTGTAATGATGTAAAAATAACGGAAACTTCAGATACGGAGTATACCTATGCAGGATTTAAGGGTGCATCCTATAGTTTCTACCTTATTGGATATGACAAGGAAGGAAAAGTTTTAGGACATAGTAATTTAGTTGATATAGTAACAGATAATGATAATACGGTGCTTTTGTCTGCACCGGTAAATCTGCAGGCAGTAATAGTATCCAGGTCTGTCATTTCTTTAAGCTGGCAGAATCCGGTTGGGAATACGGCAGCCGCCGGTTTTGTTATTTATAGGAATGGAAGCGAGTCAGGCAGGACTACGGATACAAATTATTTGGATGAGGAGGTTTTACCGGGAGTTATTTATAATTATACGGTAATGGCCTATGATTCCCTGTATAATCTTTCTGATGCAAGTGAAACACTTAGTGCCGGTTTAGGTGATATTCAGGCGCCTACGGTACCGGCTGCTCTTAAAGCTGTTATTGTCAACGGCTCATCTATTATTCTTACCTGGGAGCCCTCTGCGGATAATATTGCCGTGGTGGGTTACGATATCTATAGCGGTTCGGATTTAATCGGTACAACGGACGGAGAAACATCCTTTACTGTGACTGACACAGAGGAAGGCGCGGAATACACCTTTACCGTTCATGCAAGAGATGATGCGGGAAATATCTCCGGTGCAAGTAATGCCGTATCAGTAAGAATTCCATCATATCTGCCCAGCCTCCTATCTGCGGTAGAAGGTGAAAACGGAATAACAATCCTCTGGTCGGCAGCAACCGGTGCGGATAGCTATGAGCTAAGCATAAACGGTGATATTATTAATACAGGTAATAGCACCGTCTATATCCAGACAGAGGTACAGCCAAATTCTTATTATGAATATAAAGTCAGAGCTGCCAGGGGAGCGGAAAAGGGGGAGTGGAGTAATACCGTCACACTTTTAACAGCACCTTCCAAAGTAATGAATCTTAGGGCACGGGCAATTGATATAACGACCGTATACCTTACCTGGGATTCTGTGGATGGGGCGTCGGCATATGAAATTGAATGCAACAAAACGGTAATTGATACGGTAACGGATTCCGGCTATACGGATTCCAATGCCTCTTCCGTCACAGATAATACCTACCGTGTGAGAGCAATTAACGGGGAACTGAAGGGAGCATGGAGTGACATATTATCTATGGAAACTCAGACTGTTATTCCAGGCGGCATCCTGTCTGAAGATACTAATTGGGATATTACAGGCGGTATTTATATTGTTGAAGGTGATTTAACAATTGCCGAAGGTGCGACCCTGAATATAATGCCCGGAACGATAATTAATTTCTGTTCCGCAGCAGGCATGAATGTGCAGGGTAAACTGGCGGCACAGGGAACGGAAGAAGCTAATATCATATTTACCGCCTATGAGGACCAGCATAATACAGAGGAAGAAGAAATTGGGGCTGAAAGCGGCTGGAAAGGAATCAGCATAGAAAGCACCGGAGAGTTTACCGGGGATTTTGTAAGGATATCATATGGTGGTTACTATAATGAGCTGGACAGTTATAACGGCAGTACCTTACAGGTACAGGGAGAGCTTCATCTTACGAATTCCGAGATAAGCGGCTCCTATCAGGAAGGTATACTGATAAGGTCAGGAAATCATGTCAGCATAGAGAATTCCCGGATTACCGCATCTGCTTACAACAATATTGCGGTCTATAAAGAGGATGCCGCCGGGACTGTTATAATAAAGAATAACGGAATTGATGCTGCATCTAAATATGGAATATGTATATATGAGGCCGTGGGAAACGGGTTAACTATTGAGAATAATTTAATTCAAGATAACGAAATAGACGGGATCCGCCTGGACGGTTATGATATGGAAGAATGCAGCATTCGTGAAAATGCAGTTTCGAATAATGCCGCATTTCCTATCAGCATTAATCTGGAGGGTATAAAATCGTCCACCATTTTCGAAGGGATAACGGAAAATACCTTTAGCGGAAACGGTTCCAATGACAGAATTTTATTAAGCGGTACTGCGCAAGAAAATATTACTATTTCCAATTGTAATCAATTTATTATAAATAATATTGGTGTTAAAACCGGAGCTACCGTAACGATACAGCCGGGTACCGTTTTATTAGGCGGCCAGGGTGAAGGGATCATTCGTATAGACGGTAAATTGACAGCACTGGGTACGGAGGAACAGCCGGTCGTATTTACATCCGTTAACGACCCTGAATATGGGGGCAGCGGTCTTTCCGGAGCAAACGATGCGTGGGCCGGTATTTATGTGGAGAGAACCGGGGAATTTCTGGGTGATTACGTAAAGGTCAACTATGCAGGCTATTATTCTGAACAGGAATATCAAAACAGCTCCGCACTTTACATACAGGGGGGATTGAAGCTGAACCATTCCTATATTTCCGGATCCTTTCAGGATGGTATAGGAGTTAATTCAGGAGCAGATATTACAATTAATAATACTACAGTTGAGGATTCACAGTACAGTAATATAGCCGTTTTGAAGTATACATATGATACAGGAAGAGTAACTATTGAGAATAGTATTCTCCGAAATGCATCGGAAAGAGGAATCTATGTAAACGAGTCGGGTGCGGGTGAGCTGGTCATAAGGAACAATACAATTGAAGGTAACGGAGAAGGAATAGGAATATCGGCCCACGGAACCGGTTTATTCAGCCTGACCGGAAATGATATCAGGAACAGCTTAAGCTACCCGGTTATCTTATACTTAGACGGTATAGAGTCCTCCTCCGTATTTAAAGGGATCTATGATAATACTTTTAGCGGCAATACTTCTGCCGATTATATCTGTTTAACAGGCAGTCCATACCATGATCTGACAATTTCAAATAATAACCGGTATGTAATCGAGAATATCTGTATTCCGGAAGAAAGTACACTGACAATACAGCCGGGTACGGTACTTTTTGGCTATCATACCAAAGGGTATCTTGATGTTTCGGGAAAGCTGCTGGCGGAAGGAACCGCAGATAATCCGATTGTATTTACTTCCCTTTTCGATCAAAAATACGGCGGAAGCGGCGTAAATGGTTTTGAGGATAACTGGCGTGGAATCCATGTCGGAGGCACGGGTGATTTTAAGGGCGATTATGTAACTGTCAGTTACGCCGGATATTATGAAGATTATGATGAACAAAATAATTATAGTGCAATTTATGTTCAGGGGAGATTCTACCTTAATTCTTCCCGGGTAATAGACTCTGTCCAGAACGGTATCGTAATTGATTCAGATAAGGATGTGATTCTTCAGAACAGTACCTTAGAGAATTCCGGCAGGGATAATATTAGGATCGGCGGAGTTAATGTTGGAGAACCGATAATTTCTTTTTTACCGGTGGGAAATTTACAAAGCGGGTCAGAAGTTCCGGATGAATCCGAAGCTGGTTCTATTATAGTAAGAAATAATGATATACGCTTTTCACATGCAAGCGGAATCCGTATTGTAGAAACGGATGAAAGCAGCGTTATTATAGAAAACAATACCATTGAGAACAATAACGGCTATCCGGTAGAGGTAGAACTTTATGAAATGAAAACACAGGATTTGTTCTCAGGAATAGTCCATAACATTTACAGGGATAATAATGCGGCGGATTATATTTACCTTGGCGGTACTTTGAGAACGGATTTAACACTTCCCAAGGATACTTATGTAGCAGGAGTGAATATAAGTTCTGATTCTATGCTTACAATACAGGGGGGTGTAACCATACTTGGAGCCCATCATGGCGGTTTTAGTTCCTCAGGAAAGCTGTTAATTATTGGTACAAATGAAGAACCGGTAATCATGACGTCAATCTATGATCCTTCTTTCGGCGGCAGCGGCGTTACCGAAGATAATGCCTGGAGTGGGATAACTGTATATGGTGAACTGGAAGCATATAATCTTAAGATAAGGTATGGTAATAACTCTAATATAAGTGCCTATGGCAGCATCACAATAGTTAATTCCGAGATTACGGATGCGAAATATGGTATTGCACTTTACGATACTCCATTTTCACCATTTATAAAATATAATAAGTTTAAGAATAATGAATGGGCCGTATCCTACCAATACCGAAAGGATATGATTATTGATCTGACCTATAATTATTGGAATTCCGTCTTTGGGCCTGTTGTGGGTGTGGCATATTCACAAGGTCCGCTTACGCCATGGATTATCCCTGAGATAGATAGTCCCGGTGAGAAGATATTATTCTATGACAGTCAGGTGGGTCATTTTGTAGTTGGTTTTTATATCCCTTATCTTGGCTCGGAAACAGCTATGGCGCTTCATTTTAGCCAGGTAAAGGGCACCTATGCCCCGACAGGAAATTACTCGAACCAGTTTACGGATATGAGTGTAAAATGCCTGGATGATGAGATATCCTTTACAAGAACCTATAACTCCCAGGATGGGGATGAAGATGGAATTTTTGGGAAAGGCTGGACCCTCAGCTATGAATCGGGCATAACGGACAGCAAAGATTTCGAACGTACTAAGATAGTCAGGTTACCGGATGGCAGCCAGGAAAACTATACGGTAAATGCCGACGGAACGTTTACCGCTAATTTTTCAAGAAATACATTAAAAAAAGAGCCGAATGGCTCCTATATTCTTACGAAAAAGGATCGAAGCAGATATGGTTTTAATGCTGACGGCAGACTGATCAGGATTGAAAGCAAGGAAGGCAACCGGCTGACAATAAGCCTGAATGCTGAGGGAAAACCTGGGATTTTAACAGACTATGTGGGCAGGGATTATAATTTCACCTACGAGAATGGCCTGCTAAAAAGCATCGAAGATCCGGCCGGCAGAACGGTAAATTACTATTATGATAATAAACGGTTAATAAAATCGATGGATCCGGCAGGTGTAACAACCTATTATGATTATAATCCGGATGGGTATTTATCGGAAATCAGAGATGGCAATAATAAAACTTTAGTATCCGTCACTTATAAGGTTACGGATGGAACCGTACAGGTGGATCAGGAAACCGATGCCTATGGGAATATGAAAATATATGCATATGATAATACTAATGGGAAAACCATTATCACGGACAGCAACGGAAGAATAACGACCCAGTGGTACGATTCCACCTATAACATTACCCATTCAACGGATCCGGACGGCCGGGAGACAAAGGCCGGTTATTACACCGAGGATGGTATAAATAGATACGGCGAACTAAGCTTTGTGACTGACCGCAACGGCAGCACAACCCAATATGAACGTGATGATAATGGTAACATTATACGTGAGATATATCAGGATGGAAGTTATAAAAAATATACGTACGATGATAAAAATAATTTGACCGGCGAATGCGATGAAGAGGGAAAATATACTTACTATATCTATGATTCAACAGGAACCCTTCTTATAAAAACAGTAAAACCGTTTAACGGAACGGAATCCTATTCAGGTAACGAAGATGACGAACCCTACGCAATCACCAGGTATACCTACTACGATAACGGCGAGGGCGGTATTCCTGTGAAGGGCCTGATAAAGACGGTTACGGATCCAAACGGATATACCATAACCTATACCTATGACAGCTACGGCAATATTAAGACAGCAACGGATGAGGAATCCAATACCACAACCTATACCCATAATGCCGTCGGCTGGCTTATGAGCACTCTTTCCCCGAAGAATGAGCTTACCAGGTATACCTATAATAAGAATGGTAATCTGGAAACCCAGGTATTGGAGGGCGGTGAAACGACCCGGATCTATTATGATACCTTGGGCAGGAAGAAGCAGGAATTGTCTCCGAATGTTTACCGTATCACTCCTGACGGCGAGGCCGGTTACCGTTATACCTATTATCCCAGCGGGAAGTTATATACCGTTACGGACCCGGAAGATAACGTAACTTCCTATACCTACGACCGATATGGGAATACCCTGACAGAGACTAAACCAAACGGCAGTATATATTCTTATGAATATGATAACATGAACAGAGCGGTAAGTGAATTTATGCAGGATTCGGATACATCGGACAGAAAACTTTTAAAATCCTATGATTATGCAATACTGAATGGCGGTGTTACCCGGACAACCCAGGTCGTTTACTTGAATGAGTCAGAAACCGCAACCACGGTTATGGAATATGATTATGCCGGAAGGCTTGTTAAGCAGACCAATCCGGACAGCGGAACATTAAAGACGGTCTATAATAAAAACGGTACGATTTATTCTGTATTAGATGCTCTGGATAAGACCACCTATCATAAATATGACGGTTTAAACCGTCTGGTGGAACAATGGATACCATTTGATTACGGATACCTTTATACCTATAAAGTTTACTCCTATGACGGTAACGGCAATGCGATCTTTGAGGGAACCGGTATCGCACCGGTGTCATTATGGGATACTACGTATGATTTAATAGAAACCAGCTACGTTTACGGTGTGAATGACTGGTTGTATTCCGTATACGGACCTGGAAATGCGGTAACGGAATACCGGTATGATAAAAATGGAAATATATCCGCTGAAATTGTCTATCTGGATGAAGAAACAACGAAAGAAACGGAATATGAGTATAATTATCTCGGCAAAGTTGAGACTGTGACACAGCATGCTGAGGCAGGAGATATCTATGGGAATGGGTTTGATGATAGGGAGAATATTACTTTAATAACGTCCTATCGCTATGATGCGAACGGAAATGTAATATCCAAAAAGACGCCGGACCAAAAGATTACGGCTTATTCCTATGACAAGCTGGACAGACAGGCATCCCGGACAATGGAAGATACCGATGAATATGGAAATCCGGCTGATATCACAACAACGGCAACTTATGATTTTGCAGGAAATATTGTAACCAGCACGGATGCAAACGGAAATGTCACAAAGAATAACTATAACAGCAGGGGATTGTTGGAATCGTCAGTCGATCCGGAAGAAGGAAAAACGGCATATTATTATGATAATGCAGGCAGACTAGTAGCGAAGGTATTACCGGAAAGCTTTGCAGAAGGTGCGTTGTTGGCGGAGATGAGCAGGTCGCAGTTTGTATATGACCGTATGGACCGTGTGATTCTGGAACAGGATATCTATTATAATGAGGCAGATAATGCTTTTAAAACGATTAATGCGAAAGCATACCGATATGATTTAAACGGCAATGTAATAAAGTCACTGGATGCCTTGGGTTACGAAAGCGGTATAGGCGCTACCATAAAAGACAGGATAGAATCCGGATATGGTACATATAACATCTATAATGATGCCGGAATGCTGGTGGATACTATATCCCCTGATTCTATGGATAGGGGACTGTTATTTGATGTAGTATATGACTATGATGCGGCGGGCAGGTTAGTATATGAAATCGATGCCAATAATGTTAAAAAGAATTATTATTATGATGATGCCGGAAGGTTAACCAAAGCTACGGTTATGGATTCTACAGAGAAAATATTAAAGGAATCAACCTATGATTACATGGGAAATATCCTGACCGAAACCGATGGCAACGGTAATGTAACGACATATTCCTATAACAGGCTTGGTTTATTAAGAGCCCGGACAGACCCGGGAGATGAGTCCATTGATGACTACACCATTCAAAATCAGTACAATGAAATAGGGCAGTTGGTATATCAGAAAAATAATATGGGCAAAGTTCTTATCTATACTTATAATCATGATGGACAGGTACTGACCCAGACCGGGCAGAAAGAGGATGGTTCTGAGCGGATTACGGTCTCCAATGCCTATGATAAAAACGGTAATCTTCGTTTCATTACTGATGCGAACGGAGCTACAACGGAAAAGGTATATGACGGATTAAATCGTGAGGTTCAATCAAAGGTTACTGTCAGCGGGTCGGAGCAGGCAACCACAAACACTTATGATAAGAATGGTAATCTGCTTACTGCAAAAGATTATTTGGGAAATATCTACACAAATGAATATGATACACTTGACCGGCTGATACAGATGACCGATCCATACGGCAAAGTTATGGAAAAATATGAATATAATGATAACCATGTACAGATACGGTCGTATGATGCATTAGATAATGTAACGGTTTATACCTATGATAAAAATAACCGGCTTATCAGTACTATGGACCCTTCTGGGCATATCATATCGCAAACCTATGACGATACAGGAAATATTGCAGCCAGGAAAGATGGCAATGATAATGTAACCGCCTACGGTTATGATATTTTGAACCGTCTTAATAAGGTAACCAATGCAAAAGGCGAAACTACGGCTTATACCTACGATTGGAACGGCAATATGCTAACCCAGAAGGACGGTAATGGCAATACCGTTACTTATTCCTACAACCCGGCAAATTTACCTGTCAGTGAAGAGGATCCGAATACGGATGAAGAATCAGGCAGGACAGAACATTATACCTATTATCCGGATGGTACCCTGAAAAACAAATCTGATAGGAATGGCAGCACATTTGCCTATATTTATGATATTCACGGAAACTTAGTGAAGGAAACGACAGGAGATACGGTTATCACATATACCTATGATAACAATAAGAACATGCTCTCGATGACCGACGGTACCGGCATAACAACCCGTACTTATGATGAGCTTAGCAGGACTCTTTCAAAGACGGTTCCTAATGTTGGTATAATATTTTTTGAATATGATATAACGGAAGGGGAAGAATCGGGATACAGCAGAGAAAGCTCAATCGATCCTAAGGGTAATGTTACCGATAAGGTTTATGACAGAGCCGGACGTCTGTCCAAAGTTATTGCAGGTACGGATGTATCAATCTATACCTATTATGACAACGGAAACAGGGAAAGTATAGTTTACAGCAATGGTGCCAGGGAAGAATATACCTACTATGCGAACAACCAAATGGAGACACTTATTAATAAGAGGGCGGACGGCAGCATTATGGACAGCTACCGGTATACCTATGACAATGCAGGTAACCAGCTGACGAAGGATGAAACCATTAACGGTATTATAAAGGGAATTACTGCTTATATCTATGACCCGCTAAACCGCCTTGATTCGGTTACCGAACCGGGTGGAAGAACTACTACGTATGATTATGATAAAGCCGGCAACCGTTTGAGTGAAATAATTACGAACGGCAGTATGGTAACGGAAAACAGTTACACCTATAATGAACAAAATAGATTGACAAACATTGCCACAAAGGTTAATAATGTAGTTACCGGTGTTACGGAATACACCTATGATAATAACGGCAATCAGCTGAAGTCAATTGTCAATACCTATGCAGCCGGAGCGGTGGTATCGACCGTTGCCACGGCAGATAATACCTATGATCCGTTTAACCAGCTTATCCGGACTATAACGGAAGACGGTACGGCAGTAAACAATGAATATAATGCGGAAGGCTATCGGACGGCTAAAGAAGTTGATGGAGAAAAGACCTATTACCTCTATGAAGGGAACAAGGTAATTCTTGAACTGGATAAAGAGGGAGAGCAGATAGCGCGGAATGTCTATGGAACAAACCTCTTACTGAGGACAGCGGAAGGTGAAACCTATTATTATCTATATAACGGACATGCGGATGTAACCGCACTGATCACCCAAAACGGAACCGTAGCATCAACCTACTACTATGATGCGTTTGGAAATATCCTGGAAAGTACGGGAAATGCCAATAACAGCATCCTGTATTCCGGTTATCAGTATGATAAGGAAACCGGCCTGTATTACCTGAATGCCAGAATGTATGATCCCGGTACAGCGAGGTTTTTGCAGGAAGACACTTATACCGGAGACCCGAATGACCCCTTGAGTCTGAACCTGTATACCTATTGTGCTAATGAGCCGGTTATGAGATATGATCCGGACGGTCATTTCTGGAATATCATTATAGGAGGATTAATCGGAGCCGTAGTCGGTACAGGATTTACGGCCGTGGGAGATTTCCTGGATGACGGTAAGTTCAACAGCGGATGGAAAGCGTATGCCGGAGCAGCTGCAGAAGGAGCAATTACCGGAGCGGTAGTAGGAGCAACAGGCGGGGCATCCCTTGCCACACAGCTTACTGTCGGAGGGGTAGCTGCAGGAGCAGGAAATGCAGCAAACCAATACATAAATACGGGTAAGGTTGATGCCGGCCAGGCAGCATTGGCAGGTGCGACCGATATCGCCTTAGGACTTGGAATGGCTAAAGCAGGCAAGTTACTGGCTGCTACGAAGATCGGTCAGAAAGTCATTCAAAAAGCGGATGATGCAATGACGGCAATATCAAACAAAGTCAGTAAAGGCGTTGCAAAAGCCGTAGACGTAGAACAGGCAGTAAAAAATAAGTTTAAAAAATCCGTTTCAACAAGTGCGGATATTGATTTAACGGATCTGAACAAGGTCAAAAATCCGTTCACAAATAATATCGCTACGGATTTACCGGGTACAGGCAGTTTGGATAACTTGGGCTTAAAGACCACAGGCGATATGCTGGATACGGGAAGCAGCCCTTATGGTTTATTGAAAGAACGCGGTATTCCTGCAACTCTTAGCGAACCGGAAATCAATGCTGCAAATGCATTTGATTTTAGGATGCAGGGAGGACCCGAAGTTAATAAGGGTTTGGGTGATAAGGTTTATATACCAAAAGATGTAGATGGAAACCCAGTTCCACTGGCTAAACAAAGGGTAAACGGGCAAGATATACCTTTACCAGACCCTGCTGCTGAAGGTAGACCGCATACAGTACTTGGAGGAAAGGTAAGTTTGAAAACAGGAGAAATATACAGACAATCAGCTACGTTTCTAGAAGGAACATGGCCGCCTGCTAATGGACAAAATGTTCCTTGGAGTGAGGTTCATTGGACCAATCATGGGAGAGGCGACCATCTGAATCCACATCAACATATATTTGAATACAACTTAGATAAAGGTGGATGGATACGTGGAGGCCAATCATATTTTCGAAATAGATAAGAAGGTGAATATATGGATTATATACTTGATATATTAATATCAAAAGATGATATTAATCAGTTAAACTTATCAGAATCATTAATTGAATGGGGAGGAGAATTGCTTTCACAAGATCCTCCTAAATATTCAAATAATTCAAAACTATCTTTTGAAGAGTATAAAGATATACAATACTATGAAAGATTTATAGGCAGTAATTTTGATATTGAAAATTGTATTGCTTTACATTTAGAGGGTATGCATCTTTTGGATTTGGAATTACTTATCAACAATAAAAGTCAAGAAATTGTAAGTACAGAACTTATATCATTTTTAGTGGATTTATTAAAATTGGATGTGTTTGCAATTCTATTAATACGTGACGAGGAATGTATTGATAAAAAATATAAAATCAATAAAAAGGAAGAATTGGTTGATGTAATTTGTAATAGCCTAAATTGGTCAAATCCTGAAGGAGTTTTAATTACAAATGTATAAAAGCAACAATCTTCGATTTTAATAAATGAGCAAGATAAGAAAAAATACTAATGAAATCTACCTTAAAATCATACAGGAGAATGGGTAAATTTATCATTCTCCTGTTTGTTAAAGAGAAAATTTCTATAATGTGATTGTATTATATTAGGGTGTGTCTGCAAACTCAAAATTGCACAAATACCAAGTTTTTGGTAAACTAAGAAAAAACTTGAAGATTACTATTATGGCACAAAAGTGTTATGAATATCAGATGAATAATGGATAAAAATAAAAGATTTTTCTTAGTACAATGTTCGCTAGATAACTGGTTGAATTTCTGAGAATGATTCCTTATTCTCAACCTCCTGTAGAATTAATATACCAAAGGTTAGGTCAAGCGATAAAGCCAAATGGTCACATTGTAGATGTCATAAAAGCGAGGGTAGTTATTAACAGAAAAACAGGGAAAATAAGATCAGCATTCCCTATTTTGTAATCTAATAAAATATTTTTGGAGTATTTTATGTTGAATATATTGTTGCAATTTAAAAGCAGTGACACAGTTTTTTCAGTTAATAAATCAATTGATCTTGACGATGAATACGATTATGACTGTATTTTATTAGATATTTGCAATATGTTACATGATACTGGTGTTGTTGAATTTTTCATGAGTGGTTTTGGTGACGATAATTGGGGAACTGATTGTAAAGCTGACTTACCATGTGTACTAGAGAGAATGTTAGATATACTACCAGCTATACAAACCAAAGCTGATTTTCAAATAGATTTTTATGAACAGGGAATTGAAAGAATGCTAAATTTTTACCATAAGGAAGGAATGTTTATAATAGAATGTAAAAGTTATGTAAATGCTGTACCAATACCGATTATTAAAATGCACTATAATGATGTTAGAAATATATTCATAAAATTATATAAGGATTTTATAAGTTGTGTTAAAATTCTGGTACCTAAGGCAATGGAAAATGAATTATTTATAGAATGGATAAATATTTGTAATAAATATCTGGAACAAATGCAGGTTATTTAAAATTATATGATATTAATTCAAAGCAAGAGTTTAGTTATGGGGTTACAGACTACACTAAATATCGTCCCGGATTTACACTTTGGATAACCTAGGCTTAAAGACCACTGGCGATATGCTGGATACGGGAAGCAGCCCTTATGGTTTATTAAAAGAACGCAGTATTCCTGCAACTCTTAGCGAACCGGAGCTGCAAATGCATTTGATTTTAGGATGCAGGGAGGACCCGAAGTTAATAAGGGTTTGGGCGGACGTGTAGGTAGTAGTGAAGTTAGTGGGCTTTTTGATAAAATGCCCGAATTGACTGGTTCCACAAGAGATAAGTTATTATCAAATGTACAGAATTCAGACTTAAGAGGAATAGCTTTATAGACCAGGTGCAAAAGTTGGTGATGGCGGGACTGCCAGTATACTAACACAAGAATTTTTAGTGGGTTCATCGACACATTTAGCAAAAGCACAACAAAGGCTAACTCAATTGAACAATTTAGCCAAGTCAGGGAAGTTGGGGCTCAACGCTGTGGATATCCTTGATGTATTAAGAAATGACTTAAGCAACGCAATTGATTTATTTAAATAAAGGAGTCGTAAGTATGAACAAGAAATCAGAAGAATTTTTAGGTGTTATGTTGAATTTCATCCCTTCATCAAAAGATGATTACAAGAAGTCCATTGAAGATAATGGTGAAATTTTGGAAACAGTTATAATTGAAGATGTCTTTATGCCAAAAGTGCTTAAATTATTAGTCGAAGAAACAAATACTGATTTATTAAAGCGTATCTTTGATTACTTTGAAGAAGTTTCTCATTGTGGCGATGAACATTTGTTAAATACCTTCTCTGTTACTGTGCTTGAAGTGTTGGGTAACGATAGAGTTATCCTGGGAATTGCCCAAAAATACATGGGACCAAAAACCATTCAGTTACAAGTTGAAGCGGATAGAAGCTTAGGGAGAATAGATATTTAAAAATCAGAGTACAAAGGGTACAAACAGAGATATTCCACAACTTTAAATGGTGAAATATCTCTGTTTGCTTGAAAATTAATAGTCGTGATAAGATAATGTTTCAAAAGTAGCGGAAATAAACAATACATAGTATAGGAGATGTTCAACAGCACCTCTCAAAGAACCTTGGTAGCGTGAATTCTTGATAATTACAGCACCTTAGACAGCACAAAAACAGTTACAACACCTTAGAGGTAAGAAACATTCTGGCTTCACAAAGTTTTGAATTTCCCGTAGAATGCGGTCGGCACTGCTGTCCGCTGTGAATTTACAGGAAATTGGTTCTATGGTAAAATGGGGCTGCCGGGGTAAGATACAAATGGACTATTTATGGACACTATACCATAGAAGATTAGCATCTTTTAAACTGGCAGGATTAGAATTCCTTTTTCAATGGGCAACTCAAGATGAAATAGCAGGACAAATATGGAAGATGACTTTATTGAACAACTTAAAAAAGATAGAATTGAAAGGCCAGAGGAATGGGAAAACTCAGATATATAATCATACTTAGAAGGTATATCTTCATGGGTTGATGACATGGAAGGGTATTATGAAAATACAGGTAAAAATATACCTGCTATTATTAATTGGAATTTTATTGCTACATTATTCTATGCTGGAAAAATATGAGTAATATTAGATGTATATTATTGTAAAGAATAAGTTTAAAGATCGGTTTCAACCGGTGCGGATATTGATTTAATGGATCTGAACAAGGTCAAAAATCCATTCACGAATAATATCGCTACAGATTTATCGGGTACAGGCAGTTTGGATAACTCAGGCTTAAAGACCACAGGCGATATTCTGGATACGGGAAGCGGCCAGCGGCCCTTGTGGTTTATTAAAGGTGCACTGACCTTTAATCTGCACGGTTTTAATGGTTTTCAAACAGAGTTAACATCACACACCAAAGTAAATAACCAGTTTGAAACTGTGAGTTTTGCAGTAGATAGGCTGCCGCGCCCTTGCCCGTTCTGAGAACTAAGGCTATCATCTGAGGTTGCCGGTACTCAGGGCTTGAAGCGGAGGACAGGAAAAGAGAAGAGATGATACCTCTTTTAAAGGTTTATGGAAGGTGTCCTTTGCATTATATGAATTTTAATAAAAATTTGTAGAAGGCACATACTATTGACAAAATGAATAAAATGCAGTGCGATTGTATTACAAAAGGAGGCGATTATTGGCGAAAGAAGCAACATTACAGGTTCGTATGGATGCGGAACTGAAAGAGCAGGCAGAGGCATTGTACCGGGATATGGGTACTTCTTTTGCAGAAGCGGTGAGAATTTTTGCAAAGCAAAGCGTTCAGGAAAATGGTATGCCATTTGTCGTGACCGCAAATCGGAAAAACACCTATGGCCGTCTTTCTAAATATGCAAATTCAAATTTGATAGCCGAGGAAGAAGGTGCATATGGAAGGGCAATGGTAGAAAAGCATGAGAAAACTAATTGATGCCAATGTCATTTTAAGATATCTGCTAGTACAACGTTCTCTAAATAACTGGTCATTAGGCTGAGGATAAATCTTCGAGAGTGCTGGTTCACAAACGCAGGCGTAGTGGTGCTACGCCGAGGCTTGTGGACCAGTGCTATCGGAGATTTAGACCAGCATAATGGTCCAGTTAATTTAAGAACGTTGTACTAGGAGATCATCCGCAGATGTCTGAGGAAGCCAGACAGATTATAGAAGCTGGTACGTTTTACTTTGCCAGAGATTATTGCAGAAGTAGTCTATGTACTGAAAGGTGTATATAAAATAGAGCGGGATGAAGTGGGAAAACTTTGATTGACTTTCTGGATGAAGTGAGTGTCGATAATCAAGAAGCCATTTGTGAAGCGCTTTCCCTGTTTTCAGAGACTTCACTTGATTTTGTAGACTGTATTTTGATTGCGAGACATAGGGTATTAGGGGATGAGATAGCAAGTTTTGATAAAAAACTAAATAAGATGTTGTATTAATTTAGAATGAAGGCGCTTTGTATGATGTATGCAGAGCGCTTTTTTTGTGAGAATAATATTTATGAAAGGGGTGGTTTCATGTATCCGGTAAGTGAATCGTTTATTACGGCCGTGCAGAAAAACACCCGCAAGTATTACCGGACCGGAAGGATTACCAGAAAAGCTTGGGCTGTCTATGAATTTAGCAATGAGGATATTGTAAAAGGTTCCGGCTATATTTCCAGCCAGTGCTGCGGCAGCTCTGAGATAGAAAGCTTCAATAGAAGAGCTTCGCTTGAAAAGCGTATGCTACAATTAGTATCAAATAATGCGGAGAAATTACGGGTATTCAGTCTTATTGATAGTAATAAACATTTGGGATGGGTTCCAGGAGATTCCTAAAAATTGAACATCTGATGTCCATTTAAGAAAAAATGAATAGAACAATAAAAAACATTAATAAAAAAGTTTGAATATTTACAGTAAAAAATATGCAAAACAACATAAATAATATCGGAAGACCAAATCAATGGAATAATATTGACGAATATATCTCTGCAATATAAGATTAATATAGATGTAATATATAAAATATATACATTGACATGACATTTTCTATATTCAAATTTGAAAGAGGAAAAATATGCGTCTGAATTATCAAATGGGAATTATTCTTGAGGCCTCAATGAATAGTGACACACCCATTGGTGTACACGAGGTGATGCAATACTTAAATATATCTAAAAGTGCGGCATATCTTCTAATACAAAATTGTGAAACTTGGCTTATTGAAAATAAAATTCAGGTAAATTCTTCCCAACAGCGAAGGGAACTGTTTATCGGGAATCAGGTTTCGAGAGAGAATCTGCGAAATAAACTTTCCGAGGCAAGTTTTGATAATTTTGATTTTACCGCAAGGGAAAGAAGAATTTTTATTATATTAATGTTAATACGTAAAAAGCATGTGAGCACACGTGAAATAACGGAACGTTTTAATATAAGCAGAAATACCTGCATTCTGGACTTGGCTAAAGTGAATGAGCTGTTGCTGCCTTTTCATGCAGAATTTACATCCGGAAACCGTGGTTATACCCTTCTGGGCCAGGAATATGACATTTACCGGCTGTGTCTTTGGGTGGTATCCGATATTTTATCTGAACTTTATCCCAATAATTATGACATGGCATTGTCCTTATTTGATTTTCCCAAAGACAAAATTACGGACATTTATCAGAGGCTCTGTAGGGCCGCAAAACAGTTCGAGTTGTCTTTTAACCGGGAAGCTATCTATATATTCAGTGCTTCCTGCACTTTGGTTTCAAAAAGAATCGGCTCAGGCCATGGAATCTCCATAAACAGAATACCTCATTATCAGGAGATGAATCAGTACAATAATCGTATTTGTAAAATTCTTTCTCAGATTGGAGTTATAGATGAGGTTTTGGGAAAACATATACAGAGTACGGATGATAAATCAGATGGGATGCCTGATGAGGACGGGGTGGCAGAATGCTTATCCCGGATGCTGGTATGTGCATGTGTAGAAACGGGTAATGATATAGTAGCAATTCATATAAAAGAAGAAGATTTGGGAAATTATGCTTTTGAAATTATTCAAAAGTATGAGAGCTATATAGGAATGCTGTTTGAGAATAGGGAAGAATTAAAAAAAGCGGTAGCTCTAAGCTTAAAATGTATATTGCTGAGGAAAAAATATGGTTTTTATATTTATAATTCGTTAGTGAAAGAGCTTAAGAAACATTACAGCCATATTATTAAACTGACACAAAAGGCAGTAGAAGGAATTCCTTATATTGAAAACTTAATTACTGGCGAAGATGCCATACTTTTCAGCACGAATTTTTTAGGCTGGATGTACCGGAGTAAGAGAGTGACTTTCCAAACACCCCGTATTCTGGTTGTGTGTGCCGGTAATGTGGGGACCAGTGTACTGCTTCAGGGACAAATCGAAAAGCTTCTTCCGGGAGCACAGGTGCTGACTGCCTCTTTATTTCAGGATTTATCCAAATTTGTAGAATATATGGATTTGATTGTATCCACAATACCTATTGAAGTAAGCGGTATTCCGATTGTAGTGGTTAATACGTTTTTAACTGATCATGACAAAATCAGAATCAGAAAGTTAACAGAAAATAAAATTACTGAGGATGAGGACTTATTAAGGTTCTTAAAAGATTTCACTGTTATGTCAAAAGATTTTATAGCTTCCGGTGAAAGGAGCCATTTACGGCATAGGCTGGAGGAATATTTTAAGATTAACAGAGCTAAAATTATTTACGGTACAGGAGGTCGTCCTTTGTTAAGAGACTTAGTAACAGAAAACAGAGTCCGGATAGTGGATTCTGTGAAAGATTGGAAGGAAGCAATTCGTCTGGCCGCCAGACCATTGGAAGAAGATAAAAGCATTGAACCGGCCTATACGGAAGCAATGATTCATTCGGTAGAAACTCTGGGTCCGTATATTGTACTTGCTCCTGGAATTGCCCTTCCCCATGCCAGACCGGAATCCGGTGTGCGTACAATGTCCATGGCTTTGCTTAAAGTAAAAGATAAAGTATATTTTACGGAAGAAAAGTATGCCAATTTATTCTTTGTATTGGCAAGTGCAGACGGGAACAGCCATTTGGATGCTTTGAGGGAATTATCGATAATTTTTGCAGATGAAGCTGCGATTGACAAATTTATGAAAGCGGATACGGTAAAAGAGCTTTATAAATTAATCCGGTAGCAGGTTTGTTATACCGGATTACAAAAACACAGAGAAAGGAGGTTTCAGTTATTATGAAAATTTTGTGTGTATGCGGCTTAGGTCAGGGTTCCAGCTTAATTTTGCGTATGAATGTGGAAGATTTACTAAAGTCCAGGGGAATATCTGCGGATGTGGACAATACGGATGCATCTTCCGCTTCTTTCGAAAGATGTGATTATATTATTACTTCTAATGAAATCGCAGAAAATATTAAGAATCCCACTGCTAAAATTATTACCGTAAGCAATTATTTTAACAAGACGATTATTGAAAAAGAGATTGGGGAGATATTGGGGGCTGAATTATAAAAAGTGCAGTATTATTTTACCTGTTTAATCAGATCTTATCCTTAACAAATAAGATAACGGAGGGAAATTTATGGAGATTATTTCAAGCCTGGCAACCTGGCTGGCAAACAACATTTTCGGCGTACCGACTTTTCTTTTAATGCTAATCGTTTTAGTAGGACACTTATTACAAAAATCATCGGTAGACAAAATTATTTCAGGAACAATTAAGGCAGGTGTAGGATTTCTGGTTATTAATGCGGGTTCCAGTGTAATCTCAGGCAGCCTGACATCCTTTACCAATGTCTGGTCGGAAGTATTTGGATTGCAGCCCGCTTCCTATGTGGATAAAGAGAATTTTACTTCAGATTTTGGCAGTACGGTAGCTTTAATTATGCTGTTTGGGTTTTTGATTAATGTGTTATTGGCAAGGTTAACAAAATTTAAATACATCTATTTAACCGGACATATGATGTGGTGGGTATCTTTAATCTTTACCGGTGTTATTGTAAATGTATTTCCCGATATAAGTAAAACGCTTTTAATTTGCGTCATTTCTCCTGTCATGGGCATTTATTGGACATTCCAGCCTGCTCTGACACAAAAATATGTCCGCAGGGTTACGGGAGGCAATGATGTAGCTTTGGGACATACGGCGGGTATTGGCGCGTGGCTGGCAGGACTTTGCGGAAACCTGTTTGCTAAAAATAAAAAAGATACCGAAGCAATAAACTTTCCTAAAAGATTGTCCTTTTTGAGGGATAATAATGTTATTACCGGACTGGTTATGATTATATTTTTTATTATTGGTTCCGCAATCGTAATGATAAAGAATACGGAATCCGGTGCGGAACTTATGTCGGCATCCGGAACACAAAGTTTCATGATTTATGGTATAGTACAATCCTTAACATTTGTGGCCGGTATAGCAGTAGTACTTATCGGTGTCAAGATGTTTGTCGGAGAAATCGTCCCTGCATTCCGGGGCATTTCCTCAAAAATCGTTCCGAATGCGGTACCTGCCCTTGATTGTCCGATTCTTTTTACTTATGCTCCAAATGCAACTGTAATTGGTTTCTTTGGTGCTTTTCTGGGTGCAATTATCTGGATGGCAATTTTGGGTGTATCAGTAGGTTATGTATTTGTCCCATCCATGATAGTCCTGTTCTTCCACGGTGCTACGGCGGGTATTCTCGGCAATTCCACAGGGGGAATAAAAGGAGCATTTTTGGGCGGACTTATTATAGGTACTATTGTTGCTATCGGCCAATGGGCATGTATTACCTTCTTTATAGACGGCACAATTCCTGCAACTGCAGCCTGGGCCGGTGATACGGATCAATTTATCATTGCGCCTATAATATCAATGATTGGTAAATTATTATCAAGTATCTTCTAAATGGAGATGCTGGCAGGGGCTGTTACAATATAGTCAAGAACAGCCCCTGTATTTATTTATAAGTCCCCAAGTTAAAGGGTCAAATAGGTTAATATTTTTTCAGGATAAGGATATAGGTGATAAAGTATGAGTTTTGTCAGAACATTTAATGGAGATATGAAACCGGAGGAGATGGGTTTTACACTGGCACATGAACATTTAGTGTGCAGGCCTCCTCATTGGATATGGAAGAAGGAAGAAGATCTGATACTGGATGATCCGGAAAAAACCAGGTTAGACGTAGAAGATTACAAAAAAGCAGGCGGTAAGACGATTGTGGATGCAACCGCCATTGACTATGGCCGTGATGTGGAAGCAGTAGCGGATATTGCCCAAAAAACCGGGATAACAATTATCGGAACCGCAGGATTTAATAAAAGCTTTTTATGGGATGCACCCTTGGATAAGCGCCTCTCCTCCCTTATTGACGGCTATTCTGATTTCAGGACCTGGATTCAGGATACCCCTGTGGAAAAATTAACGGATTTTGTTGCGGATGAAATTGAAAACGGGCTGGAAGGAACTTCTTATAAAGCCGGACAGGTGAAATTTGGAACCGGTTATAATATGATATCACCGCTGGAAGTTAAAACGATTGAAGTGGCTTGTGCGGTTCATTTTAAAACGGGTGCTCCGATTCATGCGCATACGGAAGCCGGTACCATGGCTTTAAAGCAGATTGATATACTCAAGTCCTTCGGTGCGGACCCGGAAAATCTAAGCCTTGGGCATATGGACCGCAATCTGGACCTGTGGTATCATAGGAAAATTGCAGAAACAGGTGCGTTTCTTTCCTTTGACGGAATCGGCAAGATAAAATACCATCCGGAAAGTGTATTAATAGAACATATTATTACGTTGGTAAAAGCCGGTTTCCAAAAACAAATTTTAATATCCGGTGATACGGCAAGAAAATCTTACTATAAACATTATAAATATGGACTTGGATTGGATTATTCCATTACCGGATGGATACCGCAGTTTAAGGATATGGCCGCCGGTGCGGGACTGGACGCAGAATCTGTGTTGGAGGAGTTCTTTGTTCATAATCCTGCCAGGTGCATGACCTTTAAAATTAAGGATTAAGGTTTATAAAGGAGCGTGTTGGTATGGAGAAATATAAGAAATATCAATGGGAAGAAAACTCTTCCGAGGAGGTTCATAACTGGTTAGCCGAAAAGAAAACCGCAATTTTACCTCTTGGAGCCATTGAGGATCATGGCCCCCACCTTCCGGTAGGTACCGATAATTATATCTGTGAAAAAGTTTGCGAAAAGCTGGCGGAAGCGACGGGGGATTTAGTACTGCCCACTATAAAATACACTTATGTTTGGAGCCTGGGAGATAAAACCGGATCAATATCCTTAAGTTTTGATACCCTCCGCAAAGTAATTGAAGAGATTGCATCAGAATTATACCGGCAGGGTTTCCGGACCCTCGTATGTGTTGATGCACATATCGGGAATACACCTGTTGTAAAGGCCGCATTCCGGGATATTATAAAGATTCATTCCGATATGAAGTGTATGTATTTTGCCTATTTAGATACGGCATCGGAAGCGGACATCTTTGAATCCCCCAGAGCTTCGGGAAAATATATTCACGCCTGTGAGATTGAAACCTCCGTTATGCTGTATGCAAAGCCGGAGACGGTAGATATGAGCAAAGCGGCTGCCAATTATCCGGATTTTCCTCCCAGAAGCAATTATCTGAATTTAAGATGGAGTGAGTTTACCGAGGTTGCCGTACTTGGTGACCCAACCTGTGCCACCGCTGAGAAAGGTAAGGTTTTACTGGAAAAATCGGTAAAAAAAATAGCGGAATTCATTAAGGCAGAAAGGGAAATATGAGTATGGAACAAATAAACCGATATTTTGATGAAATAAACCGGTTATTGGAAAGGGTAAGAACTGCCCAGCGGGAAGAGCTGAAGAAAGCGGCAGCACTTATTGCGGACTGTATTAAAAAAGACGGGCTAATCTATGTATACGGAAGCGGACACGCTCATATGTCGGCGGAGGAATTATTCTACCGTGCAGGCGGCCTTGGAAATGTTTATCCAATATTTATAGAAGCTTTAATGCTTCATGAGGCGGCAGCCCTGTCCTCCCAATTAGAAAAAAAGGAAGGCTATCTGACGGACACGGTGGCTAAACTTCCAATAAATAATAATGACACGGTTATCGTTGTATCTACGTCCGGAAGAAATGCAACACCGATTGATGCGGCGCTCATTGCACAGGAAAAAGGTGCAAAATTAATTACCATATTCAGCAGGGAATATTCCATGTCTGCCCAAAGCGGCCATAGCAGCAAGAAAAGATTGCCGGATTTGGGAGATGCCAGGATTGATAACGGTGTTCCGATAGGAGATGCAATTTTAAGTATGGAAGGTGTGGATGCAAAATTTTCTCCGGTGTCTTCCGTGGTTAATCTTACAATCTTACAGTCTCTTATTGCAGAAGCCATTGCTGTCTGTGTAAAAGACGGGGTTAAGTACATCCCGGTTTTTAAAAGCGGCAATATGGCCGGAGGAACGGAATATAACCAATCTATCCTTGAAAAATACAGGGAAAGGGTTCCTTCCTTAAAATAATCCGGTTATTTATAAGAAAAGTACGAAAACAGCATACTTATCAAATAAAAACGCCCTTAAGGGAAATATCCTCTGGGGGCGTTTTTGGTTACCTATCAATGAAGCCATGTCTAAATGAACCCGTATAACTCCTGCCGGTAAACATAGTAATTACATATCTTAAGTATACTGATAAATGGAAACGGAAACAACAAAAAATAAAAAACTGTGATAAATATCACAGATTTTTTTTGAATTTTTCTATATAATGATTGTTATAAAATTATCAAACGGAGGATAAATACATGTTTAAGGAAGAAATTCAAACACTAAGCAACACTGCTAAGGCAAAGGCGCTTATTTTACAAAAGAAGCCCTTTGCCTATTTTATTCTTTCCATGCTTGCCGGTATGTATATCGGAGTGGGAATACTTTTGATTTTTTCTATCGGCGGGTATCTGTCGGCGGCAGATTCTCCCGCAACCAAGATTGTGATGGGTGCAAGCTTTGGCATTGCCTTAAGTTTAGTGGTGATGGCAGGAGCTGAATTATTTACCGGAAATAATTTGATTATAAGCGTAGGATTCATGACAAAATCGGTAACCTGGAGAGAAACAATTAAATTGTGGAGCGTCTGTTGGCTGGGAAATCTGGCAGGTTCCGTATTACTTGCCGTTTTATTCAGCAAAAGCGGTCTGGCGGCAGGCGATGTGGGTGAATTTATGGCTAAAACGACAGAGGCTAAAATGGCGGTTCCGGGGCTGCCGCTTTTTATACGGGGTATCCTCTGTAACTTTTTAGTCTGTTTAGGCGTATGGTGCGGTGTAAAATTAAAATCAGAATCAGGAAAACTCATTATGATTTTCTGGTGCTTATTCGCATTTATTGCAATCGGCTTTGAACATAGTGTTGCAAATATGACTTTATTGGCAGTCGGGCTTTTGAATCCCATGGATTATGCCATAAGCACCGGAGGCTATTTTTATAACCTTGGTATCGTAACACTGGGAAATATGTTGGGAGGAATTGTATTTGTGGCAGTTCCATATGTTCTTGCCGCAAAAGAAAAATAAGTAAGGAGTGGTTTCATGCCAGGTATTACAGTTGAGGAATTAAAAGACCTGGAATTTTTCCGGGAGCTGCAAGGGCTGACAATACATATGATATTGGAGGCAGGGCGGGTAGAGGTATATAAGAAAAAAGATATGCTTTTTCACGCTAAAACCTTGGTTGATGAGGTTATTATCGTCCTTCAGGGTGAAGTAATGCTATATAACATAACAAAGCATGGAAACCGCAAAATTATATTTATTCTGGGACCCGGCAGGCTGTTGAACCAGAGCATTGTCAGCGGTAAGCCGGTTCCGGTATTTTGCGAGGCGGCCGGTAATGTCCGTGTGCTGAAAGTCCCCCGGATTATTTTTACGGAATTGATGGTAAGACAACCGGAGCTGATGTGCTCCGTTATGAAGGAGTATGAACGGTATCTTTGGAGATTAAGCCATCAATTAAAGAATACGACCGGCAATATGCAGATGGAACGAAAGACAGCGGCAAAATTGTGGAAACTGGGGCGGGATTTCGGTGTGCAGGAAAAAGATGGAATTAAAATCAATATCGAGCTTACGATTACACTGATGGCAGATTTGCTGGGGGCTCCCAGAGAAAATGTTTCAAGGGCCTGTAAAGTGCTGAGTGACAGGAAACTGATTTGTTATAAAAATAAACATTTTACTCTTCTGGATCCGGATGGATTGGCAGAATTTTATAAAAGGTAAGAAGGGAAAGAAATATGGGAAAGTTTTTTAAGAAAGAAGAAACCGAAAAGCTGTTTCGGGAACTGAAAAAATCTTATAATCTCTATGCCCCCAAATTATTTAAGGGTGAAGGCTGTTACTCCGATACGGATGTAATACGGTATGGTCTTATTGATAAATGGGAAGAGATTGTATGGGATAAAAAATCGGATTACAGTTTCAAAGAAGTATTGTTTCCGGTTTCGGAAACCTTATTCTATTTTACGGAAGAAGAAATGAAAGTGCCGGAAAGGAAAGAGAAAGCCGGTCTTATATTCTTAAGAAGCTGTGATATGCATGCGTTGAAAAGGTTGGATGAAATTTATTTGAAAAATGGCAGGGAGGATTTTTATTACAGGCGAATGCGGGAGCATACGGATTTTGCCCTGATGGGATGCGGAGAATCTTTTGAAACCTGTTTCTGTGTCGGTATGGGAACAAACCGGTGTGACTTTTACGATATGTACATCAATTCCAAAGAAGGCGGCTGTTATATACAAGCCGTAAAAGAAAACCTTGGGCGGCTGATAGAAGATATGGGAGAAAAGGAGGAGGAACCGGTTGCCTGCATAACAGAAAATAAAGTGTCGGTAAAAATACCGGAGCAGCTGCCGTCAGGAATCCAAAATGACGGGCTTTGGGAAACCTGGGGCGGACGCTGTATCGGCTGCGGGCGGTGTAATTTTGTCTGTCCTGCCTGTACCTGCTTTACCATGCAGGACATTTTTTACAAGGAGAATCCCAGGACAGGTGAACGAAGGAGGGTCTGGGCCTCCTGCCAGGTAGACGGCTATACGGATGGGGCGGGCGGCTTAAGCTTTCGGAAAACCCAGGGGGAGCGGCTGCGGTTTAAAGTTTTACATAAAATCCATGATTATAAGAAACGCTTTGGTTACCATATGTGTATTGGCTGCGGACGGTGTGAGGATATCTGTCCGGAATACATCTCCTATATCGGATGCCTGCAGAAATTAAAAGAAATGGAGGAGGCATAATATGCTCAATGAATATGTTCCTTTCTTATCAAAAATACAGAAAATAATACGTCATACCGCACTGGAATATACCTTCCGGATGACCTTTGCAGGAAAGGTAAATCCGGGACAGTTTTTTGAGGTGTCCGTTCCTAAATTCGGAGAAGCGCCTATTTCCGTCAGCGGAGTTGGAGAAGGTTTTGTGGAGCTGACAATACGCAGGATAGGAAAAGTAACCAATGAAATATTTGAGAATCGGGAAGACGGCAGTCTGTTTATGAGAGGGCCTTACGGAAACGGTTTTCATCTTGAGGATTACAAGGGAAAAGAACTAATCATAGTAGCGGGAGGAACAGGGATATCCCCTGTCAGGGGTGTCATTGATTATTTCGGAACCCATAAAAATGAAGTGGAAAGCTTAAGCGTTATTGCGGGCTTTAAATCCCCGGAGGATATATTGTTTCAGGAAGATACTGCACGCTGGAAAAAACAAATGAACCTGACCGTAACGGTGGATGCATCGGAGGATCCGGCTTATTCCACGGGGCTGGTTACGGCATATATCCCGGAACTGCCTATTGCAGATGTCTGCAATGCGGCGGCTATTGTAGTCGGACCGCCCGCCATGATGAAATTTACGGTTGCGGAACTCTTAAAACGCGGAATAAGGGATGAACAGATATGGATATCACAGGAAAGAAAGATGTGCTGCGGACTGGGTAAATGCGGCCATTGCAAAATGGATGATACCTACGTCTGCCTGGACGGTCCGGTATTCCCCTATATTAAGGGCAAATTACTGTTTGATTAGGAGGACGTATGGATGGATATTGATACAAAAAAATTAAAGAAAAATGCCTTTCGTATAACCAAGGAACGCGGAGTTACGGCTTCCCGTATCCGTGTGCCCGGAGGAAAGTGCAATGCGGAAGTTATGCAGCAGGTGGTTAATATCGCCAATACCTACGGCAATGGGAATATTCACCTGACCAGCCGCCAGGGTTTTGAAATCGAAGGTATTTCTTTCGGAGACATGGATAAGGTAAATGAAATGCTCCAGCCAATTATTGAGAACCTGGGTATCGCCCAGACCGTTCCGGGCACCGGATATCCAGCCGCCGGAACACGGAATGTAAGCGCCTGTATCGGAAACCGGGTCTGTCCCTTTGCCAACTATAGTACGGATGTTTTCGCAAAGAGAATTGAAGCCGCTATTTTTCCAAATGACCTGCACTTTAAAATTGCCCTTACCGGGTGCCCCAATGATTGTGCGAAAGCCCGGATGCATGATTTTGGAATTATAGGGATGACTATGCCCCAGTATGACCCAAACCGCTGTGTAAGCTGTAAAGCCTGTGTGAAGGGGTGTGATAAATTATCGGTGGATGCGTTAAGAATGGAAAATTACAAAGTGGCCAGAAATGAAGAAAAATGTATCGGCTGCGGCGTATGTGTGATAAAATGCCCTACCCGTGCCTGGACGAGAAGCCTGAAAAAATATTACCGTCTGACTATTATGGGCAGAACCGGGAAACGTAATCCCAGGCTGGGCGAAGATTTTCTGGTATGGGCCGATGAGGATACGATTATCGAAGTTATTTTGAATACTTATAAATTTGTGGAAAAATATATTGACCGGTCTGCCCCGGGGGGAAAGGAGCACGTTGGTTATATTGTGGACCGTGTCGGCTTCCCCGAATTTAAAAAATGGGTCCTTGACGGGATAGAGCTGCCTCCTGAAACGGTGGTAAAAGATAATGTTTATTGGGGTGGTATCCATTACCGTTAGGAAGAATGGTGACGGGTAGTTTATAGCCGTTATTCAGGAGAACAGAACAAGTTTAACCTATAATCGAATGTTTTATGCCGGAAAGAA
>DBEP01000008.1:32752-157105 GCA_002294045.1 Lachnoclostridium sp. UBA903 | reverse complement strand
TTCTTTCCGGCATAAAACATTCTGTTTTGTAAGGTACATAAAAATGTTACAGAATGAAGATAATTAAAATATGGCTTGCCTTTGGGAGCAATTACATAATGAAGGTTTAAAGGGGCGAATTCAGCTCATTTATTAAATAAATATTAAATATAATTATTTTATAAATACTATATTGCAATAAATAATAGTTAGTGATATTATATATTAAAAGATGAAATACAGTAACATAGTAATTATAGTATTTTTTTATGGAAAGTGGCAGGTTTAATATGGGCTAAGCCGCTCTCCGGCTGAAACAGATAAGTCCCGGACCCACCACTTATGCTTATATGCTTACATTTGTAAGCGGGATACCATAAGTTGGGGCGGTCAGGTCGGTGCAATGAGTTTTCAGACACGCCCTAGCCAGGTGGAAAGGAGTTGACATATGAATGCACAATATAAAAAAGGGGTACTAGAGCTTTGCGTACTTTCAAAATTAGTTGAGGCAGACCGGTATGGATATGAATTGACAGAAGCAATATCAAAACAAATGGTGATTTCAACAGGAACCTTATATCTTATTTTAAAACGTTTAAAAGATGATGCTTTCGTAGAAACATATTTGGTGGAGTCCGGAGAGGGGCCTGCCAGAAAATATTATCATCTAACGGAAAAAGGAAGAGCACATCAGGTGGCCCAAAAAAAAGAATGGCTGGATTTTATAGAAGCCGTACAAGATATTATAGAATAGGAGGATGGATATGAATAAGACGGAATATTTAAATGCATTAAAAAAAGCATTAAAAGATATAGATGAAAGTGTAATGGAAGAGATAGTATCGGATTATGAAGAACATTTCCAGGCCGGTATGGAAAATGGTAAAAGTGAAGAACAAATCTGCGAAGATTTGGGAGCAATCGACGACCTGGTCGAGGAAATTAAAGAAGTATACAATACAGATAAGAAAGAAGATAAAAAACAAGATAAAAAACAGGATAAAGAAGATAAAGAATCGAATGACGATCAGACGAATACAAAAAACAATACATTTAAAGAATGGTATTCTAACATTCATAATATAGATGGTGAAAAAATTGGAGATATGATCAATAGTGCCCTGGATTCAGCAGGGGATGCTATCAGCAAAATTGATGTAAATGAGATTAGCCATACCTTAAAGAACACCCTGGATCAGGCAACTTCCTCTATTAGCAGTTTCGCAGATAGCTATCTTAGGAATCAGGGACCGGGTCCGTTTGATTTCGATAAAAGAAATGCGGAAGGTTATAAGGAAAATGTATCAAAAAGCTATGATGTTTCCGAGGAGCCGGAAGAAGCAAGTGAAAATAAGGCGAGTCATGATACGGAATCTGATGAGGAATCTTATGATGATATCCAGGCTGGTGCAAAGAACGAAGCCGGTGAGACAGGAGCCGAAAGCCACGGGGCAGAACCCGCAGGCGGCGGGAAGAGCAGTGAAGAACCGGGGGCGAAAGCTGATGAGAGCGAGGATGTAAATTCCCAAAAGGCCGGCACAGGACCAAATCTTATCGTAGACGGCATATGTGCTGACATTACCGTACAGAAATCCTCCAACGGCAAGATAAATATCAGCTATGAAAACAATGGTAATGAAAGACAGAAAGAGATGTATGAGTTCTATAGCTACAAGGAAGGAAATACTGTTTATGCAGGACTCCGCAGGGTTGGGAAAGCAGTATTTTTATCTAACCTTAAACTCTATTCCATTCATATCAATATAGAAATACCGGATCATATGGGTAATGTCAACATTAGAACAGCAAGCGGCAACATTATGATTACCAATGTAAATTCGGATCGTATTATAGTAACGGCAGCAAGCGGTGATGTTTTAACTGACCAGGTTTATGCAACTGATTTTCGAATCAAAAATTCCAGCGGAGATATCAGACTGGATGATGTTAACAGCATTCAAATGAGTGCAGGTACCATGAGCGGTGATATTAAGGCAAACAACATTGAAGCAAAGTTTCTTACGCTGAGAAGCTCAAGTGGTAACGTTTCTGCCGGAAATATAACAGCTGACGTAATTGATAATAGTTCGTTAAGCGGCAGCCTGGATATCGTTAATATGAAAGCAAGTGAATGTAAAATCAGAAGTACAAGCGGAGATATTGATATCAATGAGTTTACAATAAACAACGCAGATGTCAGCAGTATAAGCGGTAATATAAAACTTCGCCAAATAATCGGCGACGGCTTAAGAGCCAGCAGTACAAGCGGCAATATAACAGCTGAAATTAATGTAAAAAGGTGCCACGCAAGTTCAAAGAGCGGAAATGTTGAAGTGAAATGTAACGGAGATATTATATTAGAGTCCGGCAGTACCAGCGGAAATGTTAACATTACTTTGAAAAACTATAACAACGGATATTGTATCAAATCCAGAACCACCTCCGGTGCATTGTATATTAATTATGACAATATGCACCAGAGAAATCTTAAAACAGGAACTTATACGTATGGTAACCAGGGAAGTGAACTGATTGTAAGTTCCGTGAGCGGTGATATACATTTGGCTGATTAATATTTGTATAAAAACTCATAATAATCTAACTATTTCTCAACCACCTGCCTGTTACATTCAACAAGCCTTGTTGGAAACTGTTATGAGAAATGTATTTTAGAATAATTAAAAAAATACAAGTTTAATTATATAGATAAAATGGAAAATATAACGAAACAAGAATCAAGTCCAGATTTAGGTAAGTTAGCGTGAAAGATTACTTTTGCACTAACTTACCTTTTTTAACAGAAATTTAATTTCTTCTTTGATTTATTTTTTTTATGTTTTATAATAAGAAATCAGGAGTATTTATATCTCATATAAAACATCAATTAATCATGGAGGGAAGATATGAATAGAAAAGAAGTATTTGAGATAAAAAGCCGGTTAAAAAAAACCGGATGTACCTTTACAAAAATGTGCGGTTGTTATGTAAATGCAGAAAAAGAAATCGTGTTAAGATTAAATGAAACATTTTTAAATCTGGAGGAAGAAGAATTTTATAAATATCTGGATATAGCGAAAAAAACACTCTCCGGAACCTTGGGAAATAATCTGCTTGAACTGGCGTTTCCCCTGGAGGAAGAGAAAAACGGCGGCAAACAGCAGTTTTTAATGGGACTCAGAGAAAGTAAATTAAAGAATGAGGAACTGTTAGAGACCTTTTATCAGCTCATTATTGACAGCTATGATTATGCCGGGAATTATCTTATCTTAGTCTATCATGATGCTTATGATGTCCCGGCAAAAACAACGGATAACCGCAGACTGGACGAGTCGGAAGAAGTATATGAATATCTGGTGGCAGCAATTTGTCCGGTTGCATTGACAAAGCCGGGACTTGGATATTTGGAAGACCAGAACAAAATCGGGCCCCGCAAGCGGGACTGGGTAGTCACAGCGCCGGAGAACGGTTTTATCTTCCCGGCATTTACAGAGCGCAGCACGGATATTCATTCGGTTATGTTTTACACAAAAAATGCAGAAGAGCCTCACAAAGAATTAATGGAACTGGTATTAGGCTGTCCGGTAAAAGCCACCGCTGCCGAACAGAAAAACCTCTTCCAAAATATTATTAAAAATTCGGTAGCTGATTCGGAAAAAAGCAGCCGGATATTTAGCGATATCCAGGAAAGTCTTAGCCAGCTGGCCGAGGAGCAGGCAGCGGTTTCTGCTTCTTCCGAAGAACCGGTGATTTTAACCAATGAAACCGTACAGGAGATTTTAGTCGAAAATGGTTTGCCGGAAGAAATCATATCAAAAATCGAAACTGCGTATACGGAAAATTTCAGTGAGGAACCACCCGCAGTTGACCACCTGATTGATAAAAAAGTATTAGCGGAAAATGAAAAACGAAAAGTGGAGAAGGTTCTAGCAGAAAAAGTTCAAATACTGCAGGAGAAACTGGAGGAAGTGACGAAAGGTACCGGTACTTCCACAGCCTATGATAATTCAGACAGCCGGTCGGAAGAGTTATTAGATTCCGGAATCGATAACAATGTTAATGATAATGACATCAACGATAATATCATCAATGAAAATGTTACGGTTGAAAACATCCTGAATCAAAACGGCGTCAAGGAAAGCTATGATGTCGTTCTCCAGGTAAAACCCGAAAAAAAGAATCAAATCAAATCCCGGATTATTGACGGTAAGAAATATATTCTGATTCCTATGGAGGAAGAGGAACAGGCCAAAGTGAATGGAGAAAGGATTTCTTAAGAATTTAATACATACATTAAACTAAAACTGCGGCGGCTGTTAACTAAAAATGATACTATATTAAGCAGCTCCAATAGTTGTATGGAGAAAGAAGGTATATATATAATTGAACTTGCCTTTGGCGATAGTCCGGCCGGTGCACTGAAGCTGGCGAAATCGATGAAACAGGGAGAACATTTAACCGGTACGATTGGTGTAATCGGCGGCACGAAACAAGAGCGGCGTGCGGCCAGGAAACCGCGATGGTCCGGTATGACTATGGAAGGTAAAACGAAACAGCAGAAGGGAAACGAAATAGATGTTTGTAAAATCATCTATTCATTTTTTCTCATCTCATAGAAAGTTCATAGAAGTTCATCGAAGTATAAGATAAAATGATTATAAAAATTTATTCCATTGCTTATACCGGATATTAAAGTTACGATATAATGAGAGCGGAAGAGGAAAGGGGCAGGCCTGCCTGCCATTTCCGATTGAAACAACAAGCTTATGAAACCATTTTTATTCAAGGTATAAAAAATAACAGAAAGGGTGTTTGGAATGAAAAATACATTGAAAGTAAAAGCGATTAATGATTGGAGGGATACTGTAATTTAACAAAACCCTCCAAATAAATTGGAGGAAAAATTGTGAAATTTAGATTTAGAAAATTTTTATCCTATTACAAACCATATTTAGGTTTATTTTTTTCAGTTATGTTATGTGCAGCTGTTATAGCCGGAATTACACTGGTATTTCCATTACTTACCAGATATATAACAAAAACTGTTTTACAAGGTAATTATAATGATGCATTCAGCCAAATTTTAAGGACCGGAATTGTAATGGCGGGGCTAATCGCTTTACAATTGCTCTGCAGTTTTTATGTGGATTACAGGGGCCATGTAATGGGTGCTATGATGGAACGTGATATGCGTAACGAATTATTTGAACATTACCAAAAGTTATCCTTGCGTTTTTATGATGAACAGAAAACCGGTAAGCTAATGTCCAGAATCACGAATGATCTGCTTTCGCTGTCGGAATTATATCATCACGGTCCGGAAGACTACGTCATATATTCATTTAAGTTTGTTGGTACGTTTGTTATCCTGTTCGGTATCAATATTAAATTAACCCTGGCTGTTTTCGCTTTTTTGCCGTTTATGGCTGCTTTCTCATTTTATTTTACCAAAAGGATGCGCATTGCATTAAAAATAAACTGGGACAGGATCGGTGATATCAATGCGCAGGCTGAAGATAGTCTTTCAGGTATCCGGGTTGTAAAATCATTTGTAAATGAAGAAATAGAAAAGAAAAAATTCGCCCTCCAAAATAACCGATTTCTTGAGAGCAGAAAAAGTATTTATAAAAATGAGGCCTGCCTGTATAACGGTATGAATACTTTTATACAATTGATTACGGCTTCTGTAATTGTGTTTGGCGGAGCAAGTATAATCAACGCTTCATTAGATTTGGCCGATTTAATAACATTTTTGTTATATATCGGCAATCTCATTGAGCCAATACAGAAATTAAACCATGTTGCGCGGCAGTTTCAGGAAGGTATTGCCTGTTTTGAAAGATTTACGGATATTTTAGAGACGGAGCCGGAAAGTAAGGATTCGCCGGATGCGATTGCCTTAAAGAATGTTCAGGGGAATATCCAATTTAGAAATGTGGGGTTCCGATATCATGAAAATTATGACTATGTGCTCAAAAACCTTTCCCTGGATATAAAATCAGGAGATTATATTGCACTGGTTGGTTCCTCCGGTGTTGGTAAAACAACCCTATGTTCGCTGATTCCGCGTTTTTATGAAGTATGTGAGGGTGAAGTGCTGTTTGACGGTGTAAATGTCAGGGATATTAAGTTAGATTCCTTAAGAAGAAATATCGGGGTGGTGCACCAGGATGTTTATTTGTTTGCCGGAACAATTCTGGATAATATTCGGTACGGAAAACCGGATGCAGGTAAGGCGGAAATAGTAGAAGCCGCAAAAAAAGCCAATGCTCATGAGTTTATTATGAAATTACCGGACGGATATAATACCGATATCGGCCAGCGAGGTGTTAAACTATCAGGAGGGCAAAAACAGAGATTGAGTATTGCAAGGGTTTTTTTAAAAAACCCGCCGGTTTTAATTTTTGATGAAGCAACGAGCGCATTGGACAATGAAAGTGAGAAGGTTATTCAGGATTCATTGGAAAGCTTAGCGAAAAATTGTACGGCCTTTGTCATCGCGCATCGCCTGTCAACAATCAGAAATGCCAAGAGGATTGTTGTATTAACGGAACAAGGCATTCGTGAACAGGGGACGCATGAAGAATTAATTGCAATGAATGGAACCTATGCACATTTATATAACATGCAATTAAAAATTTAATAATCTTAATCTGGTGATTCGTTAATAGGTACATTAGAGTTAAACGGGACTGTTGCAAAATAACCGCAACAGTCCTTATAATATTGGAGCAGCAGTTCATTTAAGGCTGATATTAAATGTTGTAAAACAGAAGAAAAAGTTATAAAATGAAATAGGTTGATTAAAACTATGACCTGACTGTTACCATTCTTTATCTATTTGAACACCTAAAAGTATATGAGGTTTCAAGGATTATGAAAAGCATATTTCAAGGGCTTTAAAATACCAGGGTATGAATAATTGTCAGCGATTATCATAATGATATGGAGGGCATATAGTTGGAGAAAGATATGAAAAAAGCTATGGAAATTAGAAAATTGGTATCCTTTATGGAAGAAGCTGAAAAACTAAAGTCTGTTGTCCGGACGGCTTGGACAAGCAAAAGACGCAGCGAAAGCACTGCCGAGCACTCATGGCGCCTTGCCCTTTTTGCCGGTGTCATGTCCGATTACTTCCCCGAACTGGATTTATCTAAGGTTTTGATGATGTCTCTTATCCATGATATCGGTGAAATTTATGAAGGTGATATTTCTGCCGCATTATATCCTGATAAGGAAGCGAAATACGATACGGAATACCAGGCGGCACAAACTGTTTTTGCTTTTCTTCCGGAACCGCAGGCCGGCAGGATGATGGATATTTGGATAGAATATAATAATAACGCAACACCGGAAGCAAAACTGGTCAAGGCATTGGATAAAGCGGAAACGATTATTCAGCATAATCAAGGGAGTAATCCGTCCGATTTTAATTATCAGTTTAATCTGGAATATGGCAGAGAATATTTTGAAAACAGTGAAATATTAGAATTGCTCCGGACCCTAATTGATGAAAAGACAAAACAAAGAATGAGCACCTAGTGTACTGACACATTGGCACTTGGACGAATGACGCAGAATGAATTTTCAGACTGCAAGGCGGAGGAGGGAGGCGTAGCGGTGCTCTACGCTGACTGACGACAACGCGGCAGATGGAAATTCAGGAAAGTCATTAGCCAAGATGTCAGTGCGTCACTACACTAGATATTGGAGATATCGTTTTTACCGTCGCCGGGGGAAAACTGGCTATGGCAGAAGGGTAGAGTACGGATTGGTGGTTTTGCAGGCCCAAAGCTTTATGCAGGTGCCTGTAATTTTTTTGTGAGGAAGCAGGAAAAAATAAAAAGAAAAACATTGCAACCATGACATTCGTCACTATTTTCTGCGGATATTGCCCTGTTATAATTATAGAGATATTTCAGATAATATCTATAAAATATAAATTGGGAGGTATATGGATGATAGCCGGGTTACAGGATGTGGTCAAACGTTATGGAAATTTACAGGCACTTGACCATGTAAGCTTTGATATTAATGAAGGAGAGATTGTTGGATTACTCGGTCCAAACGGGGCCGGCAAAACCACGGCAATCCGGGCACTTGCGGGACTGATTGGCACGGACTCCGGGGAAATTACTCTATTCGGAGAGAAGCAGGATGTGAACAATATCCGCCTGAAGCAGTATATAGGACTGGTCACACAGGAGGTCACGGTGTTCGAGGAACTGACCGCTGAGGAAAATCTGCGTTTTTTTGGAGGTTTGTATGGAGTCAAAGGTGATACTTTGAAGCAGCGTGTAAAAGAGATACTGGATTTTGTAGGGCTTAGTGAATATGCGAAAAAATCTCCGGGTAAATTTTCAGGGGGAATGCAGCGAAGGCTTAACATAGCCTGCGCACTGGTGCATCAGCCCCGGTTTCTGATAATGGATGAGCCTACTGTGGGTATTGACCCGCAGTCGCGCAACTATATTCTGGAATCGGTCAAACGGCTGGCCAAACAGGGCACCACCGTGCTGTACACCTCCCATTACATGGAAGAGGTGCAGGCTATAGCCAGCCGCATCATTATTATGGATCAGGGACGGGTTATTGCAGGCGGAACACTGGAGGAACTTGTGGGCCGTATCCAGCACGAGGAAACCATACGTATTACGGTAACAGATCCCTCTGATAACCTTACGGACAGCTTCGGCAGGATACAGGGTGTAAAATCAGTCATTCAAAACGGCCCGGAGTATATTATTTTATCCGGGGCAGGAGCCGGTAATTTAAACCGAATACTGGCGGTGGCGCAGCAGAGCGGGAAAGTATCCAATATTTCTGCCGATAAGCCCACACTGGAAGATGTATTCCTGACACTTACGGGCAAGAAACTCCGGGATGAGGAGGAAAATGCATGAGGCACTTATTTTGGATTAGTTTTTTTCATTATCTGCGCCGCCTGTCCAGAGATGCTTTCGGTCTCCTGATTTTTGTGGTTTTGCCCGTTGTTATTGTATATATTCTTAGTATGGTCGCTTCACAAAATACCGAAGAACAAATATATGTGTCCGGCTACAATATGATTACTACCCATATTTCCCTAGGAATGCTGCTTATGTTTCAGCTTAACGGAGGTGTTTATCTGCTTAACTACCTGAATCATGATTTATTAAGACCCATGAAGTGGCGGCTGAAAGCGACTCCTTCCACCACATATATACTGGTCTTTGCAGGTATGGCCGCCTGTTTGATTTTTTCGGTCTTTCAGGGGATTTTAGTTGTTGTCTGCACTGCTTTGACTCTTGATGCTTATTGGGGTAATCTATGGGTTACACTATTGGTAATAGTTATTATTTCAATGATTTCACAACTTATAAATATAATCCTGTTCCTTTATATACGTAATCTAAGCACGGCTGAAAACGTTTCCTGGTTTATTTCCTGGATTATGGCAGTTTTGGGAGGATTAATGTTCAGCCTGCCCGACAACGCTTTTTTCCGCTTTATGAAACAATACGGCACGCCGTTCTCTCTTGCTCAAAGTGCCGTTAGGGAATCCGGTTTCCTTGGTACGTCATTTACGAATATGCTGGTTTGTCTTGCTGCCCTTTTGGGGATTACGGTGTTTCTGGCCGTTATTGTGATTGCATTGGGAAGGAGGAAACTGACGTGACGATTTTTCAATTTGCACTGATTCGCAGTCTGCGCAAAAAAGCCAATCTGGCGGCACTTTGCGCGGTGCCGCTGGCAATGATTTTCATCCGTCCTCTGTGGACATTAGAAAATTACATGGGCTTTTCCTTTTACTCCTTAACAATTATGTTTGCTGCATTTTCTCTGGTCCGGTCTATCATGACCGAGCGTGTGACAGGAACAGTTGTACGGATTTATGCAGCTCCCGTAACTACGTTCCGATACCTTTCCCAGAATCTGATTGCTTTCTGTCTGCTGCTCGGTGTGCAGATTGTTATACTGGTAGCGGCAGGAACTGTTATGTATCATTGGGAAATCGGTACGGCGGCTCTTCTTATTGTGTGCTATATCGTTTTTGCCGTTACCTGTATTACCTTTTCATTAGCGTGGTATTCGTTGTTTCGCAGCAGGGAAATGTCTGACGCTGTTTTTAGCATTGTTATATCGTTCATGGCGATGTTGGGAGGAATATTTATCCCTATTCCCTTACTGCCTGAATTGCTGCGGAAAATAGGAATGCTGTTTCCTACCTATTGGCTTTCAAACGCGCTGTTATCGATACAGCTTAGGGAGTTTGGGATGGATTATTGGCTTTCCGTTATCATCATGCTTTTATTTTCTGCCGCATTCCTTTTGTATGGCAGCAGGCGCAGGATGGAATGACCAAAGGAGGGGATTACTATCAATGACACACAGCTGCCGTTGTTTCCGCAGCTATGGGGAGCGGCATACAGAATTGTCGGAATATCTTTATTGTATATTTCGTGGGTTATGACCGATAGCGGGCTCACGGGATTATTCCTGTTTTTGCAGATGTCTATTCTCATGCTGGTACGCTGGCGTTTTCCAAAAATGAAATGGACATTGGCAATAGATCAGGCCATAGTATTTATTGCTGCCGCAACATGGGAAAGCGGAGCTTATTTTCTGACACTTAGTGTATTTGAAGCCGTTTATCTCGGTTATCCGATTATTGCCTTACCTGCTTTGTACTATTGTTTTTTGTATAAACAAGAACCATATTTTTGTTTAATGCTCATACAGGGCTTTTTTGCGGGCTTCAGTCTGTGGGGATGGCAAAAGTATCAGAAAAATGCCCTGAAACGGATAGACGAGGACAGAAAACGGTACTATGAGGCAGAAAGCCTGAAACAGGATTTGCTCAACGCCAGTATACAAACTGCAAAAATGGCGGAGCTATCCGAACGCAGCCGCATTGCCCGTGATATCCACGACCATGCCGGACACGAAATCATTGCAGCCTATTTATCGCTGCAAACAGCGCAGGTATTGCTTAAGGACGAGCCGGAGCAGGCAGAAGATATGCTTGGGGAGTCCCTTGTCAGGCTGGAGCATGGCATAGATAAAATCCGCGAGACGGTGCAGAATCTTGCACCCATCTTCAGCATAGGGGTTGAGAGCCTTCGGAAGCTGTGCGGGGAATTTAAGTACTGCCCTGTAAAACTCCAGGTTTACGGGGATGCTTCAAAGGTGCCGGTTTACTTATGGAGTATTTTGGAGCCCTGTCTTAAGGAAGCGCTGACCAATATAGTACGTCATTCTGAGGCCAAAAATGTCCGGGCGACGCTTGACATTACACCCTCTATTGTAAGGCTTTGCGTGGAAAATGACGGCGTGGATATAAAAACGCATGCGGTATCCGGGCTAGGGCTCCGCAATCTGCAGCAGCGTGCGGCAGCCGTTGGAGGGAACATATCGACTAATATATCCAAAGATTTTCGCCTGGTGTGTGTACTGCCGATTCGATAGAAGGGAGTTATGGTAATGAAAATTATTATTGTGGATGACGATCCGCTAATCTGCAAAAGTCTTTCAATTCTGTTATCGAAGGAAACCGACATTCAAGTACTCGGCACAGCCAATGACGGAGAGGAAGCCATACGGTTATGTGAGCAGCAGCTTCCGGATTTGGTCCTGATGGATATCCGCATGCCGGATGTAGACGGCATTCAGGCAACCCGCTTAATTAAGAAACGTTTCCGCAGTATAAGGATAATGATGCTGACTACTTTCCAGGATAAAGCAAATATCCAGATGGCACTGAAAGCCGGAGCGGAGGGATATCTGCTCAAGACGGATAAGATTGCAAATATTGCAGGCAAGCTTCGCATGCTTTATGAAGGAACCGCTGTTATTGACAGTACGGTGCTGAAAACACTGACCTCAAGGGAGGTTACTTCCTTTGAAAAGCTTACACCGCGGGAAAAGGATGTGTTTGACCTCGTTACCCAGGGCCTAACCAACAAGGAAATAGCAACGCATCTTTTTTTAAGTGAAGGTACGGTGCGCAATGTTCTATCCAACATTATGGATAAGCTGAATGTAAAAAACCGGACACAGCTCAGTCTGATTGCCGACGGAAAAGAGGAAAATGTTCAGAAATAAAGGAGGCCGCTGTAAAACAGCCGGTTTATTGAAATTGGCGCTCTTTCAGTTTATAAAGCTGAAGAGCGCCGAATTATATTGTTAAAGATATTTATATTTCAGCTTGTTATTTTTAGCATAGGTTTCTCCGTAGGACCCCTTTACAGTATAAACGACTAAGTTTTTGTTCGCCATCAATAAGGCTTCACTGCCGATTTCCGTTATACTTTTAGGAAATACTATTTTGGTCAGGGAGCTGCAGTAGCTAAAAGCACTGGAACCTATCTTTTTAATACCGTTTGACATCTGTACCTCTTTTAAACCGGTACAACTGGAGAAAGCACGTTTTTTTATGGTTCTTACACTGGCAGGTAAGGTAACTTTAGTGATTTTGGTATTGCCGCTAAATGCGGATTCTGCTATAGTAACAACACCTTTTGGTATGGTAACATTTCCTTTGCTGTTTTTACCGTCAACCAATACCGTATTAACAGTAACCAGAGGATTTGATTTCCTTTTATCTGTCAGCCATTGGGTATAAGAAAAACAGTCGGTACCGATGGAAGTCAGACTTTTTGGGAAAGTAATGCTTTTTAAGTTTTTACAATTATAAAATACCTTGTTGCCGATGGCAGTTAAGCCTTCCGGAAGTGTAACTTTGGTAAGGCTGTTACAGCCTAAAAAGACATTATGGCCCATTTTCTTTAAGCCTTTTTTAAAAGTAACGGTTTTCAGGTTTTCACAGCCCAAAAAAACATCGCTTGCTATGGCTGTTACCTTGGAATTCATGGTTACTTTTGTTATATTGTTATTTTGTGAAAATGCCTTTTTTTCAATTCGGACTACGTCTTTTGGTATGGTAACACTTCCTTTGGCGCGGCTGCCGTCAATTAAAATTTGGTTGATTACCAGTAAAGGGCTTTCTTTCATCTTGTTTTCATACCACTTGGTTGTCCGGAATGCGTTGTAAGTTAATTTTGTGGCGCTTTTTGGTATGGTAATCTTAGCTAAATTGGTGCAACCGGCAAAGGCCGAGTCTCCGATGGTCGTCAGTCCGTCGGGCAAGGATACCGTTTCCAGAGAAGTGCAGCCGGAAAAACTTCCCGTACTGATGGAACCTGTTTCCAGCTTTTTCGGGAAAGTTACATTTTTTAAATTGCTGCAATCAGAAAATGCATAGGCTCCGACAGAAATTTCTTTGGCAGCCGTAAAGGTAATATCCGTAAGACCGGTACAACCGCTAAAAGCACCGTATCCGACGGAAGCGGCCGGTATGGTAAGGCTTGTCAGGCTTATACATTTATCAAAGGCTGATTCTGATATGGAATTTATAGTAAGAGGCAGGTTAATTTCCTTAAGCTTGCTGCAATCAGAAAAAGCTCCCGTATCAATTCCGGTTAATCCGTCGGGAAGAGTTACTTTTGTTAAATTCCTGCAGGAATAAAAAGCCCCCATTCCAATAGCGGTAACCCCCTCCGGAATGATAACTTCTTCGATAAGTTCATTTCCGTAAAAAGCAGAATAACCGATATACTCTACTTTCTGTCCGTTATAGGTTTTGGGAATATTAACTATCGGATTGGTTCCATGATAACCGGCCACACTGATACGGCCGTCGGCCATGGTTGAGAATTTAAAATCCTCTGCCGTAGTTTCCTTCTGTGGAATTGCGGAATCGGCCTGACTATCAGCCGGTTCGTTTAATTCTTCGGAAGCAGCTGAGACAACCGTATGATTTACAGTTTCAGCCTGAACCTGTCCGGTATTATATCCGCCAAGGGCGGTCAGGGTAACAAGTCCGATTATAATTGGTTTCATCATATTTATTATCCTCCTCATATTGCTTTATAGAAATTATAGCATTATAAGTAAGAAATTACCATGAAGAATTTATTACAAATTCTAAATATTTATTAAGAATTAAAAATTTATTTGGAAAAGATAATTGAAACGATAGGCTTGACTTAGGAATTTACATATTATAACATTGAATTAGTTTATTTAAGAAACTAATGAGAAAATGTTGTAAGATTAAATATCGTTGCCACAAAGTTAAATGTTGTGAGAGGGTAATTTACAAGGGGAGGTTATTTTATGATTGAAATTTTAAACGGAATCCATGAAATTGTGGATTATCACGGAGATTTTAAAATCCGTATTTATCTGAACAGGGAATATGAAGATTATCCGCAGCATTGGCACACCGACACAGAGATTATCATGCCCGTTGAAAGCAATTATAAGGTCACGATAAATGAAATGACATACAATCTGGAGGTTGAAGATATTATCATTATCCCGCCTGGCGAACTGCATCAGTTATATGCGCCGCCTTCCGGACACCGAATCATACTGCAGTTTGACTGTACCTTGCTTTATAGCCTGAACGGTTTTAATTCGGCATTTCATATGTTTCGTCCCTGTGTTACCGTTACACCGTCATCAATGCCCGATATACATAAAGAACTTTCCGTGCTGATTCTGAGTATTACATCGGAATATTTTTCAACTCTGCCGTTCAGAGAGGCCTCGGCTTATTCCATGCTCATCCGTTTTTTTACCACCCTGGGACGGAATTACATAAACAGTAATGATAGATTTTCAATTATCAAAAAACAAAAAAGACACGAATATATAGAACTGTTTTTTAACGTATGCAATTACATCAATGATCATTGCACCGAGAATATCAATATGGAAGATATTGCAAGCATTGCCGGATTCAGTAAATACCATTTTGCACGTCTTTTCAAGGAAGTCATGAACGTATCCTGCTACGATTATTTAATTAACCGCAGGATTATGCATGCCCAGAAGCTATTGATTGAACCGGATATATCCATAACCCAGGTTGCTATGAAATCCGGTTTCAGCAGCCTGGCAACCTTTAACCGTGTGTTTAAAGCTAAAAATCATTGTACCCCCACAGAATATAAAGCTCTTTACGAAATCAAATAAATTGCATTCTATTTCATAATAAAGTAAACGGTGCAATTTCAATGATTAAAAAGTAATATTTCTTTATGGGGTTCCATTATCAAATATTACTAGTTTTTATATCCCTATCAACATTTTTTGGCTGCAAAACGACAGGTTTTACAGGTGTATATTCTTAAAGGAGTATATATTATAGACAAAAAGGCAGGAGAAAAAAGCAATATTTGATTAAAAGATAGCAAGATACAAGAAGCTTGTATGGAAGATGTTTTATATAATCCTAATGTAAACTGTATATAATTTACATATTCAGAGGAGGAATGTTATGAAACGTATTATTGCTTTTTTTCTCGCTTGCTTGTTTCTTATGTCTGCGACACTGACAGGATGCGGTACTGCTGATAGTGACAAAGACAGCTCCACAAGCGGTTCAGGCGGTGACAGCACAACTGCTGATCAGGGAGACACTGTTCAGGAAGTCACCAACGATCCAAACGTTAAAGTTATTAATCTTTGGAGTTTCACCGACGAAGTTCCCAAAATGTTAGAGAAATACAAGGAACTTAACCCCGACTTCCCTTATGAAATCAAAACTACCATTATCGCTACCACGGATGGCGCATACCAGCCTGCGCTGGACCAGGCACTCAAAGCCGGCGGTGCGGAAGCACCCGATATATTCTGCGCAGAAGCCGCCTTTGTCCTGAAATATACAAAGGGCGATGCCTCCAAGTTTGCCGCTGCTTATAAAGACCTGGGTATCGACGTTGACAGCCTTTTGGAGGAAGCCGAAATCGCCCAGTATACGGTCGATATCGGAACAAACCCGGATGGCAATCTTGTCGGTCTTGGCTATCAGGCAACCGGCGGAGCATTCATCTATCGCAGATCCATCGCCAAGGAAGTCTGGGGCACGGACGATCCTGCGGCAATCAAAGAGAAAGTCGGTCCGGGCTGGGATAATTTTTTTACTGCGGCCGCTGATTTGAAAGCAAAGGGTTATGGGATTGTTTCCGGTGACGGCGACATCTGGCACGCAGTTGAGAACAGTTCCGAGCAAGGCTGGATTGTGGACGGCAAACTCACTATCGATCCTAAGCGCGAGGAATTCCTGGATCTTTCCAAGCAGCTGAAAGATAACGGTTATCACAATGATACACAGGACTGGACGGATGCCTGGTATGCCGATATGAAAGATGCCGGTGCGCAGAAAACCTTCGGTTTCTTTGGACCTGCATGGTTAATTAACTACGTTATGGCAGGCAACTCAGGAGGTTCAACGCCGGGTGAGGGTACCTACGGCGACTGGGCCGTATGCGAGCCGCCTGTTGGCTTCTTCTGGGGCGGCACATGGGTTCTTGCAAATAAGGATACCAAGGTTCCGGCCGCTGTTGGTGATATTATCAAATGGATTACACTTGACAGCTCCGATAACGGGCTCCAGTACTTCTGGGCAAACGGCACCCTTAGTCCCGAAGGAACGAAGGATACCGTAGCTTCCGGTGCGGTTATGAAAAAGTCTGACGGTACACTTGACTTTCTGGGCAGACAGAATATGTTCGACGTATTCGTTCCCGCGGGTGAATTTGCTAACGGCAAGAATTTGACCCAGTATGATGAAACAATCAATACTTACTGGCGCAATCAGGTACGCGAGTATACTGCCGGCAATAAATCACGCGAACAGGCGATAATCGATTTTAAACAAAATGTTATGGATAATCTTGATGTTATTGTTGAATAGCTGAAACCTGTAATCAGGGGCGGGAGGATGCCTTGTCGACCGCCCCCAATACTATTTATAAATAAATGCTTATCATTTACCGGAGGTGAACGCTTATGCGACGTAAGGGCGTTAGTTACGCTAAATACGGCTATATATTCTGCATACCTTTTGTGCTTGCGTTTCTAATATTTTCATTATATCCAATTATTTATACGGCCGTAATCGGTTTTACCGACTTTAAAGGCCTGGGCAGTACGGATTTTAATTTCCTGGCAAATCCGTTTCAGAATTTCCAGCAGGTTTTAAAAAACCCCTCTTTCCAGGAATCATTAAAAAATACGGTGCTGATTTGGATAATTAACTTTATTCCGCAGATTTTCCTGGCGCTCCTGCTTACCGCGTGGTTCACCAGTCATCGCCGCAAGATAAAGGGTCAAGGCGCATTCAAAGTTCTGTTCTATATGCCGAATATCATAACGGCAGCGACAATAGCCATACTGTTTAATTCGCTGTTCGGATACCCGATGGGACCGGTTAACGACTTGTTCAGGATGCTTGGTTTGTCGGAGGAACCGGTCAACTTTCTTATACAGAAGTGGACGGCCAGAGGCATTGTATCCTTCATCCAGTTCTGGATGTGGTACGGATATACAATGATAGTACTTATATCGGGTGTATTAGGCATGAATCCCGAACTTTTTGAGGCGTCGGAGATTGACGGTGCATCAGGTGCACAAACGTTTTTTTACATAACGCTTCCGAACTTAAGGACCATACTGCTGTATACGCTGATTACAAGTATGATCGGCGGTTTGCAGATGTTTGATATTCCAAGACTTTTTCTTCTTGGCGGACCGGACAACGCTACCCTTACGACAAGCGTGTTTATTTATAATCAGGCTTTCAGCGGTAGCTACATGTATAACCGTGCGGCTGCTGCCAGCATGATTATGTTTGTTATTATATCCATACTGTCGGCCATAGTCTTTTATATTATGCGCGACAAATATGCGGAACGGCTTAAAAAAGAGAAGAAAAACCAGATGAAATTACTGAAAGAAGCCGAGAAGGCGGCAAGGAGGACGGGAGTATGAGGCATGATAGGAAAATAACCCAAGTCATGTTTAAAGTAATAATTTACGTTGTCTGCATTTTCCTGGCGCTTTTAAGCATACTGCCGTTTTGGATTATGTTTATGAATGCTACCCGCGGAACCTTCGAGATTCAGCAGAATGCCATATCACTGTTACCTTCGAAGTATTTATTCAGTAATTTACAAGTACTGCTCGGTAAGAGCTTTAACCCGCTGAAAGGTTTCTTTAACTCAATGATAATCTCCACAGGTGCAACGGTTTGTACGGTATATTTCTCATCGCTTACCGCATATGCTTTGGTAGTGTATGACTGGAGGCTGCGCCAGCCGTTTTTTACGTTTATAATGGCCGTGATGATGATTCCCGCCCAGGTAACAAGTATTGGTTTTTACCAGTTTATGTACAGCATCCATATGACGAACAATTTTTTGCCGCTGATACTGCCTGCCATAGCCGCTCCCGCAACAGTGTTTTTTATGCGGCAGTATTTGCTTTCCTCTTTGTCCATTGACATTGTGAATTCGGCACGGATAGATGGTGCCGGTGAATTTCACATATTTAACAGAATAATATTACCAATTATGAAACCCGCTATTGCAACGCAGGCGATTTTTTCGTTTGTAGCAAGTTGGAATAACCTGTTTATGCCTTTGATCCTGCTTACGGATAATGATAAATATACAATGCCGATAATGGTAAGCCTGCTGAGGGGAGATATCTATAAAACGGAGTTTGGGTCGGTATATTTAGGACTGTCGCTGACGGTGCTGCCGCTGTTTGTAATATATTTCCTGTTATCCAAATATATCATTGCGGGCGTTGCACTGGGGAGTATGAAGGAATAGATAAAGACAGAGTATTTTAGTTTTGGTAATAAATAAAAAAGACAGAACCGGTAATTTTGAGCCGCTCCCTTAAGTAGACAGGGGGCGGCTTATTACCCTGCTTTGTTACGCTCAGCGGCTCAGAAAGTCCGGCCTCATTGATGTTATGTATTCGTAAAGGTTATTAAAGCTTTCTTCGTCTAATCTCCCCAATTTACCTTTGCTTTTCATAGTTGAATAGCTATCTCCCCCGCTTTAAATGTATCTTCCTGCTCCTTTTTTTCTACCGCATCCAGGTCCGGATGACAAAATATTTGAAAAAACAGCAGCTATAAAGTATAATAAAGAAATGTTTCCCTAGAGTACGTTTGAAAAATGCGCAATGATTTTTCAAACACGCTCCAATACGGAAAACACTATTTTTAATTTTACGGAGGAAATGGGATAATATGTTTAATCTGATAGTCTGGTTAAATGACAACATTATATGGGGCTTACCTATGCTGATACTGATGCTGGGAACGGGAGTATATCTGACAATCCGAACTAAAGGCGTGATTTTTACCCATTTTGGTACGGTTATGGCAAATACTTTGAAAACCATTTTTAAAAAACAGCTAAACGAAGAGGAGGGTATGATTACACCATTCCAGGCCGTATGCACGGCTCTTGCGGCAACTGTCGGAACAGGCAATATTGTAGGTATTGCAATAGCAATCAGCGTGGGAGGACCGGGAGCTATTTTTTGGATGTGGATTTGTGCCGTATTAGGTATGGTTACGAAATTTTGCGAGACTACTTTAGCAGTGGCTTACCGTGAAAAAAACAAACAAGGCGATTATGTCGGAGGACCGATGTACTATATCAGCAGGGGGCTTGGATGGAAAAAGACGGCTTTTGCGTTCTGTGTTTTTGCGGTGATTGCTTCCTTTGGAGTTGGTAATATGGTACAGGCTAATGCAGTTTCCGGCGGATTAAAATCAGCTTTTCAGATTTCTTCGTATGTAACCGGTATTGTATTGGCTGTTTTGGTAGGAATGGTTATTATCGGCGGAATCAAAAGAATTGCAACGGTTGCGGAAAAATTGGTGCCGTTTATGGCAGGAATATATATTGTAGCGGCAATTGTTGTTTTAATTATCAATGCCGGAAAAATACCGGCGGCATTTGGGATGATTATTAAGGATGCATTTACCGGAACGGCAGCAGTCGGGGGATTTGCAGGTTCTACCATGATGTATGCGGCACGTATCGGAGTTGCAAGAGGTGTTTTTACCAATGAGGCAGGACTTGGAAGTGCACCGATTGCTCATGCCAGTGCCAATACGGATCATCCGGCACGCCAGGGGTGCTGGGGTGCCTTTGAAGTATTTTTTGATACGATTGTAATGTGTACAATTACGGCATTGGTAGTTATTACGAGCGGCTTGTGGAGTGACGGGGATATGGACGGTACGTATATATCACTGACTGCTTTCCAGAATGCTATTCCGGGAGGAGAATATATAGTATCCGTGGGTATCGTGCTTTTTGCTTTTGCTACTATAATAGCATGGTATTATTATGCGGAGAAAGCCCTTGAATATATTGCAGGGATAAAAGCAATCAGGCTCTATCAAATTATTTTTGTAGTACTTGTATTTGTCGGATGTGTGGCCGAAGTTGATGTAGTATGGGAATTGGCCGATTTGTTCAACGGGTTAATGGCAATTCCGAACCTGATTACATTGGTTGCACTCAGCACAACAATTATTAAGTTAACCCGGGATTTCTTTCATGATTCCAAAACAATACGTCCGAAAAATACTTCGTTTTCTTCGTTTCTTCAATTCAAGAAATAAGCATTGGTTTGTTGACTGGTTTGAAAAATGCCTGTGCCGGGCCGGATGCTCCGCTTGCGGGAGGTAAGGAGCGGTTTTGGGTGCGTAGTGCCGCGCTTCCAAAACCGCGATACAGTATACCGCAAAGCGGAGTGTTCAGAACGGTACAATGATTTTTTAAACAGGCTCCAAGGTTCTCTTGAGAAATTCAATCTGGTCGGCAATAACCCGGTTCCGCATTTCTCCGGTATACAGGCTGAAATGTCCCGCGGCATATTTTCGTATCTCCCCTTTGGGTGTCTTCCCGGCTATTTCCGCTGCAAATACAGGGGAAGCCTGTATATCGTGTTCCGCAATACAAAATAACACGGGCATCTTTAAGAATTCTGCCGTTCCTTCCTTATATCGGGGCATTCCGAAGGCTATGCGGGGAGCAAATTCGTTGCGCCATTTTGAGCCCTCGGCTATGGCGGTATCTGCAATAGGTTTCGCTTCCGGTTCAGTCATCGTTGCAAATTCTCCCGGATTACCTACCACCGGAATTAAATAAGGCGATAGCTTCAGTAAACCGTGTACCGTGTCCCTGAGGGCAGCATATAAAAGCCTAAACTGAACTTTGGCAGGGGCTGTTTCGGTGCTGCCGCCCTTAAAAGCATCAATAAAGGGTACCTGAGCAATTACCGCGGCAATCCTTAGATCCTTTGCCGCAACGTCAATTACATGCCCGCCGGAAAGAGAAGAGCCCCATAGGGCAATTTTATCCGGATTTATTCTGTCCAGGCTTCGGGCAAAACGAATTGCCGCACGGTAATCATCCCGCTGCTTCCGGACGTGAATAACCTGCCGCGGGGTACCTTCACTTTCCCCAAAATTCCTGTAATCAAAGGCCAGCACCGCAAAGCCGTTCACGGCAAACTGACCGGCAAATGCAGGCATACCGAAAGAATCCTTTGTTCCGCTGAAACCATGGCCCATAACAATACAGGGCAGTTTTCCTGCTGCTTCAGCAGGGATATATAAATCTGCAGCACATTTTACTCCCTCTGATTCAAAAAATAGTTTAGACTTAGTCATACATCCTCCATATTATAATTATTATAATCTCCTTGAAATCCCAGTTTCTTTGCAGGCCGGCGGTATTTGAAAAATGCTCGTGCCGGGCCGGATTGCTTCACTTTGTAATTTCTCAAACACGTTCCAGTTCATTGATAATAGCTATAAAATACGGAAACAGATTTAAACTGCCCTGCTCCGCTCCCAGAAGCCTTTCAATCATATCCTCCGCCGCTTTTGCTTTTTGCTTGTTATTGTGACTGTCTGTTATTGGGACTGTTACGGTATTATGCAGGGATACTGCCCACATTAATAAGGTTTCGGCTATAAATTCCGGATGCTCGGTTTCAAATAAATTCTCCCGGACCCCCTGCTTAAAAATTGAGATAACATGGGGTGTTATCTGCTCAGCCATTTTATCAGCCATCTTTTTGTGGATTGCTGAGTTTTTCTCATTATTAAAAAGCTTTGCAAGCCGTTTTATGCCTTTATTCTGCAATCCGAATTGATTAATGATGGTTTCTAATATTTGATGAATTTTTTCAACAGCATTTTTATCTTCATCTTCAGCTATTTTTCTGATTTTGCCTGCAAGGTACCGGATATATTTCTGTGAGATTGCATTCAGCAGTTCTTCTTTTGCTTTAAAATAATAGTAGAACAAGCCTTTTGCTACGCCTACCTTATTAACAATGTCGTTTACAGACGTATTCTCATATCCTTTAGCAACGAATAAATCTTCTGCGGCGTTTATAATTTCTTCCTTTCTTTCCTCCGGATTTTTCATAATTCTAACGATAGTGCTCACCTCCTGCAAATCCATTACTGACTCACGGTCAGTTATAATATATATTATATCGCATAATTGACCGTTGGTCAATTATAATTTTATCTCATAGGGAAGTTCGTCCTATAAGATAAAAACCCTCCGGAGGATGCATATAACACGCTATGCTTTGGTAAATGAAATCAGTTTTATTTTTGTTGACAGGTATGTCAGCATATGATAATATTATGTTACTGACATATCTGTCAGTAAATGAAAAGAGGTGGAAAAATGCCAACACAACTATATGACAAGGAACAAATTCTCGATACATGCCTTACTGTGTTTGCACGGTATGGCTATGAAAAAACATCGGTTGTCATGCTTGCTAAAGAGGCAGGCATTTCCCGGACACTAATTTTTCATCATTTTAAAAACAAAAAAAATCTGTATTTGGAAATAATAGACCGTATACTTGTGAAAGCCGGAGAGAAAATCGAATCGGGATATCTGGTACAGAATTCTGATTTTTTCCAAGCCAGAGAGGAATTCAGCCGTTTTAAATTCCGTTTCAGCAAAAACAATCCGATGTATTACCGCATTATAAAAGAAATCATGAGTGAACCTCCCGCTGAAATAAGGGAGGAGCTCAAAGAACGATTTGGAGAAAAGCAGGAAAGATATAGAAAGCAATGGGAGGATTTGTTTGAAAAAGTGCCTCTTAAGGACGGTATTGACAGAAAGCAGGCATATCGGTTAGTTCAGATGACCCTTGAGTATTTTGATGATAAATATTTTTCCGAATCTACGGAAGAGAATGAACTGGACGAGGAATATTTTCAACGTTTTCTGGAAGAACGCAACTGTTTTCTTGATATGCTGCGGTATGGTATCCAGCATCAAAAAGGAGAGTGAATATGGGTAATATGGTGAAGTTATTTCAGGAAATAACGCCGGAGCTGTATAAGCTTGCCGGGGGTAAAGGAGCTATGCTCTCCCGTATGTACCGGGAGGGATATCCGGTACCGGCCGGACTTGTGGTTTTGCCTTCGGCTTTCCAGGATGGAGAAAAGCTGAAGGACGAGGCATGGAACGAAATCAAAGCGGGAATAGATAAAATAAGGAAGAAGCACAAAGGGGCGGTATTTGCGGTACGCTCCTCCGCCCTTAGCGAGGATTCGGCACAGGCCTCCTTTGCCGGAGAATTTGAAACGTTGTTAAACCGAAAAACCGATGGAGAGATTTTCTCCGCCATTAAAACAGTGGCGGCGTCTGCCGATTCAGAACGGGTAAAAGCCTATACCAGGGCGCAAAATATGTCCGGGAAGCACCAGATAGCCGTGGTCATCCAATTAATGGTAGACTCTCAAATATCGGGAGTATTGTTTACGGTGAATCCTGTTTCCGGCAGCCCGCGGGAAATGACCGGCAACTATGTACACGGCTTGGGAGAGCAGCTGGTTTCCGGCGAGGCCAATGCGCAGGATTTTTCTTTTTCCCGGCCTGCCGGAAGCTATACCGGACGTCCGGAATTAAAGGCCTATGCGAAAAAACTATACAAATTAGCCCTTCGGCTTGAAAAATCACTTGGTATACCCCAGGATATCGAGTGGTCCGCAGCAGGCGGGAAACTGTACATTTTACAGGCCAGACCCGTCACCACCCTTTCTTCGGGGCGTATGGAGCGCTACGAAATAAACGATTCCCTTGCAGGAGATGATTTATGGGTGAATGCCAATGTAGGGGAGGCCGTGCCGGATGTAGTCACGCCTTATACATGGAGCATCATACGCCGATTGGATGAAATGGCAACCTTTGCAAAAGGATATTATATATGGTCAGGTAATATTTGCGGGCGTATTTATTCTAATTTCGGCCGCCGGGTTTCGGCAATGATGGCTCTTGGCCTGCGTAAAGAGCGGGCTGAAAAATCAGCAGGAGGGGAAATGTACGGCAAAATACCAAGGGAGGCAGGATTGCCGGTCTATCCTTATTCAATATCCGATATATTCGGGGAAATACTGTCCCGTGTATTTTCATTTGCAAAAATAATACAAAAGGCAAAAAAAAGCTTTGACCAGGACATAAAAAACAATCCTGGAATCTGCATCATGCTTGAAAAAAGAATTGCCCGGGCAGAAAGCTGCGGAAAATTGCTTGAAATCTGGCATAAGGAGCTTGTGCCCTATACGGACCGCATGTGGTATGCACAGGGAATAGGCGGAAGCAAAATGACGGTTGTTACTTCGGTAAAAAATAAGCTTCTGAAGCTTCTTGACGAAGAGGACGTTAATACCCTTTTATCCAATGTCCACGGCAGCGGTTCTCTTGCCAGTATGGGCCCTTTGACCGGTATAGGAAAAATCATAAAAAATCAAACGAGCCGTGAGGATTACCTCAGACAGTATGGTCACCGAAGTCCCTATGAACTGGAGCTTTCTGTTCCACAGCCTGCTGAAAATCCTGAATGGCTGGATAACCAGATAAAAGAATATATTCGTGCCGGTGTCGATGTGGATGAAATTCTGCTTAAGCAGAATCATCATTACAGGCAGGTTCTTAACAGCTTCGGACAAAAATATCCCGGCAGGAAGAAATGGCTTAAAAAGCAGTTGGAAAAAGCAGCGCAGGCAGCCCGAATCCGGGAGGATGCCCGCCAGGAATTTACCAGAGCCTTCCGCCTGAACCGGACATTTGCATGCAAGGCCGCGGAACTTACGGGGATGGGTGAAGAAATATTCTTTTTGTATATCGGCGAGGTACTGGAACTTTTGGGCGGGAATAAAAGCGCTCTTGCATGGATTGCAGTCCGACAGGAAAACTATGGAAAATATAAAACCCTGCCTCCCTTTCCGCCGGTCATACGAGGACGGTTTGACCCCTTTGCGTGGTCAAAATCTGAAAACCGGCGTATGGATTTTTACAGTACGGCGGCTCCGGCGGCAGAGGTTGGCAATACCATGCTTTTGGCAGGTTTCGCAGGCTCTGCCGGTACGGCGGAAGGAATCGTGCGTATATTGGAAACGCCTGAGGATGGTGAGCATTTTCGAACGGGTGAGATATTGGTGACTCACACGACAAATATTGGATGGACACCGCTTTTCCCCCGGGCATCTGCAATTATAACAGATGTAGGAGCCCCGCTTTCCCACGCCGCCATTGTGGCGAGAGAGCTTGGAATCCCGGCGGTGGTCGGCTGCGGCAGTGCCACAATGAGGCTTAAAACAGGTGATAAAGTCCTGGTCAACGGCGGACAGGGTATCGTGCATATTCTGGGGCAATAACGGCGGTGTTTTTGCTGATTGCTGAAACTGCGGTGCACATCGTTCCCTTTGTGCGGGATGTTTTAGACACCAGGGCTCTGCTGTTTACAGGGCTCCGCTGTTTATGGGGTATAAACTTATTACCCTGCTGGCCGGTACAAAATTGGTATGCTCTTTTGAAGTATTGGATTTGTAATTCTATATGGAATGGTTTATAATAAAGTCCGTATAAATCACCGTACAGCAGAAAGAGAAAATTATGAGAATTATTATTTCACCGGCAAAGAGGATGAAAACAGATACGGATACCTTCGACTGTTATCAGCCTCCGCAGTTTATAAAGGAGACGGAAATCCTCCTGGCATATTTGAAAGAATTAAGTTACGAGGAAGTAAAAGCCATCTGGAAATGCAATGATAAAATAGCCGGATTAAATTATGAGCGGCTCCGGAGAATGGATTTATGCCGCAATTTGACACCTGCCATCCTTTCCTATGAGGGAATTCAATATCAGTATATGGCTCCTGGAGTGTTTCGGACGGAGGAATTCACCTATCTTGAAACACATTTACGTATTTTGTCCGGATTTTATGGCATACTGCGGCCTTTTGACGGCGTTGTTCCTTACAGGCTGGAAATGCAGGCAAAGCTGCACGGTAATAATTTAAACTCACTTTATGCGTTTTGGAACGGCAAACTGGCAAAACAGCTCTTTTCGGAAAGCCAATGTATTATAAATCTGGCGTCCAAAGAGTACGGCCAATGTATTTCCAATTATTTGGACGGTAACATACGGTTTATTACCTGCGTTTTCGGAGAAATGGTAGGAAAAAAAGTCGTTGAGAAAGGTACGCAGGTAAAAATGGCCAGAGGCGAAATGGTACGCTTTATGGCTGAAAAACAAATAAAGCGGATAGAGGAAATTAAACGTTTTAACCGGCTGAATTATATTTTTGCAGATAAGTTATCAAATGATAATACATATGTGTTTATAAAAGAAAAAGATTTTAGAAAAAATATAAAAGCACGGAATTCTACTTTTTAAATTTTCTGTCGTAAAGCAGGGCCGCATTCAGTACGACAAGCACCGAGCCGGCATTATGTACGATAGCTCCGGTGATTGGATTCAGGACACCTGAAACGGACAGAACAATTGCTGCAAAATTAATTATCATGGATGCGCAGATATTGCCCTTAATCGTTCTGAGGGTGGAATCCGACAGCTTTTTGAGATACGGAATATTTGCGATATCGTCCCCCATCAGAGCGATATCGGCGGCTTCGATTGCGATATCGCTTCCCATGCTTCCCATTGCTATGCCCACATCTGCCGTCTTTAAGGCAGGAGCATCATTTACACCGTCGCCAATCATGCATATATTCCTGCCTTCCGATTGGAGCTGCCGGATGCAGGCAACTTTCTCAGACGGAAGCAGCTGTCCATGGACATTATCAATTCCAACCTGTGACGCCAGGTGCCGGGCGGCCTGGTTATGGTCTCCGGTTAAAAGGACTGTTTCCGTATTCATTTGTTTTAACTGTTCAACCATGTCTTTTGCTGTCGGCCTCAGTGTATCCGATAAGGCAATGATACCCGTACATACTCCGCTTTGTGCTACGAGAATAGATGCTTTTCCCTGTTCATACAGGATTTCCAGGGAAGATTTAATCCGGCTGCTTATGGATATTTTATTTTCCCGCAGGTATAAATTGCTGCCGCAAAGAACGGAAACACCTCCGATAGTTGCCTGTACACCCTTGCCCGGTATCATCCGGAAGCCGTCAGCTTCCGTTAGCCGTATATTTTGAGACTTAGCATGGCTTACGATTGCTTTACCCAGCGGATGCTCAGAACGCATTTCCGCCGAAGCAGCTGCCCCAAGTAATTCTGCTTCTGTCTGGCCGGAGGAAAAAGTTATAACATCACTGACTTGCAGGTTGCCGGAGGTAAGGGTTCCTGTTTTGTCGAATGCGATACAATCCACATATCCCATTTTCTCCAGGGCTTCTCCGGATTTAATCAGGACCCCGTGTTTTGCAGCCTGCCCGATTGCTGCCATTATGGAGGTAGGTGTAGCCAGTGCCAGAGCGCATGGACAGAAAACAACCAGGACCGTTACCGCACGGACGATGTCAAAAGTAATAAAATATGTAACAAGTGCGATGAGCAGGGCAACAGGCACAAGCCATGTTGCCCATTTATCCGCAATTCTCTGCATGGGAGCTTTTTTGTTTTCAGCTTCTTTAACCATGTCTATCATTTTTTGCAGTGAAGAATCTTTTCCTACCTGTGTGGCTTTGATATCAATAGAGCCAAAACAGTTCATGGTACCGCAAAAAACAGTATCACCTGCGGATTTATCTATCGGCAGAGATTCACCGGTCATGACAGACTGGTCTATGGAGGTATTGCCTGCGGTAATAACACCGTCTACAGGGATTGTTTCTCCGGGAAGAACCCTTAACAGGTCATTTTCAGATATTTGTTCTATGGGGACAATTTCCTCACGGAAATATTCTCCGGTCTGGATAAGACAGCGTCCCTGTTGGGGAGCAAGGCTGATTAACTTGCTGATTCCTTTTTTGGCCCGGGCGACAGTCATATCTTCCAGAATGGCGCCAACCGCCATTATAAAGGCAACTTCACCGGCAGCGAAAAGTTCGCCTATGGCAATCGATGCAATCATAGCAATTGAAATCAGCAGGGCGGAAGAAATCCATCTTTGGTAAACCAGCCTCGTTAGGGCAAGATACAAAAGCGGCAGACCGCAGATAAGAACCGTCAGCCAGGCCGGGTCAACCGGGAACCTTTTATCGGTCAGTATTAACACAAGACTTAATGCCAGGAATATGCCGGCTAAAATTGTCATTGGGATACTGTTTAGAAAATCGTTTGCCTTTTTTATCATATAATACCTCCGGGATGAATTTATCGAATAGCATGGTTCTGATTAATACTTTTCAGTCACCGTCAGTGACGGTAATTTTGGGCTGTAATTTCTATTTTTCATATCCCCCCAAGGGGGATATTCAGAGAATAACACATTTATATTAAGAATGCAAGTATAACTGATTTAAAACCGGGAATAAACACAGACCGTAAAATAATACCAGAAGACGGACGGCTTTCGGAAGTAGTCGGAAGCTGCCCGTCCCCTGGAATTATTTTATGACCTGCGTTTATTTTGTTTTAAGACCTCCTGCACAAGGGCCGGGTGCAGACAGATTTGGCAGGAAGACAGTTACCAAGGTACCTTTTCCCGGATGGCTGTCCACGGTAATATGACCCTGGTGGAGGGATACAATCTTTTTTACCAGAGCCATGCCTATCCCGTTCCCCTCAGTCGTATGGGAGGTATCTCCCTGATAAAATTTATCGAAGATATGCTCCTTCGTTTCTTCATCCATGCCGCACCCGAAATCCCGCACCATAAAAATAATGGATTCATGCATATTCAGCAGTTTTACCTGCAATTTTCCGCCGGAGTAAGAGAATTTCACGGCGTTATCCAACACATTTAACCAAACAATATTCAGCAGTTCCTCATTTCCATAGTAACTGATTTCCTCCATGTCTATTTCCAAATCCAAATCCTTTTCCATCCATTTTGACTCTGTCAGCAATGTGCTGAGACGTATCTGCTCACTAAGGTCATAAGTGCATTTCTCTGTGATTATTTTTTGCTTTTCTATTTTGGATAAATTAAGTATATTGGCTGCCAATGCGGACAGCCGGTCGGATTCCCGGATAATTATGTTCAGATATTCCTCACGTTCTTCCAAGGTAAGGCCGCCTTTTTTCAAAAGCTTTGCAAAGCCCCGAAGTGATACGATGGGAGTTTTAAATTCGTGGGTAAAATTATTGACAAAATCATACCGGAGCATCTGGATACTGCCTAATTCCTTTGCCATGCTGTTAAATTCATCCGAAAATTCAGTAAATTCTTTTGGACTCAGAAGTCCGTTTATGTGAATCCTTATATTAAAATTTCCGTTTGCCAGTTCCTTCATTGAGACCAGGACTTTTCGGATAGGTGTTATAAGTATTTTACTGCATAGTGTGTTTGTGAGTAAGCCGATTATCAGGCTGATGAGAACAATGAATAGAAAACCTGCCGCGGGATTTTGGTAGATAGAGCTGTGTAAAATCCCTGCTTTCAGAAGCAATAATATTATTACATTTGTAATGGCTAAGTTAAATGACAAATTCGCAAAGACAGCCAATGAAAAAACAAGTATCAGACCAAACCTGGAACGAGTACGTTCATTCATTTTTTTTCACCGCCTTATATCCAAGACCCCGGACCGTAAGAATTTCGAATTCCGGATATCCTGAAAAACGGTTTCGAAGCCGATTGATATGTACATTGACAGTATTATCGGCACTCTCCGTATCCATTCCCCAGAACTCGTCCATCAATTGGCTTCTTGTAAAGATTTTACCCGGGCAGGAAAGTAATTTATAGAGGATGTAAAACTCCTTCGGAGGAAGGGTTTGGAATATCTTACCGCGGCTTACAGCCAGGGAGTCATAGTCCAGGGTGACTTCTCCTATGATAATTTTATGGTCGGCTGCTATCTGTGCTCTGCGAAGCAGAGCTTTGATTCGGAGAAGCATTTCATCTTCATCCGCCGGTTTTGTCATATAGTCATCCGCCCCGGCAATAAACCCCTTTCGTTTGTCGGCAGGCAGCTGTTTTGCCGTTACCATAAGTATCGGAAGCATATAGTTATTATCCCGCAGCTGTTTTGTCAGTTCGTATCCGTCCATATCCGGCAACATAATATCTGCAATCATAAGGTCGATATGCTGTTTGTCCAGTATTTCCAGGGCTTCCACACCGTCTTTTGCCGTAAACACAAGGTATCCGCCTGCTTTCAGCACAGCGTTCATAAGCCTGCTGGTATTATTATCGTCTTCTACAACTAAAATATGAAACATTGCATCTCCCCCTCATTTTTTAATTATACTATTATTATAAAACTTTTTTGTAAATGTGACAATATTATATAAAATTTGACAAAATAAATTTTACTTTTCAGGCCCGCAACTTTCACGTTCTGCCTCATATATGGTAAAATAAATTTTTGCAGCACATTAACCTATAATATAAAATGATAGTTGTACAAATATTTGTAAAGAATTATACTATAACCAGAGCAAGTTACGACGGAAGTCTTTAACAATTTTTAAACATACCTGTGTTATGATTTTAATAGTTATTGATTAAAATATGTGGAAGGGAGCTATTTATGATAAACATTCTTGTGGTGGAAGATGATAAAAAACTGAATCAGATTGTATGTACCTATTTAAATGACAGCGGTTATAAGGCGACAGGGTGCCTGAATCCGAGAGAAGCCTATGACGCCATGTATAACAGCATGTTTGATTTAATCATTTCCGATATAATGATGCCGGAAATTGACGGTTTTGAATTTGCGGAGACGGTAAGAGATTTGAATAAGTCCATTCCCATTTTATTTATGACCGCCCGTGATGATTTTGCATCCAAACAGAAAGGTTACCGGGCGGGAATTGATGATTATATGGTAAAACCGATTAATATGGATGAACTTGTGCTTAGGGTGGGCGCATTGCTTCGAAGGGCAAATATAGCCAATGAGAGGAAGCTGACTGTCGGCGGCCTTGTAATGGATGCGGATGATATGACGGCTGCCGTACACGGAGAAGAGATACCGTTAACCGTCAGGGAGTTTAATATCCTGTATAAGCTGCTTTCTTATCCGAAACATACCTTTTCCCGTGCACAGCTTATGGATGAGTTCTGGGGCATGGAAAGTGAAACCAGCCTGCGGGCTGTTGATGTTTATATAACAAAATTACGTGATAAATTTTCTGAATGCACGGATTTTAAGATTGTGACCGTTCATGGGCTGGGATATAAGGCGGTGATTACGTGAAAAAGAAAAAGAAAGAAAATGACAGCCGTATTAAAACAAAACATATATCCTGGAAGGAATATGTCGGGTCATTTTTTGTATTATTGACGTTATCAACCGGACAGGCCCTGATAGCAAATGAGTATATTCCATATAGTGCATTACCCATGGTTTTTATATTCGGAATGATAGGGTATTGGGGTATTGTTACGTTTATTTTCTGTCTTGTAACACATCATGAACGCATTAAGACTTTTGATAAACCCATGCGCAAACTCAGTGAGGCGGCAAAGCTGGTGGCGGAAGGGGATTTTTCCGTTTATCTTGAACCCATTCATACCAGAAATAAATGGGACTATGTGGATGTTATGTTCGAGGATTTCAATAAGATGGTTGAGGAGCTTGGAAGCATAGAGACTCTGAAAGGGGATTTCATAGCCAATGTATCCCATGAGATAAAGACGCCTCTCTCCGTTATACAAAGCTATGCCTTTGCGCTTCAGAAGGAAGACCTTCCTTACGAACAAAGAAAGGAATATACCGATGTAATTATTTCAGCGTCTAAAAACCTGACTGCCTTGGTGACCAATATCCTGAAACTGAACAAATTGGAGAACCAGCAGATTATAATAAATGCGAAACCTTATGATTTATGCAGACAGCTGTGCGATTGTGCGTTGTATTTCGAAGATTTATGGGAAGAAAAGGGGATTCATTTTGAAGCAAATCTGGAGGACCGTGCAATTATTTGTGCCGATGAGAGTATGCTGGAAATTGTATGGAACAACCTGTTATCTAATGCGCTGAAATTTACTGAGCCCGGAGGAACCGTTACATTAAATCAGACTTCTTACAGCGATTTGGTTATGGTCAGTGTTTCAGATACCGGGTGCGGTATGAGCCATGAGACTATGAATCGTATCTTTGATAAATTCTACCAGGGTGATACCTCCCATTCCCAGGAAGGGAACGGCCTGGGAATGTCTTTGGCAGTCCGTGTCATTGAACTGGTCGGCGGGCGGATAACGGTAAAAAGCAGCCTTGGAGCCGGGAGTACATTTACGGTAGAGATTCCCGTACAGACCTAGGGCGTATCTGAAAACTCATTGTACCGTTCTGACCGCCCCACTTTGGTATTCTGCGTTGCGATTTTGGAAATGTAGCACCACTACGCCCCCAAAACAGCTCCTTGCCTCCCACAAAGTGGAACGCTCAGCCCGGCACAAGCAGTTTTCAGACACACCCTAATGAAAGCTATTTTGGGATGCCTCTTTGCTTAATAACTGTTTTTCAGCGGTTTCCTGACGGACACCGGAGGTTCGGTACTGCTGGGGGGTAACTCCCATTATCTTTTTAAACTGCTTATGGAAATATGAACTGTTGGAAAAGCCGGTTGCGTCTGCAATGGCCTGCAAAGACATATCTGTGGTCATAAGAAGTTTTTTTGCGGCATGAATACGTTCCTCCGTTATATAGGTACTGAGCAGCTGGCCGGATTGTTTGTGAAACAGATAGGAAAGATAATCCGGATTCATATGGAGCTCATTGGCAATATAGTTTCTGCTTAAATCTTCGGAATCCAAATGCGTTTTAATAAATTTCTTAACGGACTCTACGAAGGAAGCGGAATCCGCGTTAACTTTAATAATCTCTTCCGCATCCTTTAAAAGATGTTCCGCCCAGAAGAGAAAATCCTCAATGGATGAGGTTGCTTTGGTTAAATCCGTATGATGGAGTAATTTCGGAAATAGTTCGTTCATAGAAATCTCTTTGGATTCCAGAACGGAAAATACTACCTGCAGCACACCGTAATATAAGGCAATGAGCATCTTGACAGGATAATAGGAGGAATCTTTTTTAAATAAAGCTATAATATCCTTAAGAATCGAGGCGGATTTATAACGCAGAAGTGATTCGGACCATTCAGACAACGGAATGTCTTTAAGCTGGGAATCTGAGAATTCATGGGTATGGGAAGCAGATAACGTATGTACCGGTATAACAATACTTTCCGTAGTAAATATACCAGCTTCAAAATTCTTAAGTAACTGGTAACATTCGGCAGCGGATGTGATTGGCGTCTTATCCGACAAATAAACCGAAAACCGGTAGGCGGGCAGAGCGGCAGTCAGTTCCTTCAGGACTGTCTCGCAGAAATCAAAGGTGTTCTGGTAATCTGTAAAAAAGCCGGAAAGGATTGCAAGTACAAACTCAGAAGAGGAAATCCGGATAATGGAAGTATCCGTCTTATCACAAATCAGCGTGGAAATGCCTGTATATATGTCCTCAAGCAGAATAGGGCTATCGGTATAGTTTGCCCGGTCTTTTGCATGGATATCAAACAGAAGGAAATGGAAGTCCTCCTTCAGCCAGGAAAGGGGTACGCTCAGGCGCCTCATGGCTTCGGCAATACTGTTCTCATGGGAGGCTGTCATTTCTGTAAATAATTCTCTCCAGAAGGTTTCCATACGTAAGGTATTGTTGGAATCCCAGGAATCTGCTATGTTCTTCGCACGGTCAAGATTCTTGTTTTCTTTTACTTTCGTTACGGCACGCATAAGTTCGTTCTCCAGGACGCTGGTTTCGACCGGTTTTAATACATATTGGAAGCACTGTAAAAGGATTGCCTTTTGCGCATAGCTGAAATTCTGATGCCCTGTAAGCAGCAGTTTGACAGGATGATATGAATTTTCAATTGTCCATGCGATGAGGTCAAGACCGCTTCCTCTGGGCATTTCGATATCGGTTAATAGAATGTCGATTTCATGGTTTAAGAAAACCTCCTGGGCCTGCTTCATACTGTATGCGGTGTATACGGTATCAATACTTAATTTATCCCAATTCATGTTATTGGTTATGCCCTGCACAATATAATATTCATCATCAACTACAAGTATATTCATAATAACCTCCATTCGTGTGTTTTGCGGCTATTAAATCAGTATGCAATCCTGCCTATAATTCGCTTTTTCCTGTGCCGTGTCCGTCCTGCCGATAGGGAACGTATGGTATATCAATATCAATTCTTGCGCCCAATCCCGGTTCATTGGAAAAATGTATTGCGGCTGCTTCACCGTACACGAGGTCAAGCCTTTTCGCAACATTATGGATTCCCAGATGACTGCCCTCTCTTTGATTGGGCTTTTTGTTGTTCCTGTCATATAGTTTATCCAGCATATCTTCGGGGAAGCCTTCACCGGAGTCAATATGAGTCAGGTGAATCCATTTTTCCTTTCCTTTCAAAACCATATCGGAAGAGATTTTGATTAGCAGGGGTTCCTCCATTACCATGTTGTATTTTATAGTATTTTCAGTAAACATCAGCAGTATGAGAGGAAACACGGAAGCGTCTTTTGTCTCCGGAGAGATGCGGCTTTCATAAGTGAGACAGCCGGGAAAACGTATTTTAGTCAGTTCTATATAATTGTCCGTGAACATAAGCTCTTCCTCCAGGGAAACGGTCGTACGGTCTGCTAAGGTATAACGGAGGTGGGCGGACAGCATCTGAATCATATTCTGCAGTATGCTGTGGTTTACAGAAGCATCCGCCGCCATGGAGGAGATGGAGTACAGACAGTTTATCAAAAAATGGGGTGCTATCTGTGATTTTAAATACTGGAGTTCGATTTGTGATTTTGCTATTTTTTCTTCGTAAATATCAATACGTAAGTTTTGTATTTCCTCTATCATGTTATTAAAAGCAGTATCAATTTCAATCACTTCCCTGCAGTTTGACATTTCTGCGGAAACCCGTTTGTCAAAGTTCCCGGAACGAATGGAGGCGGCGGCATTTTCCAGTAAAAGCAGAGGCTTTGACAAAAACCTGCTTACGGATATTACAAGAAGCAGGGTAAGTATAATAACAAAAGCGGCCATAATAAAAAGCACCTGATAGATGGTATATAGCTGTACGTCTATGTTTTTAAGAGGTATTAAAGCCATCAGATAATAATCACAGTAATCAATTTCATTGGTAACTAACAGGGATTTGCTTTTGTCGTTCATTTTGAATATGGTATAGTTATTTAATGAGCCTTCTATATCAAAAGTGTATTCCGAAAGCTCATTTTCACATAGAGGAATCCCGTCTGTATCTACGTAAAAAACGTTGCCTTCCAGTTCCGATATATTTCCGAAGGTGGAGGTAAGCCGGTCTACATTGGCCCATGCCCCCAGGTAAGACTTGTTAATCCGGATAATCCGGATAAGGTAAAAGGAATTGTTGATTTCCTTCGTAAACCATGCCGCAATATTGATTTCGTGCAATCTGTCTCCGGCATTCAGGGCTCTTAAGTATTCACGTATATAATTGGAAGCGGAAGCATTATGGGTATATTTATAGGATTGAATGAAGGTATCGTTAATCGGAGCGTATACAAACATACCGTCTATCTCCGAAAAGGCGGGAAGGCTGTAATCAAGCAAATCTTTGGCACGCATGATATTATTGTAAATATTATTTACATCTCCCTCGGAAGTAATCAGGGAAATATCGGAGCTGTAGGAATTCATCTCAAAAAGATATATGTCCAGGTCTTCGAGATTGTCGCTGAGCTGATGATTATATAATTCCAATGTGTCTTTTATGTTATTATAAGTCTTTTCACGCAATACGTTGGTAAAATAGCCGGACAGCCATACTATGATTATAATAAAAGATAAAAATATAAGGGCTGCCGTATTTATTATGCGCTTTCTGAAAGAATAAGTCCTTTTAGGATAATTGTTGTTTTTTACTTGCATGGCTGGCATCCTTTTAAATTAAATTGTTTAAATTGTACGGTTTTATCTGAGATAAAGATAAAAATTAAGTATTATATACAACAATCTAAGGAAAGTAGAATAAGTCCTAAGAATAATTCCTTACATTATGTATACTTTATTATATAATATCCCTGTAACTAATAGCAAGGGAAATTTAAGGCGGAACTATCTGATAAAAGGATTTATTACCATAATTCGTTGTGGTTTCCCTGTTAATACCAAATGAAGGAGAGGGTATTTTTATGAAAAAATTCTTAGCAGTTTTACTAAGTCTGGCTGTGGTTATAGGGCTCCTGACAGGCTGCGGCAAAAAAGATTCCGACAGCGGTACAGCCGGCAATGGACAGACCGCGGATACTTCTGAAGATTCGGCATCAAACGAGGAACTGGATGCTGCGGCAAAGGCAATTGCGGACCGAAAAGCCGGCGGTAAATATCCCACGATTGTCATGGCGTTTATGAATTGGTCCGGTTCACCGGCCGGACTGGAGAGAATTCAGGGACTAATCAGTGATTATACGGAGGAAAAGCTGGGCATCTCCGTAGAGCTGGAGATTCTTGATTTCGCATCCTATTCCCAGGGAATGACATTGATGCTTTCCTCTGACGAACAAGTTGATATTTTCAATGCGGTCAGTCTGGGGTATACTTCTTCCATTAATAAAGGTTATTGCCTTGACCTTGAGGAAGACGAACTGATTCAGACCTATGGCGCAGGAATTCTTGATACCATGGATGATGCCTATGTCCAGGCCTGCCGCGTAGGCGGCGTTCTGTACGGACTTCCGCAGCAGAGGGATATGGCAATCGGGCTCGGGGGCTTTGCAATTGGTGCGGAATACCTTGATACTATCGGGTTTGATTATGCATCCCTGTATAAGGAGGGCGATGAAATTATTTATACGGACATAGATACTATCAGCGATATTTATGCACAGCTTCATGCGGCATATCCCGACCTTTACGTATATGCTCCGCAGGAGCCTACTCTCGGTCAATTTCTTAAGTTTGACGCACTCGGCGGCGATAATTTCGGTGTATTATTAGACCCGGAGAACAGCCTTGTAGTGGAAGACCTTTGGGGAAGCGACCTGTTTAAAGGCTTTTGCGAATTGATGTATCAGTGGAATCGGGCAGGATATATTTCCAAGGATGCTCTGACTGACGATACTTCGGCTACCTCACAGGTGAAAGCCGGTACGGCCATGTCATATGCCACAGCTACGAAGCCTGGCATCCGGGCACAGGAAACCGGTCTTTGCGGACGTGATATGGTTATCTTCCAGACAGGGGAGGATTTCCTGAAATCATCGGCAGTTGCTACCATGCCCTGGTGTATTAACTCGGGTACCGACGACTCTGTAGCGGCTATGCAGGTATTAAATGCATTCTATACGGACCCGTATCTTTCTGATTTGCTCTGCTGGGGTGAAGAAGGAGTTGAATATGTAAAAACGGAAGACGGGCATTTTACTTATGCAGACGGTATTACGGCAGAAAATTCGGAGTACTACAACAACGTTAACTGGCTTATGCCTAACCAGTTTATCGCAGGAATCTGGGAAGGAAACGACCTGAGTATCTGGGAGCGTATGGCTGCTTTTAACAGTGAATCAGTAAAATCGAAAGCCCTTGGTTTCTCCTTTGATAACAGCAGTGTGTCAACGGAATACAGCGTTCTTACGAATGTTTACAGCGAATACGCGTTCCAGCTTATGTATGGATTTAAGGAGCCTGCCGCAGGAATACCGGAAATGGTGGATAAGCTTAAAACAGCAGGATTGAGCACCTATATGGAAGCAAAACAGGCTGCCCTTGACGAGTGGGCGGAGATGAATGGTGTAAAATAAAATAATATGTATGGATAAAGGATGGAGAGGCTGACGCTTTGCTTCACCATCCTTTTATCATAGAGTAAAGCGAGGAAAAATATGTCGAATACAGTTACAGCCGCCGGCACAACGGAAAAAAGGAAAAAACGCCTGGCCCAGTTTAAGAAATGTATCCCCCTGTATTTCATGGCACTTCCGGGGATTGCATACCTTTTTATCAATAACTACATGCCGTTACCGGGTCTTGTATTGGCGTTTAAAAGATTTAATGCCAGGAAGGGTATTTTTGGTTCGGACTGGGCAGGATTATCGAATTTCAAATATCTGTTTGCCACGCAGGATGCCTGGATCATTACAAGAAATACAATTTTATATAACATCGCGTTTATAGTTATAAATACGGTATGTGCGATTGCGGTAGCAGTCATTCTTGCTGAATTGACGTCAAAAGTTAAGAAATTTTATCAGTCCGCAATATTGCTTCCGTTTTTGATTTCGGCAGTTATTATAAGTTATCTGGTATTTGCGTTTCTCTCAACAGAAAACGGTTTTATTAATAATTCGATTCTAAAACCTCTGGGAATAGAAGGGATATCATGGTATACGGAAAAAAAATACTGGCCGTTTATACTTGTCCTTGTAAACACATGGAAAACAATCGGATATAACTGCATTATATATTTATCGACCATTGTAGGATTTGACAAAGGCTATTATGAATCGGCTTCCATTGACGGTGCCTCAAAATGGCAGCAGATAAAAAAGATTACGATACCTCTTTTGAAGCCTACGATTATAATGCTGGTACTTATGTCCATCGGACGGATTTTCTATTCGGATTTCGGGCTGTTCTACCAGGTGCCGCAGAATTCGGGAGCGCTCTATTCCGTTACGAATACAATTGATACTTATGTTTACCGCGGACTTTTAGAGCTTGGGGATATCACCATGTCTTCCGCCGCAGGCCTTTATCAATCCGTCGTAGGCTTTATCCTTGTCCTTTCGGCTAATTTAGTTGTACGCAAGATTGATAGGGAAAATGCATTATTCTAGTACGGCAGGCAGGAGTGATTATTTGAGGTGCCGCAGAGCGGCATCATGTCTGAAAGTGTGAAAGAAAATATAGATAAAGAAAGGATGCCACAAAGCGATTTCTTTCACTCCTTTTTATTTTTGACAATAGAATACATCCTTGTATTCAATTGTATGTGGCAGTATCGCAGGTTTGCCTGCGATATGCAGTGGGTATAAATATGAAAACGAGAGAAGATAAAATATTTCAGCTCATCGGCCATACCGTAATGATTATACTTTCAGCCTGTGCCCTTATTCCGCTTGTGCTGCTGGTAATCTCTTCTTTTACCGATAATAATACGCTGATAAGGAACGGGTATTCTTTTCTGCCGGAAAAAATGAGCTTTTACGCATATGAATATATTTTTACATCCGGTAATTCGGTTATTCGCGCATATGGAATATCCATATTGCTGACAGCCTTAGGTACATGTTTTTCACTTGTCATTACGACAATGCTGGCATATACCATATCCAAGAGATATCTTCCGGGGAAAGGAATGCTTACATTCTTAGTATTTTTTACAATGCTGTTTAACGGCGGGCTGGTCCCCACTTACATGAATTACACACATACATTCGGACTGAAAAATACTTTCTGGGGACTTTTGATACCGGGACTTTTGATGAATGCTTTTAATGTACTCCTAATGAAATCCTATTTTGTTACCGGTGTACCGGATGAGATTCTGGAAGCGGCCTATATCGACGGAGCTTCGGAGTTTAAGACCTTCATTAAAGTGGCTCTTCCGCTGGCAAAGCCTGTAGTCGCCACCATCGGACTCTTTTCGGGAATTGCCTACTGGAATGACTGGCAGAACGGTTATATTTATCTGACCAAACGGACGGATTTATATTCCATACAGAACCTATTGAACAGAATGATTCAGAACATACAGTTTTTAACGCAGAATGCAACTAATATCACCAATGCAAATGTGGGCCTTGCGTCAATACCGTCGGTTTCCGTCCGGATGGCCATGGCAGTGGTGGGTATACTGCCGATTATTATAATATATCCCCTGGTACAGAATAATTTTGTTAAGGGGATTACCCTTGGCGGTGTAAAGGGATGACTACGCTTTTTACTATAAGCTTGCGAAAGGATTGATTATTAATATGGTTCATTTTAATATTGACAAAGATAAAATATCGGATTTTCCCCATTACTGGGAAATGTGCGTCGGCAGCTGCCATGCCTATACCGCATTAAGAGAGGATTACAGGAACCAGCTAAAGAGAGCGCATGAAGAACTGGGCTTTCAATATGTCAGATTCCACGGGCTTCTGGATGATGATATGTCCGTACTTATCATGAAAAGAGATTTTATGGGAAATGATTTGGGGCTGGTTTATAACTTTGTAAACATTGATAATATTTGTGATTTTCTTTTAAGTATCGGGATGAAGCCTTTCCTGGAACTGGGATTTATGCCTTCCGTGCTGGCCGGCGGGGACAAAACGGTATTTCATTATAAGGGGAATATTACACCGCCTAAGGACTACGGCGCGTGGGCGGAGCTGATTTCACGTTTGACGGAGCACTTAATTGAGAGATATGGGGTAGAAGAAGTAGCACAGTGGTTTTTTGAAGTCTGGAACGAACCGAACCTTACGGCATTTTTCTCCGGTACCAAGGAGGAGTATTTTAAGCTGTATGAAGTCACTGCCAGGGCAATCAAGAAGGTAAATCCTAATCTGAAAGTGGGAGGGCCCGCCACCTCATGTAATTCCTGGATTACAGATACGATTGATTTCTGTGAAAAGAATAAAGTACCTTTGGATTTTGTTTCCACCCACCATTATCCTACAGACGATCCGCTTTGGAAGTCTGGTATGGATATTGTGGATTTTTTCAAATCCGGGCTTGCTGACAAGGGCACTTATGAACGGGGCATAATAAAGAAAATGACAGTAAAAGCGAAAGAAGAGGCGAAAGATTATCCTCTTTATTATACCGAATGGAATACGTCTGCAATGACAAATGATAATAAGCATGATGAGTGTTTTGCGGCCGCCATGATAGCAAAAATCCTGGCGGATAATGACGGATTGGTAGAGGGGTATTCATACTGGACCTTTACCGATATATTTGAGGAGAGTGCGCAGCTTCCCGGCGCTTTTCACGGCGGCTTCGGACTTATGACCTATGCGGGCATCGCAAAACCGGCTTACCGTTTGTTTGAATTATTCCATGGGCTTGGAACAAAACGCCTTCAAGCAGAATGTGACGTAAAAGACAGCACGGTAGAAATGCTGGCTACAAAAACGGTCAGCGGTTACCGGCTTGCGGTTTATAATCATAACATCCCCGAAGAGCCGATTAAGGACGAGGAAGTGAAAATTAATATTGCGGGTATGACCTTTAAAAATGAGGCAACCGTATACCGGATTGACGAAAACCATGCAAATGCGAAAGGTCTATGGATAAATATGGGTTCTCCGGAATATTTAAAGCCTGAGGAGGTGGAAAAACTGAAAGAGGCTTCTTTATTAAAGGCAGAAAAAATAATGTGCGGCAATACGATTGAGCTTACGGTTCCCGCCCACGGAGCAGCGGTGATAGATTTATAAGGATTGTTATACATTTGCAGAAACCATTTCTGCCTCTTTAAGCAAGGGGAAAACACATTATAAATTATGGAATCCTATGCACTTGGTTATTGGAATTTTAAAATTTTTAAAACATATTACAAATGGATAAAAGAGATTCATCTATCGATGAAGAAAGGCGATTGCATCCGTTGATGAAGATTTGGTATAAATCTCTTAAGAATACAGCAGGCGTTTTGTGCAGGGCTGCCGTACCAGAAGTTTAAATAGGTTTCTGGTATGACGGTCCTGTGATTTTTTTTGCGTATCCGGTTACCGGTCTTTATATTAATATTTCATAAACATTTCTCTGACAATTTGCAAACATATTTATCTAATAATAGGGTGTGTTTGAAAACTCATTGCACCGTTCTGCCCGCCCAACTTGTGGTATCCTGCGTCGCGATTTTGGAAATGTAGCACCACTACACCCCCAAAACCGCTCCTTGCCTCCCGCAAGTTGGAACGGCCAGGCCGGCACAAGCAGTTTTCAAACACACCCTAGGTTTATCAAAAACGCAGCATATGGAAAGGAGAAATATATTTATGGAAGAAACACAGAGAGCAAGCAGTAATTTTGTAGGCTATGAATACAAAGACGTTACCGTTGTACACGGTATGGAGGCCTTATGGACAGACAGCATGGCAGGCTTTGGCTGGGCACTGGAAGGGAGCTCGACTTCTTTGACACAGGGAATCAATACGGTTAACCTGAAATTCAAAAGAGACCGTAAAATCAGAAACAAGGCGGAGCTTACAAGGCTCCAGAGACAGTTTGAGGCCTGCGTAAGGGAAATTGAAGTGCTTGAAAAAACCAAGACCCTTGGCGCTTCCGTATTCGCCTATGTATTTGGAATTGTGGGAACCGCGTTTATGGCCGGCTCCGTATTCAGCTATATCGGAGGAATACTTCCGCTTTCCATTGTACTAGCCATTCCTGCCTTCATTGGCTGGATTTTGCCTTATTTTTCTTATGTAAAGATCAGCAATAAAAAAACAGCAAGTGTAACACCTTTAATTGACCAGCAGTATGACTTGATATATGAAACCTGTGAAAAAGCCAGTAAACTATTAAACTAATAAATCATTCGGAGGTAAAGACGTGAAACTGAAAGATAAGGCAAGTGCTTATATACTCGAGAAGGCATACGGATACGCGGCGGGAAATCCTGAGGAAAACCTGCCGAAATTATTAAAATGGGCGGATGAGTTTGACAGAGGGGACAACTGGAAAAGCCAGAGGGATTATTTTCATACGATAGTAGACGATCCGGGGAACACATGGTACCGGTATATTATGGGTCTGTACCAGGACATTGACCCCGGCGTGCTGCGGGCGACTTTTAAAAACTTTCTGATTCATGCAAGCATGGCAGGTTATCCGGCCCAGAGAAAGCTGGAAGAAAAGCTGGATTGCAATATTCCCTGGGCAATCCTGATGGACCCTACCTCTGCCTGCAATTTAAAATGTACCGGCTGCTGGGCGGCGGAATACGGAAATCAGTTAAATATGACATATGAGGAGCTGGATAATATAATTAATCAGGCCAATGAACTGGGAACGTATTTCTTTCTGTATTCAGGAGGAGAACCTTTGGTGCGGAAGGCGGACATTATCCGCTTGTGTGAGGCGTATCCGGACTGCCAGTTTACCGCATTTACAAACGGGACATTAATCGATGAAGCTTTTGCCGGGGAAATGCTCAGGGTGAAGAATTTCATACCTGCAATCAGCGTAGAAGGATTTGAACAGGATACGGATTTCAGGCGCGGCATGGGAACCTTTAAAAAGGTGGAAAATGCAATGAGGATTTTAAAGGAAAAGAAACTTCCGTTTGGAATTTCCTGTTGTTACACAAGTAAAAACGTTAAAATGATTGGCTCGGAAGAATATTTTGACCAGATGATAGCCTGGGGTGCAAAATTCTGCTGGTTCTTTACTTATATGCCGGTGGGGAACGAGGCCGTACCGGAGCTTATGGTAACGGCCGAACAGCGGGAGTTCATGTATCACCAAATCCGGAAGTTCAGACAGACGAAGCCGCTGTTTACTCTGGATTTTTGGAATGACGGGGAATATTCGGGAGGGTGTCTGGCAGGCGGAAGGAGATATCTGCATATCAATGCCAACGGGGATATGGAGCCCTGTGCGTTTATTCATTATTCGGATTCGAATATCAGGGAAAAAACACTTCTGGAAGCATTGCAGTCGCCTTTATTTCAAGCATACAGGAAAAACCAGCCCTTTAACGGTAACCATCTGCGTCCGTGTCCCCTGCTGGATAATCCGGAGGCATTGCCGAAAATGGTGGAAAGGTCGGGAGCGCATTCAACGGATTTGCAGGACCCGGAGGATGTACATAAGCTATCCGGGAAATGCCGGAGGGCAGCGGGAAACTGGGCACAGACGGCGGACAGAATCTGGGAATGTGCGGGACACTGCAGTGGCTGTGGGTATTAAAATACAGTAAAGAGAATTGGCGGATAGGAGACTGCCTTCTATCTGCCGTTTGACGGATAACGGTATAAGGAGGTCACATGGAATATGCTATCTGCATGATATTGGGTTATCTGCTTGGGTGTTTGAATCCATCTTATTTTATTTCAAAAATAAAAAACATAGATTTAAGAACAAAAGGTACGGAGAATCTTGGCGCAACCAATACCTATATGATTTTTGGAAAGAGGTATGGTACCTTCGTACTTGTGTTTGATATTCTGAAAGCGCTCTTAGCGGTCAAAATGGCCGGGCTGCTGTTTCCGGAACTTGTTTTATCCGGTGTGGTCGCCGGTGCGTCGGCAATTGTTGGCCATATTTTCCCGTTTTATATCGGGTTCAAAGGAGGTAAAGGTGTTGCAAGCCTCGGCGGCCTTGTACTGGGACTGGACTGGAGATGCTTTCTGTTGCTGCTTCTGGTTGGACTTATACTGGCAGTAATATTTAATTGGGGATGCTGCATATCTTTTTCGGCATCGGTTTTGTTTCCGGTACTATATTCGTTAAAAATGCATAACCCGGCCAGTTTACTTATTTTAGGAGTCGGAAGTATATGTATTATATATAAGCATATGGAAAATATCAAAAAAATAAAAAACGGCAGGGAACTGCCCATAAGGGATTTTTTGAGACAGCATCTTTGGGCCGGAAAAATCTGATGTGTTTTCCTTGCAATTTTCGTTGTATTTATTTCAATTTGCTTTTATAATAAGAACATATATTTAAATCTGTAAAAAATATGGGAAAAAGCAGGAGAAGAATGCTATGAAAATTGAAAGAATTGCCAGTATACCTTTAGTATTACATGACCCATACTTCAGTATCTGGTCGCCGGCGGATAAGTTGTATGAAACAGATACCGTCCATTGGAGCAAAGCACCCCAGAGGTTATACGGCTATGTAACCATAGACGGTGTTGTGTACAGTTTTTTAGGAAATAAAGAATTTCATCCGGCGATAGAGCAGAAAAGTGTGGAAATTACGGCCACGGCGACAAGGTATACTTTTGAAAATGAGAAGCTTGAACTTACCGTCCGTTTTACCTCCCCGCTTTTGTTGGACAATCCGGTTCTCGTGTCAAGGCCCTGTACCTATATTGATTATGAGGTCAGGAGAAAACAGGAAGCAGAGGTCAGAATAGACTTTACGGTTACTTCGGATTTGGTGCAAAATACTCCGGGAGATATTATCGGAGGAAGTTATGACAATAAATCCTTCCGCTATGCTTTTATGGGAAAGGCCGGACAGCACCCTCTAGGCCACAGCGGGGATAATATTACCATTGACTGGGGATTTGTTTATTTAGCTTCGGAAGAACCATACGTATCCACGGGATATGAGGCAGGAAGCAATAAGCTGACGACAACTGCAAAGCTCGGTAAAGAGAAAAACCAGGCATCCATAATAATAGCTTATGACGACCTGGTATCCATCTTCTATTTCGGTTCCTGGCAGAAGGCCTACTGGACAAAAGAATATGACACCATCTTAGATGCCATAGAGGCCAGTTTCCGGGATAAAAAAGAAGTCCTGGCTAAGGCGGAACTTCTGGATGAAAACATAGAAGACAGAGCGGAAAAAATAGGCGGTGAAGATTATGCTCTTTTATGTAATGTAAGTTACCGCCACGCGGTAGCAGCCCACAAGCTGATTGCGGATAAAGACGGAAAGCTGATTTTCTTATCTAAGGAAAATGATTCCAACGGGTGTATCGGAACGGTGGACGTAAGCTATCCTTCGGTGCCCTTATTCCTTTTATATGATACGGAATATGTGAAAGGAATGCTTCGGCCGGTATTCTATTTTGCCCAATGCCCAGTTTGGGAATATGATTTTGCACCTCATGATGTCGGACGATATCCCTATGCTTCCGGTCAGGTTTACGGACTGAATAAAGAACATGAAAATAAAGAATTTCGTCATAATAACGGATACGTTTTTCCTTTCTACTATATGTATCCGTCCGGCAGTAAAACCTATGAGCTTAAATATCAGATGCCGGTGGAGGAGTGCGGTAATATGCTGATTCTGACAGCGGCGGTATGCGCCCTGGATAAATCCGCAGATTTTGCTAAGCCGTATTATAAACTGTTAAAGCAATGGACGGAGTATCTTTTAACATATGGAGCAGACCCGGGAGAACAGCTTTGTACAGATGATTTTGCCGGACACCTTTCCCACAATGTGAACCTGTCTGCCAAAGCGATTATGGGGATTGAAGCTTTTGCGCAGCTGGCCAAACAGCTGGGAGAGGATGCGGTATCCGGCGAGTATCACAGGAAAGCTGCCCATATGGCAAAAGACTGGGAAGTACGTGCCCTGGCCGGTGACCATTACCGCCTGACCTTTGATAATCCGGATTCCTGGAGCCTTAAATACAATCTGGTATGGGATAAATTTTTTGGGAGCAGACTATTTTCCGATAAAGTATTCGAGAAAGAAATTGCTTATTACATCAGCAAAAATAATACATACGGCGTACCGTTAGACAGCCGGAAAAACTATACCAAAAGTGACTGGATTCTCTGGTGCGCGGCATTTGCAGAGAATAAAGAGCAGACTGAAAAGCTGTTGTCTCCGGTAGCGGAGTATGTACGAAAAACCGCAACCAGGGTACCTTTTTCCGACTGGTATGAGACGGTTACGGGCGAATACTGCCATTTTATTGCAAGAAGTGTGCAGGGCGGTATCTTTATGCCGATGTTGCTCAGGTAATAACCGTCAATGTCCGGATATATCCGGTTGCGGGAGAGCAGTAACGCAGGCCGGAAAATAATCCCGGGAGGGGTTATTTTCCCTTCCTGTGTTTGTCCTAAAGGAGAAGTCAGGGATGAATAAGAATACTAATTTTTTTGAAAGAGTTTATGATATTGTTTCCAGAATCCCGGAAGGCCGGGTTGCTACCTACGGCCAGATTGCCTTAATGCTGGGGAATCCGTATGCGTCCAGAATTGTTGGATATGCAATGCACAGTGCTCCGCCGGAACGGAATCTGCCCTGTCACAGGGTAGTGAACAGGGAAGGCAGAATGGCACCTGGCAATATATTCGGTGGAGAAAAGGTCCAGCGCACCAGGCTTGAGAAGGAAGGCATAACTTTTCTGGATAACGGCTGTATTGATATGGATAAACATCTATGGAGATTTTACACTCCCGGTTATGAGGAGGAAGAATAGCGGCATTATTTATGAAGCAATTAGCCCTAAGCATCAATAAAACCGGCGTAAGTTTTGAGGAATTGATTGAAAAAAGGAAGTACCTATATATAATTTCAGGTAATTACAATAGCCCTGAGATATCCGCAGGAAGAGAGTTAACGGCAGCAAAAGCCCGTATAATTCTCTTTTTGCATGGCCGACCCATATTAAATGATTTGCTAAAAATAGTCCGTTTCTATATAATATAAGGAAGAACATGAATGCATTTTTATTCATATTCCGCCTAATATGTTTGAGAGGAAAATAGTATTGCGACAAGAAAATGCCAATCTTGAATTAACCGTACAATATGTACAAATTGGAGATGAAATTACCATTCTTTCCTGCAAGGGTTATGGGAGAACGGTAACTCTTCCGCCGGAGATAAACGGATGTCCTGTTAAAAAAATCGGTCCCTATGCATTTTCAGAACCGGAGAAGGGAATTTATATGCTTCCGGATAAAGTGGAAATTCTTTGGGAGATAATTCCGGGGCTGAAAGTTCCCGGTTCGGATAAAGAATATGTTTATGGACAGAGGCTTATGAAAATTACCTTGCCGGACTGCATAAAGGGAATTGGGGAATATGCTTTTTATAACTGTAAGGAACTGGTTACGGTAAATTTGCCCGGCGGCAGAATTCAGATAGAAAACGGTGCTTTCATGAACTGTGAAAAGCTTAACTACATTAACGTAAAAGCGGCACCGGACGGTTTAACCAGTGTCAGAGGGATTCTAACGGAGCTTACAAGCGAAATATGTATCACCTTTTTATTTGGGGATGAAAAAGGAGTATTCATTTTTCCGGAATATTATGAGGATGCCCTTGAAAATACGCCGGCCCGGGTTTTTCAATATTTAATATACGGGGCAGGCTACCGGTACCGCCAGTGTTTTGAACAAGGCAGGCTGAATGTTACGGCATATGATATGGTTTTTCAGTCGGCGGAAATCCGGAATATTCATGAGACGGCCCTGCGCATAGCCTTACTAAGGCTGCAATACCCTTACAAATTACAGAAAAACATGAGAAAGCAGTATTTGGATTATATAGCCTTACATATGGATAAGGCAGTTAAATTAGTAATATTGCAGGATAACATAAAAGGACTTATCTTTTTAACCGGCCTTGGTATAATGACAGAAAAAAATTTTGAGGATGCCAAAGAAGAAGCCGTCCGGACAGGACGTAAAGAATGTGCCGGTATTCTGCTGAAAGAGCGGCTGCATTATTATCCGCCTGCAAAAAAGAAATTTGAGTTATAGAAAAGAGTCCAAGGGAAAGAGGTTATTATGGCAGAAGACAGAGAAATTCAGCTGCAGAAAATAGGAGAGGCAATTCTGACGCAGGCAAGGTCGGAGATGTGTCTGTATATGCGGTTTTTAAATCTTTCCTTTAGCAGTTTACGGTATGAAATCAGGCCGGGCACCAAATTTTTGGGTACGGACGGGACACTTTTATACTATGACCCGGAAGTTCTGACCGATTGTTTTAAAAGTAACCCGGTCTTTGTTAACAGGACCTATCTGCATGTAGTTCTTCACTGTATTTTCAGACATCTTTTAAAACCCCACAGTAAGAATAAAGAAATCTGGGACCTTGCCTGTGATATTGCCATGGAGTATCTGATTGACGGTATGAATTACCGCTGTGTCAGATATCCTGCTTCCAGATTCCGCCTGGTATTTTATGAAAACCTCAGGAATAAGTTTATGATTCCCACCGCGGAGAAAATATTCGGACTGCTTCTGGAGCTTGACATGACTGCAAGGGAACGGGAACAGCTGGAATTCGAGTTTCGGAAGGATGACCATTCGCTTTGGCCCGACGGAGATAAGAGAACCAATCCCGATATGGAAGCCCTGGAACAGAAATGGAAAGACATCAGTGAAAAGATGCAGACGGAAATGGAGACTTTTGCGAATGAAGAGACGGATAATCCGGATACCCTTACGGAACAGGTAAGGATAGAGAACCGTAAAAAATATGACTACGGCCGTTTCCTGAAAAAATTTGCAGTTATCCGGGAAGAACCGGTACCGGATACGGATTCTTATGACACTGTTCTTTATACCTACGGTTTGCAGCTTTATGGCAATTTGCCATTGATTGAACCCCTGGAAACAAGAGAAGCGAAAAAGATTGAAGAAATAGCTATTGCAATCGATACTTCCCTTTCCTGCTCCGGTGAATTAGTAAGGAAATTCCTGGAACAGACCTATTCCATTTTAAAAGAAACCGGCAGTTATTTTCGGAAAATAAATATACATATTATCCAGTGCGATGAAAGGATACGTTCCGACAGGAAAATTACAAGTCAGGAAGAGTTAAGGGAGTATATGGACCATTTTGAATTAATCGGAAACGGCGGAACGGATTTCAGGCCCGTTTTTGATTATGTGAACCGGCTGATAAAACAAAACGTATTCAGAAGCCTCAGAGGACTCATTTATTTCACGGACGGCCAGGGGGTTTTCCCGAAAGTAAAGCCGTCCTATGATACGGCCTTTGTTTTTCTCAGAGAAAATTATGAGGATGCTTATGTTCCGCCATGGGCAATGAAGCTGATTATTGAACCGGAAGACTTAGAGCTTGTTTGAAAAAAAGATAAGACAGGAAGGATACCGATTATGAATATTAAACGGGCAAAAGAAGAGATTATGAATACGGTTAAGGCATATCTTGCAAAAGATGATTTCGGCAATTACCGCATTCCTTACTTAAGACAGAGGCCGATTCTGCTGATTGGACCTCCGGGTATCGGCAAAACCCAGATAATGGAGCAGGTTGCGGGGGAATGCGGGGTGGCCCTGGTGGCCTATACCATTACCCACCATACCAGGCAAAGTGCGGTAGGGCTTCCTTTCATCCGGAATAAAGAATACGGCGGGAAGGAATATTCCGTGACAGAATATACCATGAGTGAAATTATTGCCTCGGTTTATGATAAAATTGAGTTTACCGGATTAAGGGAAGGTATCCTGTTTATTGATGAGATTAACTGTGTGTCGGAAACCCTGGTTCCTACCATGCTTCAATTTTTACAGTATAAATCCTTTGGCAACAGGAGGATACCACAAGGATGGATTATCATTACGGCGGGAAATCCTCCCGAATACAACCGGTCCGTTCGGGATTTTGATACCGTAACTCTTGACAGGGTAAGGAAAATAACCGTAGAACCGGACTTTACAGCCTGGAAGGAATATGCTTATAAACAGGGAATTCATGAAGCCGTTATTTCCTATCTTGACATTCGGAAGGAGAATTTTTACCGCATGGAAACAACACCGGACGGTATGTTCTTTGCAACGGCCAGAGGATGGGAAGATCTTTCGGAAATGCTGATAACCTGCGAGGAGCTATCCTTACCGGTAACCGAAGATTTGGTCATCCAATATATTCAGTTTAATGCCATTGCCAGAGACTTTGCTAATTTTTATGAATTATACCATAAATACAAAGAAGCTTATTCCATAGAGGAAATAGTAAAAGGAAACATCACACAAAATGCCGTCTTAAAAATAGGACGTGCATCTTTTGATGAGAAACTGAACGTAATCGGCCTTCTCCTTAGCAGGTTAAATAATAAATTCAAGGAAGTTTATCTTATGGATGCATATATGGACCGGTTATATTCCTGCCTGCAAGAATTAAAGCAGCGGATGCAGGCGCCCGGTGTAATATTACCGGCGGAGCTTCTTCGGAAGCTGGCAGAAGAGGAAGAGGAGAAGCTTAATAAAAAAACAGAAAGCGGGCAGTCCGATAAGGCGGAGATTGAGGTATCGGGCCGTGTGCGGACAACTCTGAAAAGATATGCGGACGAACTTAGGGAAAATGACATAGAGGATATGCAGAAAGGATTTGATTTCATAAGGCCCCTTTTTGATAAGGAAACCTTAAGGCGGGAAGAAACCGTATCATCTGCATCAAAGGCTCTGGAACATGTCTTTGCATTTATGGAAACTGCCTTTGGCGAAAGTCAGGAAATGGTCATATTTGTTACGGAGCTTACGGTTAATTTCTACAGTTCGAAATTTATCGGGGAATATGGCAGCGAGATGTATGTAAAATATAACCGCAGTTTATTGTTTGAAGAAAGGCATAAGGAGATATTAAAGGAAATTGATAAGCTGTAGAAATAAGCCTTCGCTTCCGGTCTGTTAAGAGTCAGGAAACGAAGGTTATATATTAGCCACACTTTGTCCGCGGGTTATGTATTTATCCGGCAGCCCGGCAGCAGAAGGGACGGGGCGCGGATCGAAACCGGAATAATTCAAAGCGGGACCGGCCGACAGGTTCTCAAATTCAATGGGAAGTCCTGCCGAACAGAAAAAACTGATTCCGTTCTGAAGGTGAAAATGCAGGTGCGGCTCGGAACTGTTGCCGGAATTACCGCATAAGGCTATTATTTGCCCCCGTACTACGGATTCGCCGGCTCGGACCCGGATACTTCCCGGCTGCAAGTGGGCTAAGAGGCTGTATTCACCTTCCGCATGGCGGATAAGAATATAGTTTCCGCGTATGTCGCGGGCTGAACAGTCAACCTGCCCGGTTCCCGATATACGGCTGTCGGGGCAGCCGGTTCCTGTTTCAATTACCTCGCCGTTAGCAGGTGCCAGGATTTCCCTTCCATAGCAATAGTAGCTTTCGGCTTTGGTTTTGTCACCGGAGCAGCTTTTGCCCTCTTCGTCAAGTATGAGGAAGTCATAAGCATATCTTTGTGTGTGAATACTCCAGGAGTGGGAGGAATCTTTATCCACGCCGCCGTTGACTGCCGTCCACCTGCCCGCAAAGGGCAGTGAATATTTGACCTTGCAGTGATAGTTGTTTTTATTGGGCAGGCGCCGGCCATAACGCAGGGGAACGGCCAGCATGCCAAAAAGCTGTTTCATGGCTTGTTTGAAAACAGAAAAGTTGGAGATGATTTCAACAAAGCCAAACAGCCAGAAAAGCCAGAGAAGATCAAATACCTTATTGTCAAAAAAGAGTCCGAGCAAGCCCAGGAGCCCCAAGTATTTGATATTGGAACAGAAATTAATAAAGCGTTTCATGTTTTTTCTTCCTCCTTAAATATAAATAAATCTTCTACGGTACAGGAGAAAACCTTTGCGATATCCATAGCCAGCTTTAGGGATGGATTGTACCGTCCGTTTTCAAGATTCACAATTGTTTCCCGGCGTACACCCGCCAATTTGGCCAAATCCTCCTGTTTTAAATTGTACCTGGCACGGTATTCCTTAAGTCTTGTTATTAAAATCATATTCCAAATTACCCTACACTTTCCTTAAATCCCAAAAAGAGCAGCGAAACGTATAATTCCATTTAATTTATTTTCACGGTTATTTCTTCAAGTGATATATTTCGCATTATTATGTTATAAATATATCACATCAGGAATAAAATGTCAATCGTTATACCGCCCCCGTTCAGGAAAATGCAGGAAGGAAATTCATTCTGCGCAATTGATATAGACATCAGCTGTCAGTACACAAAACATATTTTCTATTTCTTGAATTGAGATCCAAGCCGCAAGGGTAAGTTATATTTTGAATTTTGCAACAGCCCCTTTTTGACTTTAATTAGTATCCGGTTAGGCAGTCAGACAAGGCCGGTACACTAGAGTGTGTTTGAAAATCGTTGCAGTCCGGCATAAGCATTTTTCAAATACACTCCAGGCTCGTCGAATAGTACATACAACTTTATTAATATTTTGTTAACAATATTTAAACATCTTATAAATAAGTTGTCTGTATTATGTTATTGAGATGGAATAAAATTACATAATAGAACAGAATATGTAAACGGAGGCGTGGAACAGCCTGTTAATTATTAGCTATACTGCCTTAGGGCTGTATAAATAGATATCGGGAGGGGCGTTAAATGATTAAAATTCTTATTGCAGATGCTATCTGCGTGATTATAAGTATTGCTGTTTTTTTGGATTAGATTAAAGGCTTTAAGCTTCCTGTGTCAGGTAAGCCTTTAATATTCCCGGTAATATTTATAATCAATAATAATTAAGGAAGGTGTTATATCATGAAAGCAGCTATTTACAATGGAATTAAAAATGTAACGGTGAAAGAACTTGCTGTGCCGGTGTGCAAAGAGAATGACATACTTGTCAAAAATCTGTTCTCATGTATTTGCGGCTCGGATTTGAATGCTTATTATTACGGGGGAGATTCCGTCCGTATTTTTAAAGGGCAGGAATTTGGACATGAAATGGTTTCCGAAGTAATTGAAGTAGGAAGCAAGGTTAAAGATATTGCAATCGGACAGAGAGTGTATCCGTATCCTCTGGAGGCCAAAAATGACAGGTCAAGAGCAGCAACCGTAGGGGGATTTTCCGAATATGTTTTAATACCGGACTGCGAAGTGGGAAGGTCCGTATATCCTGTGAGTGACAAAATATCTACGAAAACGGCAGCTCTCATAGAACCCTTTACCGTAGGAACCTGTGCAGCCAGAAAGGCAAATCCGCGACCCGGACAAACGGCAGTTGTGTTTGGTGCCGGAGCAATCGGAGTATCTGCCGCTGCTGCCCTGAAATATTTTGGTGTTGAAAAAGTAATGATTGCAGACCTGTCGGATTTTCGTCTGGAAATAGTTAGAAATCTTGGTTTTGAAATATGCAACAGTAAAAAGGATGATATAAAGAGGGAAGCAAAAGCTGTTTTTGGCCAGGTTCCGGGATATCCTTCCTCATGTGCGGACGTAGATATTTACATTGATGCGGTTGGTGCAGGTGCCGTCATTGAACAATGGCAGGACATGGCAAAATACGGCAGCAAACTGGTAGTGGTGGGTGTTCATCATAAGCCGGTATCGGTTGATTTCATGCGGGTAACTTATAATGACGCTTTAATATTAGGGTCCGGCGGTTACCATCCTCAGGATGTTTTAACGGTACTTGAAATTATGGAAAGCGGGAATTTAAATCTGGAATCCTTAATAACCCATGAATTCAGGCTGGAGAATATTATTGAAGCGATTGAAACGGCAAATAAAGCGGATGAAGCACTTAAAGTTGTAATCAGGTATGATAAGTAAAGTGAGGGAAACTACTATGGATTCTATAAGTGTCATAACAGGAGGCGGCAGCGGCATTGGGTTTGCAACCGCTAAAATATTAGGAGAAAATAACGATATCATTTTGTGCGGCCGGAATCTGAAAAAGCTGGAAAAAGCAGTGGAGGACCTGAAGAGGGAAGGAATCGGCGCAGAAGCATTTAAGTGTGACGTAGCGGACAGGTCATCTGTCGGCAAACTGGCCGTCTATGCCAAAAAAACGGGAAAAATATCTTCCGTAATCAATGCGGCCGGGATGTCACCCCATATGGGAGAAGCAAAGAGCATAATGGAGGCAAATGCGTTAGGTACAATAAACATAAATGAAGCTTTTTATAAGGTAATGGAGAAAGGCTCCTGTATCATAAACATATCATCCATGTCGGCACATCTTGCACCTAAGATTTTAATGCCTGTCAGAAGTTATAAATACAGCAGAACGAACAGAGATATATTTATGAAAAAAATGATGGCAAGGGTTAACTTATTTCCAGGCAGATTAAGGTCTGATTTGGCCTATTGCATTTCCAAGCATTTTGTTATATGGTATACCAAAACGGATGCGAATAAAATGGGAGAAAAAGGAATACGTATTCTCTCGGTATCTCCCGGTTCCATTGCAACCCCAATGGCTGACTTGGAAAAAGAGACATCGGATTATATTAAATATTGTGCCATTAAACGTTATGGGCGCGCGGAGGAGCTTGCCAGCCTTCTGGCCTTTTGTGCAAGCGAGAAAGCGGGTTATTTAACCGGCGAAGATATTTTATGTGACGGCGGCTGTGTTGCATCCGGCTTTAATCCTTTAAGGGACAAATAAAATCTGAAAATAAATCCAATATATACATGCAGGAAATTTCGGCTGACATGTCCCGGAAATTATTTCCCGGTCTGCGTTAATCCTGTCAGGAAGTTTAAAAAGCTTGACTATTTACATAAAATGGGTCATTATGGAAGTAATTACATAATGGCCTGTTTTAAAATGGTCTGTTTTAATAGGAGAGACTGCTGCAAAAAAGTCATTTTACTGAACTTGTGTGTGCAATATAGTTTATATTCTGAAGTTTGTGCCCCACAGAAAGGAATGTATTTTATGAGAAGTATACCAAAAGAGAAAGTTTATTCAAGAGAACAGCTGCAAAAGAAAGTAAAGTTCTTCAAGTGGATGACAACGCATTTTACGAAAGCCGGGGGTGGCAGGAAGCAAAGGGCCGGCAAGGAACTTTTTCTGGATACCGCCGAAGGAAGAATCCGTGTACTTGCTTACAATCTGGAAAGAAAGGAAAGGCTTCCCCTGTTTGTCAATATACACGGCGGCGGATTTATTCTCGGACAGCCGGAGATGGATGATCCTTATATGATGAATGTGGCTGATAAGGCCAACGTGAAAATTCTGAGTATTGATTACAGCCTGTCACCGGAAGAAGTATTTCCCAAAGCTGTCAATGAATGCTATGCGGTTGTAAAATATGCAAAAGAGCATTGGGAAGAATTTGGAATAGATTCGGACAACATCGCCATAGGAGGCCACAGTGCGGGCGGTAATTTCAGTGCGGCAGTATGTCTTAAGGATGGCGAGACAAAAGAGCTGGGGATAAAATGTCTGATATTGGACTACCCTCCGCTGGACGTTTATACGGATGTATATCTGAAACCGCAGCCGAAAGGGGCCCTTCCTCCGAAAATGTGCCGTATATTTGACGCCTGTTACTGCTACAGCAAAGAGGAAAGAAAAAATCCTCTGGTATCGCCGGTTTTTGCCACAGCAGACCAGGTAAAATCATTTCCTCCTACCCTGATTATAACGGCAGGCCGGGACTCTTTATGTAAGGAAGCGGAGGATTTCAGGGATAAACTGATACAGGCGGGAGTTACCGTGACCCATAAACGCTTTGAGGATTCGGTTCATGGATTCACCCTGAACGACAAACCGGATGCGGTGGAGGGATGGCAGATGATGATAGACCATCTGAACCGTTATCTTGAACATAGATAGTATACATACCGTTATCCATGGGCAGCAAAGACAGCCAATTTTCACCCCCGATTAAATCGAAATCGGGGGATTTTTGTATGGTGTAAAATTTTACTTGCTTATTACGTTGCGTAATGAAATATAATTAGATTGTAAGGAGGAGATAGTATGAGTGAAAAGAGATATACAAGCGGTGAAATTGCCTCTGCTGCCGGTCTGACGATTCGTGCGGTTCAGTATTATGACAATATCGGGCTATTGCCATCTTCGGGAAGGACGGAAGGCGGACGCCGCTATTATACACAGGACGATTTAATTCGGATTGAACAAATCGTGTTTTATAAATTGCTCGGCTTCTCATTGGAGCAAATTAAAGAACAGCTTTTGCTGCAGCCAAGTAAAAATGAGCTGCTGGAAATGTTCAAAAACCAGCGGCTGCTACTGCTTCAAAAAATGGAACATTTGCATACTTCATTTGCAACTATCGGCATCATGTCCGATATGATTGAAGCGGGCAAAGAGCCGCCGTTTCCTGTATTGCTTCGGTTTCTCAGTGCTTTGCCTGGGGACGATATATTTTCACAAGCTCCCCAAATTATGACGGGAGAACAGCGGAAAATGCTTTCTGAGCACTTTCAGGACATTGAGCCGATTCAAATGTTCTACCACAAATGGAAAGAAATATTAATCGAAGCAGCTATTTTGCTTCATGAGGGCATTTCACCGGATAGCATTACCGCGCAGGATATGGCAAAGCGCTGGTGGGAAACTATTTTATCCTTTACGGGCGGTAATATGGAACTTATCAGGCAATTATCCGAACTTCATCTGGAAAATCAAATGACGGCAAAAAACGAAGAAATGATGGATACTGCCAGCCGGTTTCTGGAAAGTGCTTTTGAAATATATGCCGCTCATAACGATTTACATCTTAACACGGCTGAAAGCAGCCGGAAAGGAAAGGAAGAACGATGATACAGCTAACAAACCTGACAAAGAAATTTACAGATAAAATTGCGGTAAATAATATCAGCCTATATATCCATCCCGGTGTAGTCACCGGTTTTCTGGGCCCTAACGGAGCGGGGAAAACGACAACCATGCGCTTAATTCTTGGATTGGCCGCCCCCACTTCCGGGAGTGTTTCCGCAGACGGAAAATCTTATACCGCATTGGAACGGCCTTTGAGTAAAATCGGTGCAATGGTGGATGCCGGTGCTTTAGACGCAAGGCTGACCCCCCGGCAGCATCTTATGATTTTGGCAGCTGCTGCCGGAATAAATAAAAATAGGGTTGATGAGCTTCTTTCTTTTGTCGGATTACGAAAAGTCGCCAATAAAAAAATAAACGAATTTTCATTCGGCATGAAGCAGAGGGTTGGTATAGCCGGCGCTCTTATAGGGGACCCTGAAACGGTCATGATGGATGAACCTTTTAACGGCTTAGACGTGGAAGGTATTCACTGGCTCCGCACATTACTCAGGGATTTAGCGGAACAGGGAAAGGCCGTTCTTGTATCAAGTCATTTGCTCAGTGAGGTACAGGAAATAGCTGACAGAGTTATTGTGCTTGCGCGCGGTGAACTGATTGCTGATATGAGCATGGACGAGATGCAGGAAAAAAGCATCGGCTCTTATGTGCAAGTGCAGTCAGACAATATAGCAGGGCTGAAAAAAATATTGATAGAGAACGACGCCGGGGTGGATATGCCAGAATCCGGGATTCTTCATGTAAGAAAAATGAATATGAGGCGTATAGGAGATATTGCGTTTACAAATGGAATTCGCATTTATGAACTGGTAAACTATCAGCCATCACTGGAACAGCTTTTTTCCGAACTGGTGGCCGGAAAAACAGACTATAAGGGATTAAATCATCATGATAAGGAGGAGGCAAAGCAATGATACATTCTATTCGTGCAGAATGGAAAAAAATATGGTTTCCTAAATCTTCACGGCTGTATTTGCCGTTTGTAATGATTTTCAGCGTTTTAATGGGGCTCGTGTTTGCTTTTACAACAAAAGTAACCCAACAAAGGACGTTATCCGAGCTCAAACCCATGTCCGTAATTGAAGTTAATATGCTTGGCGTAGATGTGGCAGCTATCCTGCTTATACTTTTTGCCGCCGTCCAAATCGGCAGAGAGTTTCAGGGGAAAACGATACAGACATATCTTATAGCTACGCCAGACCGGACCCGTTATTTTCGCGCGAAGCTGCTGATGTTTTTCTTATTGTCATTTGTGGTGGGTGTGCTTGTCGCCCTCATTACGCTTGGCAACGGACAGCTTATTCTTTCATCTGTACAGGGACAGACGCTCCCGGCATCGGAGGTGTGGCGGTTTGCCGCCGGATGCGTTGCTATGCCGCTCTTTTATGTTTTGCTCACAGTTTGCGCTGCATTCTTTTTTAGAAGTACAGCAGCCGGTATCGTGATACCTCTTGGGGTAATGTTTCTCCCTGCCCTTGCGGAGCTTTTCCCTCAACCAATTCAAGAGGTTTTTATACCGATTTTACCCGCGTCCGCAATACACACGCTTTCGGGAATGGCACAAGCAGGAAGTATAGAATACACCGGAATTTTAACGGCTTTCATTATACTGATTACCTGGAGCGTATTAACCGCGGTCTTGGCTATATGGCGTTTCCGGCGTAAAGATATATGACATATGACAAATGATTTCGTAACATTTGGGGCTGTTGCAAAATAATCATCTTACCGAACTTGTGTCTGGAATATGATTTATATTTCTTGAATTTTGTTCCAAGTCGCGCGAATACGGCTCCATTCTCTTTCTTGGAGCCATTCGCGCATACTTTCTACAAAATATCTGCGAAATATAAATCATATTCTCCCACAAGTAAGTTATATTTTGAATTTTGCAACAGCCCCATATTTACCGGACGATAAGCTGCAAATAAATGACTGGCAGGACCTCCCCGTAAAGGTTTTTTTTGTCTTTTTTGACCGTTTATTTGCTGGAATTAAATTTTAAGACTATAAAGTCATTTTAAGTTACCGCAAGATTAAAGAGAACAGCGGAAATGGTTATGAAAGTTTTAATCTTGTAAATAATATTAATATAAAGTACAATATGAATGATTGTCTTATATAGAATGTACAGAAAAAACGTAAGCACTGCAGGGGGTTATGGTATCTTTGCGATTGGAATCGGTGTTTATTTATGGGAGCTTCATGAAATATTTATTTTGGTACGGAGGATTACGGATGTTATATAAAAAGAAACTGGGATTTGGATTTATAGGGATATTGGGTTTTGTTATTCTGTTTTTTGCTGTATCCTGCTCCAAAAAAAATAACGAAAACGAGGGAAGCACCGCTGTAAATCAAATAAATCTGAAAGGGACTAATTTTGAAAATCTCGAATTGCCTGAAACTTATAATATCAGGCAGTATGAAGGGCTTACTCTTAATTTTATCGTTGAAAATAATCTGTATGCCAATATCCTGACCCATGAAAGTGAGGAATTCTCGGAGGTGACGGGTATTAATATCAATATCCGGGCTGTGGATTTTGATACGCTGATTCAAAAGATAAACCTGGATTTTATTGCCCAGGCAGGCAAATATCAGTTGGTTTATGTAGATCCCTACCAAACCTTAAATCGGTTTTATAACTATCTGGAGGTTTTAAATCCCTATAATTTGTCTCCGGATGAACCTTATATCAAAGGGTTTATGGAAGATTTTATTGATTTTCAGACGGAGGTCTGTTCTTATTTTTTAAACAAGGACCAGGTATATACCATTCCGTTTGACAGCACGACTATGATTCTTTTCTACAGAAAAGATATATTGGAGGGCTATAAATTAGAGTTTGAAAAGGAAATGGGGTATGAACCCATACCTGGTTCAATTGATTTTACCTGGGAAAGGTATTATGAAGTGGCAAAGTGGATTAATGAAAATGTTCCGGATGAAGAAGTAAAGTACGGAAGCGGAATGATGGCCCAGGAACATAATTCGATTTTCTGTGAGTTTTCCAATGTATTGGCTGCCTACGGCGGGGATTATTTTTTAGACGTGAATATCAATACTTTAGGCACAGCCAGGTATAAACAAACCGACACGCTGAATCCCAATTTTATACGGGCGCTGGATATGTACAAGAAACTTGCGGACGTATCTGCGCCGGAAAGTGTGAACTGGAACTGGTCGGATTCCGCCAATGCATTCCGGAACGGTGAAATTGCAATGATGGCTAACTGGGATGAAAATTTTACCTATGTGGAGGACAGCCAGCTTTCTAAAGTGGCAGGTAAAGTAGGGTATTCCATTTTACCCTATGGTGATGAAAAAAGCAGCAATATCTATGGCGGTTCCGGAATCGGCATTAACAAATATGCAACGGATGCTGAAAAAAAGGCTGCATGGCTCTACATTGTATGGGCAACCTCAAAGGATATGCAGTTAAAAGTACTGCTCCATCCCGAAGGAGGCAGCCTGCCGACCAGAAAAGCTGCCTATGAAGACCTGGAGGATAATTTACAGGAGAGAGGCTTGTTCACCAATCCGGATACGGACAATATTTTAAACTATATGGATGCGGTACAAAGTGCCTGGAAACCGGAAAATTTATATTTAAGACCCAAGACCTCCGATTTCTATGACGCTGAAAAAATACTAATCAGGAATTTACATGAGATGATAGTGGACAACCTTGACAGCCACGAGGTCAGTCTGAATATATACACGGATTTAAAGCCATAAAGCTGTATAACTTGTCGGAAGGGGAAGGCTTACTGTGAGAAAAATAAAAATATATAATGCACTGAGGGTTAAGCTTGGTATTATTGCAGTCATTCTGATTGTCCTGCCGGCCATAGCAGTTTCCCTGACATATTCCAAAACCGTAAAAAAGATTATTCAGAATAAATATACGGAGTCAGAAACCCAATCCGTCTATGAAACCGGTGAAAAGATTAACTTTTTGATGGATGACCTGGAAGAATTCTCCACTATGGTAATCTCAAACAGTACGCTGCTTAAAATGCTGGAGTTTCAGTCCCAATATTCCCAGGATGAGTTTAATAATGTATTGAGGACTTTTATTACCTCAAGGGATGATATTGAATCCATAGACCTTACGTTTAACCATAATTATTATTCCGCAGGTGTGAATAAAATCGGCAAAGCCGTACAAATCAGCTTGGAGCTGGCGGAATCGGCCGGACAGCCGGTCTGGCTGCCTACAACCCATAAGATGATTGAGATTTTATCGGGAAAGTTCCAAAAATTATATTTTACCATGGGACGTAAGGTTATCGATTTTAATACGTTAAAGGATTATGGGTATATACGCTTTGACCTGGAAGAGAATATTCTCCGGAATGCCTATTCCGGTTTACTTAACGATGAGCCGGGTGACTATGAGGAAGTTTTTATGTGCAACGAGAAGGGAAGAATCATCAGCCATCCGAACAAAATACGGATAGGTCAATCCATTAAGGAAGAACCTTATGCAAATCAGGTCTTGTCTGATAAAAACGGACATAATTATGTGCTTTATAATGATGATACGGAACAGATTGCCATTTATTCCACCATACAGACCAACGGCTGGAAAATCATTAAAAAACTGTCTACGGATTATTTATATCAGGAGATTAACCAGATTCAGACCTATTTAATTTTAGGAGGTATTGTCTATATACCCGTAATTCTCCTTTTTATGCTGATTTTTTCCATACGGTATACGGAACCTATGATGAGGATGACGGCGGTCATGAAAAAAGTGGAACGGGGGGATTTGACAGCCAGGACAGAAATTCAATCCAATGACGAGCTGGGGCAGCTTGGCAGGAGTTTAAATAATATGATTGGAGAAATGCAGCAGCTGATAGATAAATTAGTAAAGGAAGAGCATGAGAAAAAAGAACTGGAATTGGAGGCCCTTCATGCGCAGATAAATCCCCATTTTCTGTATAATACGTTAAATACCATCAAATGGATGGCAAAAATACAGGGTAACATAAGCGTAAGCAAATCCATTACGGCGCTGATTAAGCTGTTAAGAATCAGCACGAATCTTGGAAGGGATATGATTACCTTAAAAGAAGAATTAGACTATGTGGAAAATTATGTAATCATACAAAAGCTGCGTTTTAACCAGGCCATTAACCTGACCCGGTCGATAGAAGAAGGCTGCCTTGCTATATCGGTCCCCAAATTGATATTGCAGCCCATTGTTGAGAACTCAATTATTTACGGGCTGGCGGATGGAAGACAGGAAGTTGCTATAGAAATAACCGGATTTATCCGGAATGACCGGCTTATCATTGAAATAAAAGATGACGGGCCCGGTATAAAAGAGGAGGTATTAAAAAATATTTTATCAGATTCTTCGGATAAGAATAAATTCAGCAAGGTAGGAATTAATAATGTTAATCACAGAATCCGCCTGTATTGCGGAAATGAGTTCGGCATTCATATTGAAACAAAACCGGGCGAAGGTACCCTGGTCCGGGTGGAATTGCCTGTTAGTCCGGCGTAAGGCCTTATTATAGTAAAGAAAGGTTGGGGGTTTATGTATAAAGTTATGATTATTGATGATGAGGTTCTTGTAAGGGTAGGCCTTAAGACAACCATTGACTGGGAAGCCATCGGTTTTACAATCGCAGCCGAAGCTGCCAATGGGGAACAGGGTTATGAGAACTACCTGAAATATAAACCGGACGTCATAATAACCGATATCAAAATGCCGAAACAGGATGGTCTTTGGCTGATTGATAAAATAAGAAAAGAAGATAAGGAAGCCAAAATTCTGGTTTTAACCTGCTACGATGAATTTTCTTATGTAAGAAAGGCATTAAAAGCCGGTGCCTATGACTATATTTTAAAATCGGAAATAGAAGATGAAGAGCTGATTAAACTCATGGTATCTTTAAAGGAAAAAATGGACTCGGAAAATAAAGCTGAGACAGAAAGGAATCATAAGACTGACCCGGAGGATTTGAAACGCACCGCTGTTTCCTATTTGATGAAAAAAGGGTTCCATATGGATGAAAGACTGGAAAAAACACTGGAATACCTGAAATTTCCCCTTACCGATACCTTTTTTGTTTTCTTATGTATCTCCGCTTTTCCGGACAAAGAGGCTAAGACAGATACGGTACAGGTAAATAATGCGGTTATGAATATCCTTTTTGAACAATTGAACCAAAATGCCGTTGCATATATAGATATACAGCAGCCTGATGTGAATCTGCTTTTTTTGTCCTCTCCGGATTTAAAGCCGGCGGGAATAAAAAAGATGTTTGCCGTGGCGGCCAACGGTGCCATGCAGTATTTTGGCATTTCACTGCATGGAGTCTATTCCAATGTATTCGGCCGGGCAGAACAGGCAGGCGGTGTGTACAGTGAATTTTCTGAGAAAGCACAGATTTTGTTCTATAAAATGGAAAATACCAACAGGATAATCCCAATGGACTCCATACATTTTAATGAACCCGATATTTTTGAGCTGAAAAAAAACTATAATAAAAACATAGTCGAAGCAATCGGACATGAAAACCTTGATAAGGTCAGGGAAATAATTGAGGAGGCCGGGCAGTATTTTGAAAGCGGCTATGTTTCGCCTATGATAGTGAAAATGTTTTACTCCAACCTGATTGGTGACTTGTTCAGCAGCTATGGGCTTTTCCTTTCCGAACGGCAGATGTTTGAAAGCCATAAAACTTACCATTATCAAATTGAACATTCCGAACGGCTGGATAAAATTGAAAAGCTTCTGAAGGATGTTTCGGAAAAGCTTATCCGGGTGATTCGGGATATGAGATATCATAATTCCAAACTGATGATTAACCAGGCTCTCAATTTTATTAAATATCATTATACGGAGAAGATATCCTTAGACGACGTGGCAAAAGAACTCAATGTTTCCAAACATTACCTGAGCAGTATTTTTAAAAAAGAGACCGGTGAGAATATGTCGCTTTATATCAACCGCCTGAGAATTGAAAAAGCAAAACAGCTGTTACTGCAATCGGATATCCGGATTAAAGAAGTATTTGAAAAAGTGGGGTATTCCGATCAGCAGTATTTCAGTAAAGTTTTTAAGAGAATAACCGGCAAGACCGTTAATGAGTACAAGGAAATAAGCGGGAAGGACAAGGGGAAATAAGCAAGGCCTGTGGTGGTGCTGCCAATCTTTAGGTTAGAGCGTGTCTGCAAAAGTTATTTTGCAATAAACTGGAAACAGCGGTTTGCAGGGATGTATAAAATGAATTAGTCATGTTATTGCCTCAGACAGAGTGGTTCCTGATAAAGAACCGGCCATAAATCAGGAGACCTTTTGTCTGAGGTTTTTTCAAGCCGGATTCTTTTACAGTCTTAATATTTTACAAAAGAATAGTAATCCGGTACACAGTTTTGGATGAAAAAAGAAACGATTGTTTGTATTGAGTAAAATTATACATAAAAATCACAATACAAAACATTATTTTGTTTAAAATTTTATTGTATTATTGTACACACAGAGAGAGAAACAAGCAAAATGCCTAAAATAATTAGAAAGGAGAAGCGGTTTATGATAAATACAGATATTAAATTAAGAGTATCCCATATTAATAAATCCTTTCCGGGGGTAAAGGCATTAAATGAAGTTAATTTTGCAGTCAGAAAAGGAACGGTTCATGTGCTCTGCGGTGAAAACGGAGCAGGCAAATCTACTTTGATGAAAGTGATTAACGGTATCTACCGGCCTGATTCCGGTGAAATTCTTATAGATGAAAAGCCTGTTGAAATCAAAAATCCCATTCAGGCACGAAGCCTTGGCATATCCATGATTTTTCAGGAATTGAATTACATTCCCGAAATGACCATTGAAGAAAGCCTCTGTGTCGGAAACTGGCCCAGGGACGGATACGGAAGAATTGACTGGAAAGAAATCAGGAAACGGACAAAAGAACTTCTGCTTAAGGAAAATTTAAACTATGATCCGGAAACCAGGCTGAAAGAGTTAACCGTATCCGATATCCAGATGCTGGAGATTTTAAAGGCAATTTCTTATAATTCGGATATTATCATCATGGATGAGCCTACCTCCGCCATTACCAATAAAGAGGTAGAGGTCTTATTTAAAAAGATTAACGAAATAAAAGCCCGGGGTGCCAGTATTATTTATATCTCCCATAAGATGGACGAAATATTCCGCATAGCGGATGAGATTACGGTATTCAGGGACGGCTGCGTAGTGGATTCAAGGCCCATTGAGGAATATGACTTGGAGACCGTAATATCCCAGATGGTAGGAAGAAAGCTGGAGAACAATTTTCCTAAGGAAGAGATAAAGCTTGGTGAGGAAATATTAACTGTCAGAGGACTGACCCGGAAAGATAAATTTGAGGATGTCAGCTTTCACGTTCGGGAAGGAGAAATCATAGGATTTGCCGGCTTGATGGGAGCAGGCAGGACGGAAGTCATGAGAGGCTTATTTGGACTTGATCCTTATGAGTCCGGTGAAATTTATATTAAAAATAATAAAACGGTAATGAAAAACGTAAAAAGCAGCATAGATAAAAAAATGGTCATGCTTTCGGAAGACAGGCGGAGGTTTGGGATTATTCCCGTCCGCAGCATCAAAGAAAATGTTGCCCTGGCTAGTCTTAAGAAATTTATCTACAAGGGCAGGCTTCATGAAGAGGAAGAAAACAGAGCGGTTGAGGAATTCTGCCGGAAGATGAATGTGAAAGCCCCTGACTATGAAACCAAAATCGAATCCTTAAGCGGCGGAAACCAGCAGAAAGTCATACTGGCAAAGTGGATGGTTACGGACCCGGATATTTTAATTGTGGATGAACCTACGCGGGGAATTGACGTAGGAGCAAAATACGAGATTTACAAATTAATGACCGAACTTGCAAAACAAAAGAAAGCTCTCGTTATGGTTTCCTCCGAATTACCGGAACTTATCGGTATGTGTGACCGGATTTATGTTATGGCAAAAGGTAAGGTTACGGGCATGTTAACCAGGGATGAGTTTACCCAGGAGGACATTATGGCGTATGCAACCGGTACAAAAATCCAAAAAGAGGTGAAATAAATTGAATACCAAAAGTATGACAAAAAGTAAATTGTTCTCCAACATTAAAAGCAAATACAGCATCTATTTTGTTTTAGTAGCGTTATTTATTTTCTGCTGGCTGGCTAATAAAAACTTTGTATCCGTAGCTAACATACAGAATATTTCAACACAGATTTCGGTAGGTACGATTTTAGCATTCGGTCAAACCATTCTTATCATATCGGGTATGCTGGATTTATCCTCTGCATCCGTACTTGCGCTGGCAGGTGTCCTCTCTATTTCCGCATATACCGGAACTGGTTCCTTAATTATAGGTTTTCTTGTAGCGGTTCTGGTGGGTGTCGGCTGTAACGTGTTAAACGGTTTGATGGTTACCAAATATAAAACACCTCCCTTTATTGCAACCTTGGCCATGATGGCCATGGCAAGAGGAGCCGCCCTCCTTTATACCAACGGCCAGAATATTTACCAAATCGGGGATTATATTAAATTTGGCCAAGGCGAAATATTAGGTATCCCGACACCTGTGATTTTTCTGATAGGTACCCTCATTATAACCTGGTATCTGTTAAGGCATACCATATTCGGCCGATCCGTTTATGCCATCGGCGGTAATGAAGAAGCCGCCAATGCTTCCGGCATTCACGTAAACCGGATTAAAATGAAAGCTTTTATCATCAATGGTATTTTTGTCGGCATTGCAGGCGTATTGTTTATGTCCCGTGTAAACGGCGGCATGCCAAACGGAGCCATTGGCTACGAATTTAAAGCCCTGACTGCGGCAGTTATCGGCGGTACAAGCTTTTCCGGCGGTATCGGAACCGCTTCCGGAACACTGGCGGGCGCTTTTATCGTTGGATTTTTGGATAACATCATGGTACTGGTAGGAGTTAACTCTTACTTGCAGCAGATTGTCAGGGGCGCTATCATAGCACTTGCCGTTATTTACGATATCTGGGCAAAAACCATGAGAAAAAACCGTTGAAACTATTTAAATTGTCTATGATAGGGAATCTCCCTATTTAGAATAAAAAAATCAGGAGGAAAAGGTATGAAAAAATTGTTAGTTCTAATTTTGGCAGCAGCATTATTGGCTTCCCTGTTTACGGGGTGTAAGGCAACAAAAGATCAGGGTGCCCAAACAGGTACGGAAAATACGAAAACAGATGAGCAGGGCGGCGGCGCGGATAAAGTATACCGGATTGCCTATATAGCAAGAGCACAGGCGGATTCCTTTGCGGCATGGTTAGCCAACGCGGTAATGGAAGAAGCAGAAAAATATCCCAATGTAAAATTAGATGTTTTTGACGGTCAGGCTTCCGACGATACGGAAAATTCCCTGATAGAAAATGCCATTACCAACAAATATGATGCAATCATTGTTCAGCCGAATAACGGGGAAGCGCAGCGACCATATGTGGAAAAAGCGGTGGCGGCAGGTATCGTTACCATTACCACCAATGCCCGTATCAGCGGTATTGAAGGTTCTTCCTCTGTTGACGCAGACCCGTACGCTCAGGCAAAAGTAAATGCGGACCTGGCTGTGGAACAGGTTCCCCAAAATGCCAACGTAGTTGTACTTTTAGGACCTCCCGGAAACTTCCATGCGGATCAGAGGGAACAAAGCTGGCAGAAGGAATTTTTCGACAAAAGGCCTGATGTAAAAATCGTTGGTAAGGAAATCGCCAACTGGAACAAGGATGAAGCCATGAATTACATGGAAACATGGGTACAGGCCAATGATAAAATAGATGCAATCATAGCGATGAACGACAACATGGCTGCAGGTGCCATTGAGGTTGTAAAAGACGATCCCAAATTCGAGAATATCTTGGCTTACGGTGTAGACGGTACGGCAGAAGCCTGTCTGTTAATCAAGGACGGCTTAATGACTTCCACAAGTCTGCAAAGTGCCTATGACCTTGCAGCATCTTTGCTGGATACGGCAGATAAATTATTGACAGGCGAAGAAAACCAGATTGACATAGATATTGACTGCCCGTTAATTACAAAGGATAACGTAGATCAATACATTGAGATGCACAAGAAATCCGGCGCAATAAAATAAGACTAGGGGGATGCGGTGAAACCGGCGGAGTGGGAAGCCGTTTTGCCGCGTCCCCTTATAAGAAGGAGGTTACAGAATGAAAAATAAAGCAATTTTTATGCATGGAACAAACGATATGGTGTGGAAAGAAATTGACATGCCCGCCGTCCATGATAAAGAGGTATTGGTAAAAGTGGATACTGTAGGTATCTGCGGTTCGGATGTCCATTACTACCAGCATGGCAGAATCGGAGATTTCGTGGTTGAAGGAGACTTTGTTCTTGGGCATGAATGTGCCGGCGAAGTGGTAGCGGTTGGGAAAGAAGTTAAAAATCTTACCGTAGGGGACAGGGTTGCTTTGGAACCCGGCAAAACCTGCGGCAACTGTGAATTTTGTAAATCCGGCCAATACAATCTCTGCCCGGAGGTTGAATTTTTTGCTACACCGCCTTATCACGGAGTATTTGCCAATTATGTGGCACATCCGGAAGATATGTGTTTTAAACTTCCGGATAATGTGTCAAATCTGGAAGGCGCACTGGTGGAACCCCTTGCCGTAGGACTGCACGCAACAGGCAAAGGAAACGTTAAACTGGGAGATACGGTAGTCATATTCGGTACCGGATGCATCGGTCTTGTCACACTGTTATCGGCGAAAGCAAGAGGCGCCGCCAAAATCATTATGGTGGATGTTCTTCCAAACAGGCTGGAAACAGCGAAAAGGCTTGGGGCTACCCAGGTAATTAATGCCAAGGAAGAAAATGTACTGGAAAAAATCGATGAAATCACTGGGGGCCGGGGAGCAGACGTGGTTATTGATACGGCCGGCGCCGAAATTACGGTAAAGCAGACGGCGGATGCGGTAAAACGCGGAGGAACCATTGTCCTTGTGGGTATGACGCCAAAAGATGAAGTAGAATTTAACTTTATGAAATTAATGGGAAAAGAAGGAGAGATAAAGACAATCTTCCGTTACCGGAATTTATATCCCGTTGCCATTAATGCCATTGCAAGCGGAGCAATTAACGTAAAGGACATCGTAAGCCATGAATTTGATTTTGAACACACGAAAGAGGCCTTTGATTTCGTAGTGAATAATGCCAGGGATGTAGTAAAAGCGGTAATCAAAATCAGCTAAAAAGAGAGGAATCATGGGATTTCCTGCTGGGGTGTGATACCGTTCTGACCGCCCCACTTTGCGGTATTCTGCGTTGCAATTTTGGAAACGTAGCACCACTACGCTCCCAAAACCGCTCCTTGCCTCCCACAAAGTGGAACGCTCAGCCCGGCACAAGCAGTTTTCAGACACGCCCTAATGTAACTACAATTTAATATAACGGCCGGCATTCTGGCCGGTTATATATTTTCTGCGGATTCTACGGAATCCGCATTTTTGTTGTGTGATTTAATTAATATTTGCTTTCGGAGGTTTGGAAAAATAAATGTGAACGCCGTTTTTTCTTTTTCCGTATAAGAGTCCTATGATTTTATGATTGGATATTGCATTATATTGTGTTAAAATAGTATTCGTCTACCACGACAGTGGAAATCTTATTGATACAGACAGATTTTTGGAGGAAAGAATGGGAAATAAGATAGTTGCGTTAGGAATATGTATAGGTATAATCCTTTCATTTGCCGCATGTTCCAAAGAAGAGGAAGCGGTTAATAAACAGGCATTTAAAATGGATACGCTTGTAGAAGTAAAGGCCTACGGGCCGAAAGCAGGTGAAGCCATAGACGCTGTCTTTCACAGAATCGATGAAATTGAACAAATGGCAAGTCCTTCTCTTGAAACCAGTGATGTCAGCAAGATAAACCTTGCCGCCGGGAAAGAATATGTAAAGGTGCATTCTGAGATTATAAAGATGATTAAAACGGCAGTAACCTATTCTGCGTTAAGTGACGGTGCATTTGATATAACGGTAGGGCCGCTGATAAAATTATGGGGTATCGGAACGGCAGATGAAAAGATTCCTTCGGAGTCTGAAATTAAGGAGGTATTACCTCTGGTTGGTTATGAAAATATCAGTATAAACGAAGCGGATAGCAGTGTTAAGCTGTTGAAGGAAGGCATGTCCGTTGATATGGGCGGAATTGCCAAAGGATACGCCGCCGACGAATCGGTAAGGATATTGAAGGATTATGGAGTAAAGAGTGCAATTATAAACCTTGGAGGCAGCAGTATATATACCCTTGGGCAGAAGCCGGACGGTTCCTTATGGTCCGTGGCGGTAAAACATCCAAGAGATGATAAAAACAGCTATGCCTTTATTATTAATATGCCGGAGCAGGCCCTTTCCACATCCGGTGATTATGAGAGGTTTTTTATAAAGGACGGCAAACGGTATCATCATATTCTGAATCCCTTTAACGGCTATCCGGCAGAAGCCGGTGTCATGAGCGATACAATTGTAATCAGCAGCGATATTCCGGACAGCAATATGTTAGCCGATATTCTTACGAAAATTACATTTGTATCCGGTGTGGACAAAGGCTTTAAAATTATAGACGGCATTCCGGGGGTGGAATGTGCGGCCATAACCACCGACGGGAAGATTTACAAATCCACAGGCTGGGAACATGACCTGGGACAAGTCAGTCCGGATTTTACTTTAACTGATTAACAGGGCAAAAATACCGCCAGAGAACAAAGGGAACCTTGCGGCAAAGTTCTAATTCATTGTCTAATTTATATTTTCTGACATACAATAATAATGATAAATTAATTAATGAGGTCATAATGATTATACACGTGGTTCAACCAGGTGAAACGGTTAATTCCATTGCCGATGAATACGGTGTAAATGCAGCCAGAATGATTCAGGACAATAACATAATGAATCCCGATAACCTGGCTGTCGGCCAGACTATTTTGATTGTGTTTCCGAATCAGGTTCATACCGTACAGGAAGGAGATACCCTGTTAAGCATTGCGGAGTATTACGGTGTTAATGCAAAGCAGCTGTTGAGAAATAATCCTTATCTTTTGGACAGAGAATTTATTTATCCCGGGGAAACTATAGTTATTAATTACACGGATGATAAATTTGGGAATATTACGACCAACGGATATGCATATCCGTACATAGACAGGGATATATTGAGGAAGAACCTGCTTTATCTGACTTTTTTGTCCGTATTTCATTATTCGGTTACGGCAAATGGTGACTTAAATGATATAGATGATACAGAGATTATTGATTTAGCAAAATCCTTTGGTGTGGCACCGGTTATGGTCATATCCAATATAACCGGGGAAGGTACGGCGGACAGGGAAGTGCTGCATAACATACTAAACCGGCAGGATTTAAAGAACCATTTAATCGAAAATATTCTTGCCGTTTTACAGGCAAAAGGTTATTATGGAATAAATCTGGATACGCCGTATATTATGGAGGAAGACAGGCAGTTATATTTTGAATTTATTTTAAACCTGAGGGAAAGACTGAACCGTGAAGGATTTAGGGTGTATGTTACAATAACCCCCGACTCTTTCAGACTGGAACCCGGAGGAGAGTATGTGGCGGCAGATTATTCGGCGCTGGGCCGGATAACCGACGGCATTATGATTTTATCTTATTCCTGGGGGACCGCTTCTGAAATTCCGTTTGAAGCACTTCCGTTTCGTTTACTGGAAATATTATTGAACTTTGTGCTGACGCAAATACCGCCTGAGAAAATTACAATTGGTATTTCAAGTATCGGTTATATCTGGCAGCTTCCTTATATAGCGGGTGTATCAAGGGCTGCCTCCATAAGCAATGACAATGCCGTACAGCTGGCAAGTGATACGGGTGCGGAAATTAATTATAATCCCCATAATCTTTCCTCTTATTTTTATATAATGGATACAAATAATTATCTGGTATATTTCCATGATATAAGAGGGGTGGATACATCCCTGAGTGTTATGACGGAATATGGTTTGCGGGGTGTGGGGCTCTGGAATATTATGTATTATCTTGCGCAAACCTTCTTGCTGATTAATACCCAATATAATATCGACCAGGTCATATAAAACAGCAGGAATAGCTTATGGCTTCCGGGTAAATGGTTAAATGTTTTAAAATATTATAAAAAAAAACAGCGTCTAAAATGTTTCATTGCATTTTTGCGTTGTTTTTTTATCTGGTCTTATTCTTCTAAGAAATTTTAGCGTCCTCATACAGAAGTATCTCTATAAAAACAAAAAAGATTGCCCGGTCGTCATAGAAATTATGTGCTCCTGCTTGTCCTATGGAGGGAAGAACGATATTAAAACAGCATAGCCATGGCCCGTCAAATACTGGGGGTATGATTTCCTGTAATTTTATGTTGTTTTAGAGCAAATGAATAGAATTCTTTTAGAGAGCATAATTTTATGCTTTATGGGAAAATAATGCAAAATAAGTAAAAATATTCTTGTTTTATGTTGGAATTTCATATATACTAATAAATGTAAAGTAATATTCCAGGACATGGGAGGGAGTAGAAGAAACCAAAAATTATTTTTGTACACAAAGGAGTGAAAAGGTAAAGTCATCTAATAAGGGGGTTATATTGAAGGAATATCATGAAGCCAGAACATGTCCTGATATTTATATAGAGCAATGAAAGAAACAGGCCGCTGAATTGAAAGCTGTTTAAGCGGTCCCAGGGGTGAAAAATAATTATGGGAGGTATAAGGAATGAAAAAGGTATTTATATTCAGTTTAGCAATCATTTTATGTATGGCTACAATCAATGCGGCAATTGGGGTAAATGCGGAGGAAAAGGCAGATACTGCCGTGTCTGCGATATACAGCGGCGGGCCTTCCTATCTTGTAAGCAGTACCCTTAACGATTTGAAATCATCAGGGTTTAATACCCTGATTCAGTGGTCACTTCATATCGATACAAACGGGAATCTGAGAATGAATGACGAAGAAATATGTACCAACGGGGTTTACACTGGGCTGCCTGCCTGGTCTTCCCAATGGTTATCCTATAAAAGCGGCAACACATCCATCCAAAGACTGGAGATTAGTGTGGGAGCAGGCGGCACCACTGACTTTGCAAGCATTAAGGCCTTATGTTCAGCCGGTGTACCGGACTCCAACTCGAACCTGTATAAAAATATGCTGGCGCTAAAGAATGCCACCGGTGCGGATGCTATTAATCTTGATACGGAGGATACATATGACAGTGTTTCCACGATAAATTTCTGTAAAATGTGCATTAATATGGGATATTCCTATATTACATTATGCCCTTATACGAATACGGCTTACTGGAAAGCGGTTAAGGACGGCCTGGAAGCCTGGAGACCCGGAGTAGTAGACCGTATCTACCTTCAGTGCTATGACGGAGGAGCCGGGAACAATCCGGGGACCTGGCAAAACAATTTAGGCATGCCGGTTATTCCGGGATTATGGTGCACCAATACGGCCAAACCTTACTATGGCAGAACTCCGGTGCAGGTACAATCCCAATTAACTGCCTGGAATTCTTCTTACGGCATAGCAGGCGGATTCATCTGGCTGTATGATGATATCCGGAATAATGGTTTAAGCACGGCTGATTATGCGGCGGCAATTAACAATTCCTTCGGGCCGGCTACCCCAACCCCAACTCCTATTCCGGGTAATTTGGTATTGAATAAAACCGCAACGGCAAACCAGTATGTTACGGGTGAGACACCTGCAAAAGCTGTTGACGGAACCGTAACCAATAATTCGAAATGGTGTTCAACGACGGATGTTGGAGCACAATGGCTTATGTTAGATTTAGGCCAAAGCTTTAACATTTCCCGCTGGATAGTAAAACATGCAGGGACCGGGGGAGAAACCACCGATTATAATACAAGAGATTTCAGGCTGCAGAAGAGTTCGGACGGGAACAGCTGGACGGATGTGGATTCCGTTACCAATAATACGGCCAGTATTACCGACCGTACCGTCGCACCCTTTCAGGCAAGGTATGTAAGGCTTTTTATTACCAATCCCCAGACGGCATCCTATAACAGGGCAGCCAGAATATATGAGTTTGAGCTGTATTAAATTTTAAACAAAACCGAAAAAATTTATGACGAAGTTATAATGGAAAGGAACAGGACCTCATTTATTTTGAGAGGAATGCCTGTTCCTTTCATAATATTAATCAAAAATAGATGAACATAATAGGCGGTGTAGACCGGGCGGACGGCGGCAGGGTTTTGGTAGACGGAGCGGAGATTACCGGGCTTAAGGATGAACAGTTTATTTCGATGTAGTACTGGAGAAAGAACATGTACTTTTCAATGTTTAAAGCAGATGTTATAATATTGTAACAGACACTTCTTAATTACCATGCAAAGCTGCATATTAATTGGCAGTACACCAAGAAAGCAGACAGAGGAATTGGTTTTATGATAGAATATATTTTAAAACATATTTTAGTATCAATTCATGCACCTTTGAGAATTTTTTATGATACGGGGAAACGGAAGGAATACTATGGTGATTGTGAATCTGCGGATGTGCTTTTAAAAGATGCGCTGTTCAAAGATATGTTGATGCAGAAGGCACAGGAGAATTTTCCTTTAATTTTGCAGGATTTTTATCCAATTCATTTTGGTGTGATAAAGCATGATGATTTGATTTATATAACCGGGCCGGTTAATTGCAATTATACCGTTGAAAAGATAGATAATATTCCATTAGGAGAATATTTTGCACAAAAGCATCATACGGGGGATAAAACGTGTCGTATTTCTTTTTGCGAATTTGAAAGATTCTGCGGGGAAAATATGCTTCTGTTCAATATCCTGAAAAACAGGGACATGACCATACAGGAAATGATTGATAAAAATTATCCCTCCGGAGAGTCAATAGCAGGCGTTAAGAAGCAGCTGAATGAAATATATTTCCGGTATCAGGAAAATGAAAAGGTTCATAATAATTATGATCAGGAGATCCGGGAATTAAACAGTATAAGAGAAGGCAATGTGGAAAAACTTCTCCAAAGTATTGACGAAATCGTAGAAGGAGAATATGCTGTACTTTCTAAGGAGCCTTTAAGGTCGTTAAAGAATCTGGCAATCGTAACGCTGGCTCTTTCAGCCAGAGCCGCTATCGACGGAGGAGTGCAGCCGGAAGAAGCATTTTCGATTGATGATGCTTATATAGTACGGGTGGATCAGGCATTAAATGAAGGACATATTATTGCCTTAGTTAGGCAGGCAAAAATTGAATTTACCAATCTGGTAAAAAATAAGAATGCATCGAAAGAGAACAATCGGATTATTGAAGAAGCGAAGAGGATTATCTATAAAAACCTGCATAACCGGATTGTAATCAGGGATATTGCAAAGGAATTGGCGGTCACACCCGAGTATTTATCAACTTTATTCCGGAAATCGGAAGGCATGACGGTAAATGACTATATCATTAAGACAAAAATCGGTTTGGCGGAAAATCTGCTTATATACTCCAACTACGGCATTGATGAAATCAGTTGTTATCTTGGCTTCTGCTCCCAGAGTCATTTTGGAAAGAACTTTAAAAAGTGGAAAGGGATGACTCCAAAACAGTATCGTTTGCGTTATGGGGTAAAATCCTTTATCGATAAATTCTAAAAAACATAATAATCAGAGGGTCAAAACTTGCGCGTGTACTTTAACGATGTACCTGTTTGCATGTTAAACGTGCATCATGATACATTCTGTACATAATCAGAGCTTTGGCCTTAATTATGTCTATTTTCTAATATTTATTTTCTATAAATTTTCTTTGAACTATGAAGACTTCCCTGTCCGATATGGCTTTACAGGTATTATTTTCATAATAAGCTTCCGTCTAACCGATTAATCCCGTGATATTTTAATTAATTCCGTGATATCAAACAAAATATATAACGGTTATCCTTAATATAAGATTTTAATTATTTAATATGCACAGAAGGGTAAACGGTATGGAAAAAATCGTAGTAGGTTTTAACAATGAAAAAGGTCTGATTCGTCCGGAACTTCATGGACAATTTATAGAGTTCCTTGGCAGCTGTATTTATAACGGATTATGGGTTGGAGAGACTTCGAGGATTCCGAATTATGACGGCTTGCGAACGGATGTGGTAGATGCTTTGAAGGAGCTCGCTCCGCCTGTCATTCGCTGGCCCGGCGGCTGTTATGCGGATACCTACCATTGGCGTTACGGCATCGGAAAGAGGGAAGAACGTCCCGTTACATATAATGAAAATTTCCGGACATATGAAATAGATTCGAACCAGTTTGGAACCCATGAATTTATGAAGTTTTGCCGTATGGTTGGTGCAAAACCGTGGCTGAATATTAATATGCTGAGCGGCAGTATAATGGAAATGCGTGATTGGATGGAGTATTGTAACCGGAGAGAATCCACATCACTTGCAAAGGAGCGGGAAGCAAACGGGTCCAAAGAGCCTTTTAGTGTGGAATATTGGGGTATCGGAAATGAGGTATGGGGCGGTGGCGGTATGATGACTGCAGAGGCTTATGCCATGGAATACCGGAAATACGCCAGTGCCTTTCCAAGCTTTGCAACCATAGAGAATGCCTTTGCGGCACATCCCCTGATGAAGCGGATTGCCTGCGGGCCTGATGGGAATAAGCCAAAGGAACGCAGGGCCTGGACCAAGGATTTTTTTAAAGAAATGGCAAAGTACAGACATCCTGCGGTTGATGCCTATGATTTGCATTTTTATAATTGGAATATTAAAGATTCTGGGATGAATGAACTTAAGTTTGACGAGGACGGATGGTGTGAAGTCATCAGGGAAAGCCTGGAATTGGAGGAGGTTATTCAGGAACAGTACGCACTGATTCAGGAGGGGCTTGCAGGATATCCGGCGGTGGAAGGCTTCTTAATAGAACCGGAAGTGAGATGTGAACTGGTGGTGGGTGAATGGGGTAACTGGCATGGGGCAGCTTTTTCAAACCGGCCGGCTCTTTATCAGCAATGTACCATGCGGGATGCAATTACCACTGCTTTGACGCTGGATATATTTCATCGCAACTCACATCTTGTTGGTATGGCCTGTGTAGCACAGACGGTAAATGTACTGAATTCACTCTTTTTAACGTGTGGTGATAAATGCGTCCGAACGCCGAATTATGATGTCTTTCTGATGTATAAAGTACATCAGGGCGGAAAGGCACTTACTTTGGAACGAGCCCATAAGAGCGAACCCGGAGATTTGTTTGCATTTGCGTCCAAAAAAACGGAAGTCATCAGCTTGAACCTGGTAAACACCGATATGAAGTCTGTCAAGGAAGCAGAATTGGATTTCGGGACGGATGTTGTATTTTTAAAAGCAGAAGTCCTGGCAGGAGACTCGCCGGACGCTTATAATTCCTTTGAACAGCCGGACCGTATCCGCAAGAAGGAAGCCAAAAAACCTGAACGTAACGGAGCCATATATAAGCTGACAGTACCGGCGGCGTCAATCAGTCTGTATCAGTTTCGGATTGGGTGATAAAACTCGCCTAGGTATAAAGAAATTTGTAAATCCTTGCAATAAGGAAGCGCTTTAAAGACTGATTATAGAGAAGCTGCGAAAAAATAAAATGAGGAGAACAGATAATGAAAAGCAAGGCAAAAAAGCTGAAACGGTATGTGCCATTTTATCTTATGTTTTTACCCGGAGCAATTTACTTATTTATTAATAACTATCTTCCTATGGCTGGGCTGGTGGTTGCTTTTAAGCAGTATAACGTCCGATTGGGTATCTTTGGAAGCGACTGGTGCGGATTGAAGAACTTTAAATTTCTGTTTGCTACACCTGATGCCTGGGTCATTACGAGGAATACAATTTTATACAATATGGCATTTATTATTATCAATACGGTTGTGGGCATCCTGTTTGCAATCTTCGTCAGCGATACGATAAATAAGAAGCTGCAGAAAATGTATCAAAGTGCGATTCTTTTTCCATTTCTGATGTCGGCGGTTATACTTAGCTACATCGTATACGCTTTTTTAAGCCAGAGTACCGGTATCGTCAATAATTCCATTCTTCCGGCATTAGGGCTTGATGCGGTTAACTGGTATTCAGAAGCAAAATACTGGCCATTTATATTAATTTTTGTAAATACATGGAAAGGGATTGGATACGGATGCCTTATCTATATTTCAAGTATCAACAGCATTGATCCGACATTTTTTGAAGCCGCAAAATTGGATGGAGCCACGAAATGGCAGCAAATCCGGAATATTACCCTTCCGTCCCTGACTCCCACTGTTATCACTCTGACGCTGATGAGTATCGGACGGATATTTTATTCTGATTTTGGTCTTTTCTATCAGGTGCCCCGTAACTCAGGAATGATATTTTCCACCACAAACGTTATAGATACCTATGTATACAGGGGCCTTATGGAGCAGTCAAATGTAGGCATGTCGGCGGCGGCGGGTTTTTATCAGTCCATTGTTGGTTTCGGCCTTGTGCTGGCCGCTAACCTGATTGTACGGAAACTCAGCAAAGAGTATGCATTATTCTAAGGAGGCAGGCAGCATGAGAGAAAAAACATTTTCAAAATTTCAGCTTTTAGCAAATATAACGATGATTTTCTGGACCTTAATTGTTATCCTGCCGTTTTTATTATTATTTCTGTCATCCGTTACGGATGAAAATACACTGGTAGCCAACGGTTATTCCTTTTTTCCGGAAAAGTTTGCTCTGGAAGCATATACTTATATCATTCGCTCCGGGGCAAAGATTATAAAAGCCTATGGTGTCAGCATTTTGGTGACTTTAATAGGAACGTTTGTCAATATCCTGCTGTCTGCACTGATGGCGTATCCATTGTCCGTAAAGAACCTTCCGGGCAGGAAGTTTCTTAGTTTCTTTGTTTTTTTTACAATGCTGTTTAACGGCGGTATCGTACCGTCCTATCTGATGTGGACAGGCATATTGCACATTAAGGACACGATTTGGGCACAACTGTTTCCGAATCTGCTGTTAAGCGCCTGGAATGTCATGATGATACGCACCTATTTCATGACGAGCATTCCGGATAGCCTTTATGAGGCCGCAGAGATCGATGGCGCGCCTAAGCTCAGGATTTTTTCCAGTATTGTCGTTCCCCTTGGCAGGCCGATTCTGGTAACTATGGGAACCTTTGCGGGATTGTCTTACTGGAACGATTGGACGAATGGACTTTATTTTATTGTCAGGAATAAGAACCTCTATAATGTTCAAAATCTTTTGAATCAGATGGTGAGCAACATCCAGTATCTGGCTACAAGTTCCAATTCCAACGTAACATCGGCGGCTTCCAGCATTCCGTCGACGGCCATACAGATGGCAATTGCTTTTGTGGCAATTCTGCCGGTTATGTTGGTATTCCCTACTTTCCAGAAGTATTACTCGAAAGGACTAACACTGGGCGGCGTTAAGGGTTGAGTCTGAAAATGACAATGCTTTTCTATGCATTTTCAAATAAACATATTTAAGGAGGTCAATTTATGAAGAAGAGAATTGTATCATTATTGCTTGCCGCAGCTATGGCTGTGACCATGCTGGCAGGCTGCAGGATCAACTCAGGCAGCTCAAACGACAGCTCGGGCGGCAGTTCCGGTTCATCCGAAGTATCCGGTACGGAATCGGCATCAACGGGCAGCGGGAATTCTTCCGTTACCACAACTTCTAATGGGGAATACACGGAGGAAAAACCATATCATCTGGTATTTGCGTACATTGAGTTTTATGAGCAGGATGATAATGCGCGTGCAGCTGTTCAGGATGCCATTAATGAAAAAATGATTCCGGAATATCACATTGAGGTGGAATTACTTCCGATTGAGTATGCTGAGTATCAAACCGCCATTCAGCTGATGTTATCCGGCAGCGATGAACTCGACGTCATGCCGATTTACTATCCTTATGCTTCCAGTTGGCTCAGTATGGGCGGTATCTATGATATGGCTGAATTTATGAGTACTGCTGAAGGAAAGGCCGTTATCGATGCACTGGGCGAAGAGAATGCATACGTTAGCACCATGAACGGTATTCTTTATGGTTTTCCGGCAAATAAGGAATCCGTTGAGTTAGGCGGTCTCTGTATGAGAGCCGATATCTGCGATACATTAGGCATTACAGAGAAATACGGCCTGGAAGCAAATAAAGATGAATATGACGGAACCTATTACGACTGGTCGGTTGCAGAGGAGATTTTTGCCAAGGTGAAGGAGGCATATCCCAACATGACTCCTTTGTATATGTATAATTCAGATCAGTTAGTCCGTTTCAAATTTTTTGACGAACTGGTAGACGGATTTGGTGTACTGGATTGGGAAGCGGACCATAACTCGACAACAGTTGTGAATAAGTACGAGACAGATACTTATAAAGAAGCGGTAACCATGTTGGCTGACTGGTATGATAAGGAATATATCTATAAAGATGCCGCTACCGATACCCAGGGAACCGCTACCATGATGAAGGCCGGCAATACCTTCAGTTACCTGACGGCAATTAAGCCGGGCTTCCTTGCCGAAGCCGAATCTGCAAACGGCTATAACTGCTATAGCATGTACTTCGGTTACCATAAAGAAGGCGGCCTTTCTACCACGAATGTAAGCTTCTTTAATACGGGAATTGCTTCCGGCAGCAAGGACCCGGAGATGGCATTCAAATTCATCTCTGCATTGTATTCCGACGCAGAACTTATGAATCTGTGGCAGTATGGCATTGAGGGCGTGAATTATCAGGTACTGGAGGACGGCACCGCATATTTTGCTGACGGCGAAGACGGCTCTAATTACAAGTACCATCAGAACACGGGCTGGTTTATGGGCAATCAGTTTATCAGCTATGTATGGAATGACGGTTCCAAGACACCGGATTACTGGAGCAAATTACAGCGTCATAACGACTGGGCTGAGTATTCACCGGTATTCGGATTTATGTGGGACAGTACGGACTACTCAACGGAAATTACGGCATTAAACAATGCACTGGAAACCTATCGGTCAGCACTGAATACGGGCAGTGTCGGCTCTGCAAATGTTGAATCCATAATTAAGAAACTGAATGACGCTCTGTATGCGGCAGGACTTCAGGATGTAATAGATGCGAAACAGGTACAGCTTGACAATTGGCTGGCCGGGCAGAAATAATGAGACAGGAGCGGCCGGCGGGCTTATGCCTCTGCCGGCCTTTCATGTAAACTGCGGTATTCCTTTGCACTGCATCCGGTAATTTTATTGAAATAGGAGGAAAAATATTTATAGTTTTTATAACCCACTTTTTCAGCAACTTCATAATATTTTAAATTGGTTTGGCGGATAAGCTGCTGTGCTTTTAGAATCCTCAGTTTATGAATATATTCTTTAAAGGAATACCCGGTCTCTCCCTTGAAGATACGGCTGAGATATCCAACCGAAAGATAAACCGCTTTTGCAACCTCCTCCAGATATATATCTTCCGTATAATGTTCGCTGATATACTTGAGGGCCGCGTGAATCTGGGAATGGGAGGCCGAGGCATTGGAGGAGGGAATTGCAAGGCTGGCGATTAAATCGATAATTTCTTTGGGAGTCTCCATCTCATCAATCAATTCGTTTATTTTAAGTATGTCGATATCTTCATCGGTAATTGCACTGATTAACACCACCAATCTTCGGATGGAGTCTATAAATAACTGACGGGATACTTTCTTACCGGACATGTAAGAATAGTAATCTGACAGGGAGGCGTTGATTGCGGATATGTTCTGCGTAATAATATGACTAATCAGAGTACTTTCAAGAGGATAGGTATTGACAGCGGACTCTGTAATAATCTTGTCTGACGGTGAAAGCAGCGTATAAGCAGCCTCCGAATTCCAGAAGCAGTGCTCCAGGGCCTGTACTAAAATGGGATAGATTAACGGGAAATCTTTAAAGGAGGAGAGCTGGTTCATTGCAACGATACAATTGCCGAAAGCCAGGGGCAGTATACCGGGCAGTAATTCATCCATTTCAGTTTTGGCAAGAGCATGGATATGTGTCTTTAATATAAGAACGGCCAAATGGTCCCGGATGAAAAACGCAAAAGGCTGATAATCGTGGAAGCTATGAATAAAACTGCCGATTGCCAATTTTTCGTTATTATAATTACATTTTATAAGAACCAGGGAAAAAGAAGCTCCGTTAATGTCAAGTTCAATTTTTTCAGCCTTTTTTAAGAAATCGGAATAGGATATCTGCATCAGTAGGTAACGGGATAATAAAGTCGCTTTAATGAGATGACGGTTTTCATCATAAATATTTTTCAGCTGTTCTACCTTTTTTGATTGCTCCCGTTCTGTTTCTATTTCTTTTTTTATATTTAAAACGGTTTCCAGTATCTTATGGCTGTCCGCACTTTTTAATAAGAAGGCGCTTACTTTAACATCTATGGCCCCGGTCAGGTTCTCCGTATTCCCGTAGGCCGTTAAGATAATAACCTTGGTTTCGGGCATAAGCGCACCCAGTTCACTGGTCAGTTTAAGGCCGTCCATAACAGGCATTTGGATGTCGGCCAGCACAATATCCGGTTTATGCCGGACCGCCAGCTTAAGTGCTTCCGCACCGTTGGAAGCTTCTCCGATGATTTCCATACCGTAATCCTCCCAGGGGATGGTGTAGCGCATACCCTGCCGGATATAATCCTCATCATCAACAATCAATATTTTTATCATCCTCATTAGCCTCCTTTGGCTGTACGATTTTGAATACGCTAAATTCCGCTTCTTTGTAACAGGTTAAGGAATAATTATCCCCGTATTTTAATTTTATCCGTTCATTAATATTTTTAAGGGCAAAGCCTTTCATACTTTTATCTTTTGAATTTACAATACGGTTAATTTCATTCTCATCGATAGGTTCCCCGTCATTTGCAACTTCATATATAATCGTATCTTCCTGCTGGTAAATGTTTATTTCCACAGTACCCTGCATGCGGTTGGAAAGGCCGTGAACCAATGCGTTTTCCACCAGCGGCTGCAACAGGAAGCTCAGTACATATTCCTGCAGGATTTCTTCCGGATATTGCAGCCTGAAAACCACTTTTTTCCCGTAGCGTATCTGCTGGATATTAATATAACAGGAAAGGTGCTCTAATTCCTGGGACAGTAAAATCTTATCATTGGTTTTGGGCGCCAGTGTTAAACGCATCATACGCGACATATTGGATACCATTGTACTGACGTTTTCCGTATGACCCATACGGGCCATCCAATAAATGGTATCGAGGGTATTGTATAAAAAATGGGGATTGATTTGATTTTGCAGTATATCAAGCTGGGACTGCTTAAGTTTAAGTTCTCCAAGATATACTTCATTATACAAAAAATCCAGCCGCTCAGCCATGTTATTAAAATGCTCGGCCATAACGGAAATCTCGTCCGAGCCTTTAACGGGATAGCGGACGGTAAAATCCTGATTTGAAATTGATTTCATATAATGTCCCAGCCGTTCCAGAGGAGTCGTTATTATTTTGGAGAAGGCGACGGAAAGCAGCAGGGAAAAGATTAATACGATAATAAAAATAATAGCCATATTTAAATAAAAGCTCTGTTTAACCGCAGACAGTACTTCCGGCTTTGTTATGCTGTAGATAATGAAGTCTGTCCTAACTAACGGATAGGCGGAGACAATATGGCCGTCAATAATTGTACTGCTCTTTTTTGAAGCAGCCAGATTGGATAACTGCGGATAGGTAAGCTCATTTTTCTGGTTTTGCAGATAATTATTGCTGTCCGACCGGATGATATACCGGTTGCTTTTGGTTATGATAAAATAAGAGGTCTGGTTATCCTGCTGGTTCTGCAGAATACTGGATTGTATCTTATTGCAGCTTATGGAAAGCTTCACATATCCGATATGCTGTGAGATGTTACTGGGGTTTTTTAAGAGACGGGTCAGGTATAAGTATCCGTTTTTTAAGCCGCTTTGGGAATAATCCCAATAGGGAGAACCGTTCAGGTATCCGGCTTCCTCCATATCCGAATAGGTCAGCTTGGTGCGTATGTTGGTACTCAGGAAATCATGTTCCATGGTAGAAATACATACGCCGTGAATCCCGGTGGAATAACCGTAAGGCATGGACAGAAGAATATCACCGGCATTTTTTTTAATTCTTTTATAATTGGAGGAGCGAAAGGGTGTGGTTAAAAAAGCTTTAAAATTTTGTTCCATCAGCGGATAGATTGACAGATCCAGCGCACTGCCGAATATAACATCCACATTTTTGCCTACCTCCCGGATGTTGGCGGCATAGATGGTTGTCATATCCTCCTGTGTACTCTTAATAAAGATATTGCTTACAATCATATAGATGATTAATATAGGAAGAGTAACCAGACAAATAAAAAACAGTATGATTTTTCTGCGCATTGTGGCTTTCATAAACATTTGATTACCGCTCCTTATTTTAAGATGGCATATCTGTAAATAAATTTTATCATCTGCATTTATAGGTGTCAACGGAATAGAACTGGAAAGAAAAACAGGGCATTATCTTGGGATATTGGTAAATAATATAGGATATTTTTACGGCATAAGCTGCGGCAGGAAATAACATAATGGAAATAAGTCATTTTATCAGGATAAGGAAAACCGATTCCATGGTTTTTTCTTACTTTTATACGGGTTAAAATAAATTATCAAATCAAACGGAGGTATTGGGTATGAAAAAAATTGTACGTATTTCAGCTTTTATTCTGGTGCTTATGCTTGGATTAACTGCATGCAGCAAACCAACGGACACAAGCGAGCAGAATAAGAATACTGTGAGTGGGGAAACAGGAACAGGGGAAGAGATTGAATTAACCGTATCACATTATTACCTGGAAGAGGACCGGCAGAGCAATGCGGTCGGAGACAGCTTTTTAACCATGGCGGAAAAATGGCAGGAAGAAAACCCTGACATTACCCTAATCCAGCAGGCAATGTCCCAATCGGACTATTCCACTAAAATTCAGGCACAGGCCGCGGTAAATGAAGTACCGGATGTTTTTATGGTAAAAGGTTCCTGGGTAGATAATTTTGCTGAAAATAATATCATGGCGCCCATTAATGATTATTTAAATCAGTATGAACATAAGGATGCATTCCGTGAAGGAGTATTTGACGCCGCAACACGGAACGAGGAGATTTATGGATTACCTAACCAGTTATCCATTACATCGGTTGTATATTACAATGAGAAATTATGGAATTCTATTGGTTATGAAGCTTTTCCGGATAATTGGGAGGACATATTTGCGGCGGCGGAAAAATTCAATGAGATGGGAATCGCCACAATCGGCTTAGGTAATTCAGAAAGGTGGCCGGCGGAATCCTGTATTCTTTCCACACTGGGAGACCGCTATACCGGTATGGACTGGACCAATAGCATTATTGCTAATGACGGAAAGGCAAAATTTACGGACCCGGCATTTATTTCGGCACTGCAACGGTTACAGGAGCTGGCGGTCAGCCAGGTATTCAATCCGGATTTTAATACCATAACGGAGACTCAGTCCGTTGAATATTATTCACAGGAAAAAGCTGCTTCCGTAGTATCCGGTCATTGGACCGTATCCGCAATCGAATCTTTTGCGTCGGAGGAAGTATTAAACAATACGAAGGTAGCCATTTTACCGGCGGTGGAAGGCGGTAAAGCAGACAGTATATCAGGAGGCTGCGGGTGGTATTTTGCGGTGAATCAGAATCTTACCGGTGAAAAATTAGATGCGGCAATGGATTTTATCTTTGCAACAACCGGCTATGATATGTGCGAATACGCGGCCAACGAACATGGCATTATCGGTGCGGCTGTTATTGATAATCCGGACCAGTCCAAAGTATCCCAGTTAGCGAAAGATTTCATTCAGCTTGTGGACGGTGTCAGCTTTACGCCTGTGTATGACCTGAGAATGAACGGTGCCGTAATCGAGGTAATGAACACGGGAATTCAGGAGCTGCTGAATAATTCCAAGACTCCGGAGGAACTGGCGTCTGAAATCCAGGTGGAACAGGATATGCTGAAATAAAAAGTATTGATTTATGGGGCTGCTGCAATTCAAAACATAAATTACCCAGGAGCAATCCAGGATATAAACCGGGTAATTATAAGATTTTGCGGCGGTTCCATAGATTTTAAAGGAGAAAAGATATGAAAGTAAAAAGGCCTGCGATATTCTTATATCTTCTTCCGGGGATTTTATGGTATAGCTTTATCATTTTGATACCAATCTGCCTGGCCTTCTATTATGGTCTGTTTAACTGGTCCGGCGGAACCAAAATGATTTATGCGGGAATTAAAAACTTTACGGATGTTTTTCAGGATAGGGTTTTCCTCCAATCCTTAAGAAATAATATTTATCTGACGGTGGTCTGCCTGATCGGGCAGATTGGAATCGCTTTTATTCTGGCGGTTCTGCTTAACGGAAGACATGTCCGTTTTAAAGGTTTCCATAGAACCATGACATACTTTCCGGCAGTTTTGTCGGCAGTAGTAATCGGTTTTATATGGAACCTGATTTATGATTATCATTACGGACTGCTGAATACCCTTTTGAGAACCGTTGGGCTGGGAGATAGAGCACAAGCCTGGCTGAACAACGATAAACTGGTTTTAATGCTTGTGGCCATCCCTCTTATATGGCAGTATGTGGGCTATTACCTGATCATTATAATGTCGGCGCTTACTTCCGTGGACCCGGAGATATTTGAAGTAGCTGAGATTGACGGTGCCAGCGGATTTCAGAGGGTTGTTTATATTACCCTGCCGTTAGTCAAGAATACGCTGATTGTTTGTGTAACCTTATGTATAGCAGGAAACATGAAAATATTCGACCACATCTATGCAATGACCGGAGGAGGCCCCGGTACGTCAAGCAGTGTAATGGCAATGTATGCATATAAAACCTCCTTTCTGTCCTATAAAATGGGATATGGCAGCGCCATGTCAATTGTCATATTGATTGTCAGCTTTATTCTGGTAGCCGGCAGCAAAGGCATATTGCTCCGGTTTACAAGAAATAAGGAGGTGGGATAATGAAGGAGAAAGGAAACAGGCTTCTGAGAGTGATACCTAACGCAGTGCTAATGCTGTTTTCCGTTACCTGTATTTTTCCGGCGGTCTGGCTGTTTTACTCATCTCTCAAGGAAAAATCCGAGTTTTATAAAAGTCCCCTTGCATTGCCTGAGAGTCTTAATTTTTCACACTATATTTCCATTCTTACAAAAAGCAATATTCTGATATGGATGGGTAATACAATCCGCAACAGTGTATTATCGTTAGTGTTTATTTTATTGATTGGGTTTGTCTCCGGATATTTTCTCTCCCGTTATAAATTCCGGGGAAGAAATTTAATTTATAATTATTTTTTGCTGGGGATGCTGGTTCCGGTACACGCTCTTATTGTTCCCATGTATGTGCTTTTTACCAAGGCGGGATTAACGGATAATTGGTTTACTTTAATTCTGCCTTATACGGCTCTTGGATTGCCGATTGCCGTATTTTTAGTTGAGAGCTATGTAAAATCCATTCCATCCGAAGTGGAAGAAGCGGCGGCAATTGACGGAAGTTCCCTGAACAGAACCCTTTTTTCTATTATTTTGCCCATTTGCAAACCGATTCTGGTTACGGTTGGAATTATACAATTTTTTTATGCATGGAATGAATTTACCTTTGCGCTGATTTTAACGGATTCGGAGAAATGGATGCCGGTTCCGGTAGGAATTACCTTATTTAAAGGCCAGTTTTCGACGGATTATCCGAAAATGATGACGGCAATGATTATCGCCATTTTGCCTGCCATGGTTATATATTTTGTATTTTCCAAGCAGATAATTAAGGGGATGGTCGCCGGAGCCGTGAAAGGCTAGATGCGGGTACTAGAGCCTATTTGAAAAATCATCGCCCGGCACAAGTATTTTTCAAACACACACTGGTGCACTGTCTGCCTGACATCTTGACTAATTGCTTGCCTGAATATTCATCTGCTGCGTTGTCGTCAATCGACGTAGCCACCGCTACGCCTCAATCCTCCGCCTTGCAGGCTGAATATTCATTCTGCGCAATTAGCCTAAGTGCATTACACTGGTGAAGAGAAAGGATGATAAATAGAATGAAGACAATAAGCTTAGATAAAAACTGGGAAATGCATGAGGCACCTCTAAAATGGGATAAGGACTTCCACAACCAGGTAAGGGCTTTGCAGGAAGGCTGGTATCCCTGTGATTTGCCCGCAGATGTGAGGATGCCTTTACTGAAACAGGGAATCATCAAAGATCCGGTGCTGTCCGATTATTGCAGGGAAACCGAATGGATAGAAGACCGTTCCTGGTGGTTTATAAAAAAATTTGACAGCAGCGACGTCTGCCTGCAGGATGATATAGTTGAATTGGTATTGGAAGGACTGGATACCAGAAGTGATATTTTTATCAACGGAATCTACCTTAAAACTCACAGGAATGTGCATTATCCTTTCGTATACGATATCAAGGAATATATTATTCCGGGAGAAAATATAATAACGGTGCGTCTTACAAGCGGACTGGAGGAAATCAGCAAAGAGGATACGGCGGAGCTTGATTATGCGGTGTGTATTGAGGAGCGGAACGGGGGCAAGCACCGGGGGGATGCCAGAAGAGCCTTTGTAAGGCGTCCCCAGTATACCGTAGGCTGGGACTGGGGGCCTAAGGTAATTACCATAGGAATTACGGGTGACGCTTTCCTCAGGAGTTATAAAACAATTGCAATCCGGGAGGTGAAAGCGGAAACATTATCCGTAGGAGAAACGGCGGAACTTCATGTCTGTGTCAATGTGGAAAATTTGAGCTTCATAAGCTCCAGGAGCTGTGATGTAAAAGTGGAAGTATGGGAGAAGGATACGCTTTGTGCCAGCGGGAAAATAGAAAATACACTGATTACCTCGGGATACAATTTTATGGATTTTAACCTATCGGTAAAAAATGCAAAGCTATGGTGGCCCAATGGCTACGGCTTACAGCCTTTATACCGGATTGAGGTGAAAGCCGGCTGCGAAGGGACTACAACCGAATATCCCCCGTTTCAATACGGGATTCGTACCATTAAACTGGATACCGGCATATTAAAGGGAAATGACCGTCATTTTACCCTGGTGGTAAATGATAAGCCTGTTTTTTGCAAAGGCGGCAACTGGGTTCCCAATGATATGATCTATGCCCGGGTTCCGGAGGAAAAATACCATGTGCTTGCGGATGAAGCTGTGGAAGCCAATTTCAACATGCTTCGTGTCTGGGGCGGAGGTCTCTATGAAAGGGAGATTTTTTATCGACTTTGTGATGAAAAGGGCATTTTAATATGGCATGATTTTATGTTTGCCTGCTCGACCTATCCGGATCATCATCCTTGGTTTAGTAATGAAATGTATAAGGAATTGGACTATCAGACAAAAAGACTGCGGAATCACTGCTGTATCGGCTTGTTTTGCGGAACCAATGAGGTCCATTGGATATTTAATTCCATAGATAATCCGAGATGGAATATTGAATTTAAATATGAGTTCCAGTATGGTCTTTCCGTCGCCAATATGCTGGCCAAGGAAATAATCCACAAAAACTGCGGCCGGATTCCTTACTGGAACAGCTCCCCCTATGGAGGTACGCTGCCCAATGATGATACGGCCGGTGATGTGCACAGGTGGCATAATGCACTTATGAGTCCCAGGATGGAAGAACGGATTGAGGTAAAGGATTATGATACTATTGAATCCAAATTTGTCAGTGAATACGGATTTATCGGACCCTGCTGTAAAAAAACAACGTTAGAATATATGGAAAAGGCAGGAACGGACAGAACAACGGATATCTGGCATATGCACTGTAATGTATTCGAAAAGGGAACGGTCTATGCCGGTATTGAAAAGAATTATATCGATAACGCCGCTGAACTGTCCCTGGAAGATTACATTTTATACGGCGGCATGGTACATGGGTTGATGTATGGCTATTCCCTGGAAGCAATGCGTTTTAAGGAAAATTGCTCCGGCGGATTATTCTGGATGTATAACGATGCCTGGGGTGAAGTGGGCTGGACAATCATAGATTACTATTTAAGAAGAAAAATACCGTTTTATGCGGTAAAGAGGGCACTGGCACACCGGAAATTCACCCTGCGGCTTGTTGATAACAATGCGGTATTGCAGGGACTCAATGACCGGCCCGAGAATCTGGAGGTAAAAGCCCGGTTTGGTTATGTATCCTTTGACGGGAAAATTAAAGACCTGAAGGAAATGTTTCTGGAGGTGCCAGCCGGTCAAAGAGTATATCTGCATCAGGAGAAATTACCGGCATATGATTATACGAAGGGAACAATCATGCTTTATGTGGAAGATGAGGAAATTGATAATATCCTGTTAAGAATGGAGGATAACCGGAATCTGTCCTATAATCGTTCGGAGGTTTTCGTTGTATCCGAAAAGGAGGAGGGAGAGGATAAGCATATAACGGTAACCGCAGAAGGCTATGTTCATGGTGTATATGTGAAGGGGGATTATGACTGCTCCGACGCTTATTTTGATTTACTGCCGGGTGAGGTAAAGACTTTTACCGTAAAAAAGGCAAAGGGGCATGAATTAACAATTGCCGCAGTCAGATAATCTTAAAAACAATAATTCACAGGGAAAACGCCGGAAGGAAAATAATCTCCGGAAGCTGTCTTCCCCGGTTTCCCTGCAATCCATGAGAAAGCATGGTATCGGATAAAAAAGATTGGAGGAAATCATGAAAAAAGAAGTCTATGAAAAAGTAAGGCGGCAGGTGTTGGATTATTATGAGAAGGCACATATTGTATTGACAAAAGAGGAAAAAGATAATATTGAAATTGCCGATTTTGGATTAAACGACATAGAACATATCGGATTAAGCTTAGTGATATTCGTAAACACAGAACGGTGCTGTGCAAAGGAGATGGTGCTTTTGCCCGGACAAACCTGCCCGGAGCACAGGCACGGACCGGTTCCTGAGTTAAATTACGAAGGAAAAGAGGAAACCTTCCGCTGCCGTTATGGTACGGTATATTTATATGTGGAAGGGGATAAAACAAAGAAGCCCGAGGGAAGCGTGCCGAAAGGCTACGAAGCCGGATATACGGCAGGACATGAAATTGTGTTAAATGCGGGTGAGCAGTATACCTTATATCCGGGAACAAAGCATTGGTTCCAGGCAGGACCCCATGGTGCCGTAATCTCGGAATTCAGTACGAGAAGCCTGGACGAATTTGATGTATTTACCGACCCGGATATTAAACGGATTCCCACAGTAGAGGATTAGAAGGCGGTATAAGCGGTAATTACCATATAAAGCATGGATTATCTTTTAAATATAATAGGAAGCGCCGATATTTTGATAATGAAATATTGGCGCTTTATTGCTGTGCTGGTTTCCGGCCACATGTTTATAAACTGACTGTGATTATTCTTTGCTTATTCTCGCAGTTTATATTTTTTGTATTCAAAGTATGGTATAATGTCAACAGACATTATACCCGCGCCGAACGTAGTGAGCGCGCATCAACGCCGAGAAGCGGCGCATACCGTGGGAGCTTGCGGACATGGTATAATGTCAACAGACATTATACCCGCTATATACGGTTTTTATAACAGGTTAAAAAATGTTCGCTGGGAATACTGGTTTTATATACAGATACCGGCTTTTGCAAACAGGATAATATGAATTGTGTCAGAAAAATATATTGACAAACGTTCGCTACGAATGTATTATATACATACAAAGATAACATCTGTTGATTTTTAGAATGCAGTAAAACTAAGGAACGGAGGCTAAAATGGATCAGGAAATAAAATATGTCGGCAGTATGTCTCAGCTTATGGATGTAAAAACATATCGTTTGGAAGGCGGCAGGGCACAGGGGGTAAAGGCGGCTGATGTTACAAACCAGTCAGGACTGTCTTTTACGGTCGTTGCCGACCGTTGTATGGATATTACCGGTGTTCGCTATAAGGGAATTAATATCAGTTATCTTAATGCGTGCGGGGTGGTCCATCCGTCTTTTTATAATGAAAAAGGGGCGGAGTGGCTCAGAAATTTCACTGCGGGATTGCTGACTACCTGCGGTTTGGATAATATCGGTTCCCCGTGTGCGGAAAACAATCAGGAGTATGGCCTTCACGGAAGAATCGGTAACATGCCGGCGGAAGAATTTAATATCCGGATTTTGGAGGAAAAGGGAGAACAGACGGCAGTACTTTCGGGGAAAATACAGCAAAACGTTATCTTTGGAGAAAAACTGCAGCTAAAGCGGGAAATCCGCGCCTGCCAGAAGCGAAACAGAATCGATGTTTATGATGAGATATGCAACAAGGGATTTAAAGACGAGGAATACATGATTTTATATCATTGTAATCTGGGATATCCTTTTATTTCACCAAGCAGTGAAATACGAATTGACAGTAAGCAGGTTGTTGCCCGGAATGAACATTCCCAAGAACATATGGACAGGCATGCCGTAATGGATTTGGCAAATCAGCTGGATGAGATGTGTTATTATCATGAAATGATAAATCATAATGGTTTATCAGTAGCCGGTGTATTTCAGCCCGATGAAAACATCGGACTTACCATTATCTATGAAAATCATGTCTTAGACCATTTCGTGCAGTGGAAAAACTGTTCGGAAGGACAGTATGTATTAGGGTTGGAACCCGGAAGCAATTATGTGGATGGAAAATTTACGGAACGGTCCCGCGATTTTATTAAGAGCATTCCGCCTCAGGCAAGTGTAAAATATAGATTAAGCTTTGAGTTCTGGGACAGCCGGGAAGAATTTGAAAATGCATTTAACCTTTAAAAGTAATACATTTAACTGAGTATGGGTGCTAATGTGTTTGTATTGATGATATTATGAAATGAGGGAGAAAAATATGGCTGGAATGAGGGATGTTGCCAAGGCGGCAGGGGTATCACTTTCGACTGTATCGATAGTACTTGGCAATAATGATAAATTTGTGAGCCAGGCAGTGAAGGAAAAGGTGCTGAAAGCTGTTAAAGAAACAGGATATAAGCCTGTTATAAGGAAAAAGGCGGAGAAGACCATTGCTGTCATTCTTCCGTCAATAACGAGTTCGTTTTTTTCAAATTTGTTTTGCGGCATTGAAGATGCGGTTGCAGGAAAAGATTATACGCTGCTGGTGGGTGATACGGAATTCCAATTTGAGAAGGAAAAAAATTATATAGATTTTATCAGAAAACAGAATTTGTATGGTGTATTAATAGATACAACCTGTCCCATTGAAAGAGAAAAAGAATACTTTGCTTTATTAAGCGAGAAATTTATCGAACGCAATATTCCCGTAGCGTTTTTGGAAAGAAATATGGAGGATGAGAGATTCTGCTCGGTGTATGTAGACCATTATGGAAATGCAAATAAGGCAATCAGCCACCTGATTCATTTGGGCCATAGGAAAATTGCCCATATTTCCGGTATTGAGGACAATCCTTTATCAGGGAAACGTTTGGACGGATATAGGGACACATTAGAACAAAATGGAATTTCTTATGATGAGGAATTGGTCTGCGGAGGTGATTTTACGCCTAACAGCGGGTATATAGCTATGAAAAAGCTCTTGGGAAGGCGAAATGATTTTACGGCAGTTTTTGCTGCTAATGACCAAATGGCGATTGGGGCTATGAAGGCCATATTATCGGAAGGAAAACGTATACCTGAAGATATTGCCGTAGTGGGTATCGATAATCTGAGCGTATCGTCTATGGTGACACCGGCCTTAACAACAATCAACGTACCGACTTTCCATATGGGGCGGATGGCGGTAAAAATGCTGATGAATGCCAATGAACACAATAATATTGAAAAGATAGAAGCAGATTGTAATTTGATTGTAAGAAAATCAACCGATATATCTGCCGGAAGCGAATGGGAATTATTCGGCTGGTAGAGTGAATAAGATAAAATTGGTAAGTAAATATGATACAATTTTGAAAGCGAAAAAACGTTTTCAAAATTGTTTCTATTTTTTTGCCCTATTTTGAAGAATTGTTATTGAAAATATTATTTTTTATGAAATTTACATGGCAATATGTACTAATAAACAAGCGTTTAAGACTTTTATTTATTAAAAATGATAAATTATTCTTGACAAACGTTCGCTGTATTGTTATTATAAAAACGTAAATAAAAAAACGTTCGCTATGAATGAGAAGTGAGGTACATATAATGGGAAAAAAAGAATTAGCCGAAAAAGCATTGGAAAAGGGAGACGGAATATTAAGATTGGCACCTACCTGGGTTCCGCGGGCTTTCTGCAGACCGGGTAAAAGAATTAAACTGCATCCGGATGATTATTTTATCAGAGGGGCCAAGGGAGGAATTGATGAAAGATGGTTTGCATCTGCGACCTGGGCCGAGAATGGACCGGGAACACCGGAGGATGAGGGATTAAGCTATATTGTTGCAGATGAGGAAGGCAAAGAAAAGGTACTCCTGCGTGATGCCGTGGAGCTGATGGGAGAAGAGATTATTGGTAAAGCTCTTTGGAATAAGTATCACAGATGGGCCATGTTTTCCAAATTTTTTGATAATGAAGGTCCTTTGCCTCATCATATTCATCACAGGCAGGAGCATGCAGCCAGGGTCGGGGCATCCGGAAAACCGGAAATGTATTTTTTTCCGTCACAGTTAAATAACCATGGAGGAGAGTTTCCGTTTACTTTTTTTGGATTTCATCCGGAAACAACAAAGGCGGAAGTTCTGAAAGCACTAAAGAATTTTACAAAAGGAGATAATAATATTCTGGGATTATCCAGAGCATATAAATTGGAATTGGACACCGGCTTTAACGTAGCACCGGGAGTAATGCACGCCCCCGGCAGCTTGTGTACCTATGAACCCCAGTTTGCATCGGATGTTTATGCCATGTATCAGTCCGTTTTAATGAACGGGCAGGTTGTTAATGAGGAGCTTCTTTGGAAAAACTGCCCTTTTGAAGAACTGGGGAATTATGATTATTTATTGGATGTCATCGATTGGGAGAAAAATGTAGATCCGGATTTCCATAAAAATAACTTTATGAGACCAAAGCCGGTGAAGCCAATGGAAGAAATGCTTGCCGAAGGATATGTGGAGGAGTGGATCTGCTATAAATGCGAAAGTGTATCGGCAAAACGTCTGACCATACTTCCGGGACAGACGGTAACAATAAAGGATTCCGCTCCTTATGGATTGATTTGTCTGGAGGGATATGGAAGCTTTGGAGCATGGCAGATTGAATCTCCCGTGCTGATTCATTATGGCGAATTGACTCATGATGAGTATTTTGTAACTGAAAAAGCTGCAAAAAAAGGTGTGGTTATTACCAATCCGTCCTGCACCGGACCTATCGTAATACTAAAACATTTTTCTGATAATCCGGATTTGGTCATTGAATAGCTTCAATGTATAAGGAGGATTTATTTTGACGAAAACAATACTGGAATTAAGTAATATCGTAAAGACTTTTCCGGGGGTATTAGCACTGAACGGTATTTATTTTAACCTTCTGGAAGGGGAAGTACATGCAATCTGCGGAGAAAACGGTGCCGGAAAATCGACCTTGATGAAGGTGGTGTCCGGCGTATATAAGCCGGATTCCGGAGAAATTATAATCGGAGGGGAAAAGCAGGAATTTTCCAATCCGATGGAATCCTACCGAAAAGGAATAGCCATAATTTTTCAGGAAACCAGTCTTTTTGAAGAGATGACAGTGCTGGAAAATTTATTTCTTGGTCATGAATTAAGAAAAAGCAAGGGACCTGTCCGAATTCTTGATTATAAAAAAATGAGGATAAAAGCAGAAGAAATTTTTAAAAGATTGAATACAAAAATAGATATGAATGCAAAAATCAAAACACTTGGTATGGCACAGAAACAGATGGTTGAAATAGCAAAGGGACTTACCTTTGATGCAAGGATATTGATTTTTGACGAACCTACCGCATCCCTGACACAAAGAGAAGTAGCCGCATTGTTTCATATCATCAATAACCTGAAAAGGGAAGGGATTGGAATTGTTTATATAAGCCATCGTATGGAAGAAATTTTTGAAATCTGTGACAGAGTAACCGTTATACGGGACGGACAATATATATCGACGAAGCAGGTCAAAGACACCAGTAAGGATGAACTGGTTGCGGATATGGTGGGACGAAGTATGAATAATTATTATCCCAAAACAGAAACAGAATTAGGAGAAATCTGCTTTCAGATATGCAGTTTTTATGATGAAGGTTTTCTCAAAAATATCACCTTTGAGGCAAGGAAAGGGGAAATACTTGGCTTTGCCGGATTGGCGGGAGCCGGCCGTACGGAGCTGATGGAGGCGATTTGCGGATTGTCGGCAAAAGCTTCCGGGAAAGTCATAATGGAAGGAGAACAGCTGAACATCTCCAGCTATAGGGAAGCAATGAAGCACGGCCTGGTATATGTATCGGAGGACCGCGGTAAATTTGGTTTACTGACTGATATGAGTATTGAACAGAATATTTCAATGCCCCAGCTGGATTCATTTTCAAAGTGGTGTATCATTAACCGGAATAAAGAAGCGCAGGTAGCGGAAAAATATATCAAAAGTGTTGTGATTAAAGCGCCCTCCCCTGCATTTTTCGTAAAAAATCTTTCCGGAGGAAACCAGCAAAAGGTAGCAATAGCGAAAGCTCTGGCACTGAATCCTAAGATACTGATACTGGATGAACCGACCAGAGGCGTTGATGTAAATGCGAAGGCGGAGATACATAAAATTATAAGCGAATTAACTTCAAAAGGCCTGACCATCTTAATGGTATCCAGTGAACTGCCCGAACTGCTTGGTATGTGTGACCGGATTTATGTTATGAAGGACGGATATATGGCAGGCTGTTTTGACAGGGCGGATGCAACTTTGAATGATATTTTAAAAGTAGCCCTGGAAGGGTAAAAGGAGGAAATCAGGGTGAGTAAAGGATTAAATAATAAATATGCAAAATTCATGACAGCAGAATTTTACCTGTTTTTATTTCTGGTATTTATCCTTCTGTTTTTAGGAGCTGCCGCAGAGAGCTTTTATGAACTGGGCAACTTAATGAGTGTACTGAACCAGTTTAATTACATATTAATTGCTGCAATTGGTATGAATATGATTATTATAACTTCCAATATTGATGTGTCGGCAGGTGCTCTGATATCAGTATTATGTATTATTGCTGCTTTTTTGGGAAAAGCGGATCTGCCGTTAGGGGTATTTTTACCGGTTACTGTCTTGGCGGGTGCCATATTAAGTATGCTGAACGGCCTTTTTATCACGAAACTACGGATACCTGCCATCGTCGCAACCTTGGCTACAACGCAGTTATTTCAGGGAGTTCTGCCTCTTGTTGCAGACGGCTCCGTTTATGATCTTCCGGCAAGCTTTACCTGGCTTGCATATAATGCCAAAATATTCGGGATTTTTCCGGCAAGTACGGTTTTCATGCTGGTTATCACTGCTTCGGCACTGTTGTTTATGAAATATTCCGGATTTTCCAAAAAGCTTTATGCAATCGGCAACAACATGAACGGTGCAAGGCTGGCCGGCGTAAATGTTGAACGCACCGTGGTTATAGCTTATTCCATAGCCGGAGCATTATATGGTATAACAGCAATTATTATAGCAACTGCCAGTCAGAGAGTTACGATGACGATGGCCAACGGAAAGGAAATGACATTCATTGCGGCAGTCGTTTTGGGAGGAACCAGTACGGCGGGAGGAAGCGGTAAACTGATTGGTACCGTAATCGGTGCAATGATATTGGCATTAATTTCTCCGGCAATTAATTATCTGGGAATCAGTCCTGACTGGTCGGATGCCATTATGGGTATCATTATAATTCTTTCGGTTGTATCAAGTGCATTCAAAATAAAGAAGAAACGCAGGATTCCGGAAAAGGGAGGAGGTGAAAAACATGAAGCACAAGCGGTTTAAGATTACCTTTAACACAGCTTTGTTTTTAATACTGCTCCTGATATTTACGGTAATATCGGTTATGAATCCGGTATTTTTATCAAAGGATTATATGCTTAACGTAGTATTCAGAAATGTGGTTGAATTAGGATTAATAGCACTCCCTATGACCCTGGTTATTATTACGGGAGGAATTGATTTGTCAGTAGGTAATATCATGGTCTTATCGTCCATGCTTGGTGCATTAGCGGCCAGGTCCATGGGCGGAGCTGTGGGAGCGTTTGTTACATTGCTAATTGGGGTGGCCTGCGGGGCCTTTAACGGAATTATTATTGCCAAAGCCAAAGTTCCGGCCATGGTAACAACCCTGGCATCCATGTTTTTGTTTTTAGGTATCACGAGAGGAATTACCGGAGGGGACAGCGTTTATGCCTATTCACTTGCGGAGTCTGTAGGAGGGACTTCTGTTTTGGGAATTCCGACGCAGATATATATTTATGCGATTGCTGCTATCGTGTTCTACATAGTACTTGCGAAGACAACCTTCGGAAGAAAATTATTCGGTATCGGGTTAAATGATAATGCGGCAAGGTATTGCGGTATTGATATACAGAAGGCGTTAATTAAAACCTATATTCTGGTTGGCCTGATGTGTGCGGTTGCCGGACTGATTTTGATAGGAAGATTCACCAGCCTTCGTTATGATGCAGGAACCAATATAAATCTGAAAGCAATTACCATAGTCGTACTTGGCGGGACAAGTATTCTGGGAGGTGCGGGTGATATGAAAGGCACCATATTGGCAACCCTGATTATGGGTGTGCTAAACAGTGGTCTGACAATTCTGAATATTCCCATTGATATGCAGACCATTGTTCAGGGAATGGTTTTAATTATCAGCTTAATTGTCTATGAACTTGTAAATCGCAGGAGAAAAGTCAGACATTTGCTGGTAGTAAAAAATTAATAAATATAAGGAGAGAAAAATATGAGTAAAAAGGTATTAGCGTTATTTTTGGTATCGAGCTTACTGTTTGGCGGGCTTACCGGTTGTACTAAAACAGGAGAAACAACAAATTCAGGAGGAAATACAACTGGAGCATCAGAGGATAGTACTATCAGAATTGCGGTACTGCCTAAAATGAAAGGTGAAAACTATTGGGATGCCTGCAAAAAGGGAGCAGAAGAAGCAATTGAAGAACTTAAGGCAGGTGGCGCCAAAGTTGAATTGCTGTATGACGGCCCTCCGCAGGACCAGGCAACAAACCAGAAACAGGTTGATATTCTGGAAGGCTGGATTGCCCAGGGAGTAGATGCAGTAGTAGTGGGCTGTGTGGATGCCGCCGCTATTTCGCCTACACTTAAGAAAGCAAAAGAGCGGGGTATCAAAATTGTAACGTTTGACTCAGATTCAGAAAAGGAAGCCAGAGATTTATTTGTCAACCAGGCATCTTATGAAGGTGTTGCAAAAGCATTGGTTGAAAATGCAGCGCAGCAGCTCATGGAAAAAGGATACGGACCTGACAATCCGGCCAATATAGCAATTATGGGCCAGACTAAAACAGATACCAACGTTGAGGCCTGGAACAGTAATATTCAAAAGATGATTCAGATGGATGATTACAATTGGATGAAATTACAGAATCAGGATTCTGATATTTATTATCCGGGTGCAGATGAAATGCAGGTTCAGAGCCAGGCAGGAACTTTAATATCCAGAATGGGAGAAGGCGGGGATAAAATTCAGTGTGCCTTTGGTATTACTTCAATGACAGCACCTGCTCTTGCATCACAATATGAAGCCTCTACCAATAAACCGGATAAGGATAAGATTGTTCTGATTGGTGTTGCAACACCAAATGCGTTAAATTCCTACATTAAGAATGAGGATAATCCTTTCAATGTTGGTGTTCTGTGGAACAGTATGAATCTTGGCTATCTGGCAGTTCAGGCAGGATATCAGCTGGTAAAAGGGGATGTTACGGCAGATTCGGCAAAGATTACTACGGAAAGAATCGGAACGGCTTCTGTTAAAAGCGGTGAAGTTTTGCTTGGAGATCCTTTAATAATTACAATAGATAATGTTGACGATTTTGATTATTAATGATAGAAAAGGGGCCGTGTATACTTTCCGGCTCCTTTTCATAATCTTATTTATAAGGAGAATTTATTATGTTGAGAGGAATTCCCGGTATTATTTCGCCGGATTTAATGAAATATATGATGGAGATGGGGCATAGTGATGTGCTGGTCTTAGCTGATGCAAATTTTCCGGCCATATCGAATGCAAAACGATATCTGAAAGCAGATGGAGTGGAAATTCCGGACCTTCTCGATGCTATTCTGACTTACTTCCCCCTTGACGGCTATGTTAAAAAACCGGTTAAACTAATGAGGAACCTTCCGGGAGAGCCGTTACCGGAAATATGGGAAAGTTATAAAAGCATTATAGAAAAGCGCGATCGGGAGCAGGCGTTTAAGGACTTTGGTCTTTCGGACAGATTACCTTTTTATGAAGAAACAAGGAATGCATATTTAGTTGTACAGACCGTAACAACTGCCCGGTATGCCAATATTTCACTTCAGAAAGGCGTTATATAGTGAAAAACATTTAACAATTATCTAATAAAAATAAGTGCTATCTGTCCCATTTAAGGAGAGATATTATCCGATCTGACCGCCCCACCGATGGGCAGATAATCAATAAATACAATTAAACATAGTAAAATGGTTATATTAATGGTATAATGCAGAAGAATCAAAACATAGACAACCTATTTCATTAAGATTAACACATCGAGATTAAACCAGAAATATATCGGATATGCATAAGAAGATATAAACTGGAAACTGGAAATATAAAAGTATAATGAAATATAAAAAAAATAATTATGTTTGAAGCAAGGAGTTTAAATGCATTTTGAAGAATTAAAGATTATACCCTCTGTTTTAAAGGCATTAAGCGGTGAAAATTATACGGTGCCTACACCAATACAGGAAAAGGCCATACCGCCGGTCCTAAGCGGCAGAGATTTGTTAGGATGTGCACAGACCGGTACCGGTAAAACAGCTGCTTTTGCGATACCAACGCTGCAGCTGCTATGTGAAGAAAAAGTTTCACAGACAGGGAGCAGGAATATCCGTGCCCTTATTATTACCCCTACCAGGGAGCTTGCACTTCAAATTTATGAGAGTTTCTGTACTTATGGTAAATATACTGAATTAAAATATTGTGCCATCTTCGGCGGTGTGTCCCAAAAGCCTCAGGAGGAGAAATTGCGAAAAGGTGTGGATATTCTTGTTGCAACTCCAGGCAGGCTGAATGACCTGCTCAATCAGAAATTAGTTGACTTAAGGCATATTAAAATATTTATATTGGATGAAGCGGACCGGATGCTTGACATGGGATTTATTAATGAGGTTAAGAAGATAACCGCCAAAACACCGGCGAATAAGCAAACTCTTCTTTTTTCGGCTACAATGCCGCCTGCAATTGCAAGGATGGCCGGCACAATTTTATTAAATCCGGTTAAAATAACGGTTACACCGGTATCTTCAACGGTTAATATAATTAAGCAATATGTATACTATGTGGATAAGGAGAACAAAAAGGAACTGTTACTGCAAGTTTTAGGGGATGAATCCATTGAGTCTGCTCTTATTTTTACCCGTACCAAGCATGGTGCCGACCGTTTGGTACGTCAATTGGCAAAAGTAAAGGTCAGTGCCCAGGCAATTCATGGAGGTAAAGCACAGAATGCCCGTCAGCTTGCACTGAAGAATTTCAAAAACAAAACGCTGAGGGTATTAGTTGCAACAGATATTGCTGCAAGGGGAATTGATATTGACGAACTTTCCCATGTTATAAACTTTGACCTGCCGGATACACCTGAAACTTATGTACACCGTATCGGACGGACGGGCAGGGCAGGGTCAGGCGGAACAGCAATTGCTTTCTGTGATATTGATGAGAAAGAAATGCTGGCTGACATAGAAAGATTGATAGGAAAACTTATCACAGAGGTAAAAGATCACTCTTACCCGCTGCTTAATACAACCCTTACCCCAAAGACTGCCCCAGGCAGACAGGGAGCTTCGCAAAGGGCACTGCCAGAAAAGAAAAAGTTCCGCATGACCGGGGAGGGTGTATTAAAAGAAAAAAAGAGTTATGTTAAAAGAAAAGAACAAGGTAAAAAAAATATAGGTGAAGCAAAAAAAAGGAAAGTATTTTCGGGTAAAGGACAGTAGCGGATTATGATTTGGAGTAAAATGAAACAAAATCTTGAGAACTTTCTCTGCCCTGCATTAGTGGGGAGAGTGGAATACCGTGCTTCGAGCTACCGTTACATTCCGGATAAAGCGGGGCAGTGCTATATTACGGTGGATAAGAAGGAAATCTTCAACATGAGTGACGCAACGACCATGATTCGGTGGTATCAGTCGGAACAGGATATAAAGAATGATCCGAAGATTCAAATTCCGGTTTGTATAGAAGACCTTGAAATAGTTAGAAAAGATATGGGCGGGACAATCCCTGAGGAACGGCTGGCAGTGATTGCAAAAAAACGCAAAACAGCACTCTGCGCCAAAGAAATGCTGGCAGCACAGACTGCATTAAGTAAATCTGATTTTTATTCTGCTGCAAATTCATTTTTATCCGGTTCCATTGAGGAAAGTCTGGAGAGTAAGGATATTTTATTGAATGTGTTCGCTTTGATAGACAGGCGTGTCGGTAAAAAGCGGCTCTTAAGCCTGGAGGATAAGATGAAGTCGAAGCATCCCATTGTGCAGTATTTTTATGAGCTGCGCCGCAGTACGATGTCTTAACCGCATTGAAGATGATAAAGAATAATATTCAGTAAAATAAACAAAGACAGCCCTGAAACAAAAGGGTTTCTGTGTTCGATACCATTCAGCGATTGCATTTATGGATAGAAACTTTCAGAAACCCTGAGGTACAGGATGCATTGATAAAATCATATAATATCCGGTGAAATTATCTATTAATATTTAAATTTTTGAATTTCTGATTGCAGGTCTTCGGCTAATCAGGCTAAGGACTTGCTTGCATTTGCAATTTCCTGAATAGAAGAGGTTTGTGCTTGAACGGAAGCCGAAGACTCTTGTGTTCCGGCTGCATTTTGTTCTGAGATTGCAGACAGGTTTTCCATTACTGCAACGATTTCTTGTTTCATTGATTCCATTTCTTTGCCTGCATCATTTAGATTATCAATAACTGACTTCATTTTTTCTATGGCATTATTAATTCCTTCAAACTTATCGCTGGTATTGTTTACACTTACGGTTTGAAAATCCATAATGACGGTAACCGATTCCATTGCTTTTACAGAAGTTTCTGTTTTAGCAGATAAATCTCTTATAATGAGAGCGATTTCTTCGGTAAAACGCTTGGACTGCTCTGCAAGTTCTCGAATCTCATCTGCCACAACGGCAAAACCTCGTCCAGTTTCGCCTGCTCTTGCGGCTTCAATGGCTGCATTCAATGAAAGAAGATTAGTTTGGTCTGCAATATTTTTAATCATATTGCTTGCACTTTCTATTTTTACAGCGCTTTTATTTGTTTCCATAATAACCTCGAAGATACCGATTGTAGCTTTGCCTGATTCGCTGTTCTTTTGGTTTAAGTCTTTTATAGCAGCTAATCCCATGTCCTTAAGACTATTGACTTGATTTAACGATTCATTTAATTCGTAGACGTATTTCTGCTCTTTTGTAATCAGCTGACTTAATGCATGAATATTAGCGGAGCCGGTCTCCGTTTCTTTTGCCTGGTCGTAAGCACCTCTGGATATTTCCTCGATAGTTCCAGCTACCTCATTGGCTGAAATTGCAGATTGTCCGGCGATAGATGTAAGTTCTTCGGAAGAAACTGCAACTTGTTGTGAATTTTCTGCAACTACTTGAACCAATGCAGTTATATTTTCCTTCATTTTCATAACTGCTTTTGCAATCGTACCGATTTCATCGGCTCTCTTTATTATCTTTGAGTCCCGTTTGCTAAGATTTGTTGTAAAGTCATATCTGGACATTCGTTCTACGGAGTCTAAAATTCGGGAAATGGGATTGGAAATGAACCTTCCAACAAGACCGCCTGCTATAATGCCTAAGATGAGAACGAGCCCTGTGATGGCGAGTAAGAACTTGGTCAGATTATTCATTGACTCTAAAACGTCCTTTTCATAGTTGCCTACACCAAGAGTCCATCTGCTATTCGGAATAGGCGCCATTGCGGATAAACGCATTTCGCTATCATAGCTATATTTAATGATTCCGGTTTTTTGCATTCCTAATTTCTTTAAAGCAATTCCGAAGGTTTTTAGGGAGCCATTTGTATCAATTTCGTTATATACATTTGTTTGAGTTAATACTAAATCTCTATTGGGATGGCTAAGTATGGTTGAATCAAGGGTTACGATATAGGCATAACCTCTTTCACCCAATCCCATTTGATCTGTGATATCATTTAATTCTGTCCCGTCCTTTATTCCGACTAAGACACCAGCAACTACCCCGTATGCTTTTATTGGTGCGGCATACATAATAACAGGTTTTTTTGTCTCTTGATCAATGCTGATATCGGATACGTCGGCTTCGCCTTTAAAAGCTTTCTGAATGAATTCTTTATCACCTAAGGATGATGTTTCACCAGTAATAACATATTGTGCAGTTCCATCAGGTAAGACTACGGCTATATCTAAAAACCCCAGTCGATTTACCGTGCTTGTAAGAGCCTGCCTTTGAAGCTCCCAAGACATAGATACCATGGTTGTTGTACTTCCAACCTCATTTAAAACCTGCAACTGTGTATTAATGATTTCTTTGATTTGGTTTGCACCTTCATTTGCCAGTAACTGCATACTTTTTTCTTGTTGGTTAATTAATGCGGCTGAGCTGTAACTGATCGCAATCAGACCAATGGTTAGTGAGATTGTAAGCACAAGGACACCAACAATACCCCCGATACGTTTTGATAGATTTAATTTCATTGTCATTCCGTCCTTTCAATTAAGTCAAGATATTTGATTGAGATTTCAGCTGGAAAATATTTATTATTAAATAATTAGTTTCCATTATAACAGGTTCTGTTAATGATTACAATTGATTTTTGATAATTAACAAATGTTTATAAAAAGCGTTTTAACTGCATTGTAAAAAAACGTTGGTAGAATAAACAACAGCTTTTAAGACAGTTTGAGCGGTTGTAAAAAGCAATGGCAGCATATGGATTGAAGTGATTATTAAGAGAGCGCTTCTTTATTGGAAATGCATATTATAGGTGATTGTGAGTATCAATGCAGTATAATATATTTATATTAATTGCAGAAAATTCATTGACATTTATAAAACGGTGTGATATTCTACAATCACAGTTACATAATTTACAATAAGAAAAACATATGTAACAAAATATAAAGGTGATGGTAATAATGATAAATAGAAATGATATTTTGAAAGCAGTGAAAGAGATTGTGGGTAATCATTTAGATAAAAAGCTGATTATTGCTGGAAATTGGAAGATGAATATGACAATTTCAGAAGGCAAGAAGTTTTTAACTGAAATGGAAGAAACTGTGTCGGCGAATACGATACTAATTTTTCCGCCATATACCGTATTAGCAGCACTATCAACTGATTTTAACAAACAAAATATTCATTATGGTCCGCAAAATTTTCACTATAAGAAAGAAGGTGCATACACTGGAGAGATTTCGATACCGATGATAAAAGAGCTGGGATGTGATTATGCATTGGTCGGGCATTCAGAAAGAAGAACCTACTATAATGAAACAGACGAAGAAATTAATAAAAAAGCCCATGCCGGTGTCAAAAGTGGATTAAATATAATCATTTGTATCGGCGAAAACCTAACACAACGCCAAAGTGGAGAATGGAAAGCGATTTTAAAAGAACAAATTAAAAAAGATTTAGCTGAAATCACCTGGGATATGTTTTCTGGCATATCGATTGCATATGAACCGATTTGGGCAATCGGTACCGGAGTAAGTGCCAGCTCAGAGGAAGTGAAAGAAACTCATGCCTATATAAAAGAAGTTTTAAAAGATGCATTTGGCAGAACAGTAAGGTTGCTTTACGGCGGTAGCGTAAATGAAAAAAATGCTTTAGAAATTGGAAGTATTGAAAATGTTGATGGATTCTTAATTGGAGGAGCCAGTTTAAAGCCAGATGTATTTAAACGTATTATTGACCAGGTCAGCTAATTTATTCCATATGGAGGATTTATCGTGACAGACGTTAGAAAAGTAATTGAAGATTTGGTATGGGAATACATTGGGCGGCTATACGGCGAAAGCTTTTTAGAACATGCCGGTGACAGGGAACAAAGTTCTTCAGAATGCAATGAAGAAAAATCAAAGATAGTAGTTATGCTTCCAGAAAATGCGTATGGGGAATTAAAGCTTCCGGAATATTTGGAGAAATTACAAAAGAAATCAAAAGTTGAATGTATATCTGATTTGGAAGGTGCCGGTACCTATGGGAGAATCGCGCTCCATATGAAATTGATTGAACAGATTGATTTGTTCTCGCCTGATATAGAACTGTTGGAAAATTTGGTGGAAATGAGGAGCAGTTATAATAAATTGATTAAACTGGTACTTGAGGCGCTTTTACAAGGAAAGCTGATAAAAATTATTGTTCCTTATTATAATGATACTCAAAATCTTGTACAGGAAACATACAATAAGTTGTTACAAAAGGCTGAATTGCTTGGTTGCGAGATTCAATATCTGGATTCTACTAACGCAAAAAAAGAAAAAGCGGCCTTTCAATCCATATTATTGGAAGAAGATATAGTACATGCCCTAAAAAATGGAACAAGGGAAATCACAGTAAGTGCCGGTTGTATTATAACTCCTCTGGCAAATGATAAAATCCGGGAAACCAACATAAATATCAAACGAACAAGGCCGGTATAAGTGTGAAAGAAAATATAGATAGAAAAGGATGCCACGTTGTAATTCTTTCACTCCTTTTTATTTTTGACAATAGAATGCATCCTTACCCGTATTCTATTGTATGTGGCAGTACTGCAAATAAGTTTGCAATGGGTGTAAAATATGGAGGTTTGTAAAGTAATTGGAAATGTAATAAGTACCAATAAAACAGAAGAATTAAAAGGAGTATCTCTTCTTCTTGTCAGAGCGGTTGATATGAATACTATGAAGCTAAGTTCTAGAACCCTGGTGGCAGTGGATACGGTGGGAGCAGGAGAAATGGAAACAGTGCTTGTGGTAACAGGAAGTTCAGCACGGCTTACTTTAATTTCAGAAAAAAAGCCGGTTGATGCTGCAATCATCGGAATCATAGATTCCATTGAAATAGGCGGAAAAAGCATCTTTAATAAATATGAGGAGAAAGATATTTCGGACTAATTCCGGATAATCGTGTCAATCTATGTGATACATATGTGATATAAATATCAATACCCTTTGGTACTTGGAGGTGAAATGGTGATAATCGGGAATGTTGTAGGTAAAGTGACTTCAACAGTTAAGGATGCATCACTCACAGGTGTTAAACTGTTAATTGTAAGTTTATCTAAAGAAATGGGTAATAGAGTACTGGTGGCAGCAGATGCATCCCGTGCTGCAGGTTGTGGAGATAAAGTGTATATTGTTACCGGCAAAGAAGGAGCAAATGCTCTGAAACTTGGGATGGTGCCTGTTGACGCAAGTATCGTTGGCATTGTAGATAGTGTGAAATAAAAAGCTTTTCACACTCTGGTCTGAGGCAGTAAATCATCTGTGGGCAGATGATTTACGATTTACGCAGTGGGAGCTAAAATGTCAGTCATGAAAGAAAACTTAATCACGAAAGGAGTATTAATGATGGAAAAGAACGCATTAGGTATGGTAGAAACAAGAGGTCTTGTAGCGGCAATTGAAGCAGCAGATGCAATGGTAAAATCAGCAAATGTACAGCTGATAGGAAAGGAAAAGGCAGGAAGTGGATTAGTTACCGTAATGGTAAGAGGTGATGTCGGAGCAGTAAAATCAGCTACAGAAGCGGGAGCAGCAGCAGCGAAGAGAATAGGGGAGGTTGTTTCACTTCATGTAATTCCACGTCCCCATGATGATGTTGAAGGGATACTGCCACAATGAATACTGCAAAAGAACTAGTGACTAATAAGAAAGAAAGCAATGCAATCGAAGTTGTGCAGCCAGAGAGTAATCCGGTTACTGCCAAAGATGAAAATAAAAAACTTGCCCAACAAAAGCAAATCAGAAAGGAAATGAAAAAAATGGAACAAAATGCATTGGGAATGATAGAGACAAGAGGTTTAGTGGGAGCAATTGAAGCAGCAGATGCAATGGTAAAAGCGGCAAATGTTAAAATGATGGGTAAAGAAATGATTGGAAGCGGTTTAGTTACGGTAATGGTTAGAGGAGATGTAGGAGCAGTAAAGGCATCTACGGAAGCAGGTGCGGCAGCGGCAAAACGTGTTGGAGAATTAGTTTCAGTACATGTTATTCCGCGTCCCCACGATGATGTAGAAAATATTCTTCCAGGAAAGGAAAAATAAAATTGACAATAGGGAAAGTAGTGGGCAATTTAATTTCAACAATTAAGATACCTTCTCATCAAGGGAAAAAGCTAATGATGATACGAGAAGTGAATGAATCAGGTATGGAGTGCGGTCCGGTCATAGTTGCTATGGACAGCAGCTGTGCCGGAATTGGTGATTATGTGCTATTTACTACGGAAGGTGGTTCTGCAAAAATGATTATTGGAGAAAATGTAGAAACTGATACTACAATTTTAGGAGTATTAGATCACTTGCCCCAAGAATAGAGACTGGTTGAAAGAGAGGCAAATAAATGACAGAAACAGATAAATTAGTTGAAAGAATAGCAGATGAGATATATTCAAGATTAATAAGAGAAGGCGGACTTGGTACGAAAATAGGTTTCACTGCTGGGAATAGTAATATAGCAGGTATGATTGACCATACCTTATTAAAACAAGATGCATCGATTGATGGAATTAAACAGTTATGTAAAGAAGCAAAAGAAAATAATTTTTGCTCCGTATGTGTAAATCCGGGATATGTTCCGCTTTGTTATGAGGAATTAAGAGGCTCTGCGGTTAAGGTGTGCACCGTTATCGGGTTTCCTTTAGGAGCAACAACGACAAAATCAAAAGTTTTTGAAGCAAACGAGGCCATTGAAAATGGTGCTAAAGAAGTAGATATGGTTGTTAACGTGGGGATGATAAAATCGGGAAACTGGGATTTTGTTAAAAAAGATATCGCTAATGTTGTGATTGGTGTTAATGGCAGAGCTATTGTGAAAGTTATTATTGAAACTTGTTTGTTAACAGAAGATGAAAAAATTCATGTTTGCCAGATTTGCAAAGAAGCTGGAGCTGATTTTGTTAAGACTTCCACAGGATTCTCAACCGGTGGAGCTACGGTAGAAGATGTTATGTTAATGAGAAAAACCGTTGGACCGGATATGGGAGTAAAAGCATCTGGTTCAGTGAAGTCTGCTGAAACTGCAAAAGCTATGATTGCAGCAGGAGCAACCCGTCTGGGAACAAGTTCAGGTATTGCTATTATAAACGGAACAGCTTCTTCGGGTGCTTACTAACAGGAAGTAAAGACATAACATAAGGAGGGAATTTAAATGGCACAAAAAATGAGAGCGGTACGTTTATTTGCACCAAAAGATATCCGTTGTGTAGAAGTAGACGTTCCGACAATTGAGAAAGATACACAAGTTTTAATTAAAGTAAAAAGCTGCGGTGTCTGCGGTTCGGATATACCACGTGTTATGGTGAAGGGAACGTATCATTTCCCCACAACAATCGGCCATGAATTTGCCGGCGAGATAGCAGACTGCGGTGCTCATGTTAAAAGTAGTCTTAATATAGGAGATAGAGTAGCTGTAATGCCATTAATTCCATGTGGCGATTGTCAATATTGTAAAGTTGGGCAATCCCATTTATGTGACACTTACGATTACTATGGCTCAAGAAGTGATGGAGCTATGGCTGAATATATCGTTGTTGAATCTGCAAACTGCTTAAAGCTGCCGGCAAATGTTGATTATGAAATGGGTTCTTTTACGGATCCGGTATCCGTTGGACTTCATGCAGCCAGAAAAGTTGATATTATTGCCGGAAAATCAGCAGCAGTGTTTGGACTTGGTGCAATTGGTTATATTACGGCACAATGGTTGAAAGCATTAGGCTGTACCACAGTAATTGCAGTGGATGTTGCGGATGATAAATTAAGACTTGCAAAACGTCTTGGAGCAACCCACGGTGTAAATGGTAAAGAGGTGGATGCTGTGAAAGCAATTAAAGAAATGACGAAGGGGGAAGGTGTAGATATTGCCATTGAATTTGCCGGCAATAAAATCACACATGTGCAAGCAGTTGAAAGCTGCAAAAAAAATGGAGAGGTTGTTTACGGTGGTATTACATATGATGATGTTACTTTTCCTAATAAAGCTGTTGCCAGTATTTTAAGAGGTGAATTAAAAATCTATGGAAGCTGGAATTCATCCATTAATCCATTGCCTGTAAACGAATGGCAAAGTGCTTTGGACTACATGCATAGCGGACAGATCAATGTAAATCCATTGATTACGCACCGTGTTCGTTTGGAAGATTGTAAACAGGTATTTGATATGATGTATAATAGAAGCGAAGTATTTACAAAAGTTTTATTTAAACCGGAACTGTAATTCTCCCGGAATAGTGAAGGGGCTGTTGCAAAATATTGAATATACTGAACTTGTGTCTAGAATATGATTTATATTTCTTGAATTTTGTTCCATGTCGCGCGAATAAACGGCTCCATTCTCTGTCTTGGAGACATTCGCACATACATTTCACAAAATATCTGTGAAAATAAATCATATTCTCCCACAAGTTTGTTATATTTTGAATTTTGCAACAGCCCCTTTTTAGTCTGGCTTGTAGGGGCCGATTCTTTTTAGGAATTTTTATTTTAAAACTTTATAATTTATTAAATTTGTGTTATATTATTACTTAATAGTTAAAATATAGAACTTAAAAAGAAAAGAATAAATTTAGCCGGCATTGAATACCACGATGCTCTAATTATAATGGAGGACGGCAATGTATGACTACAAAAAAATAGAGTTATTAGTTAAAGTAGCAAAATTATATTATGAACAAAATTATAATCAGGATATGGTGGCAAAAACTTTAAACCTTTCACGCCCTTACATATCAAAATTATTAAATGAGGCAAAAGAAGCGGGAATTGTAAAGGTAGAAGTACATGATCCTACTAAAATTGAATCTAATATAGAGAAGAAACTAAAAAATCGATTTAACTTAAAAAGAGTAATTGTTGTACCAAAGGGAACCGATGAGAACCCTATTGCTAAGCTGGGAAAAGAAGCCGCCCGCTATTTGGATTCTATATTAAAAAATGGTGATATTATTGGACTTTCCTGGGGAGAAACGATATATCATTGTTCTCGGGCGGTGTTTGCCAGAAATGATTTAGATAATATCGTAACAGTACAATTGTGCGGAGGTATCAGTAACCTTACAAGCAATATTTATGCAACGGAAATAGCTAAGAATTTTTCTCAGGCATTGGCTGGTACACCATATATATTGCCGCTGCCTGCGGTGGTAGATGACAGCACCTTAAAGAAGTTTATGCTCCAGGACCATAATATTGATAAGATCATAGACTATGGTAAAAAAGCTAATATAGCATTGTTTACGATGGGCTCCTTTGGACTTCAGAGTGCACTTGTAAGTGCAGGATATTTAAGCAAGGAACAAATGATACAGTTATCGGAAAAAGGTGCAGTAGGGGATATTTGTTCACATGTAATTGATTTTGAAGGTAATATTTGTGATAAACATTTAGATGACAGAACCATAGCAGTGCCATTAGAGAATATTAAACAAAAAGAATATAGAATTGGAGTGGCACTGGGACAAAGTAAAGTAAACTGTATTTGCGGGGCTTTGAATGGTGGATATATTAACGTATTGATTATTAATGAAGAAACAGCAGTATGGGTATTAAGCAGATTAGGTGAAGAAGTGCCGGCAGAAGAATAATATAGGTATTTATATGATTAAAAGGGGTTGTTGCAAATTTGTGCATCAGCCCCTTTTCGTTTACCTGAAAGACTTATTTGCCTTCGAAAGCATTCATATAGATATTTTGTACGTCTACCAGGCTGGGAGTTCGTGGGTTATCTGACAGGCAGGTATCGTCTAAGGCATTGAGCGAAAGAGTAATAACATCACATGGATTAAAGCCTAAGGAGCTTAATGGGGGAATATTAAGCTCATAAGATAATTCTTTTATGTATTCAATTGCAGCATTTGATGATTGATCGGCAGTCATGTTGTGTGTTTTAATGCCTAATACTTTTGCGATTTGTACAAAACGTTCTTTGCAGACAAGGGAGTTGAATTCCATAACATAAGGAAGAAGAATTGCATTTGCAACACCGTGAGGCATATTGTAAAAACCGCCTAATTGATGTGCCATTGCATGAACTAAACCTAACCCGGAATTTGAAAATGCCAGCCCGGCCATATATTCAGCCCAACACATATCGGTTCTTGCGTCCACGTTGTTTCCTTCCTGCACTGCCCTCTTTAAGGATTTGGAGGCCAATCTGACAGCCTCAAGGGCAAGTCCGTCTGAGTATGGAAAACTAGATTTACATACATAGGCTTCAATGGCATGAGTTATGGCATCCATTCCGGTGGCGGCGGTTAAATGCGGAGGCATGTCAAGCATTAATTGCGGATCATCAATTGCTAAATAAGCTAAACAATTGGAATCTACCATCAGCATTTTTATTTTTTTTTCTTCGTCTGTAATAACATAGTCACGTGTAACCTCTGATCCGGTACCCGCGGTGGTATTGATAGCGATTAGAGGAAGACCTGGCTTGTTTGTTTTATTAACACCTTCATAACTTCTGATTTCTCCGCCGTTTACAGCAAGAATACCAACTGCTTTTGCTACATCTAACGGCGAACCTCCGCCGATACCAATCACATAATCACATTTTCCTTTTTGAAGTGTCTCACTTGCTGCCTTTACTACAGCGGTGGTTGGATTGGGTACAACTTCATCGAATATCTCATACGGCTTTCCGGCATTATCAAGTACATCGGTTACTTTCTTAACAGTTCCTACTTTTACCAATCCTGTATCTGAAACAATTAATGCTTTATTTGCATTAAGGGCATCTATATAGCGGGGGATTTCGTTAATACAACCCATACCTATTAAAGTATGAGCGGGTTGGAATAATTCACGGTAATTGTTTGACATATAATTAAATCTCCTTTCAAAAGTAATATTATTTATGAACATATGTAACTATAATGGTAACGTATGATATAATATATTTAAAATATCATATTAATGTTAAAAAGTCAATATATTTATTGGGCATATTGTTAAAAAAATCACACAAATATGAATATTATGAGGTAACAGTTAATAGAGAGCATTGGAATTAAAATATAATTTCATTATGATATACATCAAAATATAATTTATTAATGCACAAAAAATGAATAATCTAAAAGTTTATTTTATTAATTATTGACAATGAAGAAAAACTATAGTATTATATGAATATACAAATGTTCCTAGTATATGATAACATGTTCATCAAGATTGAATCCATTGCAAAGGGAAAATTATTTTTTAAGTAAGATAATGTTTTATTCAAATGGACAACAATAAAAGCGAGGTAACATATGATGAAATCTTATTTTATGGGTATTGATACCGGTACACAAGGTGTTAGAATTGGAATTTGTGACAACAATGGCAATATAATAACCAGTCATCAAAAACAATGGGGAATAACCTATCCGGAATTCGGATGGGCGGAACAAAATCCATTAGACTGGTGGGAGGCAATATCGGATACTCTTGAGAAGTGTTTTAAAGAATTAACAGAGGATCAGAAGATTCATATTATATCTTGTTGTGTATGTTCTACCTCTTCAACCGTCTTTGCAATTGATAAAGAAGGTACTCCTTTGATGAATGCCATGATGTGGATGGATGCCAGATCAAAGGATGAAATGAAAATGATTAACGAAACAAAACATCCGGTACTGAATTTCTGCGGGCAGGAAACTTCTTTTGAATGGATGATTCCCAAGGCAATCTGGATAAAAAAAAATAGAAGGGAGTTGTATGATTCCTGTTTTAAACTGGTAGAGCAGCTGGATTGGATCAATTTTAAACTATGTGGGAATCTTTCTTCTTCTATTTGTAATACAACCTGTAAGTGGAATTATGTGAGCTCCATGGGTGGTTATCAAAGAGATTTTTTTGAAGAAATTGGATTTGAGGATTTTGAAGAGAAACTGGTAACACATGTTGATAAAATAGGAGAGGTTCTTGGAAAGATTCGGCCTAATATAGCTGAAAAATATGGAATAAATAAGGAAATGCTTATTGTACAAGGCGGCATTGATGCTCATATGGCTATGTTTGGCTTGGATGTTCTCCAACCGAATAAAATTGGAATTATCATGGGTACCAGTTTTGTACATTTGTGCCTGTCTAAAGAAAAACCGGATATCGCAGGTGTCTGGGGACCCTATGACAGTGCGGTTGTTGATGGCATGTGGCTGCTAGAAGGCGGACAGATATCAGCTTCGGGATTGGTAAACTGGTTTAGAAAAAACTTTCATATTGAAGGCGAAGGGAATAATTCCTATGCGAAATTAATTAAAAGTGTAGAAAAGGTGCCAATTGGTGCTGACGGAATTACTGTCCTAGACTTTTTTCAGGGGAACCGGACTCCTTATAAGGATGCTTTGGCAAAGGGAGTTATATTTGGACTTAATTTGAAACACACATGGGAACATATTTATCGTGCCATAATAGAATCCATTGCTTTTGGAACAAATAATATTATTAGAAACTATGAAGAACAGGGGTATCATATTGATACGATAACAGCTTGCGGCGGAGTTACAAAAGATAAAGTGTGGATGCAGATTATCTCTGATGTTACGGGTAAAAAAATTATTATTAACCGGGATACGCAGGCAGGTGTTCTTGGATGTTGTGTCGTAGCAGCTTCCGGTACAAGATACTACAATGATTTCGATACTGCAGCAAGCAATATGGTAAAGCCTGAATTAGTCATAGTGCCAAATTATGAGAATTATCAAAAATATAAAAGACCTTTTGAAAAATATTTAAAACTTTATGAAAACTTAAAAGACATGATGCATGAGTAGTGTGAATAAAAAGCGTCTTCCGGTTATTTGAGATGCTGCTTTACCGCATCATGGCTCGCATTACGGCTTATGTAAAGGGAGGATATGGAATTGCGAGAACAGGATAATATTTTAGAAATGAGAGCAATATACAAACTATTTCCAGGGGTAAAAGCATTAGACAAGGTTGACTTTAGTGTAAAACGCGGTGAAGTAAATTGTTTAATAGGTGCAAATGGTGCCGGTAAATCGACATTAATGAAGATTTTATCCGGTGCTTATGTAGAGGATAAAGGGGAAATTATCTTTGATGGTAATGAACTGAAGTCTCATGGAACCCTTGAAAGAAAAAAACAAGGCATTTCCGTTATATATCAGGAACTCTCTTTAGTAAACGAATTAGATGTTGGAGAGAATGTCTTTATTAACAACTATCCCAGAAAAAGGACAGGTGCAATCGATTGGAAAGATGTTTATGCGAAAACCCGGGAAATTGCAGAACAGTTAAACTTAAAGATAGATGTTAAAGCAAAGGTAAAGTCATTAAATATTGGACAAAGACAGTTGACAGAAATTATGAAAGCACTGGCTAGTAATGCAAAACTGATTGTAATGGATGAGCCTTCCTCTACCTTATCCAAGAATGAATTTGAAACACTCTTAAAGGTAATTGCAGATTTGAAGAGCAGAGGAATCACAATTATATACATTTCTCATCATTTGGATGAATTGTTTATTGTAGGAGACAGAATTACAGTATTAAGAGACGGTAAGTTTGTTGTTTGCAAACCAGTGAACGAGCTTAACGAAGATATGTTGGTAGAATATATGACAGGTGCAAAATTAAGCCAGATTCATAAAGAAGAAGTGGAAGTGAACCTCCTATCGGACCAAGTCGTTTTGGAATTAAAAGGTATGTGTAACCATAAAGTTTCTGATATTAATTTTAAATTACATAAAGGAGAAGTTTTAGGCTTTTATGGTCTTGTGGGAGCAGGAAGAACGGAAGTGTTAAGATCCATATTCGGCGTGGATTCTTATACAAAAGGGGACATTATACTAAACGGTGAAAAGGTGCGTTTTAAAAATACCCAGGAAGCAATTAAACATAAAATTGGCTTAGTACCGGAAAATAGGAAAGCGCAAGGACTTGTTTTAATTCTTCCTGTATGGGAAAACATGTCTATGGTAGCGCTTAAAAGGTTTATAAAGAATAGACTTATCAGTTACAGGCAAACGGAAGCAGCTTGTTTGGATTATAAAAAAAAATTAAATATAAAAACACCATCAATCAAAACCGTAACTAAGAACTTATCAGGCGGAAACCAGCAGAAGGTTATTCTTGCGAAATGGTTGATGCAGGACTGTGATATCCTCTTGATAGATGAACCTACACAAGGTATCGATGTTATGGCAAAAGAAGAATTATACAAAATCATCAGAATGCTTTCAGAACAGGGAAAGAGTGTAATCGTAGTTTCTTCAGAATTAGAAGAATTGCTTAGAATTTGTGATAATATTTCTGTTATGTATGATGGAAAACAAATTATGACAACAACAAAAGCAAATTTTAATCCTGATAAAATTTTACAAATATCGGTGACAGGAGGAACTCATGATGAGAGAAAATAAAGTTAAAATAGGTGAGTTATTAAAGAAATACAATTTGTTAGTATTATTATTGGTTTTCATCCTAATTGCTTCATTTTTATCACCTAGTTTTTTGACAGTGAAAAACTTTTTAAATCTTTTACAGCAAGCTTCCATCCCAGGTGTTGTAGCAATTGGTATGACTCTGGTTATCATTATTGGAGGTATCGATTTATCGGTCGGGTCAGTCGCAGCATTTGCAGGGATGATCTGCTCTATATTACTCAGTAAAAACGTGAATTTTGTAGTTGCTATTTTAATCAGTCTGGGTATGGGGATAGCATTAGGTATTATAACTGGTATATTAATTGCAAAATTTAAATTGCCGGACTTTATATCTACATTAGCAATGATGCAAGCTGCAAGAGGCGCGGCGCTGCTGACTACAGCCGGAGTTCCGATATTTGGGTTAAGTGGTGAGTTTAAAAAACTTGGTGGTGGATTTATTGGAAGCGTACCAGTCAGCGGAATTATTTGGATAACCTTAACCATTATCGTTACAATTATGTTAAAATACACATCATTTGGCCGAAGTCTTTATGCAATTGGTGGTAACAAAGAAGCAGCGATGCTGTCCGGTATCAAGACTAAGACAAATTATGCAATTACATATGCGGTATGTGCCTGTCTTGCAGCATTTGCCGGTATTCTGACTGCCTCTTGGTTAGCAACCGGACAGCCAACAGCAGGAGAGGGAATGGAACTTAATGCAATTGCAGCAGCTGTAATTGGTGGGGCAAGCCTTTCTGGAGGTATCGGAACTGTAATCGGAACCTTTGGTGGTGTATTCCTATTACAAATTCTTACAAATATCTTTAATCTGGTTGGCTTAGCTTCCTTCTATCAGCAAATTGCAAAGGGAGTAATCATAATCGCAGCATTATTACTTAATAAATTGATTGTAGAAAAAGAAAACTAAAATGTATGTTTGAGTCACTTATATCAATAGTTCTGACTATTGAAAGTATCTCTTCATAAATAAAGAGCTTAATAAAAAAAGGAGAAGGTAAGATGAAAAAGAACGCAAAGGGTTTAGCATTATTAATGATTATGGTTATGTTATTGTCACTTGCAGGTTGCTCCCGGAGTTCAAATGATGGGGATTCAAAAGATACTGCGGCCACAGAACCGGCTGGAGATAATAAGGATGCGGCTGAAGATACACAAACGCCGGCTGCTGATACAGGTAAGGAGGATGGAACATACAAAATCGGCTTCTCACAATGTATTTTAGATTCACCTTTTTATGTATCCATGAAAGACGTGGCAGAATCTTATGCAAAAGAGATTGGGGTTGAATTTGTTTATGCGGATGCTCAAAATGATGTTTCAAAACAGAATACGGATATACAGGATTTAATTTCTGGTGGAATTGATGCTTTGATTCTTAATCCAGTTAATGCAGAAGGTGTAAAACCTGCTTTAGAAGCCTGTAAAGCAGCCGGAATCCCGGTTATAACAGTAGACAGAAATGTATCGGAAGGAAACACTGCCTATGTTGGCAGAGATAACGAAGAAATGGGACGTTTAGTCGGTGAAGCGTTAGTTGAACTTCTTGGCGGTAATGAAAATGCAAAAGGAAAAATTCTTGAAGTACAAGGTACTGCCGGAGATACGGTAATGATGGCAAGAAGAGATGGTTTTGAAAAAGCAATTGCAGCAGCCCCTGGTCTAAAGATAGTTCAGTCTGCTTATTGTGACTATACAAGATCCAAAGCCGTAACAGCTACCCAGGATTTAATTCAAAGCAATCCTGATATTGTAGCAGTATATGGACATAATGATGATATGTCATTAGGCGCCTTACAAGTTCTTCAGGAAAATGGAATCAAAGATGTAGTTGTTACCGGTGTTGACGGATTAATGGAAGCAGTTAAGAAAATCCAGGACGGCTCCTATGCTATTACTACAATGAATGATCCGGGTTCTCTTGGCAAGGCTGCAGTGGATACCGCTCTTAAAGTTCTTAAAGGTGAACCTTATGAAGAGTATGTAGATGCTGGAACAGGCGTAATCGATGCAGGTAACGTAGCTGATTATGTAGATGACAGTTTGACATTTGCTGCAATGAAATAGTATCATAATAATAGGTTTCTTACTAAAATTTGATGTGATTTTACATCTATGGCTAGAGTGTGTTTGAAATATTATTGCACGGTTCTGAATGCCCCGCTTTGCGGTATAAGCATTTTTCAGTATCAGGCGAAATTCCGACAGCAATGCGGTGGCATTGTCTGGGCCTGAACGGGTGCAATGTTACGGATAAGCTGAGAAAATCAGCCTGAATACAGGCAGACACTAGTCATAGATGTATATAACAGGAGGTTGGATTATGTATAAATTTATCAAACTAACAGAAGCAAATGATTTAAGAGATTTTATGAATTTAGCATGCAAATCAAATTATGATGTTGGGGTACATACCGATTATAATCAAATTGCAGATGCAAAATCCATCTTGGGATTAATGGCACTTGATTATAATAAGATTGTAAAAGTGGTTACGGAAGATGAAAGCTTCATGAAAAAAATAGATAAATGGGCAGTTGAAGAGGAAGGATAATAGTTTCGGTGTTTAGTAAAATTTTACTGGAGGTAATTGTATCTCTTGGCGTGATACTGCCTTATCTTTGCTGCAGTGAATAATAAATTTTTATATGCAAAACTTCTATCTGTTAAAATAATTTAAAGAGAATGCTTTATTAAAAATAGCTTAAATATAATTAAAACATTTAAAAAAAACATAAAAAGTAACCAAAAACATATTGACATAACACAACTAACATGTTAGCATGTTATTCAAGAGAACTAACATGTTAGTAATGCGATATAACATGTCAGGACACTAAATCTTTTAGACTATTAAAGGAGGGTATTTTTTATGGATGCTGTTAATGTTGTTGTCGGTATCATTATGGTCCTGTCATTCTTTGGATTGGTCTGGTACTGCGTAAAGGGGTACAACCTCATGGTGGGATTCTTTGTCATGTCCGTATTCTGGGTTGCGCTTGCATTGATTGGAAATGGAATTACACCAAACTCTGCTATGGAGGATCAATCGGTAGTGGATGTTCTTACGAATGTCTTCCAGACGGGACCCGAAAACTATGGGAGATCAATACTCGTCAACGTTTTCTTTGGGGCTTTCTTTGGAAGAATCCTAATTGAAACCGGAATTGCAGCGACTTTAATCCGCAAGGTGGTGGAACTTGGCGGGGATAAACCAAGAATCACCATGTCACTCTTGTGTATTGTTACAGCGGTTATTTTTACCTCCATGACAGGAATCGGACCGGTTATTTCCATTGCCGTAATTGTATTGCCTATCATGTTGTCTCTGGGAATTCCTTCCCCCATTGCCATGTTCTCTTTCATGGGTTCTATTATGGCAGGAATTTTTGGAAACATAGTTAACTTCGAACAGTATAAGGCTATTTTTGTCACTGCAAATGAAAGTTACGCCATCTATGACTATAATACATACTTTATTTTTGGAATGATTGCCATGATTGTTTCACTGGTGGTTGTACTGATTGTGGCTAACGTTACAATGAACAGAAAAAAGACATCCTATGCCTGGGCAGCCACATCGGATGGGGGAAATACGGCAGATGCGCCTGCAATTTCATGGATTTCCGTAATTCTTCCGGTAATTGGGGTTGTTGTATTCAAAGTACCGATTATTTTTGGATTTATTTTTTCAGGATTATTTGCATTATTAACTTGTAGAAAACTAAAGGGCGGATTTGCCGATACCTGCAGAATGCTTTCAAAGCAGTTTTCGGACGGAGCAATCGATGTGGCGCCTATGGTGGGATTTTTACTGACCTTATCCATGTTTAATAATGCGGCAAATTATGCTTCTCCCTATTTTAAAATCCTGCTTGGGGAAGCAATGCCTAAGAGTGCGTTAATGTTATGTATTGCATTTGCTGTTTTGACACCCCTTGGTTTTTTCCGCGGACCTATGAATCTGGTTGGATGCGGTGCAGCAATCCTGGCGGTAATTGTATCAACAGCAGCCTGGCCGGTACAATTTTTGTATCCTTTATTTGCAGTTACAACGGTTGCACCCCAGCATCTGGATGTTACCCAGTCATGGGTTGCATGGGGTTTTGGATATACGAAGGTATCAACAAAGGATTATATGAAAATGTCCATACCATCCGGATGGATTATCGGCATCATTCTCTGTGCCATTGTATTTGTCTTGTACGGTAATTTGGTTTAAGGTTAAAGGAGTGTATAACAAAACCGGCTGCTGCACACTTATGCAGGGCCGGTTATTCCGGCTTTATTGAAATAGAAAAGAAGAAATGGAGGAAAGGAATGGGCAGAATGGTTAGAATGGGTATTGATGTAGGGGGGACGCATACAAAGGCGGTTGCCATAGATAATGAAACCCATGAAATTATAGGAAAATCCTCCGTAAAGACCACGCATGATGATCCGGGAGGGGTAGCTGCCGGTGTTGTAAAGTGTTTCCAAAATTGTTTGACGGAAAATAACATCAGACCGGAAGATGTGGTATTTGTTGCACACAGTACAACACAGGCAACAAATGCTCTTATTGAAGGGGATGTGGCACAGGTTGGCGTCATCGGCATGGCCAAAGGCGGATTGGAAGGCTTTTTAGCCAAAAAACAGACAAAACTTAAGAATATCGATTTGGGAAACAACAAAGAGATTAAAATCATTAACAGCTTTATGAATACAAAGAAAATGACACAAGACTCTGTGCTGCAGGTAATCACTGCCCTGAAAGAGGAGGGAGCGCAGGTCATAGTTCCGTCCATGGCCTTTGGGGTGGATGACGGAAAGCTTGAAAAAATGGTCTATGAAGAGGCCGGGAAAATGGGTATTCCAACCACGATGGCTTCCGATATTACGAAATTATACGGGCTGACCAGAAGAACAAGAACGGCGGCCATTAATGCAAGTATACTTCCCAAAATGCTGGATACGGCCAATTCAACGGAAAATTCCGTCAGGGAAGCAGGTGTGAATGTCCCTCTGATGATTATGAGGGGTGACGGCGGTGTTATGGAAATCAGCGAAATGAAGAAACGGCCGGTGCTTACCATGCTTTCCGGCCCGGCCGCTTCGGTTATGGGTTCCCTGATGTATTTAAGAGCCTCCAACGGTGTCTATTTTGAGGTAGGAGGAACCACTACCAATATAGGAGTTATTAAAAACGGCCGGCCGGCTATTGATTATTCCGTAGTCGGCGGGCATCCGACCTATATCAATTCTCTGGACGTACGGGTTCTTGGTGTGGCCGGAGGCTCCATGGTCCGTGCCGATAAAAACGGAGTCATCGACGTGGGACCCAGGTCCGCCCATATAGCGGGGCTGGATTATGCGGTATTTACGGGACCGGATAAAATCAAGTGTCCTAAGGTGGAATTCTTTTCTCCTAAACCGGGAGACCCGGCGGATTATGTCTCTATCTGCCTGGAAAACGGCCAGCGGGTTACCATTACCAATTCCTGTGCGGCCAATGTTCTGGGACTGGTGAAACCGGAACATTTCTCCTATGGTAATGCGGAAGCCGCAGGAAAGGCCATGCAGGCACTGGCCGATTATTGCGGAACAACGGTCCGGGATATCGCAGAGCAGATTATGGAAAAGGCCTACGCAAAGATTGAACCGGTAATTCTTTATCTGGCTGAAAAATATAAATTGGAAAAGGACCAGATATCCTTGGTTGGCGTCGGGGGAGGTGCGGCTTCCCTGATTGTGTATTTTGCTGAAAAGATGGGATTAAAGTACAGTATTCCTGAAAATGCGGAAGTCATTTCCTCCATCGGGGTAGCCTTATCCATGGTCAGGGATGTTGTGGAACGTATTATTCCGTCGCCTACCAAAGAGGCTATAGGTACCATTAAGCTGGAAGCCATGAATAAGGCAATCGAAAGCGGAGCTACGCCGGAAAGCGTAGAAATCCATATTGATATTGACCCGCAGACCTCTAAGGTAACAGCCATAGCCACCGGTTCTACGGAAGTTAAAACCGCGGACCTTTTAAAGGAATGCGGTGAGGAGGAATTAAAGCAGTTAGCCGCAAAAGATATGCGAATTTCACCTGATAAAACCTGGCTGCTGGAAAAGAACGGATATGTTACTATTTTCGGGGAAAGAACGGAAGAAGGGGAACCGGGCGCTATACGTATTCTGGATTCCAAAGGATTCATTAAGGTCCAGAGAGGCCGTGCCATGGTCATAAAAACAACAGCAGGAGAATATCTGGATGCGGTGAAAAAACTGTGGGAAAACATGGCGGTCTATCAGACGGAACTTATTGCCAGGCCTGATTATTATCTGTGTATAGGTGCCCGGGTCATGGATTTTGCCGCATCCGATTTTGAACAGCTGGAACTGTTGATGGATATAGAAGTTTCGGAGCTTGAGCCGGAAAAAGAAGTTATTGTTGTAGCAGCTAATATCAGGCAGAACTAGCTACTCTCCCAAAATTGCAACGCAGTATACCGCAAAGTGGGGTGTTCAGAACGGCGCAATGATTTTCAAACACGCTCTAGTGTGCAGGAGTATAGCGGATGAGGAAAGGCGGCAGATATCTGCAATTCACGGTTGTAATGGTATAAACGGAGGAAATATGCAGGAGCAATTAAGGTTAGGAGATATGATTCATAAATTGCTGCAGGTGGAGGATGATACCTGGGGACGGTATGCCTTTTCAAGGGACCTTTTAAACCGGCGTATTCCGCCGGATAAAAAAGCGGAAATGACTGCCGCAGCAATACAATGCGGCAGGGAATATGCACATCGGGTCATTCTTACATGCGGATGCAGTGATATACGTACAGTAGCGGAAAAATTAAAATTAAAGATTGAGTTTAAGGATACCGCAATGACGGGAAACCGTGTTCTGTTTGCCCGCTATACCTCACCGGACAGAATAGAAATCATGGAAGAACCTGTGCACCGGGCTGTTTCGCTGATTTCGGAAGAAGATTCAATTCCGGTTGAACTTTTCTGCGGACATGGTATAATGTCGGTAGACATTA
>DBEP01000008.1:0-32641 GCA_002294045.1 Lachnoclostridium sp. UBA903 | reverse complement strand
GCGCATACCGTGGGAGCTTGCGGACACGGTATAATGTCGGTAGACATTATACCTGCGCCGAACGAAGAGAGTGCGCATCAACGCCACAAAGTGGCGCATACCGTGGAAGCTTGCGGACACGGTATAATGGATACTATCTTGGGGCATGAAATTTATCATTTTATAGAAGAGCAGTATGAACAGGAAATATATACGAGGACTGAAAAAATACGGCTGTGGAATTTCTTGGGTTTTAAAAATGATTCTGCGATACGTGCCTTAAGCGAAATCGGAGCAATGGCATTTACAAAGGAACTGAACGGGCTTAAATACTCTCCTTTTATTCTGGATATCCTTTTGTATTATGGCTACGATTCTTCCGGTGCCGGGAAAATTTATCGTGACATTTTAGGAATGAGTTCAGGAAGGTGTAGAGAAACAGTTGAAGATTATTAATAACAGTAATTCATTGAATGATGTAACTTACAATAAAATCAGGGAGGATATTATGAACATGACACTGGAGCCGGGGACGGATGTCAGTGTACAGAAGCTGTCCGAACGCTATGGCGTCAGCAGGACGCCTGTACGTGAAGCGGTAGTCCGTCTGCAGCAGTCAGGGCTGGTGGAAATATATCCGCAGCGTAAAACCGTAGTATCCAAGATTGATCTGCAAAGAGTCCGGGAGGAGTGGTTTATCCGGACTTCCCTGGAATCTGCCGTAGTGGATGAATTTATCCGCAAGTGCAGTGAACTGGTAGCAGATACCCTGCAGGAACTGATAAACAAGCAGAAAAAGTATATGGATAAGGAACGTTTCAGGGATTTCTATAGTAAGGATAACCGTTTCCACGAGCTTATTTTTGAAACGGCGGGAGAAGAACTTTCCTGGTTTACCATTGAAGAGGTGGCTTCCCATTATAATCGTATCCGGCTGCTGCATGGCAAGATGATGGGTGTGCAGCAATCCGGTATTGAACATCATGAAAAGATAGTTGCCGCAGCCCGGAGGCGGGATGCGGCAGCCATGAGAGCAGTTGTTATGGAACATTCCAACGAACTGCTGGAACAGGTAAAAAGCATGTCAAAGCAATATCCGCATTTTTTTCAAACGAATTCAGCCGGTATAATCGGATAAAATAAAAGAAACCTAGTAGTCCATAAAGTTTGTAATCGTCAAAATTAAGTGAGATTCTATATAATTCAAAAAGCCGGGAACTTATTAAAACCACTTTAGCAGGTTATCGAATAAACAAACTTTATGGACTACCAGAGTGTGTTTGAAAAATCATTGCGCCGTTCTGACCGCCCCACTTTACGGTATACTGCCTCCCACAAAATGGAACGTCCAGTCCGGCACAAGCATTTTTCAAACACACTTGGGCTGTTGCAGAATAGTCAAATTAATGAACTTGTGTCTTCACCAAGTAAGTTATATTTGGATTTTGCGACGGCCCCTTTTTGCGGTTTTTTATGGGGAGCAGTGCTTTATATATTAAGAACACCGTTTATAAATAAGTTTTAAAATCCGGTATACGGACATAAGATAAATTAGTTATTGGATAAAGGATATTATTTATGAATACCATAAACCTCTGGATACAAAATATCAGAAGAAAAAAGCTTTTTAAAAAAGCGGTTGCGGAAAAATTCATTATAGTAGTTGCTTCCGTTATACTGATGTATTTAATTATATCAATATACTTTACGAAGCATTTCTTCTTTAATACGGTAATAAACGAAGTGAATATTTCATTAAAAGCCTATGAGGACGCGGCTTATATATTGAAAAATCATGTGAAGAATTATGAGCTGCTGATAATAGAAAGAAATGGTGAAACAGAAGAAATAACAGGGCAGGAAATAGGGCTTCAATACATGGAAAAAAACAATATCCATGAAATTTACCATAAGCAGAATTCCATGAAGTGGATTGTGTCATTCTTTCAGACGCATAAATATTATGTAAATAATTTATACGCTTTCAATCACAATGACTTAGATAATAAAATAAATAAATTAAACTGTTTAAATAAGAAGATTACGGAACCTAAAAATGTAAGCTTTAAGTATACGGATGGTTCTTATGAGATGACGGATGAAGTATACGGAAATAAAATAATCAAAGCTAAATTAAAACAAGCTGTAAAATCCAGTATATTAAAAGGAGAATCTGAATTAGATTTAAATGAAATGCTTTGCTACGAGAATCCGAAATATACCATAAATTCAGATAAAGCCCACAAAACCAGGGATTTGCTTAATAAATATGCGGCAACCGTTATTATTTATAAATTTGGGGGTAAAAATGAAATCTTGGATGGGGATATAATAAACAGATGGCTTGGCATTGACGACAATCTGGATGTGGTAATAAGCAAAACAGCAGTAAAGAACTATATAAAGGTATTGAGCAGAAAATATGATACGGTGGGGATAACAAGAAATTTTAAGACATCTACGGGTAAAACAGTAGAAGTTGAGGGCGGACTGTACGGCTGGAAAATCAATCAGGCCGTTGAAATGAAAGCATTAATGGAAGATATAAAACTTGGAAGGGTACTCGAAAAAGAACCCGTATATACTCAAAAAGCCTTTTCCAGGGAAGAAGATGAAATAGGCGGTACTTATGTGGAAATTAATATAACAAGACAGCATTTATGGCTTTATAAAGACGGTAAGCTGATAACACATGGGCCGGTAGTAACAGGTAATCCCAATAGAGGCCATTCTACTGTGTTAGGAACGCATATGGTTAATTATAAGCAGAAAGGTGCAACTTTAATTGGTGCGGATTATGAGGTCATGGTAAATTATTGGATGCCTTTTTACGGCAATATTGGAGTGCATGATGCCAGATGGAGGCATTCTTTTGGAGGAGAGATATACAAAAGGAACGGAACCCATGGATGTGTCAACGCACCTTTTTATCTGGCAAAAACCATCTTTGAAAATATAGAAGAGGGAACTCCTGTTATATGCTATGAAGAATAGAAATCTGTAGTTACAGTTGAGCCGTAGATACTGCGGGGTTTTTTTGTGAGTGCAGCGAAGCGGAAATCACAGAAAACCAGAAACCTACATGCGCTAAATTATGCAGAATGCATAATTTCTGTGCATCATTGGTCAAGGAAATGCATTGATTAAAAAGCAGCTATGCTGTATACTTATGGTAGCGTTAAAAGTTTAACCGATATTCATGACTGTTCAGAATATATTTAGTGAGGAGACATAAGAGATGCATGTTATTGATAAATCTGATATAAATAAAAATACTCATTCCGGTGCGGATATGGAAAGCACCAAAAACATAGAAAGAAAAAGTATCGTATTTTTGCTGACCGTAAAAGCCTTTGTTTCCTATTTGGATGAACATTGTACCATACGGCAGGGGCTTGAAAAAATGAGGCATCATGGTTACACGGCTATGCCTGTAGTAGCAGATGACGGTACATATGTCGGAACGGTAAGCGAAGGAGATTTTTTATGGCATATGCTTGACCGCGGGATGTTTGCCATGAAATCGCAGGAAGATTACTCTATTGCATATATAGTCCGAAAAGGCTGGAATCCGGCAGTTAAAATTGATACGACAATGGATGAACTGCTGCTTCGCGTCATGGAGCAGAATTTTGTTCCGGTTATTGATGACCGGGGAAAATTTATGGGAATTATAACCCGGAGGGATATAATAAAGTATTATTATGATTTAATTAATGCAAAGGAACAAAATCATTAACAGGAGCTGCTGCAAATTCAAAACTAACGGTTAAACTGTTCATCTGCTCATTATGAGTTTTTATCAAGGGGGCATATATAATGAAAAATCCTGTCGTTATTATGAATTTTTCAGGTGTATATGAAAAACAGAACTTTTATAAAAGCGAGGAATTCCAATGGGTAGACTGTAAAAATATAGCAGGTACCAACTGCTATTGTGATGAAGCTGCAAAAACAAAGCTGAGAAAGGCGATACTGAATTATCCGCCTGGCGGAATTCATTATATAGATTCCGGTAATTATCACTATGTAACCAAGTTGTGGACGGAAAAAATAAATGAGCCGTTTTCCCTGCTGCTGTTTGACCATCATACAGATATGCAGCCCGCGGCCTTTGGTAATGTGTTATCCTGCGGTTCATGGGTTAAGGATATGCTGGATACCTGTTCTAATTTAGTAAAAGTGTATTTAATGGGAGCGGATGAAAAATATACCTCTCCGCTAATTGGTAAGTATACGGACAGGCTGGTCTGGTATTCCGAGAAAGATTTAATGAATACAAAAAAATGGGACCGGTTTAAAAATTTCTCTATAAAAGAAGCCCTGTATATTTCCATAGACAAAGACTTATTGAGCAGGGAAACGGTAATAACCAACTGGGACCAGGGAAATATAAATTTGGAAAACCTTATTAAACTTATAACGGCTATCCTGGAAAACCATAGGGTCATCGGCATGGATGTAAACGGTGAATGTGCCGCCTTGGACGGTGAACAAAACCCAAAGCTTTATCAGGAGCATGACAAGGCCAATCATGCTATATTGCATACCTTTTTAAAGCATGACAGGGAGTGTAAATTACGCCGTAACATAAAATAATATATATTCCGCGAAAGATTCAGTTCCCTGTGAAGTGTGTTAAAAAGATTTTATACATTGTTTGCGCCGAAAGGCAGAAATTACATGGGAGGGCATGCCGCACGGCATGGCTGTAGGGGTGAAAGAAATTCACTTTCAACCTCATGTGCAGGAATGGAGAGAATTATGAACCCGGAGATTGAACAGGTAATATTCCATTTAAATAAAAACAATATGGCCGGCTACTTTGTAAATAACCGTAATGAGCTGTTTATACTCTTGTCCCGTCTGATAGAGGAAGGCTCTGTGGTAGGCTGCGGAGATTCTGTCACATTGGAGGAAACAGGGGTTTTTCAGTTTCTGCGGAAAGGAAATTATAATTTTTTAGATAAACATGCTCCGGCATTGACCCATGAAGACAAGAGGCAGATATATCTGAAAAATTTTACTGCGGACACTTTCATTTCCGGCACCAATGCCGTTACTCTTGACGGCAAGATATTTAATATTGACGGAAACGGAAGCCGCGTGGCGCCCATGCTTTACGGACCTAAACAAATAATACTTGTAATTGGAGCAAATAAACTGGTTGAAGATGTGGATTCGGCAATCAGGCGGACAAGACAAAAGGCTGCCCCCATGGATGCAAAACGACTGGGGAAGTCCACCCCCTGCGCAACCTTAAGCCGATGTATTGACTGCCGCCATAAGCAACGTATATGCAATGACTTTGTATTAATTACGGGACAATTTATAAAAGACAGGATAAAAGTTATAATAATCAACGAAGAGTTAGGATATTAAAAGCATCCGGCCCGGTACAAGCATTTTTCAAACATACTCTAGGATTTGCCGTATGATTAATAAATATAGCACTGTTTGGAATGGAAGCTGAAAAAGTGGCGTCTTTTCCGCAAATACCGGAAAAGACGCCACTTTAGACATTCTCCGTGTAATTTCATGTTTTATTCATGTTACGAAGAAACTGATGCAATATGGCTATGATGAATGCTGCCAGCAGGGAATTGAGGAATCCGCCCATACTGATTCCGTATACAAAATGGTCCGCCAGCATAATGGTCCAGGCATTTACGACGAAGCTGAATAAACCTAAAGTCAGTATATTGAACGGCAGTGTAATCAATAGCAGCAAGGGTTTCAGCAGCAGATTGACTATCAGCAGAATCAGACCCATAAACAAAAGGGAAGGGGTATCCCCGATATATACCGTATTAAGTATAGCCGATAATAAATAAATGGTTAAAATAATCGACAAATATTTTAAAGCAAGTCTTGTCATGTTTTACACCCATTGCATATCGCAGGCTGGCCTGCGATACTGCCACATACAATAGAATACAAGGATGTATTCTATTGTCATTAAATAAAAAGGAGTGAAAGAATCTCATTGCGGCATCCTTTCTCTATCAATATTTTCTTTCACACTTTCTAACATGATTCCGCAGAGCGGCATCTTAAATAATGTGGGAAGAATTTTGAAATGAGCACAGCCATGCTCATTTTGAGGTTCTTCTTAAGTGAATTATGCTTTTTTAATTCACTTAAGAAGATGTTTTCTCTTCACACTTACCTCCGGATGGATTGGCTTTATTTAACTTTTATGGATACCCTGACAGTACCGGTCGTCACGTCCACAAGGTCAAAGGGCTCTGCTTCGGTCAAAGAGTCAAAGAATTTCATTGCCGTTTGCACCAGTTCTTTTATGGCATTAACGGTCAAAGATGAGGATGAACCCGATTTTGCAGGGGCTGGTGCAAATAAACATGCAACAATGGTGAAATCCAGGACACAATCCAGCAATTCCTGTAAAATATAAAAAGGAATGGTGAAATTAAAATACCGGTTATTTTTTATCTGCAATTTAATCCATATCAGATGTAAGCTTTTATTCCACATATATTTTTACCTTTACCATGGATTGGTGTTCTTCATCCCACGCTTCTATATCCACGATATTCGGATCGTCCAGAGTGCCGTTTAATAATTCTTCAATGATTTTGGCAAAATCAATGCTGGTAATATCAATACCCTTTGTTTCCATTTCCCTTCGGGCTTCCGCGGGTATCATGAGTGTCAGTTTACCCGCTATTTCACCGAGGGTTGTCAAAAGACGGATGGGTATATTGACATTGACATTCGCCGAATTGTTATCAGAGGTAACTTTAATCTTCAGAAACTTGTAATTGTGTCTGGCAATTCCGGGTGAGGAGACAAGGGCATGTGACGGTTCCGGTTCTTTGGCCGCTTTTAGGGCTTCCAGAAGCTCCATGCCTTCGGCAGCCGTAATCTGCCCTTTTTCAATCATTTCTAAAATTTTTAACTGTTCATTCATTTTAAATCCTCCTGCTTTTATATATTTTTCATTCTCTCGGTTGCTTCTTTCGGAGTAATTTCACCCTTAGATAATTGGTCAAGAATTTCATTTCTGGCCGCGGTTTTTAATTCATTATCCCTGACCGTATCTTTTGCGGGAATAACAAATCCCAGCTCTTTTATAATCGAATCCAGCTTGCCGCGGACAGTGGGATAAGAAATACCCAGTTCTTTTTCAACATCTTTTATATTGCCGCGGCATTTTATGAATACCTTGACAAAATTTAAATCATCTTCCGGAAGGCGGCAGAATTCACAAGGGTGGAAGTCACCTTCAATGGCTGTTGAGCATTTGGGGCAGCTTAACTTGGTAATGGAAAGCTTTTCACCGCAGACAGGACAGATACCCGGGGCTTTGTATTTCATGTTTTCACCATCCTAATGTACTTTAATGATTTTAATATATACCTGTTGATTAATAATGTCAATATAAAAATTAAAATAATTAATCTTAGAATTAATATTATTAATAATTATATAAAGATTGTTAATAGAATAATAAAATAAATAAACCATAGGATAAATAAATTATGAGTAAACAAACGATAAGATAAATAAATTATGAGTAAACAGACTATAACGAATAAATCATAAGATAAAAATAAACCATGCGGAAAAGATAAGAATATACCCGGAACTTAAGGAGCCGTCATAGATTCCGGACTAAAATAAAGCAAAGGGACAGCTGCAAAATTCAAAATACAATTTACAAGCAGTAAATTGACTATTTTGCAACAGTCCCTTCGCTTATTTTCAGTTGAAATCAGAATGGCCGTATAATAGAATTAGCTGGAAATCCATATTAACTAAAAAGGGACAAAAGAATACCGGCAGCCACTGCGGAACCGATGACACCGGCCACGTTCGGCCCCATTGCATGCATAAGCAGGTAATTTCCGGGATTTGCTTTCTGGCCTTCAACCTGTGATACACGTGCGGCCATAGGGACAGCCGATACGCCTGCGGAGCCAATGAGGGGATTAATTTTACCCTTGGTTACCCAGCACATAAGCTTTCCTATCAGGAGTCCTCCTACCGTGCTGAACATGAAAGCCAGGAGTCCTAATAATATAATTCCCAAAGTCTGGGGTTTTAAAAATTCGGTACCGGCAGCAGTAGCACCGACGGTAACTCCGAGAAAAATGGTTACAATATTAATTAATGCATTCTGGACGGTATCCGACAGTCTTTCAACAACTCCGGACTCCCTGAAAAGATTGCCTAACATCAGCATGCCGATTAACGGCGCAACGGATGGAAGAAGAAGTATGCATAAAACAGACACGACAATGGGAAAACATATTTTTTCCAATCTGGATACGGTCCGCAACTGTTTCATCTGAATTTTGCGTTCTTTTTCCGTTGTAAGTAATTTCATAATAGGCGGCTGAATCAGCGGAATCAGTGCCATATAGGAATAAGCGGCTATGGCAATGGAAGCCAGCAAATGGGGTGCGAGTCTGGCTGTAAGATAAATAGCCGTGGGGCCGTCCGCACCGCCTATAATAGCTATAGAAGATGCTTCTTCCGGACTGAATCCCATCAGTGAAGCTAATATAAAGGCCACGGAAATACCAAATTGGGAACCGGCACCTATAAAAAGACTGCTGGGACGCGCAATCAGCGGACCAAAATCAGTCATTGCTCCTATTCCCAAAAATATGAGAGAGGGATAAATTCCTTTTTTTACACCCAAATATAAATAATACAGAAGTCCGCCGGCTTCAGAAGAATTTGCCGGTTCATTCATTAAGCCCGTCAATGGCAGGTTAGCTAAAAGCATGCCAAAAGCGATAGGCAACAGCAGTAGCGGTTCAAATTTCTTGGCAATGGCAAGATAAATAAGAACACAAGAAACAATTATCATTATGAGTGACTGCCAGGTTAATGCAACAAAACCGGTATCTTCCCATAATTTTACTAGTGATTCGGTAAACACAATTTAGTCCTCCCTTATCTGTATGATTTAGATCAGTTCTGAATTTTCTAATCGGCTGATGCCGATGCTTTTTTATTTTTTAATCTCTCAAGTGCCATAATACTTGCTGAGAACAGCCGGATAAAGATCCATAACATTCCAAGGACGGAAAATACAACTGCCATACAGAATACTGCAATAAGGAAACTCTCGGTTAAAGTCATTAAATCACCTCTTTTCGTTCATAACCGAATGATAAAGCAAAACAACAAAGAGTTTGCAAAGCAAACTCTGCGCTGACGCTTGGCCGCTTTGCGGCATAATNNCATCCCGCGGAGCGTTTTTATTCAATAGGACGCAATTTCCTATTGAACAAGAAAGAATCCTGCAAGCGGGATTCTCCTGCCGGCAGGGTCTTTTATGCAATAGAACGTAATTTCCTATTGCATAAAAAAGCGGAGAACTCAAAAAAAAGAAGCTCTCCACCCTATAAGCTAAAAACTTGAAACAGTTATAATCAACTGCCAACCGGAAAATGATCGATATTTTTTTAACATGATAACATGTTTAAGCCTGGTTGTCAATATTTTTCCAATTCTTTAAAACAGGAAAAACACAGGAAAAAAGAAAGGGACGGAAAAATTTTCCGTCCCAAATTGTTTATATATTAACCTACGCTACAGTACTGCTGAAGGCTAATATAGTGATATCGGCCTGAACAGGTATATTTGCCAAAAGGACATCTGCACCTGTCTGATTTGCCAGGGTTACAGTAACAGGGGTGTCGGTTACCGTTATTAATGCATTGCCGGTCACCTGTCCGGTTACAACAGGTGCATTACCCTGTGCAAAAGGGGTACCGTCAACAAGTACCGCAAATATCATATTAACCGGTCCGGCAGAGCCGTCGGTTGTAGTCCACCAATTAATATAATAATTTCCGGCACCTGTAATCGTAAATTCACCTGTAGCTGCATTATAGCTGATGCTTTCGGACTGGTCATTAATTACTGTGTCAAAAATAATAGTTTCACCATCAGCAATAATTGTTGCAGGACTTCCCTGAAGCTGCGCCTGGAATCCTTCCAGGACTCCGGCGGTACCGTTACCGTTTTCAAAAGTGACAACCAACTGGGGCTCAAATGCGGCACCAACAGGCTGGCCTCCGAATTGCACGGAAGTAGTCCCGTCAGGATTGGTCAGAGCTATGCCAAAGTTTGGAAAAGTTCCATTCAGCCATTGATTTACCAGATCAGTTACATCAATCTCAATAAACTGAAGTACATCGTCAACGGAAACCTCAGTTGTTGAATCTGTCGGAACAAATGCGGGTATTGTATTATAAGTTACTGTATTTATATCAAAATCCGTGGTAACTCTGTTTATTACTACAGGACTTGGTAAAACTCCCGTTTTTGCGAAAACAAACAGGCGGAGCACAGCACTAGATACTGATTCAACAGGTATTGATGATAAGTCGAATTGCAGGAAACTAATACTATCCTGATATACTGGGTCCGTTCCAACTACTATGACAGCACTGGTTGACAGGTTTAAATCAGCTAATAAACTTGAAACAAAAGTTGTACCAGTAGATAGAAGGGTCTGAGTAGCCAAAGTATCATCTCCTTTCTGGTAAATGATTTGCGGTATATAAAATGGTTTACATAATATAACCACACTATAATATATTCATTATCCGTAAAATGGTTCGAGTATGAATGGTGTATATTCAATCCCGAAAATAAACCGGCCCGGCAGCAAACGTATACTCCAAGACTATACGAATTATCTTTGATCTGATATGGTTGCATTATTGTTTGCTGCCGACAGGGCGGGAAGATCGTCATAGGGCGGTCCGGTGGTTGTTCCTTCCAATAAAACAATATCAAATTCATTGGGTTCGGTTCCCCAGGAATTACCGGTAAAAGTAGTGAAGGCACGATCGACCAGAAAGCCGCCTTTGGTGTTATATACCACATTATTATTTATTTCACCTGTCGTATTCGGATTAATATACATTCCGGTCCTGAGGGAATAGAAGGTGTTGCCTTCCAGCAGGACATTCAGGACAGCATTCTGTGAAACTACTGCCCGGTTGACAATCCAGTCATCCATGGGAAGGGGCTGGGGAGGTCCGTAAACGGTATTATTAATCAGGTTCACATCAGGTGCACCTATCTGGATAAATTCCCTGGCATAGGGTATATCGCTGGTAATGGTCAGGCCCTCTACGGCGGCACCGCTGCCGGTAATCAGTATGGGTATTATATTGGCCTGTAATATAAGCGTGGTTCCCGGTTCACCCAATATGGTAATACCGGTTTTGTTTACGTTAATCTGGGTGGTTATGGGGTAAACTCCCGCTAATACATGAACCGTACCCCCGGGGTTAACTGCTGTAATTCCTTCAGGTATAGTCCCGAAGGGCTGTGCAATACTGCCATTGCCTCCTGTGGCGCCTGCCTCCACATAAATATTGTCAGGGTCCACCAGTTCACCGATGGCCGTGTCCAATGCATTCTGTACACTGGATACGATAGGATAACCCAGAGTGGGACGGCTAATCAGAAGCTGGTTTAATACTTCATCCTGCTGGGCAGTTTCCAGAGCGTTAAATGCGGTGAGGTTAAGGCCCAGTGCCGGATTTTCTATTGCGGCCCGCATTTCGGTAATATCCTGGGCAGTATTTACCTCAGTCAGTGCCGGATCCGGGGAAGCAGCCGGGGCTGCTCTTAATATCAGAATGGATGCACTGATAGTGGCCTGGGTGCCGCCTGCGGCGTTATTTAAAACTACAGGACCGCTGCTTGTATGATTCCTTACGGTCAGCACGTCACCGGCAGCGGCATTAATCATTACCATACCGGTATTATTGACTGAAGGGGAAGCGGTTCCGAAAATACTCCCCGGTACTACAATATCGTTTTGGAATAAAGCAAATTGATTGGCTATCATGCCGTTAACCATAAACCAGACCGCATAAGTGCCGTCGTTTTCTATCGTAATCTGACCGGTACCGGCGTTATGGGTTACCCCAAGTAAAGCGCCGTTAGTGGTGAATGGTATTAAGCCCTCAACCGGTATACTCTGGTTATCCGTATTGTAAATATAAGCATAGGTCTCGGCTTCCGCCGGTGTTTCCGAATAAGTCAGAATCAGTACCGGATAAAATGGTTCGTGTAAAATTTCATTAGTACCAAAACCGACTGAAGTTATGCCGTCAGGATTGGTAAGGGCAATACCGTTGTTAGGGAACGTCCCGTTTATCCACTGATTAACAAGCTCTGTCACATCAATTTGTACGGTGGTATATAAATCGCCGGTGCTGATATTGATTTGTGACGGTGTAGCAGTAAAAGCCGGCTGCGTATTGTAAGTTACCGTTTCCGTATTGAGTTCGGAGGTCACCCTGTTAATAACGACGGGACTTGGAGCGTCACCTGTTTTTATAATTACCGATAACTGAAGCAGGGCACTGTCAACTGCGGATACAGGTAATGACGGAATTGTATATCTTAAAAAGCTGATACTGTTTTGAAAGATTGCGTCCGTACCTGCATAAATCACCGGATTTGCCGAAAAATTGGCATCGGGGAATGCGGATGACACAAACGTGGTTTCCGTAGTATTAAGGATAACAGTTGGCATGGATATTCCTTCTTTCCTAAAATAATAATGAAGACAATATTAACCCCTTATGTTACATATTATGATGTAATTCGACATATGTTACCCAAGCAAGACCAATCCGTAATTTCAGCGGCATGTACGGCAGAATTCCAGAGCGTTATTGAAAATGCTTGTGCGGGGCTGGATGCTCCACTTTGTGGGAGGCAAGGAGCGTGATTTTTCGAAGACGTTCTGAGACAGAGTGTTGTATTACTAAGAAGTTCCTGCGAAAACAGGAAGAACATGGACAAAGATTAATATAACTGCGAAAAGGGCTGCCGCATAAAGCAAACCAGCCCTCTCAATTAATTGTGATTAGAACATACCTTGACATAAACCATTTTGAAATAGATATCTATTTTTAAAGAAATTGCTGCAACACGGCAGCTCTTTGGCTCATTTGAGTCTCATAATTAAATACCTCCCTGAATTTAGCCTGCCCGTTTGCGGACATCAGATATAATTTCTGAGGGTCCTGGTAATATTCCATAATATTATTGGCTATGGCGTTCTCTTCAAGGGGAATGATAAAAATATCCTTTTTATGCTCAAAATGAACATTCTGGTTAAGCGGATCGGTACAAAAAACACCCACACCATGTAAAGCTGCATCTATGCAGCAGCCGGTAGGAAAGCCGTCGTAATTTTTACCCGGAATGAGAATAAAAGGAGCATTGGGCGAGACAATAATGTCCATTCCGGAATAGAAATCAGGGAAGAATTTATGGTCTTTCAGTCCGTAAAAAATAATCTTGTTTTCCAAGCCGGCGATGTCGATATCCGTTCTGTCAAAGTTGCCCACAACATGGAATAACATATTCGGGGCCATGGCAGCCAGTTTTTTACATGTATTGATAAAAATATGATAACCTTTGTCAAGTCCCTGAGCCATATATTTATGTGCAACAAAACAGATGTCAAAGGTCTGTTTTTCAACTGTGTAGTGTTTCTTAGGCGGTACAGAGCGAAAATACTGCGGGTGGGTTACCAGACCATATATATATGCAATTTTATCAGGAGTCGTAAAACCCCGGTTTATGATATAATCATAGGTCATTTTCTGGGTGACTATTACCTTCTTAAGAAGGGGCGACTGAAGTACTTTTACCAGCTTGGCGTCCACTTCCGGGTCATTAATCCAGAAGGAGCCCCCCGGATACAGCTCGAATACGTATGGTGTATTGAACATTTCATAAATAAAGTAGAAAGAATGTGCATTACCTAAAAAGACCGTGTAATATAAAGAAGTAGATTTACCCGTCCAGTCAAACTGAGTGAATGGCTTGACTCTGTTAACAAACTGCGGGTAAGCAGCTACATACTCAGCATTATGCATGTCATATCTGGTGGAGAAAATATCGCAGGTTGGAAATTTCTCCAGATAATAATTAAATTCGGATACTCTGAAACCCGTTGTCAGATTCGGAAAAAAATCATCCAGAATCGTTAATTTACCGTTCATTAAATTTTATCCCTCCAATTCTTATTGTTTCGGAACAGTATCAAGTTATAAAATATCATTCAGTTTTTTTATTCAGGACAGGATTCTTTTGCGGTTTCATTTTATTAATTCGCATTTGCAGCGTAATAATTAAAGTTTTCCAAAGCCCAATCCATATGGTACAGGTGAGTCTGATAGGATACCGGATCATGGATGGAAGCGCAGTATACCGTTCTCTTACCCTGATTTAACTCGTCGAAGTATTCAAAGTACTTCCAGCGGTTAGACGTTGAGAAAGATACGTTTTTGTATTTACTGTCTCTTATATCAAAACAGGTTTTGGTGATTTTATCCAGTTTACAGAACGGAATACCTTCACAAGCCTGACAAGGTATGGTTTGGGTCAGATCAATGGGAATGTCGGTTGTAAGACCTGCCTTAAAGGGAGTGTATTTATTAATCCGAATTGATATTTCAGCATCGCCGAACCCGTTTTCCTCACACCAATATCCAATGGTATTGATCAGCTCCGGTTTCAGACACTGACAATGGCCGGGGACGAAATCGCGGATTGTTCCAACTTCACAATATTTTAACTGATTATAGCTTACGCCGTTTTTTTCCATGGTAATGACCTCTGGTTCGAAGCCGGGAAGCGGAACAGGCCTTGGTACTCCAAGGAGTCCAACCTCCGGGAATGTCTCAAATACTTTTATGAAACGGCTGATCCAATCGGGAGCGTATAAATAAACATCACTTTCAAGCACGATAAAATACTGGTCAGGTCTTCTGCGTGTCAGATTCAGGTTAATTGGATAAATAGGCCCGAAATTCAAGGGCAACCGAATTCTCGATTTTATGCGGCTGTCATTCAGACTTTGGATATATTCCCAGGTGTCATCCTGTGAATTATTATCAATAATATGGAGCTCAAAATCATCCGTTGACTTTAAAAGTGAACTTAGGTTTCTGACTGTCAAGCCCATTCTGTGGAAAGTGGAATAACTGATTAAAGGTGGTGTCATATATATTCCTCCATATTTATACCGCCGAACCGCAAGTATAAGTTTATACCTTTTGAATCTGTTGTTTTCGACTGAACAGTCACGGTATATTTATATAGTATGTGTGTCTTAGGCTGTTGTTACATATTCTTACCAAAAAGCACAAAAAAGGACCTGTTTCCTGAAAAAGCGTAATAATATCTCTACTGGTTTTCCTGTATCGGCATGAAAAGCTTGGCTTATTTTTTGTTTGCAGGTGCCGTTAGGCACTCTAGTGTGTATTAATTTAACATAAAACAACTTCTCCTCAACGGATTGTCGATGGCTGCACATGGAGAAAGTTGTTTTATGTCTGTAGGAAATTGGTAACATCCTGCTTAAAGCCATTTGCATAATACACTGTCATTTAATTTGAATTTTTGATATAATAATCAAAATTCTCAGAAGCCCACACATGATTATAAAAATGATTTTTCATGGATTCCGGGTCATGAACCGATGCACAGTATACGGTTCTTTTTCCCTCCTCAAGCTCCTTGAAGGTTTCACGGTATTTCCAGCCGTGTTTTCGCACAAAGGATTCATTATAATTAGCGGCTTTACTAAGTGAAAAGCAGGAACTTACGCTTTTGCTGAGCTTGCAGATATCCCTGCCCTGACATAAATTGCAGCCGATATACTGGGTCATATCAATATCAACGGTAGTCAGATATCCGGCTTTAAAGGAGGTATAATGAACGACTCTGGGAGATAACTCGGCATCGCCGTACCCGTTTTCTTCACTCCAGTAGCCTATTTCCTCGATGAGCTCAGGCCTTAAACATTGTAACTGCCCCGGTACGAAATCCAAGTCTACTCCCACCGTTGCATTTTTTAACTCAAGATAATTTATATTACCTTTTTCTCTGGCTGTGACGGGAGGCAGATACCGCGGGTATGGGTTATCCCTTACCACGCCCAATAATCCCACGTCCGGAAATGTGTCGAAAACTTCCATAAAACGAGCAATCCAATTTTTGGTTTTTATAAAGGTATCGCTGTCTATCGTAATAAAAAACTGTCCGGGCTTCCTTTTTGTCAGGCTGTAATTAAGCGGATATATGGGGCCGAGGTTTAAGGTAAACCGGGTTTTGGATTTGATTCTTTTATCGTTTAAAGACTGTATATAGTCCCAGGTATTATCTTTTGAATTACAGTCTATAATGTGTAATTCAAAATCTTCATCAGAATCAAGGATATTATTCAGGTTTTTAATTGTCAGCCCCATCCGGTTAAACGTTACGAAGTTAATAAAAGGAGGAATTCTTGCCGTATCGGTTTTTTTATCACCCGGACCTTCATTCACCTCATAACATTCCACATAATTATTGGTTTTGCTGAATAACTTACCTTTTATATCTTTTACCGTCTCGGTAATGCGGTTGATATTATTGCCGATAAATGATTGCTTCAATGTCAGCAGTCCTTTCTTTAATTTAATTTGTTGGATTATGGTCAGATATTTTTATTGTTCTTCCGGGTACACCCACAGCCGTACAGTTTTCAGGCAAATTCTTTATGATAACTGCACCCGCGCCGATAATACTCCACTTTCCAACAGTCTTTTTTTGTATTACAATTGCTTTGGAGCCTATTTCACAACCTTCGTTAATACATACATTTCCGGATAGGACAACATTCCAGTACAGGGAAGAATAATCTTCAATGACGGTATCATGGCCGATACCGCAGTCCGGATTGATACATACATGATTACCTATCCTTGTATTTACGGATATAAAAGAGTTGCAGCAAATGATGCAGCCAAATCCCAATTCACTATATTTGTTTATTTTTGCGTCAGGGTGTATTAAGGTGGCATAATTTAAACGGTAAGCCGATGCTTTTTTTATAACATTATATTTGTCCTTCGGATTACCTAGAGCACAAACTGCCCATATCTCGTTTCCGGAGTTTTTTTCAAACCAGTTGAAGTCTCCAAGTACAACGGTATCATTTATAAGTAATCCGTGTTTTTCAGCAGTTTCATCAATAAATCCCAATAGATTCCATGTCCTTTTTATATTATTAATATCTTTTATTAGTTGGGCAACCTCTTTCCCGAAGCCGCCGGCGCCTATGATAACTATGTCTTTCATAGAATCAGTCCTCATGAATCGCTTTTATGATAGCGCAAATTTTTTCCACATCATTTTTTTGCATTCTGCCGTGCAGCGGAAGAGAGAGTACCATATCGGCAACTTTATTGGCTATTGGAAGAGTAAGTTTTGAAGAGGAAGGCAAATTCATATAACATGGAAAATTACTGCAAAGAGGATAAAAATATTTCCTTGCTATAATATTGTATTCCATCAACTTGTCAAATAGTTCATCGCGGGAATGTCCATACTCATCTTTATTTACTTTAATTACGAAATAAGAATAATTATGGGAAATTGCATCCATATCCTTACTGGTAGTGATTCCGGGAATGTCGTTTAATATCTGCCGGTACAGATTTGTAATTTCCTGTCTGGCCTTTATTTCCTCCTCAACTTGTTTTAACAGCAGAATACCCACGGCGGCCTGGATTTCATTCAGTTTTCCGTTTGTTCCAGGCTCCATGACGTTTTCTAAACTCCGTATACCAAAATTCCTTAAAGAATCCGCCCTTTCTTTAAAATGCGGGTCCTTAAAGGTTAATGCTCCTCCTTCAATCGTATGGTAGATCTTGGTTGCATGGAAGCTGAACATGGATATGTCGCCAAAGTCCGATATTGGTTTACCGTCTACTTTGACTCCAAATGCATGAGCCGCATCGTAAAGTACCTTAAGACCGTATTTGTCTGCAATTTGCTGAATTATTTCCACTTTGCAGGGATTGCCGAAAACATGCACAGGCATAATTGCAGTAGTATTTTCTGTTATCAATGGTTCAATCAAATCCGGATTTATATTATAGGAATCTTCCTCAATATCACAGAAAACAGGTTTAATATTGTTCCAAACCAGGGAATGGGCGGTAGCCGCAAAGGTAAAAGGGGTAGTTATTACTTCTCCCGATAACCTGAGAACTTTACACGCTAACTGTAATGCAACCGTTCCGTTTGAAAAAACGGATAAGTAGTCTGCATTCAGAAAATCGGACAGATTCCTTTCAAGTTGTTTTACCATATTTCCGTTATTGCTTAACTGTTTGCTTGCCCATATTACTTTAAGCATTTCATTAAATTCGTCTATATCAGGCAGTAAAGGTTGTGTGATATAGAAAGGCTTTGCAAAAGGTTCTAACATATCGTATTATACCTCCTCGAGCCTGCAATTAAATTTATGTCTTGTGACTATCCGGTCAGTGCGGTTCCTGCGAAGTGACGCATTTATGCGTTTATGCCATGCGCCACAAAACATACAGTAAGATGCATGTTTCGGCGCCGAACAGCTTGAAATTATATCAAATTTCTCAAGTGACTTAATAGTTACAATATCGTAATCATTTAATTTGCATTATTAATATAGTAGTGAAAATTTTCCATAGCCCATTCGTTGTTGAATAGATGATTGGTAATAGATATCACGTCGTTTGCCGATGCGCAGTAAACTGGACGTGCACCGCTTTTTAAATCTACTATGGTCTCATCAAACTTCCATTTGAAAGACTTTTTGAATTCCTCATTCTTATATAATTTATTGTAATTCGTAAAACAGGTTTCCGTCATTTTATCCAGCGTACACTGGGCATGATACTGGCATTCGCTGCAATCCAGCGTTTGGGGCATTTGTATGCTGATATTGGTTGCAAAGCCGGTTTTGAAGGAGGTATAGTTATTTACCCTGTTCGACAGTTCGACTTCTCCGTAACAATTTTCCTCGCACCAATAGCCTATTTCTTTCAGGAGTTCAGGCCTCAGACACAAGCAGCAGCCAGGTATATAATTCTGCTCAATATTTGGAGTCGTATTATCCAGTTCCAGGTAAAAAACGCCGTCTTTTACTCTGGGGATAATCGGAGGAAGCTGTTCCGGCTGGCCTTTTTGCACGCCAAGCATTCCCACTTCCGGAAACGTTTCAAAGATTTTCAAAAAGCGTGATATCCAATCCTTTGTTTCTATATAAACGTCATTATCTACGGTTATGAAATACTGTTCCGGTCGCCTCTTAACCAGATTCAGGTTTAATGCATAAATCTGACCGAAATTTACATCGATACGTGCCTTGGACATAATGCGGCTGTCCTTTAAACTCTGGATATATTTCCAGGTACCGTCGGTTGAGTTATTATCTATAATGTGCATTTCAAATTCGTCACTGGACTCAAGAATAGAAGTTAAATTTCTTACGGTTAAACCTAAGCGGTTAAAAGTAACATAACTTAAAAGCGGAGGTAACATAGGGTCCTGACCTTTCCTTAATTAGTGTATCATAACTCTATTTTATGTTAAGCCGCATAATTTGCTACATCATTTAGCTGTTATTTTAAATGGAAAAGGTGTTAAGAAGAAGGCCTGAATTAATCAACTTTTTGTTTCTTATGCATATATTATAAATGTATAACTATACTTACAGATAATATTTATTTTAAACCAGGGAATTTGAAGGACAGTTTGACGGAAAAAAGTTCCTGGTCAGTTAAGAAAATCCGGTACTCATATGTAGTGAAAAAATAATTACACGAGGTGATGATTGGTGAAAATAAATAGAATCAAGATAGACAAGGCAGTAATTTATCCCAAAGCTTTTTATAAAAAATTAGAAGAGGAACAGGCCCGGTTTAAGAAAAAAACAATTGATGCCCCGGAGAAAAAAAACGATTGTGTGATTGAAGAAATAGACTGTGAAAAATCGCTTATCAATCTTACATATACGGAACCTAAATTTAAACCACGGGGTAAACCGGTAAGAAAAAAAATAAAAGCAACGGATAAACGGCCGCCTGGAATAGTCAATGAAAACATTGATAATAAAAATATGAGTACCGTAAAAAAATCTTACAAATATACGGATAACAGTCCGGAGGCTGAGAAATGTGTAATTGAAGAAGTAGACTGTAAGCTGTCCCTTATAAATATCGGATATGATGACACAGAGATGGAATCGGAAGAAAAAACAGAATTGGAAATGAAAGAGAAAGCGGAATTACAAATGAAAGAGAAAGCGGAATTACAAATGAAAGAGAAAGAGGAATTACAAATGGAAGAGAAAGCGGAATCGGAAATAGAAGAGAAAACAGAATCGGAAATGCGAACGGAATCGGAGCCGGAAATAGAAGATGGATTCACCGCCCAGTCATGGACTGGGGAAAACGAAAATGCAGAGAGTACCATGGCAGAACCACAGCGTACAAATGAGGTTGCCAATACGGATACTTCGGATAATTTACCGGTTTATGATATAACCCGTTACCATAATTCCGTTATCATTGACACAATAATGGAATATTATGATGAGGATGAGAAAACAGGTACAGCATTAAATGGAGAGACGGAAGAAATGGATAAAAAGGACGGAAATCCTGATGAGGATACAGTTTTTAAGAATGTCCTAGCCGCTGAAAATAATGAGGATAATATCATTAATGACAGTAAAGGTGTTCAGGATGGTATATCAGAATCAAATCCTTTGGATGAAGAAAACAAAGAAAATAAAAACAGTATCAGGAAGAGTGGAATGTTGAAATTAAATATAGGTAACAAAAAGATAATATTACATTTCGGAGCTATACATATAGAAAACAAATTTGGATTTATAAGCCTGCTTGCCCTTCTTGGCCTATTGGGAATTTTTACGGAAAACAGGGGCTGCCTGGGCTTTTGGGCATTTTTGTACTATACCCACTATTTCTTTTATGTACCCGACGAATTTTTTAAGAATAGAGTACAAAAGGCTGCGGCTCCGGCATTCTTTACGGGCGCTGTGATTTCCATACTGAGCGTAGTACTTAAAGCGCTGTTTAACGATATTCTGCTGCTGATACTTGGAATGGGAATCAGCTTGGTCATATCCATTCTTGTATTTACGATTAATCTGACTTTTTATCTGATGGAGAAAGATGAAAATACAGGACCGCCACAACAATCCGAATGAAAAAAAGAGTTGTTCTAAGCCTTGGAATCCTTGGATTCCAAGGCTCTCATAGGAAGTTCATCCTATGAGACAAAAACCCGACCGGGGATGCGCATGACGCTTGAGAGGGATTATGCCGCAAAGCGGCCAAGCGTCGGCGCAAAGTTTGCTTTGCAAACCCTTTCTTATATCTTTATTGAGTTTTCCCTGAATTCTGTTTTATATTTACGCCGGTATTCAGACGGAGACAGGGTATACCGTTCTTTGAATTTTTTGGTAAACCAGGTAGAATTGCTGCAGCCGATAAGTGCAATTACTTCTGAAATGGATTTATCTGTTTCTGTCAGTAGCTGACAGGCTTTAACAAACCGGAATGTATGAAGCAATTCTGAAAAGCTGCAGCCGGAAAATTTTTTAATAACCGTACTAAGATAAGCACAGCTGTAGCTGAAATGCTCTGCTAAATCCTTCAAGGTAATGGTGTCATAGTGTTCATAGATATAATCTGTAATTTCTGTAATTCTGTATTTTTTTAGTTCCAACCTGCTGGAAACATCCAGACTGTTTCCATAGGTCCTTGCAAGTTCTATGAGCAGAGAGGAGAAGAGAAATCCAAGCATTTCATTTTTCTGAAATTTCCCCCCATAACTTTCGTAAATGACTTGTTCAATAAGAGCCATATAAGAGTTGTTCCCGGTATTGTGGAATAAAACAAAATTATCCTTGATTCTTTGATTTTCCATTGATTTCAGGAAAAAATCAAAGAGATAATCACTGCTTGGAAGGTAGGCCAGGCGAAAATAAATACTGTTAAAAAAAGCAGGTGCAGCCAAAATATTAAAAATAATGTTATCCTTTATGTCACCCACTTCAATCGTATGTCTTGCTTGAAGATTTAACAGGCATAAATCTCCGGCTCTCATTTCAATAGAGGAAGCGTCCACGCACATTCTGCATTTGCCCCGGTATACATAAGCAAGTTCAAAAAAATCATGTCTGTGCATACCCAAATTACCGCTTATAGGATGAGGATAGATTGTTATCGGCCCGTTTTCATCGGTTAGAGTGTTCCATTTCAATGTATGATCCTGCGGAAGATTGCCGGGGTCAATATTAAAGTTGGGATTTTTAGAATAGTTTACAATTATACGACTGCAGTCATTGTAGAAATAAGTAGTTAAATCCATGCTTTCTTCCCCTTTATTAAAATGGAATCGTATGTGATTTCATTATATCATGAACAAAAGGCGTGTTCATGATCTTGTTGCTCCGGTCGGAAATTGCAAGCAAGCTTCCAATTTCCTCTCTGCTTTCATTATATCATGAACAAAAAACATGTTCATGATCTTGTTGCACCAGTCGGAATCGGTAAACAAGTTTACCGATTCCTCATTCCGCTTTCATTATATCACAGGAATTACCGGCATAACAACTAAAACTATAACACAAATTGTTAAAATAATATTCATTTGATATTTAAAACAGAATGAAATGACGCTGTATATCAGAATGCAATGATATATTATATAAATGTTGAAACAAATACACAGACAAAAATGGCAAAATATACAAAGAAAGGAGTGGTACCCAAAAAAGCTGCAATATTTACAAATAACATTGGTTATTGGTATGTGTTTTTGGAGAAGGGCATACAATGGGAGGTTTTATGATGAATAACAGAGAAAATTCAGAAAAAATTAGATTGAAAGAGAAGGCTGCTTTTGGGATGGCTAACCTGGGAAATATTCCGATTATGACTTTGGTTGGAAGCTATCTGCTGATTTTCTATACGGATGTTGCCGGCATTAATCCGGCTGCTGTTGCCACATTATTTATCGTCGCAAGGGTTTTAGACGGGGTAAATGACCCGATTATGGGATTTATAATTGACCATTTACCTAAAAGTAAGATGGGGCGGTTCCGCCCTTACTTGATACTGGGTGTAATCCTGTGTTCCATTAACTACCTGCTTTTATGGTTTGGACCGCTGTTGTTGACAGAAATTAAATTGATTATTGTATACGTTACGTATCTGTTAATCGGAATCACTTTTGATCTGATGGATATTCCGTTGAATGCGATGATTCCGGTTATGACCGAGGACGAGAAAGAAAGAGCCTCCTTAAGTACCATAAAAGGCGCTTGCTATATGGCAGGAATGCTTGGAATCGGTATTGTTGCGCCCCTGATACTTAATAACGCCGGCAGCAAGGTGACGGGTTATTTAATTTTAGTAGGCGGCGCTACGGCAATTGTTTTAATATTCTCCATTATTGGGACACTGGGAATCCAAGAGAGGATTCAGCCCATTGAAGAGGAAAAATACAAATTAAAGCAGCTGTTACCAGTTTTAGGACAACGGCCGATAATGATAAGCTTTGCCGTATCTCTCCTTTTTGGTATTGGAGGTACGGTGGCAAACTCCAGCAATATTTATTTTGTAACCTATGTTTTGGATAACAGGCTGGATGTTTTAAGCATTGTCAGTTTCATATCCATGGCCGGTATGTTTCTTGGCATGTTTGTGGCCGGCAAGCTTATCGGGAGGCTGGGCAAGAGGGCTGTCTATGGGGGAAGTCTTATACTGTATGGTGTATTTTTACTTATCCGGATTTTAAACGTGACGTCAATTCCGCTTATTTATATATCCTCCCTGTTAGCAGGTATCGGCAGCGGCGGTATAATGACATTATCTTATGGAATTCAGGCAGATAATGTAGATTATATTGAATATAAAAAAGGCATGCGTGCAGAAGGTGCACTGGCATCTTTGAATTCTTTTGTTGTTAAGGCAGGTCAGGGAATCGGCGGTGCCATTCCGGGATATATCCTGGCTGCTACCGGATATGCGGCAAATCAGGCACAGACTGACAGCGCTATAGGCGGCATTGTAACAGCAACCATCATAATTCCGGCATTGATTTATGTAGCCGGGGGTGTGATTTTTGGTGCCGGCTATAATCTGGATAAAAGCAAGCTGGCTGAAATTATGCAAAAGCTCCGTGACAAAAGAGCAGAAAAGGCACATAAAAGGACAGTATAAAAGAATAGAAAGAAAGGGATTATTTATTATATGGGCATATCAAAAGAACAACTAAAAACAACTGATATTATTTACCGCCCGGAAGTACGGTGGTGGCTTGCGGAAGGTTTTCACACGGACGAGACTTTAAAAAACGATATAACCATGTTGAATGATGCAGGTTTTGGTGCGGTTGAGTTTTTGGCTATGGGAGAAGAAGGCGCAGATTCCACAGTCTATGGGTGGGGCTCCGAAGAATGGGTGCATGATTCCAATCTGGTTATTGAAGAAGCAACAAAGCACAGGATGGGCGTCAGTGTAACCAGCGGTACGAATTGGTCCAATGCGAATCTGACCACCATTGTTCCGGACGATAAAGCAGCGGCAAAGGAACTGGATTTTACGGTAGAAACAGTAAAGGCGGGGGAAACCAGAACCGGCAGACTTAAGAAATGTGATATTGTTATGCCTGATGTCAATGTTCAGGAATTGGTAGCAGTAGTAGCAGGAAAAGTGACAGGGGCGGAGGGAGAGTCTGCAGTGCTGGACAAATCCAGCCTGATAGTACTGACCGGTTTCGTGCAGGAGGAAAGCCTGACCTTTCATGCGCCGGAGGACGGGGATTATGAAATGTTTACATTCTGGCTGCACGGTACCGGACAGACCGCAGAGCCATCGGTAAGTGTATCCTATACCGTAAATTATCTGGATAAATATGGCGTTGAAGCCCTAATTCAATACTGGAAAAAAGAAGTGTTGAAACCTGAATTGGTCCGGATGATTAAGAAAAACGGCCGTGTTATGATGTATATGGATTCTTTGGAATTATTTACATATGGAAAGGGCGGGGTTTTCTGGGGATATCATCTGTTGGAGGAATTTAAAAATCGCCGCGGTTACGATTTGACTCCCTACCTGCCTTACATTATAAAACGTTCGGCGGGTATGATGAAGCCCGGTTCCTTTTATTACGAAGCAGGAGACAAAACCTGGATTGGTAAGCTGAGAAATGATTTTTATCAAACCTTAACCGATTTATATATGGATAACATGCTGTGTCCGTTCAGAGAATGGCTGCACAGCGCAGATATGGAACTCAGGGCTGAAATTTCTTACGGTATGCCTTTTGAGATATCCCAGCCGGGAAAATATGTGGACGGTATTGAGACAGAGTCACTGGAATTTGCATCCCAGATTGACGCTTACCGGGGTCTGGCAGGTACGGCTCACCTGTATAACCGGCTGTATTCCAGTGAAACAGGTGCCACGCTGTTTAACTATATGTTTGGGCTGGATTTTTATACCCAGATTATTTATACCCAGTTTGCAGCGGGCGTAAATAAGACAGTTCTTCACGGCTATTCCAGTATAGCAGGTTCGGAAGCGTCTACCTACTGGCCGGGGCATGAAGGCATGCTGCCCATTTTTTCAGAAAGATTCGGATGCCGTCAGCCGGCCTGGCAGCATTACAAAGACTGGACGGACATGCTTGCCAGATATCAGATGCTCCTGCGCCAGGGCAGCCCCAGGGTGGACATCGGTATCCTGCGTCTGGATTACTATTTTAATAACATGTATATGATGTACGGCAATGAGAAAGAAACCTATGAGCATAAATTGATGCGTGCAAATGAAGGAATTTACTGGAAAGATATGAAGCTGCAGAATGCAGGTTATACCTATGATTATTTTGCACCGCAGATTCTGGAGGAAGACAATATTGTATATGAAAATGGGATGATAGCACCAAAAGGTCCCGGATACCAGGCCTTGATTATTTACCAGGAAGTCATGCCTGTAAACAGTGCAAAAAAGATTTTAAAATGGGCAAGGGAAGGGCTGCCTGTTATTTTGGTTAATGGTGTAACGGAAACCATCCATGTGGGAAAAGATAAATTTCACAAAAAAGCCGCTTCTATGACGCCGTTTAATGACGGAAAGGATGAAGAGCTGAAGGCGGTAATGGAGGAGTTGAGAAAGCTTAAGAATGTGACGGAAATATCGGATCAGAGCAAAACAAAAGAGGCACTGTCTGTCCTAGGCATACTGCCCCGTGCCGCCTTTGCCGAAGAAAATAAAAATATATTAACATTTATGAGGACAGAAGAAGATACGGATTATCTGTTTGTTTACAATTATATATATACCCAGACAAAAGAGTCTGTCGTAAAGCTGGATATAGAGGGATGCGGCAAGCCATACCGGATTCATTGCTGGACTGGAACTAAAGAAGAAGTTGCAGTTTATGAGCAGAAAAATGGAAGAACTCAAGTAGAAGTCGCGTTAAAACCGGGTGAAGCGACAATCTTTGCCCTGCATAAAAAGGAAAAAGATGCCCGCCATGCTGTTTCGTGTAATGCGGATACCCTGTACCTGGAAAACGGGACCTATTCAATTGCTGCAACAAAGAGCGGTACTTATGAAGTTGTTTTCAGTGACGGCACCCGTATTAAAAAACAGGTTAGTGTTCCGGAAAATATTTTCCTGGATGCATGGGAACTTGTAGTAGAAGACTGGAATGAAGGAGATAAGGTTATAATTACGGAGGATCGGGGACTTGGCATTGTTACAAAGGAGGTTTATTATAAGACGAAGAAAACCCGTATTTCCGTTGGAAAAACTGCCTTAAAGTCATGGAAGGAAATGAGTCAGGTAGGAGAAGAAGTATCCGGCGTCGGTTATTATACGGTAACCGTAAAACTTCCGCCGGACTGGTCTGAGAAAAACAGAGCCATATTAAAACTGGAAAGCACGAATGGCAATTCGGCGGCAGTTTATGTAAACGGGCAGAAAGCACCTGCATTTGATTTTGACCGCCTGGCTGTGGATATCAGTGCATTTTTAGTACACGATGAAAATACAATCCAGGTGGAAGTATCCAGTACCCTGAATAACCGTCTGATTTCCAGAAAGTATTACGAGGAAAAAGCAAATCCTATGGCCCTTCCCGGCAGTGCCATAGCCGGAATGGGTGAAGAGGCTATGCAGGAAAGCATTTCAGAACTGTTTTCGGGATTTCCTAAAGCAGTTGTTCAGGACTATGGGATGACAGGAAAAGCGGAGCTCATTACTTATACGGTTGAAAAAATTTAAACTTCATTCAATGCATGGAAAGGGACAGGAATTTCTAAAATTCTTTGTCCCTTTACAAGTCTTGGAAAAATTAAACTCAGGAAGAAAGATTAAAATAGAAGAAAGATTTAAAATAGAAGAAAGATTATTATAAAAGTGAAAATAATAAAAATTTATAGTTTAAGCATATAGGGCTTATTTGACTATTCTGTATTATCATTTAGAATTTATATAATTTAGGACATAATAATTTGCAAATGAAGATGTTAACTAATTCATGAAACCGGTATACAATAAAAAGGTAAGATTTAGTCCGATAATATAAATAAATCCTGAAATAGGACAGGCAGGTAATAATTGAGTTAAGATAGTTGAATCAGTTATAGAATAAATACCGGAAAGGAGAATCTTTTATGAGAGTACTTGATACGGAATTTGTAAAAGGTTTTATAAAAATGGCAAACGACGGGTTTATGCAGGGCTGGCATGAACGCAACGGAGGTAATCTTTCCTACAGGCTGAAGGCAGAAGAAGTGGAAAGTATAAAACCGAGGCTTAGCGTAAATACGGAATGGTGTCCTATCGGTACGAAAGTTCCGGAATTGGCGGAGGAATATTTCCTTGTAACCGGCAGCGGCAAATATTTCCGCAATATTATTATGGACCCGGAGGCCTGTATCGCCATTATCGAACTGGACAGCAAGGGAGAAAGCTACAGAATCAGCTGGGGGCTTGCGGACGGCGGCCGGCCTACAAGTGAACTGGCGACCCATTTAATGAATCATGAAGTAAAGAAAACCGTAACAAACGGAAGCCACAGGGTCATCTATCATGCCCACACAACCAATATTATCGCACTTACTTTCGTATTGCCCTTATCCGATGAGGTTTTTACCAGGGAACTCTGGGAGATGGCAACGGAATGTCCGGTGGTATTTCCGGACGGGGTTGGTGTAGTACCATGGATGGTGCCGGGAGGAAGGGATATTGCGGTAGCAACCAGTGAGCTGATGAAAAAGTATGATGTGGCAATCTGGGCACATCACGGTATGTTTTGTTCCGGAATTAATTTTGATTTGACCTTCGGCCTCATGCACACCGTTGAAAAATCCGCGGAAATCCTGGTAAAAACTTTATCCATGTCACCCCATAAGTTACAGACAATACATCCCCAGAATTTCAGAGACCTGGCAGTCGATTTTAAATTAACCCTGCCGGAGAGATTTTTATATGAAAAGTAATATTTAAATTTCTAGGGCGGTCAGAACGGTACAATGAGTTTTCAGATACGCCCTGGAATTATTTATTAATAAAATATCATGGCTTCCGATTAATTCAGGAGGTGCCGCATAGCGTAACCGGCGGCACCTTTTTTTGGTTTGTCCAATTAACCTCTTGACAAACAGAAGCAGAAGAAATATAATGAGTGTTAAGTCAATGAGTAAATACTCATTAAATATAAGTTTATTATAATTACTAAATTTTTTTGAAAGGCTGGCAACGGAATGAAAGAAAATTATGATGTTCTGGAAAAAATGATTCCCCTATTCAATTGCCCGGATAAGTTTTCAGAAATGGAAGATTATCTTCTTAAGAATTCCAATCTGCCAGGTCCGAGGAGCAATCTGACTTTGGCTTATAAATTCGCCGCTTGCTTTGAAAAGAAGCAGTTTGGTCAGGAATTAACGGATTTATTGTTTGGATGGGCAGGAATACCGATAGAAAAAGCACCGGTAAATGACAGAAGGGAATACCTGCCTTTCTGCGCAGTCCTGGCTCTGGGTGCACATTATCTTTATGCAGATAAAAAAAACAAATCCCGGATTATGAACCAGTTTAAATCAGCTATGAATGATGGTAGGTGGAGGATCAGAGAAAGTGCCGCTATGGGATTGCAGTATATCGCAGAAAAAGATTTCACACCTATAAGGGAGTATTTTACCAGATGGTATCCGGATTCCAATTATTTGGAAAAAAGGGCTTTCCTTGCAACTTTGGCTCATCCCCCGATTCTCAAAGAGAAAGAAATTGTCAGGTTCAGCCTTAGGATGAGTGAAGATATTATAAAGGAGCTTTTACAGGACAGTAAAGAGAGGCAGCGCTCGGAGGACTTTACTGTATTGTCCAAGGGACTCCGGTATTGCCTCAGTGTTTTTGTAACGGAACTGCCGGATGATGGATTTGCTTTATTGAAAAGATATTCACACTCCGAGAATAAGCATATGATAAAAATTATTAAATCCAATTTAGGTAAATCTCGACTTACGAAAAAATATCCTCAGAGGGTAAATGAAATTTTGGCAGGGATGAATAGATAAATATGTTAGGGGAAGCAGCAGATGAAACAGAATAAAAGGCAGATACAAAAAGAAAATACAAAAAAGAAAATTTTACAGGCAGCCTATGTGGTTTATTCCGGAGAGGGGTTTGGTGCCGCTACGAATAGAATTGCAAAAGAAGCACAGATTGCCCATGGCAGTATTTTTGTACACTTTCCCACGGTGGAAGATTTAAAGCTGAGCCTGCTGGAGCAATTCGGCGCGGATATAAACAAACAGCTGCACGAACTGGCGGAAAGCTATAATCTGGAAGAAATTCTCTATGCCCATATTGAAGTCCTGGTAAAACACCAGGAATTTTATAAAAGACTTATTTCGGAAAGCAGTCTTTTACCGGAGCAGGCAAAGTATGTCTATCTTTCCATCCAATCCACGGTTTCCTTCCACCTGGGCCAGGTAGTTGAAAAATATCAGAAGGAAGGGAAAATTAAAGAACTGCCCCTGCATTTTATTTTTAATTCCTGGCTGGGGCTTTTGCACTACTACCTGTCCAATGAGAAGTTATTTGCGCCTGAGGACTCCGTACTTGATAGATATAAGGACGAATTGGTGGGCAATTTTTTAAAACTGCTTGCTGTATGATTCGGCCGCACAGAAAGGGGGTGAATCCATGAAGGTATGTATATCCTGCGGTATGCCCATGACAAAACCGGAAGATTATCCAATGAACGATGAATCCAAAGATTATTGTATTTATTGTGCTAAACCCGATGGTTCCATGCAGTCCTTTCAGGAGAAAATGGAAGGAATGTCGGAATTTATTATGAAAACCCAGGGCCTGGATAGTTTGGCCGCTCATAAAGCCGCCGAGGAATTAATGCGCAGGCTCCCGGCCTGGGAAAAATATTTTAAGTAAAGAAGGGTTTAAAGCAAGAAATAAAAGGGAAAGAACGGGGATATTATGGAATACAGGTATGGTAAAAATATGAATTATGATGATTTTGCCAGCGGAAGGGTTTTTTATCATGTTAAAGGAATAACGAATTTCCCGGCCAGACTGGCACAGGAGATTTTCGGAAGATGTTTGGAATATACAAAAAAGAAAGAGAATTTATGTATTTATGATTGCTGTTGCGGCGGTGCCTATATGCTGACTGTATTAGGGTTTATGAATGCCGGTGTTATTTCACGGATAACAGGAAGCGACATTAACCCGGACGCTGTCGGTGTTGCACGGAGGAACCTGGAACTGCTGCAGGTTGGAGGAATGGATAACAGGATAAAGGAAATAAGAAAATTAGCGGCAACATACGGAAAGCAGTCTCATGAAGAAGCAGAACAAAGCTGTTTAAGACTTCGGAGGCTGATAGAAAATTATGAAATAAGTACGGATACTTTTATCGCAAATGCACTGGAGGGCCTTTCACTTGACAGGGTACCGGATATTATTATAACGGATGTGCCTTACGGGGATTTAGTTACCTGGGAAGGTTCTGAGAGTGGTAGCGTAAACCGGCTGCTGGACAATTTATATAATATGTGCGGCAGTGATACGGTGATTGGTATCTGTATGGATAAATCACAAAAGAATACCCATGGACAATTCCGGCGTTTAGAAAGACAGCAGCTCGGAAAGCGTAGATTTGAGATACTGAAGAAAGTTGGATGATATGCATTCCGGATTGTGGTGCAATTATGCTTTATTATTAATGAAGAGACATGGCAGAATAGTCTGATTTGTAATAAAAAAACACAGAACAACATATTATTTTTTTATAGCTGAGAAATCAAGGCAGGTGGGATAATGAATGGAAGATTCCATTCACCTGACGATAAACTGTCAGACGACCCAAATTACTATTCGTTCCAATATACCCTGGAGACCTTCAAAGCTTTAACCGATGCCATAATTCCCAGGACACCAGGGTTGGCTGAGGAACTTGGCAAAATACAGTATTTCGGAGCGTTGAACTTACATACGGATGAATATATGATTCTGGCTCTGAATCATTATTTTATTCCCTTGGCGGAGCCTGTGGCGGAAATGCTGGATGCGGCAGCGGAGCAGCTGTTATTTATAGGCAGAAACAGCAGATTACTGGACTTTTCACGATTCCCCGGCGGAGGTACGTTTGCGGCTCTTGCTCCCGTTGACCGGTTCCGCGCATTAACGTTGCTGGAACAGCTTAAAGTTTATCTTGGAGATTTACCTTTTCCATTTCAGAATAGTCCGGATTTTGTTCTTTCTATTACGGTAGTTTTAAACAGGTTTACGGTAATGGGATATTATTCGGAATGGGCAGGTTATGGTTCCACCCGTCTGGAATCCCCAAATGACCGTAAACTGGAGTTTTTTCCTTTGAGCTGGAAACAGGTGGGATATCCCGGACCTTCACTTGGTTATCGTGCTTTAAGAAACCTGGAATTATAATATCAAATCAGGACCCTTCAGGGAAGAGGACGTTCTGATTGGAATGCGTGGGATTACGCAGATGGGAGCCGGTATGAACAGGGATGCAGATGTAATAGTTATCGGAGCCGGAGGAGGCGGTGCGGTTGCCGCAAGAGAACTGGGTGAAAAAGGAGTAAAAGTACTGTTAATTGAAGCGGGGCCATGGTACGGAAATCTTAAATGGCCTAAACCGAATTCGGAACCCGGCGCGGCAAGAAGCTCCAGTGCTGAGGACCTGAGCATTGAACTGCTAAAGGAAAGCTTTACGGATCTGGAAGACGATATGAATGATTTTGTAACCGGTAAATTCCGCTGGGGCCCTGCAAACAGGAACCAGGGTGCATGGATCAGAAAAATAGCCGGAGGAGGGTATGCCTGGCAAAATGCAGGTGTTGGAGGGAGCACCCTGCATTACTTTGCAAATTCACCCCGTGCATTTCCCCAGGCGATTGATTCTGTCTGGCCCATATCCTATAACGAGCTGGTGCCGTACTATGAAAGAGTGGAGCAGACCCTTCCGGTAAGGCAGGCTCCAACTACGGCAAAAGAAGAATTGTTTTATTACGGTGCCCGAAAAGCCGGATGGAAGCTGTTGGAAAGCGGGGATTTGGCCGGTCCGGGATACAGACCCCAGCCCAATGCGATTTTACGGACCAATCCCTTTTTAAATGATCCGGATTTTGATTTGCAAAGTAACAGTTCTGTCGGCTGTACCTTAAGAGGACACTGTGTAAACGGTTGCCATATAGGCCCCACAATAGAGGGGATAGCATACCCTCCTCCGGCTATTT
>DBEP01000007.1:246-104710 GCA_002294045.1 Lachnoclostridium sp. UBA903 | reverse complement strand
GCAGCGGTGTGACAAGCAATCTGGCATGCATCAGCATTGCGTCGGCCATGGAATATTCTTACAAGTCAATACTAATAGAGAATCATTACCAAAAGAATAAACTGGGGAATATTTTGCTGTACCAGAAGGCAAATTATATTGAAAGAGTAAAAAACTATCAATTCAGCTCAGGCATGGATTATCTCATCGATCAATTTTCAACCGGTAAATATAATTATGAATCCTTTCATAGTCTCCCGGAAACAGACCCGTATCCGTTTCAGGTCATAAAAGAAGCCTCTTTGGAAATCCTTTATAATACCTTATATTACATACCGGCAAGCTATCAATTTAATCCCGAGACCTTTGATTATAATTTATACGGGAATATTAAAGGCATTCTGGACGCTGCGGAAGGGTTTGCGGATATTACCTATATTGATACTTCATACCAAAATAACCTGAGTTCCAAAATCATTTTAGAAGAAGCCGACCTGGTGGTCGTCAATCTGATACAAAATCCGTCTATGATTCAATATTTCTTTGATAATTATTCTTCCATCTTAAATAAAAGCGTATTCTTAATCAGCAGCTATAATAAAAATTCCAATTTAAATCTTGATAAAATATCCAAAGCCCATTCTATCGGCAGGCCCAGTATTGCGGCAATTCCATATAACAGCGAATATCAGCAGGCGTTATCTCAGGGAACGGTTGTAGAGTTTTTGTCGCGCAACTATACCTGTAAAAGGAAAAGTCCAAATTATTCTTTTATCCGGTGTGTTAAAAAGGCGGCAACCATGATTATAAAAAATGCGGCAGATAAAGGCCGGAAGGAGGAGTGCCAATGAGAAGAAGACTAAAGCGGTCCGCAAAGAGGCATATATTGGTAACGATTTTATGTCTTCTAATATTGGGAGCAGTATTTCTTACAGTATATTTTACCCTAGTCAGCAATTTGAAAAATTATTATCAGAGCGAAATAAAGGTTTTGTCGGAACAGCTGGAATCCAAAAAAGTCTTTGTATATGAAGCAAAAGACGACATAACGGCAGGAAGTAAAGTAACGATGGATAATCTTAAATATACGCAGGTGTTATCGGAACAATCCCAGAATAATTTTATAACCGGCAAGGAAATCGGAAAGGTTGCCTTAATTGATATAAAGTCAGGAACCGGAATTTTAAAATCCATGCTGACAGATGACCTGGATGACGGAGGCTTACGGGAGGCAGAGTTTAATACGCTGCTACTCAGCAGTAATTTGAAAGACAATGACCATGTCGATATCCGGATTTTATTTCCCAACGGAGAAAATTATATAGTCCTCAGCAAAAAGGCGGTTAAAAATTTATCTTTGGATACCGGCAATTGTTTTATGTGGCTGAATGCGGAGGAATTACTAAGGATATCCGGAGCCGTCGTGGATTGTTATTTAAATGAGGGTTCAAAACTTTATACGGTTAAATATATAGAGCCGGATATACAGGAGGCATCCTTAATTACTTATACTCCCGGTAAGGATGTTATAAAACGAATCCGGGAGGACCCCAATGTGGTGCAAAAAGCAACAGAGCAATTAAGCGAAAAGGTCCGCATGGAACTGGAAGCCAGGCTGGAGCAGTTCTATTATAACCATAATGGGGAGATTGCCTGGGACCAGTATCCGGCATATAACCAAGACTATAACGGCCAAAGCCTGCCGGACAGCCTGGCTGATGCCAATGATACGGACAATACAATCCATGCGGGGGAGAATATTGCGGGGAATGGTTCCGGCCAAAGCACTGAAAACGGGGAGGGAATCTATTATGTCGATTAAAGCAAGTGTGATTGGTTTTTTCGGCATTGAAAAATATGACCTCATACTGTATCTATCCAGTCTGCTGTTAAACTTAGACCGGAAAGTATTAATCATAGATAATTCGGAAACGGAAGCCCTTACCTTTAGTATACCGATTCCGGAGTCCATGAACCCTAAAATCTGTAAGATAAATTATAGGAATATGGATTTTGTGAAGGAGAGGAATGCCGCACAATACCAAATGGATTACGATTTTATACTGATTGACTTCGGTTTCAGGACAAATCACAAGGACATACCCCTTTGTTCTTTTGTTTACCTGGTTACGGACAAACAGCGGCACAATATAGCAAGAATCCGTAATCTGAAGCTGTCACAGAATGCCTATCTAATTATCAGGGATAGTATCGGAAAGGAAAGCGCCGCCTGCCTGGCGGATAAGCTGAATGAAAACAAGGCAAACATAAAACAGTATTATTGCCTTTACTGGGATGACACGGATAAGGAGAATATGATTGCACTTCAGTATGGGGATGGCATTAAGTTTAAAAAACAATCCGGTCAGCTGAAATACCTGTTAACCCAATTAATGACGGAGACGCTTCCCTTTAACAGAGCTGAGGTTGGACAGGCCTATAAGAAGGCGAAAAGAGGTGTATAATTGAAGATAGCATTTTGGAGTCCGGTGCCGGGACAGGCCGGTACCACCGGCAATATGCTTGCGGTTGCCGTGATGTCATCCATGATTTTAAAGAAAAATACTCTGTTATTACATAATCATTTTGGTGATAAAAGTCTGGAAAAAGCCGTTTTGGGCAAGGATACGGGTACAGAATTATTTGAAAATATCGGCTTGGATTCCTTAATAAGAAACATAAAAATATCGGAATTAAGCCATGATATTATCCATAATTCATCCCTTTCCCTATATAATAACAGGCTGCATATATTGCCAGGAACCACAAAAGAGAACAGGCACCTGTATGAGACCGAATTGTCCCTAACCCTGCCGGCCATATTGCGTTCCGCAGATAAATTTTATGATATGGTATTCCTGGATATGGTATCCGGATATGAAGAAAATTCAAAAAAATACAGGGAAGAATGTGATTTAATCGTAGTAAATTTAACTCAGAACAGAAACATGATAAATGATTACTTTTTAAAATATCATTTGCCGGAAGAAAAGACAATTTACCTCATTGGAAAATACAATCCAAATTCGCGGTACAATCTTACTAATCTGGAAAGGTGCTTCCATATGCTGAAAAATAAGACAGGGATAATTCCTTATAATGTAGAATTTATGGATGCCGCTATTGACGGGAAGATAATGAATTATTTCATTAAAACCATAATAAACGGCAAGGGAGAAGCTAATTTATACTTCATAAAAAAGGTAAAAAAAGCGGCGGCTCTGATATTTGATAGGCTGGTGAAAGCAGGTGGAAGGATTTGATATTAAATCTATTATTAATATTTATTCTTTCCGTTAGCGCATTATTGTTTCTGTTTTATATAGGAAAGAAAAATATTTCCGTTCCGGAGGAAGAGGAAGGAGATTCTTACAGCATACCCTATTTAGTCAGGGAGGTTAAAAATATCTTTGAAAGTATATTAAATAAAAATATAGCGGATTTTAACCTGAATAAACAGGAAACAGTAAAACGGGAAAAAATCAAAAGCTTAATAAGAAAAAATCTGCGAAGCTGCGGCTTTGGAGATGGAGGAGCAAAAGAATTTGTGAAAGATTATATCAAGGAAATACTCCAGAAAGATTTAGGAGTGAAGGAGGATAATATTGACCGGATAATCCCGTTTCATAACAGTGTCCTGCTGACCGTACGGGATAAGTTTGAAATAGTTTTATATCTCTACAAAAAGCAGTATCAATATGACGCCTTAGCCATGCTTATTAATACGTATCACCTGGCTGAACCGAAACCTGAAGCTGGAGCACGGCCTTATGAAATATCCGGGGAGGACATGGAAGGAATATATGATGCGGAGAGTATTCACCTGCATTTTATTGATAAGCTGGAGATTCTGGCCCAGAGAATCTACCAGTCATATAAAGGTTTTGGAGTAATAGATGAAATAAGGGATATGAAGATTGACGGAGTTTCGGGAGGTATCTCAGGAATACCCTTTGATTCTTATACCTATCATGCGGAAAGCTTTGATAGCATCAGTTACAGAAATTTAAATGCCTATAACAGCATCTGGCTCTTTTTTCAGGGAAAGACCATACATTTGTCCTTTCTGGGATTTGAAACCCAGAATGAACTGGTACGGGTATGCAAAAATATTTACCGGTATGGAAATCCCGGGCAACTGAGTGAAGAAAGGGGATATATTGCAAATGACATGAAAGACGGTTCAAGGGTAATTACCTTTCGGCCGCCGTTTTCCGACCGCTGGGCATTTTTTGTCAGAAAACATGACAGTATCATGGATATGGATATACACAATATTATTACGGACGAAGGAAATGAACTTCTTATAGAAATCTTAAAATGGATGGTCCGGGGATGTCTTGTAATTGTTATTACCGGGGAAATGGGAAGCGGCAAAACAACTTTATTAAAATTATTGATTCAGTATATCAGAAGAACTTATACTCTCCGTATCCACGAGCAGATATTTGAGCTGAATTTAAGCAAAGTATACCAGGACTTTAATATACTTACCCTACGGGAGACCGACACTGTGTCCGGACAGGAAGCCCTTGATATTATGAAAAAAACAGACGGGACCGTAATTATATTGGGAGAAGTCGCATCCCATACAGCTGCCAACTGGCTCATAGAAACTTCCCAGATATCAAAGATGACCATATGTTCACACCATGCCGGAACAACACAAGACCTGATTGATAATTTGAAGATTGCCCAGTTAAGAGCCGGAGGATTTCATAATGAATTTCTGGCGGAGGAACAGGTTGTAAAAGCAATTAATGTGGATATACATATGGAAAATGACGACGGTCACAGATATATATCCGGAATTACGGAGATAGTTCCGCTTACAGAAAAGGATTATCCGGTTAATTTTGTACCATCGGTTTTGGAATACATGAAAATGTATACGGACAGGAAAGCCTATAAAACCATAGATATAGTCAGGTTTGAGAACGGTAAATATATTCTTAAAAATGCTTTCAGCAAAAGAGCAGAGAGCCGGATTTTAAGTAATCTTAACGAAGGGGAAAAAGGCGAATTCATAAAGCTGTTCCATTCCGGTATAAAGGAGGACGCTATATGAGTAATGTGCAGATGATTCAGATATTATTCTTTCTGCTTGTGTTTTCTTCAGGTCTGTTGTCCGTTCTTTTTTTCCGGCTGAGAAAGGTTCTGGAGAAAAAACAGAAAATTTCTATTTTCCTAAACGGCAATAAAAAGCCGGGAAAGGATATGGTATATATCTTGTATGATTTCTTTAACCAATGGATGTTTACGAAACGGTATATCAGAAAAATAACCAGGCAGCTTGAAATATATACACCGGGGGACTATAAAAATATAGCATATGGTACAATGAAAACCGTTATAAAAACCTGGATTCCGGCTCTGTTAATCATACTTTTTCTGATAACCCGCAGTCCCACCGTATTCGATATGGCACTTGCTTTCGCTTTTCTGTTTATCCTAAATAACCAGCTAATCAGTTCCGTTGTTGAAAATAATGAAATTAAATTATTAAAGCAGTTTGATAGATTACTTGGTGACATCAGGCATAATTACCAGTCCCACGGCATGATAGAGGCGGCAGTCTATGATTCCGTTGAAACAGCACCTTACCCCGTTAAATTGCATGCGGCCAGAATTCTGGAAATCTTAAATTCCGAAGAACTTGAAGAAGAAATGGAGAAGTATAAGGAACACATACCAAACCGGTTTTTAAAGATTTTCCTGTCTCTGTGTGTCATGATGATAACTTTTGGCGATAAAAAGGTAGAAAATCGGTCTCTGTTTCTGACAAATATAAAATATTTAAAACAGGAAATAAACACGGAAATATTAAAGAGAGAAAAGATAAAACACCTTTTTTCCGGATTGGTTTTTATAGCCGTTACGCCTGTTTTATTTTTAAAAACCATAGAAAAATGGGCTGTCTTAAGTCTTCCGGAAATGAAAAGCTATTACAGCGGAGCTTATGGAATTGTCACCATGGCTTTTATTATTTTAACAACGGCTGCGGCTTACAGTTTGATTAACCGGTTGAAGGAAAACAGACAGGCAGAGTTAAATAATTACATTGTCCTGGACTATCTGTCAAAATTACCGGTTATAAGCGGATACCTTAATAACATAATAAATAAAAACTATGGCAGGACACTAAAAATTCAGGATTTGATAAGAAAAACCGGTGAATCCATAACACCAAAGCAATTAATATTAAAAAGGTTTATCTACAGCATTGGCGCATTTCTTGGATGTATCTTAATTTCTATTACCATTCATCATAATAATAAAGTCCAAATACTTACCAATTTTAATAATAGGAATTATTTAAGTTCGTACATATCGGAAAAACAAATAGAAAACATCAAAGATATTATTATAAATCATGTAAATAAATATAAAAATAAGGAGGTTGCACAGGAAGAAGTGGAAGATAAGCTAAGAAAAGAGGGGATGTTAAGGAGTAAGCAGCTTATGACAATGACTGCGGAGGAAATTGTCAGAAGAATTAACGGCTACCGCAGTGAATATTACCGTTGGTATGAGCTATTCCTTACATTTCTGGCAGCGGCGGCGGCCTATTATATACCTTATCTGAATTTACTTTTTATAAAAAAGCTAAGGCAGATGAATATGGAGGATGAAGTGATACAGTTTCATTCCATCATTCTTATGTTAATGCATATGGAACGGATCACCATAGAAACGGTTCTGGTTTGGCTGGAGAATTTTGCATTCCTGTTTAAGAAGTCCATTCAGCAATGTTTAAATGATTTGCAAACCGGAGATATGGAAGTGCTTGAAGAGCTGAAACGGAAAGAACCCTATGAGCCTTTTGTAAAAATAGTTGAAAATCTTCAAAACAGCGATAAAATTGGTCTTGGCAAGGCATTTGATGAAATTGGGTCGGAACGTCATCACTATCAGGAAAAAAGAAAATTAGAGAATGAAATCTATATCCGGAATAAATCAATACTTGGTAAAGCAATTGCTTTTCTGCCGTTTATTCTGACAACCGGTTTATATCTTATTATTCCGTTTATTGTTGAGGGTCTGACCCAGTATGCCGGGTACATGGAACAGATGCAGAGCATTTATTGAGAGTAAACGGATATGGAAATATTGTATAAACATTATAATAAAAGGTTTTCAAAAATTTAAAAATTATACAGATTAAAAATATATGACAAGGAGAGTAAGGAAATGGATAATTCATTAAAAGGATTGATTTTAGCAGCGGGTGTTATTATTACCTGTCTGGTGATAGGTATCGGATTTTATATCAGCAGGGAAGCAGGCTCCGCAGCAACCAACGGAACAGGCCAGATAAGCCGTATGAATAAGGAAGTGGCGGAGTCGGATAAGGTCATGTATGACGGTCTGGATGTAACCGGAAGTGAAGTGGTAAATGCAATAAACAAATATAAAAGCGAAGATATAGCTGTAAAAGTTGCCACGAAGAAATCCGTTGTTTATTATAACCGCCTGTTAACCGGCAACGATACGGAACTGGGAAATAAGAGTACGGCATCTGTAAAGGATACCCAGACTATTACAAGTAATTATTACATAAACCAAAAAGCGCAGTTTACCGGTGAAATATTACGGGATGTTAATGATACCATTATCGGTATTTCTTTTGTACAGCAATAAGTATGCAGAACTTAACAAAATTATTGGAAATGCTGGTTTATCTTATCCTATTCTGCATGGCCGTGACCATTCTGTTATTCCAGAACAGGTCTTTCAATACTTTGACAGCGGCTGTAAAAAATGAAATAAACAGCCCCGACATTTTTTATGAAAAGGAACGGCCTGCCGATGAAATATCGGATGACGGGGTTTCTTATGCAGAATTAATTACTGCGCTTTTTGGCGAGCTGAGTTATGATGTACAGATTAACCTTATTACAATAGAAAAGGAGAGTTACAACTATCGGGAATTTGACTTTTCAAAGATTCCCCAGACGAAATACAGGAAATCATACCAATATGATACCTTTGGAAATATCAGAAAAGTGATTTATACAAGTTAATGGAGACTGCCGCAAAATTCATAAATCATATTACTGGTAGTCCAAAAAGTTAGTAATCGCCAGAATAAAATGGATTCTATATAATTAAAAAATAGTACAAATTGGGCAAAATTAAGACTTTTGCGGCAGCTTTCTGATAAAAAAGTGAAAGGATACGGAATGAATATAAAAAAGAATTTCTATATAGTATTATCGGTGTTATTGGCAACTGCCATGTTGCTGCCAATATTGCCGGCAGGAACAATAAAAGCAGCGGAAGTTACCGGCTTGATTCCCGGTTTAAATCCGGCAGTGGAGCCAGGGAATATACCGGCGGCAACCCCCGCAGCCATTGCGGTAGCGGCTGTAGAAGATACAAATACTACGCTGAATTTGATGGAGGGGCCGATTACCGTAACGAACCAATATTTTGTACAGAAAGATACAAGGGGTATTGTTATAGGCGAAGGTAATATTACAGGAGAACTTGTTCTCACCGGAAATCAATCAAGCGGCTGGAATGTTACTCTGAACGGTTCCGATTTACCTCCGATAAGATATAAAAACGCCACCTCCAACGGGAGCATTACCGGTACGGCCTCCGGAATATTAAATATAATAATTGAAGGTAACTGCAATATTAATAATGCTTTATTTAAGGATTTAAATAATATCTCAGAGGTAAATGTCACCGGTGTGGAGGGTAACCTGTATACGGGGCCTGGTACCAGCATTCAGACAATGGTTGGCGGTTCCAATCTTACGGGCCTTAATGTAAATGGCATTAATTTTAAAACAAACGGTTATACAATTATAATTTCTGTGAACTATAATATATCCGTTATAAATTGTACGGCAGCAGGAAGTGACGGAATAAGAATAAGCAATAGCGCTAATAAAGGCAATTCTTATGATGCCGTAATCAAAGATTGTACATTTGCATATTTAGATATATATTTCGGAACCAATGTATTAATCGATAACGTCAAGAGCTATAACAGAAGCTCAAATTATGCCGCTAATTTACAGTATACAAGCAATTGTACCATAATAATAAATAACAGTGATTTGAAATTTTACTCTTTTTACATGGGCGGCAGCATATTTCAAGTAACAGATTCCAGGATAGATACAGGAAGTTCTTATTTTAACGGAGGGTCTGTCGGTACGGCATACATAAAGGGTTCTTCCTGGGTTAGTACTAATTCGTCGCCTGTGCAGATGAAATCCGGCACTTCTTTGTGTTTCGTTGACAATAGTATGCTGTTCACGCAATATTCCCCTGCATACGGATGTTTTTATAATACTTCATCCAAAACTACATTCGATCCGTTGGATGACGCCGGTAACCCTTTATTTTTAAATAAAGTAAAAGTACCGGGTGCATCTGGTTCCCGTGTTGGCGTTTCTATAGATGAAAGGGGAACGGTTCATTTGTGGACAGACACTGATGGTTATCTGCATCTGTATCTGCCTGAAGGGGAACATACCGTACGGGTTGCGGATGCCGAAAACATAGAGTATGAGAAAACATTTACAGCCATCCATACCAGGCCGTCCGGAACGGATTCTAATATTATAGGAGCATTGGAGCCGGTTAAAGAAGCCGCAGAGATAGCAACACCGTATCCGAATGCAGATATCCTGTATTCCTTTGATAACAGTAGCTGGAACAATGCCGCTACGGATGCCGCAGGATATTTTAAGGCTGTTATACCGGATGAAGCAATCCGTATTTATATTCAGTTATCTGGTTCTGAGGATGTCAGACATGCAATTATTTCAGACGGGGAAGCCGGGGAGTTTTATGACGATATCCCTGTTATAACGGAGCAAAGCAGCCGGGAGCTCACATTTATTCAGGGAAGGCCGGGAACGGTTTACGTAATTTCCGTACCTTATACAATTGGCAGCACATTAAAATATCAATGGTACAAGGATGGAGAACGTCTTGCCGGGAAAACTTCGCCGTTATTAAATCTGCCGGCAGTACAGGCTTCGGATGCAGGTACTTATACCTGTGTTATTACGGAATCGTATAACAGGGCTGTCACATCAAATCCGGTCACCGTAACTGTCGCAGACAGCCAACAGGAAGAAGAGGGGAAATTATCGATTCTTTCTCAATCCTCCGGAAAAACCCTGATAAGAGGATACTCCGCAGAATTATATATAAATGCACAGCCTTCCATAAGCACCGGGGAATTGACCTACCGGTGGTATAAAGACGGGGAAGGAATACCCGGAGCAATGGAAAGCAAACTGACTTTAAGTGCCGCAGGCTTGGAGGATTCCGGAGTTTATATTTGCCGGGTTTATGAAGGGACGGACTATATTGATTCAGAACCAATCCCGGTTACGGTGGAAAATAATCCGTTAGAGGATGAATTGGCGGACCTGTATAATCAGGCTGCATACCTGGCTGAACAGGCGGAAGCTCTGACGGAGCACTTAAATACGGCAAACCGGGAGAAAGAAGGATTGCAAAATATCATTTACGGACTGGAAAGCCAGATAGTGGTTTATCTGAATCAAATTACAGCTTTGCAGGAAAGTATAACGGAACTGGAACAGCAGCTTGAGGAATCGGAAGGGGATAAGGAATCATTAAATGAAACCATCCGGTATTTAAATACGCAGATTATAACTCTGAATCAGCAAATATCTTATTTAGAACAGGAGGTGGCTGCTGCCGGCGAAGAAAAAATCATCCTGGAAGGAACGATAGCAGATTTATACGATAATATTACACACCTAGATATTCAGATTACTATCCTGGAAGGAAAACTTACGGACAGGGAAGGAGAAAATACGGAATTAAAGAATCAGGTAACGGAGCTAAATTACATCATATCCGGCTTGGAAACGCTTACCGGAAATCTTCAAAGAGATATGGAAATCCTGAATAGCAGTAATATAAGCCTGCAGGGACAGCTTGATGAGGCTAATCATGCGATAGCATACCTGAACACCTTGTTAGTTTTAGTTAAAGGTGTATTAGGTGTAAGCGGCCATGATGAGGTTATTCCGGCCATACAACAGTTAAAGGCCCAACTCCGGCAGAAAGAATATGATAATATTTTATTGCAGGAACAACTGGATGAATTAACTGCGGAGCTGATTTCTGCCGGAAATAATAATTCCGACCTGACGGACAAGCTGCAGGAATTGATGGATTTGGTCGGTTCAGAAGACGCGGACGGAATCAAAGATAGGATTACGGGCCTTAAGACAGTACTGGAAGAATCCAAAGCAAGGATAAATGAACTGGAACAGGAAAGAAGTAAGTTGCTTAACAGCCTGGAAGAAGCGGAAGAATTAAACCGTACCATGCAGCAGAGAATTGATAAATTGCTGGATTTATCGGATGCGGATACGGAGGAACTAAAAAGACAGATACTTGGCTTAACGGATGAAATCAACCGGATGTTCCAAAATAACGATAAGCTTCAGAAATCTATTGACAGCCTGAATCTACAGGTTAACGAACTGTATACGGAAAAAGCAGTTTTGGAAAGTGAAATAATCAGACTGGAAACCCTTCTGGATACGGCCAGCAATACCGTTGAGGAATTAAGACAGCAGCTTGCGGAAATGGCGGCAAGCAATAATGGCCTGACAAATGAAAACGCATCCCTGAAGGAAGTAATCGAAAAGTTGAAAAAACAGCTGAAAAACAAAAATGATTCCGGCAGTAACAGCGGAAAATCAAATAGCAGTCATTCATCCGAAGCCAGAGATTGGCAGGATAAAGAGGAGCAGACTCTAAAGGAGCCGGAAGATACCAAAACAGTTGTACTTCCGGCAGAAATAATAGATGAAGCGTTAATAAAAGAATCTGCGTATATATCTGTTACGGGAGGTAAAATAATTGCAAAAGACGGCTGGGAGATTGCTCCTTCCCTGGAATCCCAATGGGGAAAAGATATTGAACTGGCAGAAGCAGCCGGACGGTCCGGCAAGCAAGAAAACGTAGAGTACTTTTTTTATGCCAGGAAAGAAAACAAACCGGAGCAGGTATATACACGGACCATAAGTGTGGAAAAACCGGCTGCAATTCCTGAGTTTAGTATGGACAAGCTGATTTATCTTGGCTCTGAATTTAATTTGAAAGTAGCTAATGTTTCAAAGGATGATAAAGTCAGTTATAAGAGCGCGGACGGCAGTATAGCCAGGATTAATAAATCCGGAACGATTACACCGGTAAAGCCAGGAAAGACACAGATTACCGGCACGGTAACAAAAGGCGGTATTCCATACCGGTTTACAATCAATGTAACCGTAAAAGAAGGGGATAGCAGGACCCTGAATTTAAAAGCCCGGACGATACAGTCTGTCTCCGATAATCCTGTACTTATGGTATATAAATTAGTTAAGAAGGATAGGACGGTAAAACTTGACCTGAAAGGTTATGCCGAAAATGCCGCCGTTTCCTATATCAGTTCCGACAGCAGTGTAGCTGCGGTTAATAAGGACGGAATTATAAAAGGCATTAAAAAGGGGAATACGACTATTACCGCCACCCTTGTACAAAATAATACCGTATACACTTATATCATTAAAGTAAGGGTGGATGACGGAACGGAAGATGATACCATGTGGGATTACCTTACGGCGGTATAAATTAAGTAAAGTAAGGGGAGACTTAATGGATGCTTTTAGCAAAATAGCAGGAATTTTTATATCGGTAACCGTTATGTTTTTTGGGCCATTGTTATATATGGCCCAAAAGCAGGATGCTGTCAGTCAAATCTATGTATCCAACGAAACAGCACAATTTGTTGATAATATAAAAAATACCGGGTTCCTAAACCGCAATATGTATGGGGACTTTATCCGGAAAATTGATAATACCAACAATTTGTATAATATAAAAATCATTCACAGCCACAGGATTGTTGAGCCGCTGTATGATGAAGATACGGGTACATTTTTAAATGATTATGATATCTATTACCGAAACACCTATCAGGATGAAATTATGAATACCTTTGATAAAGGAGAAGAATATTATTTTTCACAGGGAGATTTTATATCCGTAACGGTTGTAAACCGTAGCGGGACTTTAGCCGTAAAGCTGATGGAACTTTTCTATTCATCCGATATTCCCGATGAACAGATACTGGTTACCTATGGAGGCATGATAAGGGATGAAATTTACTAACCTGGCAATTCTGTTTTTTATTCTGGAACTTTCATTATTTACCATATTGGATATACGTATTAATAATTTAACGGCAGTAGCAAACAAAATAACAAAATATAACAAAGCCCTGGACAGCGCCATTGATGACGGTGTTGTGGGGTTAGTTGAATTGGACAGTAAGCGCAGCCTTGTATTAAATAAAGAAGCGGCCGTGAATCAGTTCTATGAATCGCTTTATGCTAATTTCGGAGTTATCGGCAGCAGCATTTCAGAGAACAGGCTAGAAGCTTATATTCCGGTAATATTAGTGACAGATACGAAAGGATTTTATATTTGCTATTCGGATACCTATGAGGTAAACAGGGAGATTTTAACCAGCCGGAAATGGAGTGAAAGAATTCCTTATTCCTATGAAGAAAATAATCTGATATATAACTTTACATTAGGAAACTACATAACCATATTTGATAAAACAACTGCAGCCATTTATGAAGGTGACTACCGTGATTTGAGAACCCGATTTCCCGGTTCCGTGCTGGCAGATGATGAAATTTATGATACGGTCAGAAGAAATGCCATTATAGGTAAAATTGAAGAAAAAATGAATTATTATATTAATCGGCATAATCGTATTGCCTACCATTCTGGTATAACTTATCAGTTCTGGCTTCCTCGGATTGATAAGACGGACTGGTACCGGACAATTGATGACATCAGCATGCTGGTTGTATTCCAGGGTTATCCGTACAATGCCGCAGGTTTGGATACTTATAACCGTTATGCCCTGGGAGGCGCCAGAATCAAAAAATCAAAAGCCTATTTTATAACTGTAGAAAACAGATTCAAGTATTACCATAAAGAAAGCTGTGACTATTTAAACGGCGGCGGCCCGGCCTATTATACAAAGGAAGAATGTGCACTGGAAGGTGCCTTTCCATGCCTGTATTGTAATCCGTAGATAGAAGAAATCGGGTATATTCTTAATTCTGTAGCCGGATGCACGGAGCAAAAAAGCGTCATTTATGGGAAGATAAAAAAACAACTTCCGAAAAATTATATATTTATTATATATTTATAGAAACAAAATATTTTTAATTGTCGGATGTACGGCGCAAAAGCAGCGCCTTTTATCAGAAGTTAGGAAAACAACTTCTGATAAGTTATAATATTATAGAAAACACATGAAAAGATTGACGGAGCTTTAATAAAAGTGGTAATATTTGTATGTCACTATGTGACATTATATGGGAGTTCCAATGAAAGGAGAAGGCGGAAAATATATTGATAAACTTAGACTCAGGAGCCGATAATAGTTTAATATCCAATTAGGTAAATGCGTATATAACGAAGGGAGATAAAAGCATGAAATTAAAAACATTAAGAAATCAGGGAGTAAGTTTATTATTAATTGCTGTAATTATGGCAACGACAATCTTTGTACCGTGTTCCGTTTCATCCGCTGCCGCGAGCAGTAAAATAAAAATCTATAATTTTATTAAACTGACGGTGCAGGCCCTTAACCTGGAAGTGGATACTGCTTCTCCAACCCCTTACCTTTCTGCCGCATTAAACGCCGGCCTTGTTAAGAATGGTGATTTTACAGATTACAGCAAATATATGACCAGGACAGACGCAGCCGTAATCCTAGACCGTGCCGACGAATATCTGTATGGGGATACGGTAGATTCAGCTTTACTGAATACGGTATTAACAAAGCGGATTTCCGATATTTCAAAGATAGCCAAGGATAAGAGAGAAACAGTGGCTAAAATCTATGCCAAAGGCTTTATGAGAGGCTATAGCAACGGTCAATATGTTCAAAGCCGCCAATTTCGAGGAAGCGAATATATGACGACCGCCGGGTCAAAGAATGTAATCAGCATGCTGAAGAATAAAAATAAAAGGGCTAAGTTAAGTCCGGACGGCCTATTGATTAGAACGACCAATCTGCCGAAGAACGCAAAAGATTATCCGTATATTCTTGAGTGCTTTCCTAATTCCTTTTATGAAATGGATTTCCGCTATCAAAACACAAAATATTATTATGAACCTAAGGAATTGGAGGATTATGCAAGTCCTGCTAAGATGAAAGATGTAAATCTTTATTCGGTGAATTTAAATAAATATAAAGATACCTGGATGGAAAGGGTAGCAACGAATTTGAAGAGCCGTTTAAACGTAGATTACCGCACCATTGATAACACATGGATTAATACTTTAAGAAGCGCTTATACCCAGTATGGTGATGCGGATAGTGATAAAAGGATAACGGATGATATTAAAGAGTATGTCAATGTGGTAAAGAAAAATAAAATAGTAATTCAAAGTAAAGTGATTTCTGTGGAACCATCTACTTTATATATGGCGGGGAGCTTTTATGTAAGAGCTTATATTAAATTTAAAGTATCGTATTCTGGTACAAAATTGACTGCCGAAGATTTAATTTGTGGAGATTATATTTATATGCCTGACCTAAAAAAAGGCACCTGGTATGAAGGCGTATATGATATTAGATTAGGTACCATTAATGGTAGTAGTGATGGCAGTGATTATTATGTTACCAACGATTCTTTAAACGATTATTTTTATAAAGGAAAATAAAGGTGATGAATTGTTGAAGAGATTATTTGGCTTTTTTTGTATTATAATTATATTAATACCTTTCCTACCGGAACAGAAGGCACAAGCTGCTACAGATGCAGAAATGAAATTAAATGGTAATTTTGAATTCGTAACAACAGATACGGCAGCTACAACGAATACTACATGGGAAACCATAGGATTTACAGTACGTAGAGATAAAAGCAACGGTAACGCATTAAAGGACGATAATTATGCTACCTTTATGTTAAAATCAGGACAAAAGAGAGAAGATGATATTGGGGGCGGTAAAAAGGAAGTAACCTTTTATTTGACTAAAAAACAGGTTAATGTAGCACTAGCAGGAACCGACTTAGAAACGATAAAAGATAACGATGAATTATATTTGAATGGTATTATCAAGGTTCATAATGGTAGCAATGGAGCAGGTCCTTACTATACTTTAAACGGTATAAAGAATGCTGAAAATTGGAGAAATCCAAATGATTTTGATGACCGCTTTGATGTTAAAATTGTATACAATGCCGGCGACCAAAAGTATCCGGTGACTATTACCTATCAATTGTATCAATCCGGCAGCTATACGGCTATTGAAACAAAAAATTATGGCAATTATTTGAATCATGCTGACTTTAAACTGAATTCCAATAATGTGCCTGACAGTAAGGTCTATAACAATGAAACTTATTATCTGTACCGTACATACTATCAGAATTTACCGAAGTCTACCAAGTTAGGCAACCGAAAGTCTACTGTTGATAAAAATAAATATCCGGAAGAATACCAGGCGGAATTAAAATATATTCGTGATGAGAGAACTTTCACTGTACAAGGGGCAGAGGAAGGGGACGGGCTGAATGTTACAGCCATATACCGGCGTTACCCGGTAAAAGAAGACAGTGAAAATGCGGAAGAAATAATAAAAGAGTATGAGGAAACGGATCCGACTGCTGTAATAGGAGCAGATACCAGGGGATATGAAGCTTATGACGTTATAGAAGGTATACCCGGAACCGAATCCCTGTATGCGAATGCTTTTACCAGTAATTATTTGGCAGGGTCTACCTTTACCAAAATCTATGGTACGAAATATTACACGGTAAATGTAAAAAAGACTTATAATTTAAATTGGACCACAACGGCTACGGAAACGGATCCGGTAACAGGAGAGACTACAACGGTTACGGAACATCACAGTGAAACAAAGAATATGGCCTATACTTATAACATAGACAGGAATTATTCCTATTGGACTATTTCTTCCCTTGGGGTCTATGCGATTGATAATGCGATATTGAATAACGCCGCACTGCCCGGAGGAAGTGTAACGTTAACACCGGTAGGCTATAGCCCGCCAACGGTAAGCTACCTTCACAGTGAAAAAGAAGAAAATCATTTAAAAGAACCAGACAAAGAAATAACCGTTGATTTAGGTTCGGAAACAGTGAATTCCAGCAGTGTACCAAGCAGGGAATACCGGAGTGAAGCAGAAGCAGCGGTACCCAAAATACAATGTAAAAATGATAAGCTTATCTTTAATAGTGAAACGATTATGTCGGATACGGTAAAGGAGGAAATGACAGATGCACCCGGTGATATACCATCCGGCTTAAAAGAAATAGGCGAAAATGTTCTGTATAAATCCAATCTTGTCATACCTGGAACTATGGCCAACGGAGAATATGAAACAACCGGCACGGTCACTTATAAGCCGGTTGCAGAATTAAATCCGAATGAAATAGAAACGGCTTATGAATTAGAGGATGTAAACAGTGTAGTGGTCCATACGCCAACTGTTTGTGATGCAAGGGTACAAAACAATTACCAGGATAACCAGATGATAAATCCGGATAAGTCAAGGGCCTCATTGGTTCTGGACAGGCCGTTTCATGTAACATTGCCTGCTACGGGCAGCCATAGATATATTAAAGGTTATGGATATAATGATTACGATAAATACATAGCTTTAAGGCAGGTAAAGTTTCCATTTGATGTCTGCCGGGGCAGCTCCGCAAATGGTACGTTCGTTTCTGCCGGCACATGGACAAGCGCCGGGGAAAATACACAGTTTTATCTTCCAACCTGGGTTAACGAAGGAAAATATACCGTCCATTTTAGAAGTATAGCCATTAATTCAGCTGCCAATAACGGCGGCAGTAAAACAGAAACCCTGGCGAATACTGAGTTAGAAAACTATGTGGCTGCGGACACTGCCAACGTGGAAGTTTCAGGAAGAATTTACGGTTTTAACCTCTATGACATTTCGGATTATCCTATGTGGGAAGAAATTTTCCGTATTCCCGATTCATTATCCTTTACCGGATTTAAATACACGGTTGGCGACAAGGACCAGAACGGCAACAGTAATGGTAATAATGTAAAATATACATTGCCACTAGTAAACGGGGGACATCCCCAACATACGAATATCGGTACCATAAAAGCAGGTTATGTAACCAGGTTCTCCTTACGGACCGTTGGCAATATGTATGGGGATAATGATTTTATCCGTATTAAACCAGTTTTTTATTATATAGACAGGAACGGGGATAACAGACAGGAAGCAGATATTTATTATTCTGAGAGTTTTAACGGAAAGAAAAATATTATGGTTAAAATGGGAAGTGACCTGGATATGCAGAATAAAAAAAGCCTTGCAACCGGAGATCCCTATTTAGGTATTCCTGTTAACGAACTAAAGGCAACGTCAGATATTATGGGAATTTCATTAAATAGTATTAAAGCAAAAATGAGGAATGTTTATACCTTTACTAATATAATGATACCGGAAAGCCTCAGAACTTTTACCGGAAGTACAGGGAATTTACCAGGGGGAATTCTAAGAGAAAAGGCTGTACAGTCAGTCCAGAACTGGTACGGTGAATACTATCTTCCCGGTGAAATTCATGTGGTCCCAAAAGAATTTGATATTTTAGCATATATTGAAAAACATGGCGGTATCAACTATAAGGAAAGCTTTTGGCTGAAAAACGGTTATGTTATTGTGAATTTTCAGATTGAAACTATACAGGACGGAGAACGGCATTTAAGTTATATTAATAATGAAAATGCAGTTAACGGTTATTGTAATATGTGGAAGCGGGAGGGCTATCAATCTAAAAAAGTGGATAATGCAGGAAATGAATTTAATTTTCTGGATGGTGATTATGTTCTTTATGATGCGAATAAATCCGTATCGAAGGATTACATATCAGCCGGAACCCACTGAGAAGCTCATAACTAAAAATGCATTATAACTAAATTTAGAAGGTTTCATTTGTTAATTAAAAATTACTAAGAATATTAGAGATATGATATTAACTGGCTAAAGCCATAAAAAATATCCGTTGTCTTTAAAACCAACGGATATTTTTCATAACTCTCATTATTTTTTTCCATAAAACAACATATGATATTTTTCTTTAAGGCCGGTTTTTTATTTAATTAGAGTGATGTGGATTAGAGTGTGTTAATTTTCCTGTATAAACGCGGTTATTACTCCAAATAGCCCCACAATTTTTACATTGAACCATAACGTGTTCATAATGCTTTGTTTCAAAGCAAATCTCTAATGGTGTAACGCTTCCATGTTGCCTGCAAATGAAAGTAACGGTTTGATATTCGGAACTTGCCGGAGTTCTTATAGTTACTTTATTCATTCTGTCACAACAAACTTCTGCTGCATTTACTTGTGTTAAAGGCATAGTACTAACAGAGAAAATGCTAAGTAATATTAGGATTGCAAAAAACTTACTCCATTTTAACTTATTCCATTTTAGCCAATTCATAATATAACCTCCTGGTTTTAAAAATTATTTAACCCACCCTAAAGATAGTTATTATATTACCATAATTTTACATTTGAGTAAATGATGTTATACTATTCTTAATGATTTTGTAAGAAATAATATGATACAAGCAAGAAAAACGGCCGTTACATAAAATTGCTGTAAATGACAGTATTCCCAGCTTTTTTATGAGTCTTGCAGATAATCCGCCTAGAAATCCTATAATTGTTACAGATATATAGATATAGCCTATAAGCAGTATTCCACTTATGACATATTGGAGTTGTCTTAGAAATACCGTTGTCTGATAGTTTTATTCAATAACACGACAGCCACAAGGAGGAGCAATAAATATTTACTTTTTAACAATACCCTATAAATAATAAGGTTAAAACAATATTATAAAAAGTCATTATTATTTAAGTTATAATCCTTTACTATACTAAAGTGCAAGATATTAATTATCTTGCACTTTAGTTAAAATATCTTCTTTTTATTTAGTGTCCCTTACAATATGTACATATCCATTATTTCTTTTTACATATTACTTGTCCTTAATCTTAATGAAACATGAATTATTGCAACGTAAGCATTTCCACCAGACTTCTTTTGGATATCGCTGGTAGTATATTGCCAGGAGTTGTAATTGACTATGGCAGAAAATTAAACCAAAAGCCATCTTTGGAAGATTATAGCCATATTCGGTAATTCCCTGATAACAGTCTTCTGTCTGCAAGCGGATCGCACCTAGTCACAGCCCTTCATCGGCAGTTACCACAACACCGAGGCGTTGAAAGATAGCTTACCTGATTGGGAAGTCATATTGTAAATAGTCTCGGCCATCTCCTTTGCAGACCGGTTGATATCATTCTTCAGCCAGTACTGTAAGAGGCCGACGCTCCCATTTACGGCAAATATAAAATAATCCTCGCTGCCTAGGTCCGCACCTGCCGCGGTTGAGGATGATATCCCGCATTGTTGGTATATTAAGGTAAATATCTGTTTCTGAAAATTAATATCGCCCTGTTCGCTCATCAGAATCTTAAGATGTCTGCTGTTTTCGACAAAGTATTGAAAGATTTTCTCGAGGACCATCATTCTTCCGTCCTTGTCCGTTTTGCTAATCAAGTTGGAAAGCGATTCCTTCACCCATAAAAGAGTTTCATCCTCGATTTTACGAAGGAGGTCGTACTGGTCTGTATAATATGCATAGAAAGTCGACCGGTTGATGTCTGCATTTTCACACAGCTCTTTGATGGTTATTTTTGTAATCGGTTTTGCCTCCATTAACTCAAACAGGCTGTCCTGCAAAACCATTCTTGTATAACGTGTTTTTCGGTTCTCTTTTATTTCCTTCATAAAGCGCATCTCCCTTCAGCCAAAACAAATCCGATTGATTTTGTTGTTAAATCAACACTTATATGACGATTTGTTTTAAACAAGACATCTGATAATAAATTGGCGGTTGCATAATTAACACGGTGTCATTATAATGAATTGTTAGTTAAATGTCAAGAATATGCATGACTTGTACAGGGGCGCAAAGATTAGCAATAACCATATAACTATACTGGCCCTGCCTGGATATTTAAAAGTGCTATAAAGTATATAGAAATTAGGATAAAAACTAGTTAGGCAATAAAGGAGATTACATATGGATTTGATCACATTCGAAAACGTGGAAAGGGAATATCACATCGGCGACGCTGTCATCAAGGCGGTGGACGGCGTCAGTTTTGAACTGAAACAAGGCACGTTCAATGTGGTGCTCGGCCAGAGCGGCGCAGGAAAAACCACGGTGCTTAACCTGCTTGGCGGTATGGATTCTCCGACCGCCGGCCGGATCGTCGTGAATGGGAAAGAGGTTTCCGGCATGTCAGAGCATGAACTTACCGACTACCGCCGCACGCAGATTGGTTTTGTATTCCAGTTTTATAATCTGGTACCGAACCTGACGGCGCTGGAAAATGTGCAGCTCGCCGAGGAAATATGCGCCGACCCCCTCGACGCACGGGAAATGCTGCGACGCGTAGGGCTCGAAAAGCGTATGGACAATTTTCCGAGCCAGATGTCGGGCGGCGAACAGCAGCGTGTCTCCATCGCGCGGGCACTGGCGAAGAACCCGCAGATTGTGCTGTGCGATGAGCCGACCGGCGCTTTGGATTCGGAAACCGGCAGAAAGGTTTTACACCTGATTCGCGATGTCGCAAACGACCTCGGCAAGACGGTGATTATCGTCACCCACAACGCGCCGATCTCTGAAATGGCGCAGACAGTGCTTCATATGCGGGACGGCAAAATCGCCGAGATGGAGTTCCACGAGCATCCAAAAGACGTGGAGGAAATCCTATGGTGAAGGGTGCGCTGTTCAAGAAATCCCTGCGCGACATGAAAAAATCGAAGGCGCAGTTCATTTCCATCTTTATCATGGCAACCCTGGCCGTCTCTCTTATGACAGGACTCGAAAGCATCTGGTTTACCGTTCAGAACCATTCATACGCCATGTACCGCGCAACGAACCTTTCCGACCTGTGGGTGACGGTTATGAATCCTTCGGAGCAGGATATGTGGGGTATCCGGCGGATCGACGGGGTCATTCAGGTAGAGAAGCGTTTTTCCGCCGATGCCGATACGGCTCTGCCCGGAAAACCCACCCTGCATGTCTACGCGCTGGACGACCGCAGTACTTTGGATCAGCCCGAGATGCAGGAGGGACGGTTCAGCAAAAGCGGCGGCGGCGCGGTACTGGACAGCGCGTTTGCAAAAGCGCATAACCTGAAAACCGGCGATATTATTTCTATCAAACTAAACGGTATCTGGCTGCGTCTTCCTATAGACGGGCTGGCACTGAGCAGTGAGCAGGTTTATGCTGTGAAAAATGCTGCAACCATCGTTCCGGATCCGATGATATATGGCTTTGTGGTGATTCATACCGGTGCACTGGAGAGCGTCTACGGTCAGAAGGTATACAATCAAATCAGCGTGAAAACGGAACCGGGAACTGAGCTTACACAGGTAGTTCAAAAAGCGGATGCTTTGATTGGCAATAATCTGCTCGGTATTACTTTGCAGGAGGACAGCTTTAGCGTCAGCAGCGTCAATGGCCGCATACAGCAGTTCAAAACACTTTCCTTTGTCTTTCCCTCTCTGTTCTTCCTTGTAACGGCGCTGATTACGCAAAGTACGATGATACGTCTGGTGGAAAGTCAGCGTATGCAAATCGGGATTCTAAAAGCGCTGGGTTACAGCAAGCGCAGCATCCTCTGGCATTACACTTCTTACGGCGTCATGATCGGTGCGTTGGGCTCAGTATCAGGTCTTCTAATCGGTCCGAACCTGTTTGGCAGAATTTTGGTTCCTCAGTTAAAACTGATGCTAAGCAGCTATAAAATTCACATAAATTACTGGAACTTTGCATTTGCATTCCTTCTAATTCTGCTGTGCACTGGCGGTGTTTCGTTTTATGCCTGCTGGAAACTTCAGGGGGACACCCCCGCGGTGCTTCTCCGCGACAAGCCACCGAAAAATGGTGCACATATCTTTCTGGAATCCATTCCCTATCTCTGGGGAAAGATGAAATTCAGCAGCAAGCTGATCGTGCGGAACACCCTGAAGAACAAAGGCCGTCTTATCATGAGCATCATTGGCGTCATGGGCTGTGTCAGTGTGATTATCGCAGCCCTGACCGTCAGAAGCACCATAACTGGAATGACCGACCAGATGTACGGGAACACATTCACCTATGATCAGAAGGTCCTCATTGATTCTAAGAAAGCAGATTTCCGTTATCTCAATAACCTGGAGCTCAACGGGGTTACTCAGCAAATCCAGGAATCTGCCATCGAGGTGATTTGCCCGAACGGAGAGCAAAAAATGGAGCCGATCACCATCACGACCGGAGACAGCCCGCTGATTCACATGCAGGACATTGACGGAGCGCCCATTTCTCTGCCGGAAAACGGGATTCTAATGACCCGGAAACTATGCGAGACCCTCGGTGTGAAGCAGGGCGACAGTATCCGAATCAAACGCACAGGTAAGGATTATGTATCCGTGCAGATTATTCAGGTTGCTTACATGGCCTCCGGTCAGGGAATCTATGTGACCGACAGTTATTGGAAATCTCTGGGTGAAACATTTTCCCCGACGGCTCTGCTTATCCAATGGAACGGCCCGCCGGATCAAAGATTTTTGGAAAGTGATGTGGTAGTGGATTCGGCAACGCGTGAAAGCCAGCAATCCGGTTTAGCCTCCAGCATGCAGGTGGTGAACTTCGCAGTGGTGGCGTTGATCGTTATGGGCGCGTCACTGGCGTTTGTGGTGTTGTATAACACCAGCATCCTCAATTTTGTCGAGCGGATACGGGACCTTGCGACCCTGCGGGTTCTTGGCTTTCACCACCGGAAAATCCGAAACCTGGTGCTGATTGAAAATTATTTTTCCGTTCTGCTCGGAATGCTGGCCGGAATCCCCGTGGGGCGGTTCATCTCCTGGATAATCGCCAGCAGTTTGGATGAGCGTATGGATCTTCTGGGCAACATCACACTGCCGGATGTGCTGATTGCAACCGCAATGACTCTGTGTTTCGCCTGGATTACCAACAGCATCGTTGCCCGGAAAATGAAACAAATCGATATGCTTGAAGCGCTGAAAAGCGTCGAATAATAATAGATGGAGGATTATCTCATGAAAAATTGGATTGTATCCCACAAGAAAACGGTGTTGGCCCTGGCATGCGTGCTCGTGGCGCTCTTTATCACGTTAGGGATTTTTTACCAGAGAAACAACATTTTTGCTCCGCAGACGTCGGCTCCCGGGATTTTGGTTAGTCAGGCCGAGGAGCTCGACGCATGGGGCGAGGTGAAATATACCCGCATGGAGGACATCAGCGTTGACTTCCCGTCGGTCGTGACGAATGTATCGGTAAAGGAGGGCGAACGGGTTACGCTCGGCCAACCGCTTGTGACGCTGGACCTCTTCGAATATAGCGGAAACGTCGAGAAGCTGAAGCAGCAGCTTGCCGCGAACCAGGCGGCGCTGCCCGCCGCAGAGCAGGATATTTCCGCACTGCAGGCGGACATTGCCCAGACACAGGATCAAATCACGCGCAAGACCAAGGAATATAACAACGGCACGAATGCTGATCTGAAGCTGCTTGAGAATTCCCTGAACCTGGCCCAGAAGGAGCTTGCGACCGCAGAGAGCGACCTGAAAGAACACCAGTCCAGGTATGACAACGGCACGAACGTCGATTTGAAGCTGCTTGAGAATTCCCTGAACCTGGCCCAGAAGGAGCTTGCGACCGCAGAGAGCAACCTGCAAAAGGCCCAGTCGCTGTACGACGCCGGGGCCGTTTCAAAAGATGAGCTGGACCAGTACTCGGCCGCACTGGACCAGCGGCAGAAAGCTGTGGACGACGTAAAGGACAACATCAAGAAAACTAAAATTGTTTTAAAAGATGAGCTGGATCAGTATGCAGCCGCGCTGGACCAGCGGCAGAAGGCCGTGGACGACGTGAAGGATAATATCAAGAAGACTAAAACCGCCTTAAAAGATGAGATGGACCAGCTGGACGTGTCGCTGAAATCCAAGCAGGCACAGCTTTCCCAGGCAAAGCTCGGCAACACCGCAAACATTACCAAGCAGCAGGGCGGAATTGAAGCCGCCCAGGTGGACTTGGACATGATGACGGCAAAAACAGAGAGAGACTATATCAAGGACAACCAGATTGTCTCCAATATTAAGAACGGCATCGTACAGAACATCATGGTCAGTGAGGCGGCTCACCTGGGTGTACAGGGCGCGCCAACGAAAGTCTTACAGATTATTGACGCGGACTCCCTCACCGTCAGCGCGGAGGTTAATGAGGAATTCATCGGCAGCGTGAAGGTAGGCGAAACGGTGAAGATTGTGCCGACTTCGGCACCGGATGCCTCGCTCACCGGCACCGTTATGCAGATTCCGAGTCTGGCCGTGGAAAAGGACGGCAAGCGTGTGGTCCGCGTGCTGGTGAAGCCCAACGACCCGAACAATTTGTTGAAACCGGGCTATACCGCGGACGTTTATTTTACAAAATAAATATCTGCCTGGGAATCATTTCCGGACACCCTGCCTGTACGCCTTGTATCCCGCTTTAAACCGGTACCGCGGTGTCCCAGGCCGGTGCAGGGACTGCGTCTTATTCCTCCATCTTGTCCCGGTGCTGATATAAGGAACTCAGCTTAAGCAAAATTTATACAATGCTGTGCTACATAGAAAATTTAAAAATTTATGCCAGGAGGTATATGAATGAAGAAGATTTATAATCTTATAATTTTATCAGTTTTCATGTTATTTTTTACTCCAATTAATATCTATGCCAATGAAGTTAGCAGTGAACAAAAAGAGCCAATGAAATTTGAAGATATTGAAAATGAAATATTGTTAAATAACCCTATGGTCTTAATTAACCGGAATGTTATTAAGTCTATGAAAGAAGATTATAACCTGATTGAGGATATTCAGGATGACCTGGAAGATGACAGAGATGCTCTGGAAGATGCAATTGATATGATGGGACTTCAAATAGAAAAATTAGTACGGGATAAAGCCAGCCTTGAAACCAAAATTGACGGAGATCCGGATGTTATAAATCATATTAAATTAAACTATGATGCCCTTATAGGTATATATGAGTATAATAGATCCAGTCTTATGGACAGCAGAAAATCATTAAGAGAGCAGAAGTTCTCATTATACGATCAGGCAGAAGATATGGAAGATGCCATTAATAAATTCAGGCTTCAATCAAACATGTCCGACTGCCAACTGGTCTGGACGGCGCAAAATCTTTATATTACCTACAATGTATTACGAAATAAGGAAATGGATTTAATGAACCAGACTGAATTAATGGAAAAACAGCTTAAGGTTGCAAAAGTAAAAGAATCTTTAGGTAATATGACGAAAACCAATATAACTTCTTTGGAACTGCAGCTTGGCGAGCTGGAAATGGGTTTGAATGACTTACAGACACAGAAAAAAGCGGTTTTAGGTGAACTTAACCTTATGTTTGGTAATAGCTATGATTATGTTTTAACTTTAGATACCGAATTAAAACCGGTGTATGAGAATTTTAATGAAATATATTTTAACAAGGATTTGGAGATTGTACTTGAAAATAATTATACAATAACTTTACAAGCTCTTGAACGGGATACCAAACAAAGAATTCTTGACCGAGCGGATGGGAGTGATAGCCTGAGCGAGGAAGCGGCGGAATATAACCTTAAAAACGAGAAAATTAAATTGGAGGAGACAAAACGGGATGTGTCCTTTTCCTTTCATAAAGTTTATGAAGAGGTAATCAGCAAAAAGATGTCTTTCGAACAGGAAAAGAAGAAGCTGGAACAGGCAGGTACCAACAGAGATTATGCTATAATCAGGTTTGATTTTGGAATACTATCAGAGCTGGAACTTGAGAATGTGATTTCAAATTACCGTAGTCAGGAGATAAATGCCTGTATTGCAGAGCATGAGCTTATACGGGCTTACTCTAAGTATGAATGGATGAAAAGTGGTTTAGCCCTATAAAAAGAACCTTAATAGGCCACGTAACAAAAAGGATATGCAGGTATTTGCCAACCTTCCTGCATATCTTTTTCTGTATGTTTTATTCATTAGTAATATCACATCCTTTTCCTCCAAAGTGTTGACAATGATGCAGAACAATGACAGCCGAAAAATATGATTTTCGGAACAAGGAACAATTGTTCCTGTTTGAATTGACTAATATTGTCAAATGATTTATAATTTAAGTGTAAGATATTATACAGCAGGAAATGTGGTGATGGATAATGAATCAGGAGATTTTAAACAGACAGGCAACCAATAAAAGGTATATCGGGATTATAGTTGAAGAAAGCTTTGATGACAATCGTATTGTCAACGGACTGGATATCAGAAAGCTGCATATAACAAACCAAGCGGAAGCGGATAAAAGATGGCATTTATACGAGGTACACGTTACGGAGTATGAAATACATGAATTATCAAAACATATTAAAGACAATTGGTATATGCATTTTTGGAAAGGCAGGGATATCATAGCTGTATTTAAAGGAGCATCTTTTGAATTTAATTATGATGATAAAGCTACCTGGGATAAGGTACTGGATTATGGACGCTCTCTGGGTTTACCTGAGGAAGAGCTGAACTTTCCGATAAGCGGATTATAGATAAGCAGATATAATGAGTTATAATGATAATAGATTCAATGAAATAACAATTATACACGTATGAGAACTTCTAACAGGTGAGATTATGCAGAATAAACTATTAAACGGATACAATATGGATATATACCAGCAGATTAAAGTACTGGAAACCGTTATTAACTCCAGTGATTTACTTAAGGAAGCTCTGGAGAGGGCAAAGTATTCCGGCCTTAAGAATTATTACATAGGGGCGGGCTGTATCAGCCAAACTGTCTGGAATTATCTTTTTCATAATCCGTCGGACTATGGTATAAAGGATATAGATTTCGTTTATTTTGATTCGGGGAATTTAGATTATGAATCGGAGAATCAGGTGATATCCGAATTAAAGAAGCTGTATGCTGATTTTAATATTGAGGTTGACGTAAAAAATCAGGCAAGAGTACATCTATGGTATAAAGAGCATTTTGGATATCATATTGCACCTTATGAATCACTGGAATCAGCTATCAATACCTGGCCTACCACAGCCACAGCAATAGGAATCAGAAAATGCGGAGATGGTAGTATGAAGATATATGCTCCTTTTGGATTAAATGATTTGCTGGGTAAAATTGTAAGGCCTAACAAGGCACAGATAACCGAAGAAATCTACAGGAATAAAGTATCAAGCTGGCTGAAAAAGTGGCCGGAACTGACAATTATTCCATGGCAGGATCCGGATAAAATTATGCTCTAATTACAGGTGCACCTGTTTTGGCAGGGTTATTCTTCCGTTTCTTCTTCGGTTTCCGGTTTTATGATAATATGCACTTTGTCAATACGGTTTTTTTCAACAGCATCAACGGTAAATATGACATTATTATCCGTTACACTTTCGCCTACCTCCGGCAAATGGTCCAAAAGATAAATCATATGTCCTGCTATGGAGTCGTAGTCATCGGATTCTAAATCCAGCCCTATAGCTTCATTGATTTCGTCTAATTTGGTATTGCCGTCAGCGACATATTCATTTTCGCCGATCTTTTTTATGGAGTCTTCTTCGTCATCATCATATTCGTCACGGATGTCTCCGACGATTTCTTCCAATAAATCCTCTAATGTAATCAGTCCTGCAGTGGCACCATATTCATCAAGAATAATAGCTAAAGGAATGGATTCTTTACGCATTTCAATTAATAATTCCGAAGTTTTCTTATATTCATAGGTAAAATAAGGTTCTCTCATTACAGACTGTATATTAAAATCTTCCTTGGAGCCCTGGTAAAAAAACAAATCCTTTAAATTAATGATTCCTATTACATTGTCCCTGGATTCACTATAGACCGGCATTCTGGTATATTTATCAACAGAAAATAATTCAACAAGTTCATCATAAGTTAAGGAAACCTCGGCAAAAACCATGTCTACTCTGGGAACCATAACGTCTTTGGCAAGAGAGTCGCCGAAATCAACCACATTGGTTATCATTCTGCGTTCTTCACTTTCAATTACTCCTTCTTCATGGCTTACCTCAACAATATTCCGAAGTTCATCCTCTGTTATGACAGAGGATTTGGCATTAGGATTAATGTGAAACAGCAGTAAAAAGCCAAGTGAAATCCGATTAAGCAAGAAAGTAATAGGAGTCATTAATAGTGTCAGTATATTTATTATTCTTCCGTACCGTAAAGATATCTTCTCAGAATATGTTGCGGCTATGGTTTTCGGAGTTATTTCACCGAAAACCAATATAAGTATGGTGAAGATACCGATTGCAATGCCGACACCGATATTATCAAAAAAATGAATGGCAAGAGCAGTAGCAATTGAAGAGGCAGACAAATTGACAATAATATTGCCAATTAATATTGCGTTTAACATCCTTGACGGATCTTCTATCAGCTTATTTACCGTTTGGGCCTCCCTGACATTATCCTCCGCCATACTTCTGATGCGATGCTTGCTTACTGTAGTGAGGGCGGTTTCAGCCGATGAAAAAAATGCGGATAGCAGCAATAGTATACCTAATATTATCAGTTGCGTGACTTCACTCGAGTCCAAAATATCATCTCCTAATTCTTCATGGTTGGCAAGTATAACGGTAAAAATTAGTACGGATGGTGATTTAACACAATAAGTAGATGACTCTAAAAGGAGTTCCTTATAAAAGTCACCATGACAGAAAATTATATCGGTTAACCTGTATCGGATAATCTGCTGGTTATAAGTGCCTTTTGATTAATAAGTAATGCTTGTTTTTGCATACAATTACTATAATTTTACATCAAAATATGGTAAATGTCAACAGAAATGGTTTATTTCAGCATATATGCACTGAATATATGGATATTTTTAAGATTATTTTTAAATGCCGCGTTAATTTTCATATGAAAAATTTTTATTTTATAAAATTTTACTATTTATAATTATTTAAAATTGATTTATAATAGAATCATTAATACGTATGAATATTTCGGTGGAAGAAGACATTATTTTCCATAAATTTTTTATCGGTAAAGTATTGTTATTTACGGGAATAAGTAGTAAAATAGTTTACTAGTAGTGTTGTAATATGTCGAATTATACCGGATAGCAATTTGAAAATAAATCATATTATATAAATTAAATATGACTTTACTTACATTAAGAATGGGGGACTTTATGAGAAAAAAATCGCACATCTCTTTAGCGAGTTATCTGATAAATAGTATGAAGATTGAGGAATTAGTGAATCATAGAAAGGCATTTTATCTTGGCAGTATTTTACCCGATTGCGTTCCGTCATTTATAACAAGAAAGCATAATATTGAAGAAACATTTGAAATATTAAGAGAAGAAATTATTAAAATCACGGATAATTACGATGTGGATAGGGGGATAACCGGATATTATTCAAGACATTTAGGGGTAGTTACACATTATATAGCAGACTATTTTACTTATCCCCACAATGCTATATTTAAAGGCAGTTTAAAAGAACATTGCACCTATGAGAGAGACCTGAAATTTGCCTTAAAGAATTATGTCAATAGCGACGAAGCTGTGCGAAGACGCGAGAAAAGTATTCTATTTAATACGGTAGATGAAATCTTAATGTTTATAAAAGAAATGCATAATGAGTACCTGAAGGCGATAAAGATAATTAAGGTTGACTGTGTTTATATTGTAGAGTTATGCCATAAGGTAGTAGATGCAATTCTTAAGATATTTGAAATGAATTTCTATGAAAAGCGTTTAAATGCTGTGGAAGCGGCTTAATTTTTAAGCTTAACAGCCGATTTTATCTGATAATCTGCAAATGGGGCTATTACACTAAGCGTTTTAATACCATATATAGCGGGCGGCTTTCGAAATACCGCATATGGCAATAGCGTTGTCAGTGTGACAGCCCCCTTGTTTTTCAATAGTAAATTGTCCTTTATCTCTTTAGTTAAATATCAGTTAGATATCGTCTTCACCCCGGTCAATCTGCATTACCTGTCTCTTGCGTGCAAGTTCGTCGCTGTCCAAGTATTCGTCATACGTTGTTACCTTGTCAATTAAACCGTTTGGTGTCAGTTCCATAATGTGGTTTGCGATGGTCTGAACAAACTGATGGTCCTGGGAAGTAAATAATATTACACCCGGAAATTTAATTAAGCCGTTATTTAAGGCGGTAATGGATTCCATGTCCAAATGGTTGGTCGGTTCATCCATAATCAGGACATTGGCACCGACAATCATCATTTTTGATAACATAACCCTTACTTTTTCACCGCCGGATAATACTCGAACCTTTTTAATACCTTCTTCCCCGGCAAAGAGCATTCTTCCTAAAAAACTGCGGACGTAAGTAACTTCTTTTTCCGGAGAATAGGGCATAAGCCAGTCAACAATAGTATCATCGGTATCAAAATCCCTGGTATTATCCTTCGGGAAGTAGGACTGGGTTGTTGTGACTCCCCATTTATAATTTCCTTCATCCGGTTCTAAGTCTCCTGTAAGGATACGAAATAAGGTGGTGGTTGCCAGTACGTTAGGTCCGACAAAGGCTATTTTATCTTCCCGGTTAACGGTAAAGGATATATTATCCAGTATTTTTATACCGTCAATTGTTTTGGAAATATTTGAAACCGTAAGAACTTCGTTACCAATTTCCCTGTTAGGCCGAAAATCAATGTAAGGATATTTTCTGCTGGATGGCCGGATATCATCCAGTTCAATTTTCTCAAGCGCTTTTTTACGGGAAGTTGCCTGTTTGGATTTGGAGGCATTGGCACTGAATCTTTGGATAAATTCCTGTAATTCTTTGATTTTCTCTTCCTTTTTCTTATTGGCCTCTTTCATCTGCTTAATCATCAACTGGCTGGATTCATACCAGAAGTCATAATTCCCCGCATAAAGCTGAATTTTGGCATAATCAATATCTGCAGTGTAGGTACATACTTTATTTAAGAAATACCTGTCATGAGATACTACTATAACTGTGTTTTCGAAATTTATTAAGAATTCCTCCAGCCAGCGGATGGCTTCTAAATCCAAATGGTTGGTAGGTTCGTCCAGAAGAAGAATATCAGGATTGCCGAATAGTGCCTGGGCTAATAACACCTTGACTTTTTCGCTGCCGTTTAATTCACTCATTTGCTTGTAATGTAATTCATTTTCAACGCCGAGGCCGTTTAATAAAGTTGCCGCATCGGATTCTGCTTCCCAGCCGTTAAGAGTAGCAAACTCGCCTTCCAGTTCGCTGGCTTTGATTCCGTCCGCTTCCGTAAAATCCTCTTTGGCATAGATAGCCTCTTTCTCCTTCATAATATCATATAACCTTTGGTTGCCCATAATTACGGTACTCAGGACATCATACTGGTCGTATTTAAAGTGATCCTGCTGTAAAAAAGATAACCGCTGTCCGGGAGTTATGAAGATTTCGCCTTTAGTAGGCTCCAGCTGACCGGATAATATCTTTAAAAAGGTGGATTTGCCGGCACCATTGGCTCCGATTAAGCCATAACAGTTGCCTTCCGTGAATTTAATATTTACATCTTCAAATAAGGCTCGTTTGCCAAGCCTTAAAGTTACGTTATTTGCCTGTATCATTTTTTACACCCATTGCAATCTGCAATTGCATACCGCAAACCAGTCTGCGGTATTGCCACAATAAAAAATGTGAAACAAGTTTCACAGGTTGAAAGAATCACAATGTGGCGTCCTTTCACTTTCTAATATTTTCTTTCAACCTTCTGTCAGGATGCCGACATTGGGGCACCACAAAGATTCATTTCTATTTTAACGTAAATTTACTTTTTTGCAAGTGTTTTATTGTTTTTAGTATAAGAGAGTTGCATTTGTCCTGGGAAAATATCTTTTGCTCTTTATCTGTTCTACAATTAATGTTATAATATGAGAAAGTTTTTTAATTCGTTATGTGTTTTGAAAACAGCAGGGAGGATGTCCATGGCTATGAGCAGGGTAAGGAGGATGGCTTTAAAAGCCCTCTCTTTTCCTATCAATTTAAAGAACAATTATAAGCTGCACCGGAAGATAATCAGTGCGGCCCATCCCTATATAAAACCCTTATTTAAACCGCTGGACAGAAAAATTGCATTCCAGGGCAGGGAAATACCGGTGAAGATATTTAGACCCAATGTAAGCAGCGGATTCAAAATTCTTCTTTTCTTTCACGGCGGGGGCTGGGTTACGGGTAATACCGGCAGTTACAGTTATATCTGTGCGAATATGGCTAATGAAACCGGATATATGGTAGTATCGGTAGATTACAGTCTGGCTCCGGAATTCCCTTACCCGGCAGGCGTTGAAGACTGTTATTATGTGACCAGGGATATCTTTACGGACCACAGCCTGTTTCAGGCAAAACCTGAGGAAATTGTTTTAATCGGGGATAGTGCCGGAGGCAATCTGGCAGCAGCGGTTTCCCTGATGGCCAGGGACAGGGGGGAATTTTTGCCGGATAAACAGATACTTATATATCCGATAACTTATCATGACCACAGTGAGAATTCACCCTATCCTTCCGTACGGGTGAACGGTAGCGGTTATCTTATGACTTCAAAACGGATTAGCGAATATATGGATTTATATCTAAGCAGGGAGGAAGACCGTTTAAGCCCTTATGTTGCGCCGCTTTTAGCCGAAGATTTAAGCAATCAGCCGAAAACCCTGATTATAACGGCTGAGTACGATCCCCTTCGTGATGAAGGAGAAGCCTACGGAATGTGTTTGAGGAAATATGGAAATACTGTAAGAATAGAGAGGATGAAAGATGCGCTCCATGGATTTCTATCTTTGCCAAAGCATTCCGTATATGTTTCGAATTGCTATGCCATAATTAATCGATTTCTGCAAGAGGAGATTACAAATGAAACATCGTAAAAGGGTTGAATGGACCAGACTTGACAATGCTGCGAAGATTTTTCCGCCTACCAGTAATGAAAGGGATACCAAGGTTTTCCGTTTTGCCTGTGAATTATTCCAGCCGGTTGACCCGGTTATCCTGCAGGAAGCTCTAGATGAGACAATCGAAATTTTCCCGTTATATAAATCAGTTCTGAGAAAAGGAGTTTTCTGGTATTATTTCGAAACAAGCAGCCTGCGGCCTGTCGTTGAAGAAGAGGCCCTTCCCGTCTGTGCCAGAATTTATAACGAAAACAGAAGAAATCTGTTATTTCGGGTTTTTTATTATAGAAATAGAATAAATCTGGAAATTTACCATGCTCTTTCCGACGGGACCGGCGCTCTTTGGTTCATGAAAAGTCTGCTGTACCAGTATCTGATACGGAAGTATAAGGATTCTTTTGGTGAAAATTTACCTAAATTTGATTATGAAGCTTCTATCAGCCAGAAAATGGATGACAGCTTTCTAAGGCACTACACCGGCAAAAGGCTTTCCCTGACGGTAAAAGGTGAAAGGGCATATCATATAAGAGGAACCAGAAAGGAAGAAAACCGGATGCAGCTTGTGGAAGGAAAGATGTCGGTGAAGGCTGTCCTTAAGGCTGCCCATGAATACGATACCACGCTTACGGTTTTCCTGACTGCGTTATTTATGCATTCCATTTATAAAAGCATGACGGAAAGAGGGAAAAAACGTCCGGTAATTATATCCGTTCCCGTAAATCTGAGAAATTATTTTGAATCGGAATCGGCCAGGAATTTTTTTGGCACCGTTAATATCGGCTATCATTTTGGTAAAAACAGTACGGATTTTAAAGATATAATAATAAGTGTCAATGGAAGCTTCAATAATGAATTAACAGAAGAGCGTCTTAAAAATCACATGGAGCGGCTGGCGGCATTGGAACACAATGTATTTACAAGGGCAGTACCTTTGGCACTTAAGGATATTACGCTGCAGCTAGCCAACCGGGTTAATGAAAGAGGCATTACGGCTGCTCTGTCCAATGTGGGAAAGATAACCATACCTGCTGAGTTTGCTCCATATATCAGGCAGTTTGATGTATTTACCAGTGCCAGGAGACCGCAGATATGCATGTGTTCCTACGGAGATAATCTGGTTGTAAGTTTTACGTCGCCTTTTACGGATACGGATATACAGAAAACTTTTTTTCAGGCCCTTACCAGAAAAGGGATTGATGTAATAATAGCAGCAAATCTTTAACAGGGAGGAAAAAGCATGCAGTATTGCGAGCATTGTAAGGTTAAAGTCCGGGGCAGCCGGAAATACTGCCCTTTGTGCCGGAATACGCTGTCCGGAACCGGAAGTGAAGAGGAGGAAATATTTCCTGATGTCCCGGTAACTTATCAGTATAATGTAATAATTCGTGTCATGGTGTTTATATCCATCTGCATTGTTGTTATCAGCTTTGCCGTAAATGCCATGTTTCCGGTAGATGTTAACCGGCCCATGTTTATTATAGCAGGCATATTGTGTATATGGATCAGTCTTGCCATGGTAATCCGTAAAAGGCATAATATACCTAAAACCATTATCTGGCAGGTGGCGGTTATATCCGTTCTGGCAGTTATCTGGGACTGGCGGACCGGATGGAGAGGATGGTCTTTGGAGTACGTAATTCCCGTTGTCTGCGTGGTTGCCATGGTTGTTATGTACATTACGGCCAAAATTTTACGTCTTGGTGTACGGGATTTTATTTTTTATATTGTATTAGACAGCATTTTTGGCATTATTCCTGTTCTGTTTATTTTATTAAACCTGCTTCATGTAAAGTATCCTTCGGTTATTTCCATATCCGTCAGTATATTGTCACTGGCGGCCGTAATCTTATTCGAAGGAGAAAATATTAAAACAGAGCTGAATAAAAGAATGCATCTGTAAAACAGGTATGAGGAAAAGCGGTGTTTTTAGAGGACTGATGATGGCAAAGAGAAGTAAAATTCAGGAGGGAACTGTTTGGCAGGAATTTAGAAACAGTATGGCAGAAAATTAAACCCTCTTACTTAGGGTATAAAATTATAGTTATGAAATTTCATAATATTTAGGAAAGGATGCCCATGGAGCATTATGCTGTTTCTGTTTCTGGCAGTATGCCCGGGGAGCTGCGAAAAGCAATTGCAGGTTTGTAATTGCCCTTAGCGAAGGGAAAAAATATGAATGGTTATATATTAAAAATGATTGCAATTATTACTATGTTCATTGACCATATGGCGGCTGTGTTACTGCCGCCGGATTCCACAGTATATTGGATATGCAGAAGTATCGGAAGATTGGCATTCCCCATTTTCTGCTTTTTGCTGGTGGAAGGATTTAAACATACGAAAAATACAAAAAAATATCTGGTAAGATTGGGAATTTTTGCCCTTATATCCGAGATTCCCTTTGATTTGGCATTTTCGGAAAGAACCGTACAGAACGGATTTTTACTGCATCAAAACGTATTCTTTACTTTATTTATGGGTTTGGTCGTAATTTATTTTATGAGTATAATTCATAATAAATTTGCAAAGAATTTATTTTTAGATATTCTTTTTAATGGCCTGGCAGTTATAGCCGGCTGTGCCCTGGCGAATTTTCTGAACACAGATTATAAATATATGGGAGTCCTTTTGATTATTGTGTTTTATGTTTTCCGCGGGAACAAAATATTTCTTGCCGTTGGGGTAGTATTGGCGAATCTCCTCTTTGGTTTAGGCATACAGCTGCTTGCAGCCTTATCTATATTATTTATCTGGTTCTATAACGGACAAAGAGGACCACAGGGGAATAAATACATATTTTATGTTTTCTACCCTGCGCATATTTTATTTTTATATTTAATCAGCCTGCTTCCGATTTTTCAATAATTAAAGAGAACGGGGGATGTAAAATATGCACCCCCCGTTTAACGTTCAGTAGATTTTTTTAGGCTTCAAAGCTGGGTTTTCATAAGGTATTTCCATGAGTATAGTCGTGGACATCATCGTAATTATAGTAGTTTGAGTCCTGGAAGCTTCCGTACATATCCTCAGAAACCATAGAATTCTTTTCCGGGAAATAGTAAGGTATCTGTGTATCGAAATCGGTTATGCTGTTTTTGGCCGGAAATCGATAATAGCTTCGTTTGGTATGATCAAAATACATAATTTGTCCCTCCTGTCATATCCTTCTTACTGAAGTCCTATTTACTGCGGCATGTCAGTTAAACATGCTATCTTAGTGTTTGTAATATAGGAGGAAATATACATGATATCACTCAAAATAATAGATATAAAGGCATTTATGTCCAGCCTGCTCATACAGAATGTATTTGATCATTTTCTGCTGTCCGAATTGCAGATAAGTACATTTAATCAATTTTATATTTCAGGAAAGCTGAATGAAGAATACTATTCTACGGAGGAATCCACACTGCTGGAAGGAAGAAAATATTCTACCTGGGTTGAAATAAAACCTATTGCTTATTCCTTGATTAAAGGGAATAAGCTCCCCCTGAATATTAAAATCGTGCTGTTATTATCGGTGTCCGATATGGAAAATATACTGCAAAAATCCGGCATGGCGATTCCTCTCAGTGATATTAACGGATTATTTCTGAATATAAAATTTGACAAGGGCAGTCTGCATCTTATTACAGGCACATCCATAAAAAGCTTCAGCATGGATAAATCTCTGGAATGGGCTTGGGATGAAGAGTTAAAATTATTTTTAAGACATAATGAAATTGCAGTGGAAGAAACATAAGAAACCTTTTGTTAAAATTTTCATTGGTTCCCTGTGAATAATACGCATATCCAAACGTATACTATATCTATAATAAATGTCAGAATGTAATATGACCGGCAGAATGAAGCACATTTTGCCGGTTATATTGTGTTATGGATTGAATGGCCGGATTTGCCTGATAACAGAATAGCTTGGAAAACTACTGTTAGCACTCAAGTTAATTGAGTGCTAATTTTTTCTTGACAAATTTGTTAAGGCGTATTAATATTATTTTTAGTGGTTCAATAATTTAAAAAATTTTATAGGAATGTATAAAGGAGCGATTTTATGATGAATGAACATGGTAGCTTATCAATTAATTCGGAAAATATTTTCCCCATAATTAAAAAGTGGCTGTACTCGGATCATGATATTTTTTTCAGAGAATTAATTTCCAACGGAAGTGATGCCATTACAAAGATGAAAAAGCTTGAACTTATGGGTGAAGCAAGTCTTCCGGAAGATAATAAATATAAAATTGACATAATTGTAAATCCGGAAGAGAAAACTATAAAATTTATCGACAACGGCATTGGAATGACTGCTGATGAAGTGAAAGAGTATATTAATCAGATTGCATTTTCCGGGGCTGCGGACTTTTTAAATAAATATAAGGATAAAGCCAGCGAGGAACAGATAATCGGACATTTCGGGCTGGGCTTCTACTCCGCATTCATGGTTGCCGACAAAGTGACAATAGAAACTTTATCCTGGCAGGAAGGTGCCGCCAGTGTTTATTGGGAATCGGTCGGCGGAACGGAATTCTCCATGGAGGAAGGCAAACGCAGCGAAAGAGGAACGGAAATTACCTTATACCTGAATGAGGACAGCTATGAATTTGCCAATGAATACCGTGCCAGGGAAGTTATAATAAAGTATTGTTCTTTTATGCCTGTGGAGATATACTTTAGTAATGCCAATGCTCCTGCGGAAGAAGAGACGGAGGATACCGGCAGCGGGGATGAGAATGTAATTGATGCTTCCGTAGATGAAGAAGGCAAGGTATCAGAGCAGGAAGAAGAGAAAGAAGATTCTGACAAGGAGGAAGAGAAGAAAGGCCCTAAAAAACCGGAACCGATTAATAACACCCAACCTCTTTGGACAAAGCATCCTAACGATTGTACGGAAGAAGAATACAAAGAATTTTACCGCAATGTTTTCTACGATTATAAGGAACCGCTATTCTGGATTCACCTGAATATGGATTATCCTTTTAACTTAAAGGGGATTTTATATTTTCCCAAATTAAATACGGAATATGATACTCTGGAAGGCACCATAAAATTATACAGCAATCAGGTATTTATAGCCGATAATATCAAAGAAGTTATTCCTGAATTCCTGTTGTTATTAAAAGGCACCATTGACTGTCCGGACCTGCCGTTAAACGTATCCAGAAGCGCGCTTCAAAATGACGGTTTTGTTAAAAAGATTTCCGATTATATCACTAAAAAAGTTGCCGATAAGTTAACCGGAATGTTTAAGGTAGAACGGGAAAGCTATGAAAAATTCTGGGATGACATCAGTCCGTTCATTAAATTTGGCTGCTTAAAAGATGAGAAATTCCGTGATAAAATAAAAGACTTTATTATCTTTAAAAATCTGGAAGGAAAATATATTACCTTACCGGATTATGTAGAGGCAAGTGAAGAAAATAAAGCAGACGTTAAAGAAAATAAAGCAGACGTTAAGGAAGATAAAGTATCCGCTGCCGAAGCCGATACCGGTGCAAAAGAGGATAAGAAAGAGGAAGAAAATAAAGAAGAGAAAGAAAAGGAAGAAGAGAAGCATATTATTTATTATGTGACCAATGAACAGCAGCAAAGCCAATATATTAACATGTTTAAAGAAGAAGGCATTGATGCGCTGATATTAACACATAACATAGACCAGCCGTTTATAACACAGCTGGAACAGATGGAAAAATCCTACCGTTTCCAGAGAATTGATGCGGATATTACCGACAGCTTTAAGGAAGAGGCAAGTAATGAGGAGACCTTAAAAGCAGAAAATGAAAAGCTTACGGAATTGTTCAGGAAAGTCCTGAATAAGGAAAAGCTCGAAGTGAAGGTAATGAAGCTGAAAAACGACAAGGTTTCTTCTATGGTAACTCTTTCTGAAGAAAGCCGCAGAATGCAGGACATGATGAAGATGTACAATATGTATGGTATGGACCCCGGAATGCTTGGCAGCAATGAGACTTTAGTTCTGAATGCCAATAACAAGCTGGTGGAATATATTTTTAATAATATGGAAGCCGAACATGTTACTATGATGTGCGAGCAATTGTATGACCTTGCCATGTTGAGCCATAAACCTCTTGAACCGGAGGCCATGACTAAATTTATCAGCCGAAGCAATGACATTATGATGGTATTGGCAAAGTAATACGGAAACTTTCCTGCAAATACTTATTGAAAGGCTGTTAACAAATTGAAAGGCTGTTAACAAAACAGGTATTTACTTCTAGCTTGTAAGTACTTGTTTTGTTAACAGTTTTTTTTATACAATAGGAAATTACGTTCTATTGTATAAAAAGCCATATTTTATTATTGAATGGTATAAAAATTTTTTCAGCAGCAAATTATAATAAATTATGATAGGAAATTTGTTCAATTAAATATAAAATTTAGAAAATATTTATAATGTCTTAATGAAAAGTACTTTAAAAAATTAATATTGTATGCTATGATTGATAGTAATAAAAACCGTATATCATAGTAAGGAATATAAAATTACATGGTTGTAATTACCAATATATGTAATTTATAAATTAAATATTTAAAGATTTTTAGGAGGATGAATGTATGACTTACAAAATAATTGTGGATAGCTGTACGGATTTAACAGAAAGTATGAAGAAAGACAGGCATTACCAATTGGTTCCCCTGACTTTGCAGATAGATGATAAAACAATTATCGATGATGATACTTTTGACCAGAAAGAATTTTTAAAGATTGTGGCAGCAAGTCCGAACAGTCCCAAATCTTCCTGTCCGTCTCCGGAAGCTTATATGAAACTTTACGGCGGGAAAGAAGATGTGTATGTGGTTACTTTATCGGCTAATTTAAGCGGCTCTTATAACAGTGCGGTACTTGGCAGAAAATTATACTTAGAAGAGCATCCCCATAAAAACATAGAAGTATTTAATTCATGTTCCGCATCGGTCTGCCAGACCTTGATTGCTAAAAAAATACAGGAATATGCAGAAGCAGGAAAGGGTTTCCAGGAAATAATAAATTTAGTAAAAGCATTTAAAGAGAAATTAAGTACAAAGTTTGTATTGGAAAATCTGGATACTTTACGTAAAAGCGGACGTCTGACCGGTATTAAAGCAATTTTAACCAGTGTACTGAATATTAAACCGGTAATGGCAGGTACGGCAGAGGGTACCATATGTAAGCTTGACCAGGCCAGGGGAATACAAAAGGCCTTAACTCTGATGGCCGACCTGATTGAAAAGGATGTCCAAAAGCCAGAGGAAAGAACCTTGGCCATAGCGCATTGTAATAATTACAACAGGGCATTAAATGTTAAAGAGGAGATATTAAGGCGGGTTCCTTTTATGGACAGCTTTATAGTGGATACGGCCGGCGTAAGCACCATGTATGCAGGAGACGGCGGAATTATTGTAAGCTATTAGATTTCAAGATATGTTTCGAGAAGCCCCGTATTATCCAAAAGGATGGAGTGGATTGTTGGCAGCTGAGAATTAATGGGATAAAAAGGTAGAATTTTATATATTGTGATGCCATAATTTAATCAATGATTTAATCGGGAATCCCCATGTTAAGTAAGATGGAATTTGCAGGGAGGAAATACGTGGATATTGAAAGCTTTATAAAGCAGTATTGGAATTGTATTACGGCACAGAACGAAGAAATATTAAGAAAATACTTTCATGAAGATGCCTGTATCAGGTGGCATAATACAAATGAGCAGTTTAATGTTGAAGAGTTTATGAGAGCTAACTGCGATTATCCGGGAAACTGGAATGGCGAGGTTGAGCGGATTGAACAGGCTGGAAGAATTGCCGTTACCGTTACGCGTGTGTGGACAAATGAGATATCCTTTCATGTTACATCGTTTTTTGAAATAATAAACGGTAAAATAAAAAAATTGGACGAATATTGGGGCGATGATGGAGTAGCTCCTCAGTGGAGGCAGGACAGGCATCTTGTAAAAGCCGATACGCTAACTACTCTCCCAAATATGTAATTGGTTCGGGCATGTTAAAAAGCCTGCCCGAACCAATGGTACTTAAATTATTTGTACTTGTTCTCAAAGTAAGCCAATAATTGGTATAAGCCGGTTGCTAAAATACATAAAATAACAATTGACATAATAACCCAGTCAAGCTTAAATACCTGGCTGCCGTAAATAATAAGATAGCCTAGTCCGGCTTTGGACGCCAGGAATTCTCCGATTATAACACCCACTAAGGATAAGCCGATATTGACCTTCATAACACTGATAACGGAAGGGATATTACTTGGGATGATTACTTTAAAGAGGACATCCCTCTTACTGCCCCCAAGGGTACGGATTAATTTAATCTTATCCTCCTCCACATTAATGAAATCCGTGTATAAGGTTATGATGCTTCCAAAAACAGCTACCGATACGGCAGCTACAATAATGGTTTTCATATTATTTCCGAGCCATACGATAAAAACGGGAGCCAGTGCCGTCTTGGGAAGGCTGTTTAAGACCACCAGATAGGGTTCAAGTACTTTGGCTATACTTCTATTCCACCATAAAATAACGGCAAAAAGAATACCAATCAGGATAACAAGTGTAAAGCTTATAAAAGTTTCCAATAAAGTTACGCCAATATGATAAAAAATGCTTCCGTCTGCCGCCATCTCCAAAAAACTTTTTATAACTCTTGAGGGACTGCTGAATATAAAGGAATCCAGGATGCCAAGCCAGGTTGCTATTTCCCATGCGGCAATAAAGCATAAGATGATTAGTATCTGATAGATGCGGACATTCCTTATCATTTTCAAATAATTCAGCAGATAAGCTTTGTGGGAAGGAGAAAGCTGGGTTGAATTAAGTAATTTTTTTTTACTGATTTTCATTTTGACTTAACTCCTTCCATATTAAATTGAAGTAATCCTTGAATTCAGGAGCACTTCTGGAGCGAAACGGAGTTTTCTCATCAACGGTTAAATTAATATCAACAACGCATTTCACGGTACCGGGGCGGGGCGTCAGTACAATAACCCGGTTAGCCATGGAAATAGCTTCACCTATCCCTACGGAAATGCTTATACACGCTTATTGGGTTTTTAAAGTGACATATGCGTCGGTCCCGTCCCAGTCGATTTTTTCAATCAGGGAATCCAGTGCAAGCTTTTTTTGAATCATACCGGTTTCCTGCAATAGTACAGGAATGTAGGCCAGATTACGGTATAGGGAGTCTATCGTACCGGCCGGTAATGTATTATATGCTGCCGTAACCGATAAACTTTCGATTTCTTTTTGAATACAGTTCAGTTTTTTGTCCAGTTCCTCCAGTTTAGGAAGTACATATTTTACGGTTAGGTGAGAGGGATTTTGTACCATCTGGGATAATAGATTCCGTATGGTGTTATTTAAATCGTGTTCTTCCTTTTGAAGTGTCTCCAGTTTCTTGTTCCGGCCATGAGCCGTTCCCAATATGAGATGTTCCTTTTTTTTCAGATAAGGTATGTAATTGGTATCCGGATCACCGGCAGCGAGCAGTCCGCTTATTATTTCAAGGACACCGGAGTCCATTCTATTCCCGGGTATATTATGCATCCGGCATCTGGAACCTTTCGATAATACCTTCATTTCACAAACATAACTGAAATAAATTTTTTTTTCTTTCCTCTGGATGTTTTTAATTCTCAGCCTGGAGCCGCAGTCAGAGCAGATTATTTTACCGGACAGCAGTGCTATGTTTGAGGTTTCGGTCCGCGGGGTTCCTTTTGATTTATTTTGTTTAATTTGATTTTGTACATGGGCATAGTCTCTTCCGTTTATGATACCTTCGTGCTTACCGATTGCAATTACCCACTCACAGGAGGGGCGTTTTTTTTGTTTTCTGCCGCCCAGGTGCTTTGTACGGTTATAGCACAGGATTCCCTGTTTCCCGTTATAAGCTTTTAAATCGTTTGCCATAATGCAGCCTAAGGAATGAAAATATCCGTATGCGTCGGTATCCGCAATGCAGTAGGTCGGATTCTGGAGAATTAAAGCAATAGAACTTTTGGTAAAATCGCAGTTTTTTTGTGTTTTAATGTGATTGACAAGGCAGTAAGTTTCAACCTGTGACAAACTTTTCGTTTCCATATATTTATAAAAAAGCAATCTAACGGTTGTCAGCTCCGTTTCTACGGGTATCAGCCGGTACAGCTGCCGCTCCTTACAGTTTTCATCCAGATACGGGATTACTTCCGAATCATAACCCAGCGGAGCTAATCCACCCAGCCACCTGCCGGTATGGGAAAGCGCAAGCATATTATCCCTGACCCGTTCCGCCGTTGTTTCCCGCTCTAGCTGAGCAAATACGGATGCGATATAAATCATTGCTTTTCCCATAGGTGTGGAGGTATCGAAATTTTCAGTGGCAGATATAAAAGAAACTTCATGTTGTTCCAAAATATCCAGGGTCTTTGAAAAATCGGATACATTTCTGTTAATCCGGTCCAGCCGGTAACACATCAGCATATCAACGGAATGATTTTTGATATCCTTAAGGAGCTTTTGGAATTGCGGCCTTGCCGTATTGGCAGCGGAAAAACCTTCGTCTTCATAAATAACATATTTTTTGTCCGGAATATGGGAAAGATGTATTTCGGCATATTCTTTGCAGTATTGAATCTGATTATCTATAGAGTCGCCTTTTTCCGAATATTTGGACTTCCTGCTGTAGATAGCTATATTCATGGTGTTCACCCCATTAAAATTATATCGGCAGCGACAATTAAAAATGACTGTTTGCAGCTGCGAAAATAACATAACTTGATTTATCTGGTAATTTAGAAATTAAATAAAAGCTGCCTGAGTTAATCTCTGTTTTACGAAACAAATACAGGCCTGCCGGCATAAATATAATGGAGGTGGTATTCTTGAATATAATTATAAATAATGCGGAAGAAGCGAAAGAATACATAGATAAAACAAGGGGATATATTATAGCTGAATTAATGTATTCCCAGCTTATGAAACAGCCTGAGGATATAAGGATAAAATTGTATGAGAGACTTGTAATGCAGGGTGAAACCGGAAGTCCTGCTAAATAGTAAGCTCCGCCGGACAACACGCCCGGGAAAAGGAAACAGCCGCCGGAGCCCGGCAGCGGTGCAAATAGTCTGTTAGGGAAAACTCTTTTTTGCTGTAAAGGAGATTTTATATGGTCTATACAGTAAAGCCTTCGTGGAACGTGCACACCTGCGGATAGAAGATGCACTGCATACCCGCAAGCGGCACGGTGATTCTGCAGAGCGGAATCTTTATTATCTCATAGGAAAATTAGGCCTATGAAATAATAACCCTCCAGGGGAGATGCGCATGACGCGCAACGGAAATTTGTCACTTAGGCGACAGCGCGACAGCGCCAGAGCCCGGCAAGCCAGACCCTTAATTATCTCATAAGAAAGTTCGCCTTATGAGATAAAAACACTCCGCTTTGGAGCGCTCTGCGGCGGGATCGGAATTATATAGCAGCAATAAATAATTAATATTTATTGTATACAGGTCAATCATATTAGGAATAGGACAATTGGGGATAAGAAAAAATTATATGATATCACTAGCAATAAGGTTTGCATCCATAGGGCGACCTTATGGGGCCATAAGGGGGTCTGCCGGGTCTTCTGTAAGGGGGTCTTCTGTATGGCGGCCTTCCTGGTCCCCAGTAAGGCGGTCTGCCGGGTCCTGGTCCCCAATAAGGCGGTCTCCAGGGGTCTCTGCAGGATGGACAATCACACTGATGCAGTTTTGTGTTATCAATTGACATAATGTTATACACTCCTTTATCATTTTTTTTCATTATATGCAGAATAAAAAAAATGGTGAATCCTGTAGATTACGGACAGATGACCAGTATTTCAGTATGGATTGCTTCTGATATATCGTGGGTGATTAAAATGGCGGTTTTCTGTTCCTTACGGATAATCCCCCAGATATCGTCGGAAACTTCAATACGGGTCTGGTAGTCCAGTGCCGAAAAAGGTTCATCAAGAAGCAATATATCCGGTTCCAGCAATAAAGTCCGGATCAGTGCCGCTCTTTGTCTCATACCGCCTGATAATTCCGAGGGTTTTGCATTTTTAAATGTGATTAAGCCATAGGTTGCCAGCATATCATTAATTAAAACATAACTGCTTTCTGTCAATTTATGTTGGATTTCTAATCCCAGGGTTAGATTACGTAAAGTAGAGCGCCATTCCAGCAGATGATCCTTTTGCAGCATATAACCGATATTTTTGCCGGATGATTTTATATCTTTATTATTTATATAAATACCACCTGTATCAGGACTGATTAGCCCTGCAATCAGTGATAAAAGGGTTGATTTGCCGCACCCGCTGGGTCCTACAATTGCGAGGAATTCACCTTCATTTACATGGAGGGAAACATTTGAAAGTGCAGGTGTCTCACACTCCAGGCTATGGTAGCTATAACTTACGTGGTCAATTCTTAAAAGTTCTCCCATATATTCCTCCTGATTTAGTTATACTGTATTATATGAAATCAGGAATCATAGGGTTACTTGCTGAAAAATATAAATATTATGGGAAAAATTATAAAATAAATATAAAATTCAAATAAACAAAAAGTTAATATTTTTGGGAAATTAGTTGCATATTAGTGGCAGATCAGGTAAAATAGGGAGGTAGTAGTTTACATAATTTATAAATTTCATAACACTAATTCAGGTTCCATAAACAAATATTATTAAAGGAGACAGTTATATAATGAGGGATTTTGTCATTACAGCAGATTCAAACTGTGATTTATTACCGGAATATATTAGAGATAAAAATATTGGAATTATACCCCATTATTATGATATCGACGGCATTACCTATGGAGATGAAATAAACCTGACGCCGAAGGAATTTTATGATAAGATGAGAAGCGGTTTTATGCCTACGACTATGGCAAGCAATCCTGCCGTTATCCGGGAGACTTTTCAAGGCTATGTTGACAGGGAACTGGATGTCCTTCATATCAGCTTTTCTTCCACGTTAAGCGGAGGACACAGTAATGTTGTAACCGGAGCTTTAGAGATCTGTGAAGAGAATCCGGGAACTAAAATCCTCGTACTGGATTCCCTGAATGCATCCATGGGCGAGGGAATGGTAGTGATGAAGGCAGTGGAGATGAAGGAAGCCGGCAAAGATATTGATGAGATTGCCAAATGGATTGAGGCACATAAGCTGAATTTCTGCGTCCAGTTTACGGTGGACGATTTATTTCATCTGCAAAGGGGCGGCCGGGTATCTAAAATGTCGGCTATTGTAGGAAGCATGATTAACGTAAAACCTATTTTAGTAGTTAATAATGAGGGAGCTCTGGTTCCTGCGGGCACTGTCAGAGGCCGCAAAAAATCACTGATTACCTTAGTAAATAATATGGAAAAGCAGCTTGGAAAATACAGGAATCCGGATAATACCATATGTGTTGTCCATGGTGATGTTTTAGAAGATGCGGAATATGTCGTGGAATTGATAAAGGAAAGGCTGCAGACCAATAATATTCTGGTGAACACGATAAGTCCAAGTATTGGTTCCCATTCCGGACCGGGGGCCATGGGAATCTGTTATATGGGTGAAGGAAGGGAAATTTCTTAGAGAATTAAGTTTAAATAAATAATAATTGATTTTATATAAAGGACTGGGCACCAGCTGATTAAAATTAGCTGGTGCCCAGTCCTTTTTTGTGCTTATAGAGTTCGTTTATTCTTGATTTATGACCCCAAAAAAAACACAGATAAAATGTAGAAAATGCTAAAAATAAAATCACAGATTGGTTTTTTAATTAATTTGCTTGACATCCATAAACCAATATGCTAACATACGTTGAATTTACATAAATAAATTCAAAAAAACTACTTAAAAATGTACAAAAACTATATAAAGGAGGGAAAAGTTATCAAAAAATAGGATAAAAAATATATTATTTGGGTTAAACCAAATACACAAATTGTATATAATGTACATAATACCCCTGGGTGACGCAGTGTGCAAAATGCACAACAAAATGAAAGAAAAAACTGTTCAGGGAGGTGAAAGCCATGAATCAGGAAAATAAATGGATTACAGATAATTTGCGCAAGGAATTTAAACAGATACAAACGGACCGGCTGGTGAAAATTGAATCAGAGAGAGCTCTTGAAGAAAAAATAGGAGTGGGAAGGCAGAGAATCAGAGAAGTAATTAGCCAGTTGGTGGAGGAGGGGATTCTGGTTAAATATGAAGGGAATGGTACTTATATAGCACCTTATATCAAAAATAAATATGTTAACCTATTATGTTCTCCCACTATCAAAAGCAACGATCCGTTTTATAACAGGCTGCTGATGGAATTGACCTGTTATTCTGCCAAAAACTGCGTTAATATTGTGCCGCTTACTTTGGAGACCTTATCCAATGGTTCACCGGATTTTCCGTTACTTATGATCGGCAAGCTGGAAGAGGAAGACCTGGTGAAAATCAAATCCATATTTTCCGTAGTGATATCTTTCGAAAATTATCCGGAACATGACGAATTTATTCAGATTTATTTCGACCATTTTAAAATTGGAATCAATGCGGCAAAAGTATTGTCCGCCTATGGCCATAAGAAAGTGGTTCATATAACGGGACCGGAAAAATACGCCTCAGCCTGTTACCGGAGAAACGGATTTATAAGAGGTGCACGAAAACAGGGAATGGAATATGTCATTATAACGGAAAAAATGAACTTTGAGGGAGGTTACAGAGCGGGGGAGGAAGTAGCAAAATTAGTCCGTGAGGGGAAGTTTACTGCAGTATTTGCAGCAAATGACTGGATGGCGATAGGAATGATTCAAGCCTTAAAGGCACGGGGGCTTAATGTGCCGCAGGATGCTTCGGTATTAGGGGTGGATAATATCCCGCTGGCAAGCCAGATTGCCCCCAATCTTACCACGTATTCACTGGATGCCAATATGTTGATTGCGGAAGTGTTTTCCTTAATGGACCGTGTTTCGGATGATAACGGATATTCGGTTGATAAAAGAATTATTCTAAGGCCTGTTCTGATTACAAGGGATACATTACAGAAAAACATATGATAATTGACTGGAACGGACAAATTATTTACTTAGTTAACAGTTTAGTTGTTAATGCATGTTTTGCTTATGGGAGGTAGCTTTATATGAAGGTGAAAAAAATTATTGGATTATCAGCAGGAATTATATTGCTTATGGTTGTTACAGGATGCGGGGGAAAGGGAAATAAGGGAGAAGCAGATAACAAGGCGGAAGTAGATTCAAGACAGGAAACTGTAAAAACCGGTCAGGATACGGCCATTGGCGGCAAAGGAGTAGGAACAGGACAATATAAGGAGGCGCCTGAATTAGCTGAAAAAGTAGAAACAGGTGAATTGCCTCCCATCGAGGAAAGACTGCCGAAAGAACCGGCGTTAGTAAATGTAGAGGAAATCGGCACCTATGGCGGTACCTATGTGGGAGCCGCTTTCGGCCCCAGTACGGGTCAGGTTGATACGGAAGGGCTCCGTTTCCAGTCTTTGCTTGCCATTGAGAAAGATTTAAAAACATTTAAACCAAATCTTATAAAAGCTTATGATGTAAATGAAGATTTCACCATATTTACCCTGCATTTGAGAGAGGGAATGAAATGGTCCAACGGAGATGATTTTACAACGGATGATTTTATATTCTGGTATAACGATGTGCTGCTGAATAAGGATATAAACCCTTCCATAGATGCTTCCTATTGTACCAATGGAGAAGTAATGGCTTATGAGCAGTCGGGTCCCTATACGTTGAATATTAAATTCCAAGATCCGAATCCGTCCTTTGAAATAACCATGGCCCGGTATTCGACCGGCATTATCCGGACATTTTTTGCACCTTCTGAATATTTGAAGCAATATCACATTGATTATAACGAAAATGCGGAAGCCCTGGCTAAGGAAGAAGGCTATGAATCCTGGGTATTATGTTTCCAGTCTCATATCGACAATTCCCAGGCCCAGACGGATTGTAATGCTCCGGATGTTTATCCCTGGGTACTAAACAGGATTGATGCCCAGGGCAATAAATTTTTCAGCCGCAATCCTTATTATCATGTTGTTGACCAGGAAGGCAACCAACTCCCGTACATAGATGAACAGGAAGCATTAATTGTACAGGATGCAAGTGTCCGGGCCTTAAAATTAATCAGCGGGGAGATCCATGCGGCAGGTGAAAATCCTCTGCCGGTAAGTGATTATACCATGCTAAAGGAAAATGAGGAGAAGGGCAATTATAAAGTATTTCTATTTGAAAACACAAGAGGGTCCGACTGTGCGTTTACCTTTAATATAACGGATAAGGAACCGTTGCGCAGGGAAATATTTAATACGCTTAAATTCCGTCAGGCTATGAGCATTGCCCTGGACCGGAACGCCATTAATGAAACCCTGTATTATAACAAAGGAACGGTAAGACAGGCCACCGCTTCATTTAATACTTCCTTTATAAAACCGGAATTTGAAACCGCAAATACGGAATATAATCCGGATAAAGCCAATGCACTGCTGGATGACTGCGGATATGTATGGAATTCTTCCCATACGGTACGGTTAATGCCTGACGGCAGGGAATTTAACATTGTTCTGGAAACCATTGAGGAATTTGCGCCCATCAGTGAAATTGCCTGTGAATACTGGAATGCCGTGGGTATAAAGGTTACGCTCAAACAGGAGGAAAGGTCCTATTATCTTGAAAGAGGAATCAGCAATGACAGGAGTATGCAGGCATTTACCATGGACAGTGTAGGGGAATTTAATTTAAATTCAGGAGCATTCAGTCGTTTGAGACCGGGTAATGCCTATGATGACCTGGAATTCATGCAGGCCTACAAGGACTGGTGGGACAGTGACGGTGTTGACGGAGAACAGCCGCCGGAAGAAATCGATATCTTAAGAAAGGACTGCTTAAAATTCGGTACCTTATCCTCTGACGATCCGGAATACAAAGCCCTGGGAGAAAGTATTCTGCAAAGAATCAGCGACAACTGCTGGTTTATAGGGGTCAGTGTTTCTCCAAGACTTGTAATCATAAGTAACCGTCTTGGCAATACACCTACGGAAGGCACATTTGCCAATGATTATAACTTCTGGAAACCATACCGCGGAGATACCTGGTACTTTAAGAACTAAGGACTGCCATAGGACAGAAGTTTTGCCGCTCTGTAATGGTGCCGCGGAAGGTATATTACATTTAGAATCCTTCGGTACCTTTACAGAGCGGATTGAAAGGAGGAATGACAGGATTGAGACGTTATATTTATAAGCGGCTTCTGTATATGGTTATTTTATTATGGGTAATGTCGGTCTTTGCTTTTATCGTAATACAGCTTCCGCCGGGAGATTACCTGACCTCTTATATTGCCAATCTGCAGCAGCAGATGGGAAAGGTGGATGATTCGGTGGTGCAGAGCCTGCGTGCCCAATACGGTCTGGATAAGCCCATGTGGCAAAGGTATATCCTGTGGATGAAAAATATGCTGCAGGGTGATTTCGGGCAATCCTTTGAATGGAAGCAATCGGTGGGGGTTCTGCTTGCCACACGTATGCCTATGACAATTATGTTATCTGCCGTAACTCTGATTTTTGCTTATGCATGTGCCATTCCTATTGGTATCTTTTCCGCCCGTCACCAATATTCCATAGGAGATTATGTCTTTTCCGTATTAGGATTTATCGGCCTTGCCACACCCAGCTTCTTCCTGGCTTTAATCATGATGTATTACAGCAACCATTATCTTGGAATCAGCGTAGGAGGATTTTTTTCTCCGGAATATCAGAATGCTCCATGGAGCTTTGCAAAGGTCGGGGATTTAATTATTCATCTGCCCATACCGGTATTCGTAATCGGTCTTGCAAGTATGGCTAATGTTATACGTATCCTGCGGGCCACCCTTTTGGATGAACTGAAACGGCCTTATGTGGTGGCGGCCAGGGCAAGAGGCTTAAAAGAAAACAAAATGATATATAAGTACCCCGTAAGGGTGGCTCTGAATCCTATTATAAGCTCCATTGGAAGTATTCTTCCTTCCATTGTCTCCGGGGCAACGGTAACTGCCATTGTACTGGATATACCCACGGTAGGCTCCCTGTTATATAAAGCACTGCTGTCCCAGGATATGTATCTGGCCGGAGCAAGCGTACTGATGCTGACGGCAATTACCGCAGCAGGTACATTCCTGTCGGACATTCTTCTGGTAGTGGTGGATCCGAGAATTAAAATAGATTAGGAGATAAGGAAGCGTATGATTGCATGGAATAAAAAAGTAAAAAGAAGCGTTTCAAAACAGGATGCCTATTATATGCAGACCCAGTGGCAGCTGGTTTGGAGCAAGTTTAAGAAGCATAAGCTGGCTTTGGCCGCCCTGACGGTTCTATGTATCTTGTATATACTGGGAATATTCAGCGAGTTTTTTGCTCCCCAGGACATGGCTAAAAGAAGTACGTCGGCTATCAGTATTGGGCCTACGCGTATTCATTTTATAGATGCGGAAGGGAATTTTTCCCTAAGGCCTTTTGTCTATGGATTAAAGCAGGAGGAAGACCCCGTTACCTGGAAGAAATATTATAAGGAAGATACCACGGATAAACATTATTTATCCTTTTTCTACCGTGGGGATCCCTACAAAATGTGGGGACTTATAGAAAGTGACATCCATTTTTTCGGAACTGCCGATGAAGATGTATTTTTCCTGTTTGGGACGGATACTTCCGGAAGAGATATCTTTTCCAGGGTATTAGGGGCACTCAGAATATCCTTAACCACCGGTCTGGTGGGTGTTTTCTTCACCTTTATCTTAGGATGCGTCATCGGCGGAATTTCAGGGTATTACGGAGGCATTGCCGATACCATGATTCAAAGGGTTATTGAGTTTTTGATGTCAATGCCCAATATTCCCTTATGGATGGCTCTGGCAGCGGCTTTTCCGAGCAACTGGTCCTCCCTTAAAACCTATTTTGCCATAACCATTATATTATCTTTAATCAGTTGGACCAGTCTGGCGAGAATTGTAAGAGGCAAAATTTTAGAGCTCAGGAATGAGGATTTTGTGGTAGCAGCAAGAGTAGGCGGAGCAACAGATGCCTACATAATCAGAAGACATCTGCTTCCTTCCTTCGGCAGTTATCTTATAGTAAATGCAACCTTGGCCATACCGAATATGATTCTGGCGGAGACCTCATTAAGCTTTTTGGGAATCGGTTTAACACCGCCCATAGTCAGTCTGGGAGTATTACTTCAGGATGCACAGAGCATTAATACGATTTCCTTGTATCCTTGGATGATGATACCGGGTATTTTTGTTGTGGCGGCGGTGCTGGCTTTCAACTTTGTAGGCGACGGACTCCGGGATGCGGCCGACCCTTATAAGTAAAGGAGGGTATATGGAAGATTATATATTGCAGATTAAAAATTTAAAAACCTATTTTAAGCTGGATGCCGGTATGTTAAAAGCGGTGGATGATGTAACTTTCAACCTGAAAAGAAATGAAACCATAGGAATTATCGGTGAAAGCGGATGCGGAAAAAGTGTAACTGCCCATTCTATTTTAAGGACGGTGCAGAGCCCCGGCAAAGTTTTAGGCGGGGAAATCTTGTATCATGACCAAGCCGGCGGAACCGTTGATTTGGTTGGTTACTCCCCGGACAGCAGGGAAATGAGAAAAATCAGAGGCAAGGATATTTCCATGATATTTCAGGAACCTATGGCAAGCCTGGCTCCGGTTTATACCATAGGAGCACAGATGACGGAAGCCGTCATGGTACACCAGCCTAAGAAAGATAAAAAGGCTGCCAGGGAAATCTGTCTTAGTATGTTAAAAGCAGTAAGCATGCCTAATCCGGAGCAGAGATTTAACAGTTATCCTCATGAGCTTTCCGGAGGCATGTGCCAGAGAGCGATGATTGCCATGGCTCTTGTGAATAGACCAAGGATACTGATTGCAGATGAACCGACGACAGCGCTGGACGTAACGGTGCAGGCCCAGATAACGGATTTAATGAAGAAGTTCCAGTCGGAATATAGCATGTCAATTATCTATATTACCCATGACATGGGAGTAATTGCGGAAATGGCCGATAAAATTGCAGTTATGTATCTGGGCAGGGTTGTTGAGAGCGGAAGTGTGACTGATGTATTTAAAGAGCCGATTCATCCCTATACCAAAAAACTGTTGAAATCCATGCCTGTCTTAGGCAGTAAGACAACGGAACGGTTAAATGCCATAAAAGGAAACGTACCCATACCTTTAAATCCGCCGGATGACTGTGGATTCCGGTCTAGATGCGATGAAATCTGTGAAATTTGCAAAAATGAAATTCCTCCCTTAATGGAGGTGAAAAACGGACATTTCGTAAGATGTTTTAAATACAATTCGGAGGTGGGGTAATGGAGAAAAAAGAACCTTTGCTTGAAATAAAACAATTAAAAAAGCATTTTCCTATTGAAGCAGGCATAATGAAGAAACAGGTAGGTTTAGTACAAGCGGTGGATGATGTCACTCTTACCATACATAAAAATGAAGTGCTGGGTGTTGTCGGGGAATCGGGCTGCGGAAAGACTACCTTAGGGAGAACCATACTGCGGATTGTGGAACCGACCTCCGGGGAAATTAAATTTTATTTTCACGAAGACAAAACGAACAGCTTTCAGGACAGTTTAAGAGATTCCCCGCCGGCTCAAACCGGTTCGGAGGGGTTCAAAAACGCTCCCTTACATAAGAAAAGCGGGCAAACTGTTACTTCCGGTATTGAAGACAGGACAATTAATTTTACGGCATTGAGCAAGAAGGAACTGCGCCGTATGAGAAGATATGTCCAGATGGTTTTTCAAAACCCATATACCTCTTTAAATCCAAGAATGACGATTTTTGATATTATAGCAGAGCCTATGCTGCTTTCAAAAAACTTTACACAGGAGGAAATCGCGGACAGAGTACGGGAGCTGATTCATAAAGTCGGAATGGAAGAAAAACATCTGAACCGTTATCCCCATGCATTTTCCGGCGGACAAAGACAGAGAATCGGCATAGCCAGGGCATTATCCCTGCAGCCTAAATTTATTATAGCTGATGAAGCCGTTTCGGCACTGGATGTTTCCATACAGGCCCAGATACTGAACCTGCTACAGGACCTACGGCAGGAATACGGCCTTACCTATATGTTCATAGCCCATAACCTAAGTGTGGTGGAGCATGTATCCGACCGTGTTTGTGTGATGTATTTAGGCCGGGTGGTGGAAATTGCCGAAACGGAAGAATTATTCCATCATCCTTTACATCCCTATACGGAAGCCTTGCTGTCAGCCATACCCATATCGGACCCTGCGGTGAAAAGGCAAAGGATTATGCTGCCCGGCGAAATAGGAAACGCGGCAAGCCTTCCGTCAGGATGCTGTTTCCATCCGCGTTGCAGACATGCAAAGGAATGCTGTAAAAAAGAGTATCCGTTTCTAAAGGAAGTACAGGAGGGACATTTATCGGCCTGCCATTTTGCAGGAGATTTAAATTTAGCAGGAGTAAATGAATTAAAACTAAAAAAATAAGCAGATAGGAGAACAAAATGAAACAGTCGGTTGATATTCATGTAAGAGCAGAGGAAGTTACGGGGGAACAGGAGCATTACTGGAGATATATCGGTTATGATGAATGCAATTATACGTATATTCCGGAAGGAAAGAAGCTGCTTAAGGAATTTGCTGCTCTGGGGGATGCTCCCTATTATTTCCGTACCCATTTTATGTTCTGCACGGGGAACTGCCATGGTACTTATAAATTCGGTTCCACCAATGTATATACGGAGGATGAAGAAGGGAATCCGGTTTTTGATTTTACTTTCTATGACAAAATCATTGACACATTCCTGGAAACAGGGAATAAACCGTTTATTGAACTTGGTTTTATGCCAATGGATCTGGTGGATAAGAATTACCTGCATCCTGTTAACGGCAGCTGGCAGGCCTACAATCAATATAAGGAGGTGGGCTGGACCTGTCCGCCGAAAGATTATGATAAATGGCATCTCCTGATTGAAGAAACCATGAGACATTTGATAGAACGTTATGGCAGCCAGGAAGTAAATACCTGGTATTTTGAACTTTGGAATGAACCGGATATCTTTTACTGGAGCGGAAATGCAGGCGAATACTGTAAATTATTTGACTACACGGAGCATGCGTTTCACTTAATATTGCCTGAGGCCAGATTGTCCGGACCGGCGGTAACCGGTATTTTTGAAGGCGGGCATGCCCAGAAGTTTTTCAAGTTCTTCCTGGACCATTGCAAAAACGGAGCTAATTACTATACAAACCAAAAGGGAACCAGACTGGATTTCATTACTTTCCATGTAAAAGGCGGCGGATTTCCTTTTAAAATACAGGCTGAGAAGGCGGTGCCTTCCGTAGAAAGCCTGGTGCATCAAGTAAAATTAGGTCTTGATGCAATCGTAGAATACGGCTATCAGGACAGGGAAGTTGTTTTGTCGGAGGCTGACCCGGACGGCTGGGCTGCAGGCGGTATTTATGACAATGCCAACATGATATTTCGGAACACGGAATATTATGCTACTTATGTGGCTTCCACCTATACCAAAATTGATGAATTAAGCCGTAAGTACAACCTGAAAATAAGACCTCTTGCCTGGGCCTTTATGTTTCCTAGAGAACGCTGTTTTGAAGGAACCCGTACTTTTACAACTCAGGGAATAAAAAAACCGGTATTCAATATGTTTACGATACTGGGTCAATTAGGATACGAAAGGCTTAATTTCGAGTGCAGCCGTGGTCCTAAAACCGAATTCACAGAAGAAACGGATATCGGTAATCCTGTTCACAGCCGATACACGGCTAAGGAGGAAGGTACAGATGTCTCGGGTTTTGCGGTAAGAGGGAATAACGGGGAGACTCAGATTGTGGTATTCAGTCATAATAATGACAGGGACAAAAAAGAAACCATTCAAGTCAACCTTTTAGTTTCGGGGCTGAAGAACAGGGAAGAAGTAAAGGTATCCCATTACAGAATTGATGAAGAGCATTCCAATGCATATACGGAATGGGTGCGCCAGGGTTCTCCCATGTATCCGGATGAGCAGCAGTACAATGCAATCAAGGCAAGGGACCAGCTTGAAAAACTGACGGAAGATTATAAAACAGCGGTAACGGACAGCTGCCTGGCAATTAGTTTTGATATGACGGCCCATTCGGTATCTTATATTGAAATAAAGTAACAAGGTAATACGGCAGATTTTATAGTAAGAATAGAATATCAAAACAGCCATATGGCGGAAAGGAAACGTATATGAAAAAGGAGTTATCGGATAAAACCCTGGGAATTATACATGCTTCCCATATTACCATCGGTGCCATGGAACCCTTTATCGAAAAATATATTCCGGAGGTCAGCGTCGTGCATTTATGTGACGATACCATCCAAAGGGATAATATCCGTGCCGGAGCAGGCGTGGTACCCAAAGTAAATTATTTTAAATTTACACAATATGCACACAATCTGGAAGAAGCTGAGGTTGATTTGATTTTACTGGCATGCTCCACTTTCAACTATGCGGCGGAATTGGGAAGGCCGCTGATTAACGTGCCCATTGCTCAGATTGACAGGCCTATGATGGAGACAGCTGTTAAACAAGGGAAAAAAATCGGCCTGTTGGCCACTCTGGCAACAACAGTTCCTTCTTCGGAGAGGCTGCTCCGTATTGCGGCAAAAGATGCGGGAAAAGAGGTTGAATTTAAAACCGTATTATGTAAGGAAGCATTCGAAGAATATTCATGGGGCCGTATTGAGAAACATAATGAAATTTTATTGGAAGCCATTCATCGGTTATCGGAAGAAACAGACTGCATTGTCATGGCCCAGTTATCCATGTCCGCACTGGCACCTTATCTCACCAAAACCAGGGTTCCCGTATATAACAGCGGGGAAACCGGCTTTGAAAGAGTACGCCAGATGCTAAAAGCTTTATAATTACGGGAGGACAGTATGAAATATGGATGTTGTATAAATATGTTTGGAAATAAGGAAGACCCCATTGGCATGAAGTACATTGGATATCTGGCGGAAAACGGTTATGATTATATAGAATTACCTCTGGCACAAATAATGGCCCTGCCGCAGCAAGAATTTGAATTGCTCCAAAAAACATTGGAAAAGCATAAAATTTCCTGTGAATGCTGCAATAATTTTTTTCCGTCATGGATTCGCCTTACCGGTGATAAGGTCAACGCGGAAGTGATTGAGAATTATATCAGGGATGCCTGTAACCGCGCCGGAGCATTGGGAGCAAAAATAATAGTGTTCGGCAGTTCGGCAGCAAAAAATGTTCCGGAGGGTTTTTCAAAAGAAACAGCTTTCCGGCAGATTGTAAAGGTATTAAAAATCTCCGACCAATATATAGCCCATAAGGGAATGCAGATTGCCATAGAACCCTTAAACAGAGAGGAAAGCAATATCATTTTAAACCTTTCGGACGGGAAAAAGCTTATGCAGGCGGCAGAGGTATCCGGTGTTAAGCTTTTGGTTGATTATTACCACTTTACGCTGGAAAAAGAAAATCTGAACCATATAACCGAAAATGGAAAGGATATTATCCATGTACATTTTGCCGAACCTCAAGGACGGCTTTTCCCAATTAGAATATCGGAAGACTATATAAACTTTTTTACTGTTTTAAAAAAAACAGGCTATCATTCCAGGATTAGTTTCGAAGCATATGCAAGACACGGAAAAGAAGACATTAAAAATGCAATTATTCTTTTGAGAAAATGTGTGGAAAACCTGTGAAAGCGCGAATAAGATGAACAGCAGAAAACAACAGATGTTTTTTAATGTTATTAAAACCCGGTTTCATATATTAATGGAACCGGGTTTGGTTAAGCGGAGTTTACAGGAACATATGTAGGCTGGAATTTCTATTTCTTCAGATTGCTGTTGGTTTATAATTTTTATTTTCAGGAGATATTTAGAACTTTTTCTATGTCATAGTTTGTGTTAATGATAAGCCACATTTGGTTTTCAAAGTCCATAACAGTCCAAATAGACAAACCCTGAAGATCATATTCCGGCACTAATCCGGTAATTGCGTCAAAGCTTCTTGCATCTTTAAACCATATAATGTGCAGAGAACCATCGTCTGCCGTATAGTAGAAATAAGGCGCCTGGGCTACCTCATTGAATTGTATGGGTATACCGTATTCCGCCGCGATTTGTATTGCATTCCTGGAAGTAACCGCATTGGCACCGGTAGCGCCGGGTACATAGGGCAGGCGCCAGTCATAACCGTTAGTTATAAGACCTAAAGTAATTTTCTCGGAGGGGATAATACTAACCGCATAATCTAATAACGCTCTTAATACATTAAGAGGGCTATTGGAACTAGGATATTCATATGAAATACCCCATTGGTAAGATATAAATAAAACAGCATCGACGGATACGGTTAATTTGGAATAATCTATATTTTCAAAAGTTAGGTTAAGGTCTTGCATCATGGCTCTTGGAGTAATGGTAATTACCACTCTGTAACCTTCGGAATGCAGAATATCCGCTATTCTGCTGAGATATTCCGCATTCTGGTCTAGATTCTCCAGATTAATATATTCGGCATACAGATTTACCCCATAGTAGCCTTTGTCATTTAATATACGCAGAAGGTTATCAATCAGTCTTTCCTGTGCCTGCGGATTGTTTATAATACTGTAGGCTACTTCTCTGCTGCTTATTCCCTGTTCAGTCAAAGTAGATACAAACATCATAGGTGCAACACCGTAATCTTTTGCTGTTTGGATAATTTCGGCATCATCGGCGTCTATAATATCTCCTTCTATGGTTACCGTATTATTTAATATGGTCAGATACGTTAAGTATGGAAGAGTCTTTCTTAATATATCTCTGCCGATATAGGGAAATGCATAACCGCTGGTAACAATGGACCTGATTTTGTTTGTCTGGTAACTTATAACTATGGTTTCACCGGGATATATAAATTCTCTGCCTGAAAGAAAAGAATTGTTTCTTAATAGTTCCATAACCGAAATGCCATGTGTATCTGCTATATTTTCTAATGTATCTCCTGCCTGGACCGTATATACTGCATCCGGGTAAACAATTACAATAGTCTGGCCAATAGCCAGATTGTCCGGATTAACAATACCGTTTTCCTGTATTAACCTTTCTATGGGAATATTAAAGGAATCCGATACTGATTCTATGGTTTCTCCAGGTTGGACAACATGTATTATCATATTAAATCCTTTATCTATTTTTTAATTCTATTATATGTTTTTACATTATATATAGAATAAACCGGCCTGTAAAACTAATGTTAAGTATAGGATATAAGGATTTTAACATTTAAAATTAAGCTTAGGCACCTTTAGTGAAATTTATGGTGTAGTTAAACCCCGTGATTTACTTAAATTATTATTTGTAGAACGAAGGTTCCATATTATAAAAAATAAACTTTCCTTGATTGCTCCTAAATATTGTTATAATATGTATAATATAGTTATAATATAAATATAAAAGGGGTAAATTCATGAAAATAACATCTATAATGTGCATAGTCCTTATTATTTTAGCAACTATTTCTACGTTGATAAGTTTTATTACAGGAAAAACAATTGAGTTGGGATTAGGGGGAAATATTATTACGTTTGCACTTGGGTACATATTTGGTAAAAATGATAAAAAATAATAATTTTATGTTTGAATTAAGCGTATTGAATTTTGGAATAACAGAAGATACTACAAAGAAAACCATATTATTCAGGAATAAACAGATTTGAGTGCAGCATTGACAGAAATTTATTGACAAAATAGGTGAAATATGTTAAATTAAAGATAAAATATTGAGGGAAGTAAGGGACCGTTTCTAAATCAGATTCGGTCCCGCTTGTATTATTTTTTAATACCAATCCCCGATTATTAACAGGGAACATTGTTATTTAGTATTTATATAATGTTATCATTTATTATCAAGCCTGTTATATAACCTTCAAGAGTAGTCTACTCTAAGTGTTTATCAGCGTATTCTTTGAGCCGTCCGTTGCAGCAGGGGTGTTTTTAATTTATCATTGACACTACAGCAGGCCCGTGGTATATAATATACTTAGCAAGACAGCCGGAGGATAGTGGCACCTATCCGTCTCGGTAAAATAAGTTAACTATAAAACTTAGCCGTCCTTCCTTTACCAGAGAGCAGGGCGGCTATTTTTTGTGCTTGTCATTTCTGACAAGGGTTATTATAGCTGCAAGCATAATTACAAAGGTGAATAAATCACTATATGTAATGTACATAAGCACCACCCCTTAGGCTTATGCTAATGGAGACTTTAGTAAAACGATTTGTAAGTTAGAAGATTGATGAAAAGGTTGTGAATACAGCAATTTTAACAATGAAAAATATAAAAATATATGAGATATTGAAAGAGAGGTGAACCTGTTGGCATTAACAGATAAACAGAAGTTGTTTGCTGATGAATATTTGATTGACCTTAATGCCACCAGGGCTTATAAGGCTGTCTATAAAGAGCGTCTTAAAAGCTGGAAATGGGACTTGAACCCACGACTTCCTCATTACGAGTGAGGTACTCTACCAACTGAGTTATTCCAGCATAGTTCCATAAAAAATCGAGGTGACGGGATTCGAACCCACGGCCTCTGCGTCCCGAACGCAGCGCTCTACCAATCTGAGCCACACCTCGTTAACCAATATTTACTGTTTCTTAAAAACTCTTGCCAAACTATTATCCTACTTTTATATAAAAATGTCAAGAATAATTTTTGGTTTTTTTAAAAGAAAATGTGGGAAAATAAGGTTCCGCAGCTTAACTTAGATTGAGGTGTAAAAAATGTATAAATATTACGAAAGTATTAAATTTGATTTAAATTTTTGTTACACTATATAATAAGCATGTATAAATATACGTTACGCTAATAAAATAATACTATGACTAATAAGATTACAAAAAAAGGAATAAGTATTAAAAAGAAAGCTTGTAGCAAAGTCTTCGACAGGCGGAATTTGTGTTTTTGAGAAAGACAAAAATCGTTGTTGTGATTAAAAATTTATTGCAGCTTGTAATTATATACACTAAAAATAGATAATTATATAACGAACCGGTAAAATATGGGTATCTTGACAAGGATTGGAAAGAATAATATAATACATATATCAATTAAGGATAAATGGGATGAGGCTTTTACAATGCGCTGGGATGAAAGTAGGAAGCGTGTTGAAGCCCCTTTTTTATTTCATTAGAAAATAAAAAGGGCAGGATGCGAATGACGTGTAATTAGGAAGTTTGTCACTGAAGTGACAATGTGCCAGTCCTGAAGTCCGGCATATCAAACGCTTGTTTTTCTTAATGAGAATTTATGCCGGGTAGTCAAAATTATAGAGAGGGAGGAGTATTATGATAAATAAGGAATTACTTCGGATTAGTAATCTCGTTACGTCATTTCGTATAAACGGTAAATACTATGCGGCAGTTGACGGTGTTTCCCTTTCTGTAAGGGAGAATGAAGTCTTTGCCATTGTTGGTGAGTCAGGCTGTGGAAAAAGTGCGCTGGCTTTGTCGATTATGAATTTACATAATAGCGTAAATACCAAAATCGAAGGCAGCATTTTATTTAAAGATAAGGATTTGCTGACTCTGAGTTTAAATGATCTTAATAGTATCCGAGGCAGGGATATCGGGATGATATTTCAGGACCCTCTTACCGCATTGAATCCTCTTATGAAAATCGGAGCCCAGATAGAAGAAAGTCTTTATTTTCACATGTCCTTAAGCAGGGAAGACAGACGCAACCGTGCCATAGAATTGCTGGAGGGAGCGGGAATCCCGTCTCCTGGCCTGACCTATGAGCAATTTCCCCATGAACTTTCCGGCGGTATGAGACAGCGTGCCATGATAGCCATAGCTTTAGCCTGCAAACCCTCCCTGGTAATTGCGGATGAACCCACTACTGCGTTGGATGTTACCATACAGGCTCAAATCTTGGATTTGCTGAAAAAACTTCAGAAAGAAATGAAATCAGGAATCATATTAATAACCCATGATTTAGGAGTTGTTGCAGAAATGGCGGACAAAGTAGCAGTCATGTATGCCGGGCAGATTGTTGAAACTGCTGAAGTACATGAAATATTTACTAATCCGCTTCACCCTTATACCCGTTCACTTTTTGCCTCTGTGCCAGGAATATCGGCGGCTGACGATGAAAAAGAACGGCTGCATGTAATACAGGGAATGGTTCCCTCCCTTATGAAACTGAACCGGAAAGGCTGTCGGTTTTCAGAACGTATTCCCTGGATACCTTTATCGGTACATGAAGAAGAACCTATATATCATGAAGTGAAGCCGGGACATTATGTATTATGCTCCTGTTATAAAAATTTTGAATTCAATAGGTAAAGGAGAGGTTAAAGTGCCATTGCTTGAAGTTAATAATTTAAAAGTTCATTATCCCATCCGGGGCGGTATATTAGGTCGGACGCAAGGTTATGTGAAAGCGGTTGACGGTATTGGCTTTTCCATTGAGGAAGGTGAGACCTTTGGCCTGGTAGGCGAATCCGGTTCAGGGAAGAGTACTACCGGCAAAGCTATTATAGGCCTGGTCAAGAGTACGGAGGGGCAGATTTTTTTTAACGGAGAAGACATTACAAAATATATCGGCAAAAACCGCTCTCCTTACCGCAGAGGTGTACAGATGATATTTCAGGATGCTTATTCATCCCTAAATCCTAAAAAAAGAGTTCTGGATATTATTGCGGAACCCTTACGTAATTTTGAGAAACTGACAGCCGGGGAGGAACGAAAAAGAGTGAATGAATTATTAGATATTGTCGGGCTTACTTCGGAGACAGCCGTTAAATATCCCCATGAATTTTCAGGCGGACAACGCCAGAGAATTGGAATAGCCAGAGCCATGGCCTTAAAGCCCAAACTCATTATCGCTGACGAACCGGTTTCTGCCCTGGATTTATCCGTACAGGCTCAAATCTTAAATTTTATGAAAGATATCCAGCAGCAGTTTAAGCTGGCATACCTTTTTGTCAGCCACGATTTAGGAGTGGTAAGACATATGTGTACCAATATAGCAATTATGCATAAAGGGCGTTTCGTGGAACAGGGGAGCAGGGAGCAAATATATAACAATCCCGAACATATTTACACAAAACGTTTAATTGCTGCCATTCCGGACATGGATCCGTCCAACCGGAGAAAAACCCAAAGATTCCGTGATAAAGTGGCGGAGGATTATGTAGAAAAATACAGTGAATATTATAACCCGGAGAATTCAGTCTATGATTTAAAGAAAATTGGTGACAGCCATTATGTTGCTTTACCGTAGAAAGTGAGAAATATATGTGGAAAACAATAATAAGAAGAATTTTAATACTTGTCCCACAGGTATTTTTAATAAGCATATTAGTATTTGTACTTGCCAATTTTATGCCCGGAGATGCTTTAACGGGTAAAATTGATCCCAACGTTTCCCCGGCAAGGCTGGAGGAGCTGCGCCAGCAGTGGGGATATTATGATCCCTGGTACATAAAGTATATTAATTGGATTAAGAATCTTCTTAAGGGAGATTTGGGAGAGAGTACGGCATATAAGCTGCCTGTTACCCAGCTGATTGGACAGCGTGCGGTCAATACGTTCTGGCTTTCTGTTATTACTACGATTCTGAATTATATAATCGGCATTACATTAGGCGTTATCTCCGGCCGCTATAATGAAAAAATGCCGGATAAAATAATTGTATTCTATACTTTTTTTGCCCTGGCAATGCCTTCGGTCGTCTTTGGGCTGATTAATATTTTTGTTTTTTCGTTTAAGCTTAAGTGGTTTCCTGTAGGCGGAAGTGTGAGTGTAAAATACCTGGCAGGTACTATTCCTTATTACCTGGATAAATTATATCATATGTTCCTCCCTGCGCTGACGGGGGCCCTATTGTACACGGTAAGTATTATTCAATATTTAAGAAGTGAAATCATTGATTATAAAAACTCGGATTTTGTAATAACGGCACGTTCCAAAGGGGTACCTGAGAATAAGGTTTATTCCAGACATATTTTTCGAAACGCATTATTACCGGTTGCATCTTTTATGGGATACGATATTGCGGCACTATTGGGCGGCTCCATTTTTATTGAAAATGTCTTTTCCTATCCCGGCATGGGCAAGCTTTTTTTGGAATCCATACTGCGGAGGGATTATGCCGTAGTGAATGCATTAATAATTTTATTTGCGGTACTGACAGTTTTAGGTACGCTTTTATCCGATATCATTATGTCCGTCGTTGATCCCAGAATCAGGATTAAATAGGAAAAGGGGAGTTGATTTCATGGGTAAATCAAAGCTTAAGGCATTAAATACAGAGAATAAACAAACAGAGGCATATCAGGCTCCTTCTTTTGCGGGATTGATATGGAAAGAAATTCTGCATGATAAATTTGCATTGGTTTCCTTTGTTTTATTGATATTAATTATCATCACGGTTTTTACCGGTGCATACTTCACCGACCCGGGGACTTCGACCAAGGTGAATTTAACGCAGATAAACAAAGCGCCTTCCGATAAGTTTATTTTAGGCACCGACAGTGCAGGACGTGATATGGTGGGACAGCTGTTTTTAGGAGCCAGGAATTCATTTTTGATTGCGTTTGGAGTCACCGTGTTCTGCGGGATTATAGGAATTCTGGTTGGTTTGGTAGCAGGTTTCTTCGCCGGAAGGATAGATAACATTATTATGCGCATTCTGGATTTTTTTGCCATGCTGCCGAATCTGATGATTATAATTGTAATTATTTCCTTAATTCCGAAGTATAACGTCGTTACCTTTATACTGGTTATGACGGCATTTAACTGGAACGGAATAGCCAGGCTGGTGCGCGCCAAGACATTACAGCAGAGCAGTCTGGATTATGTTCAGGCTTCCAAAACCCTGGGAACCAGCAACATCGTTATTATGTTCAGGGAAGTACTTCCCAATATTGCTTCTATTATTATAGTAAATCTTACCCTGAATCTGGCCGGAAATATGGGGCTTGAAACCGGACTGACTTTTTTGGGCTTCGGACTTCCTTTCAGTACTCCCAGTCTGGGTACCTTAATCAGTTACGCTTCCATACCGGAAAATATGCAGAACAGACCTTGGCAGTGGATACCGGCAGCATTACTCATAGTGGTAATGATGTTATGTATAAATTTTGTTGGCCAGGCTATTAAACGTGCAGCCGATGCCAAACAAAGAGTAACTTAAGTGTAATAAAAAATAAAAGAAAGAAGGCGAGTATTATGAAGAAAATTTTAACTCTCTTTTTGGCAGCCATGATGATAATTTCTACTCTCAGCGGCTGCTCAAAGAACAAGGATACAAATGAAACAAGCGGTATTGAAAATGTTACGGAAACAGATGAGAACACAGCCGGCAGTACGGACGAAACGGAGGAATCTGCAGATGCCCCGGATGATGTTGCGGCTAAATTTCCGCTTGAGGTAATAAATGATAATCCCAGCATAGAAGGCGGTGTATTGAAAGTTGCCTTAGTAACCTCCTCTGCTTTCGCCGGCATACTGAACCCGGTATTTTATCAGGATAATTATGATAACCAGCTTTTAACCTGGTTAACGGAGCCCATTGTCAGTTATGACGAAAACTTTGTTGCAGACCAGGACGGTGCGGCTACTTATGAATATGATACGGAGGCTAAAACCATAACCCTTCATATGCGGGAAGGGGTTAAGTGGCATGACGGCGAGCCGGTTACCTTAGATGATCTGGTTTATGCTTATGAAGTTATCTGCAGTAAAGATTACGAGGGAATGCGTTACGGTGAGTCTGAAATGAATGTGGTGGGAGCGGAAGAATATCACAACGGTACCGCCGATTCTATTTCAGGGTTGGAATTATCTGACGATGAAATGACTCTGACCATCCATTTTAAAGATTTCTATCCCTCCATTTTAGTCGGCGGTTTCTGGACTCATCCCATCCCCAGACATTATTTTGAAGGAATTTCGGTAAAAGAAATGGCGGCTGATGAGAAATCCAGAGTGAAACCCATTGGCTATGGGCCGTTTAAGGTTAAGAATGTGGTGCCGGGGGAATCGGTAGAATATGAAAGATTTGATGATTATTGGATGGGGAAACCTAAATTGGACGGCGTTGTTGTTACGGTGATAAAACCGGAACTGGTTCCTGCCGCAATGCAGGAAGGACAATTTGACGTAGCCAGCTTCAGCGCCCAGCAATATCCGGACTATACCGACCCGACTAATTATCAATATATAGGAAATGTGGAAACCGTATTCAGCTATACCGGTTTTAAGCTCGGCAAATGGGATGCGGCTAATAATCAGAATGTTTATAATCCGGACTCTAAAATGGCCGAGGTAAAACTGCGTCAGGCAATCGGATATGCGGTTGACAATGCTACACTTGCCAAAGAGCTGTACAGCGGACTTCGTTTTCTGGCGACCTCCGTCATTACTCCAAGACATGCAACCTATCAAAACAAAGACCTGGCTGGATATTTTTACGATCCCGAAAAAGCGAAAACGCTTTTGGATGAAGCCGGTTATATTGATGTGGACGGGGACGGTTACCGTGAGGACCCGGACGGGAAGCCGTTTACAATTACCTGGGCTACCATGGAAGGAGAGAATGCGGAAACCTATGCGCAGTTTAAAATTCAGAATTGGGCGGACGTGGGACTGAAGGTTGAATTGTATAACGGCCGTCTTACGGAGTTTAATGCTTTTTATGAAGCAGTGGAAGCGGATGATCCGGCTATTGACATGTATGACGGTGCATGGCAGACGGGTTATGATCCCAACCCGGCTTCTTTATGGGGACATAATTCCCCGGCCAATTATACCAGATATACAAGCGATGCCTTTGATGCCATTGTAAAGGATATTTCTTCTGACAAAGGATGGGACAGTGAGTTCCTGTCACAGAGATATCATGACTGGCAGCAGCAGTTTTTTGACGAAGTGCCTGCCATACCTACTATGTGGAGAATCGGTATTCTAGCGGTTAATAACAGGGTAAAACACTATAGTATTGTTGCAACCGATATAAAACAGACCCAGCATTTAATCGAATTGACCGCAGAGGATACCATAAAATAGAAAAGCGTTTCTCTGACCTGCGCAGGAACTTAATTATAAGTCCTGAAATTTATAAATAAAAAGAGCGGATACCGGCGGCGATTTCTTATTGCCGCCGGTATCTGCATACCACACATAAATTGGGGCTGAGGCTGCTGTCAAGAAAAACTCTTTCTCAATAACCGCTGATTTATTGGTTTTTATAATAAAAAATTGCAATCTGTGTCCGGTCCCTTAGGGACAGCTTTTCTAAAATCAGGCTGATATAGTTCCGGACGGTTCCTTCGCTGAGAAACAGGAGTTCGGATATTTCCCGGTTGGAAAGGCCGTCGGCTATTTTGCATATAATCTCGTATTCTTTATCGGTTATGCCGTAGGCAGTATAGTTTGCCGCAGGATTGGACTGGTGCAAAAGACCCGGGAGCTTGGTTATTATTTCATTGCCATAAACATTCTGGTCTTTATAAACTGCATGAAGGGCAGGAATGATGCTGTCAAAATCTTGTTTTAGCATATATCCCTTCGCGCCGATATTCAGGGCCTTAATAATATAATCATCATCTAAAAATGTAGTAAGGTAAAGTATTTTGGCTTGGGGATATTTCTTCAGAATAATTTCCCCCGCCTCAAGACCCGTCATCTCATCCATACGGATATCCATTAAAAGGATATGGGGTTTAAGCTCTTCATATAAGCGGATTCCCTCCTTGCCGTTATTTCCGGTACCGATAACCGTTATATCCTTATCGGAATCCAAAATAATTTTCAAAGAAGAACATACCAGTTTGTCATCGTCCACAATCAGAACCTTCATATAATCTTTCAACCTTTCCGGCATGCCGGGTATTTTACTTTCCGGCACAAAATTTTACTTTACACATTTCTCCCATCTGCCTAGAGCGTGTTTGAAAAATCATTGTGCCGTTCTGAACGGGCCCCACTTTGCGGTATACTGNNTGTCTCCCACAAATTGGAGCGTCCAGTCCGGCACAAGCATTTTTCAAACACACTCTAAGGCGGGCTTGTCGATTCACGGAGAATCCTTTCCGTAGTTTCCTTTTGGAATGGTAATAAATATTTTAAAACCTTTATCTAAAGAAATATTAATATTCCCATGGAAACTTTTTACCCGGTCCGTTATATTCTGGATACCGATACCGTCATAATAGAGCTGGTTTTCAATCAGCTTGGTGAGCTTTTGCTGTTTTGGTTCCTCCATGGTACCGTTGTCCAGGATAATCAGCTGGTACATAGCAGGGTGCTCTCTCAGACAGATTGACACTTTTGTAGCATTGGAATGTTTGATAATATTAGCCAGTGCTTCTTTTATAATGGCAATGAAGGAGTATTTCAGCTTTATATCCGGACCGGATTTCATATCGTATTCAAAATTGATACTGCAAAAGGTAAAATCTTTAACCAGCGCATCAATACTGGAGTATAAATCAATGGACTCATCGTGTATATCGTGGATGCTGTTCCGGATGCTGTCCATGCCGCCGGATAAGGAGTCTTTTAAAGCAATTAAACTTTCCCTGGTAGTCACCTCCTTTGAGATTGTAAGGAGTGCACCGATTTGCAAAAGGGAACGGGAAAGCAGATGACCAATATTATCATGGATTTCCTTGGAGATACGGTTCCTTTCGTTTAAGGTGGCGACATTAATCTCGTAATCCTGATTTTCCAAAATACTCTGGTTTTTCTGTTCCTGCAGCAGGGATAATTCTTTGGAGGTATCTCTCAGCTCATTGTATTCCGCCTGGAGCCTTAGATAGGATATGGTTTTATACTTAAGCAGCCAGCCCAGAACAAAAAACACAAAAACCATAGTAACGGTATTTAAACTATAGAGATGAAAATTAAGGAATAACGGGAACAAAATCAGCAGGGAGAGAATCTGATAATCATATAACGCAATCTCATAAATAATTAACGGTAAAAAAACGAAACAATCGGGAAGTAAATGGCAGCAGGCTATATAAATCAGAAAAAAACCCAGCTTAAATCTCCTGTCATCCAGATAGGTACTCAGGCTGGAGAAGAATACTGCTAAAATAACAGGTACAATAGCATACTCGGTATTGACTTCTGACATATACAATGCAAAGCAGCAAAAAAACAGAAGTATCTTATCATGGATTTCGAACATGACGCCCTCCAGCCGTTTAGAATTTAATAATTATAACCATAATACCAAAGAATCTGCAATAAATCAATTCATGACGGTCTTCCCAGTAAAGGAAATATATGATAAGGTATAGTATATGCGGAAATATAAAATATTTATGAAAGAAGAAATAGAACCGGATTAAATGGAAAATAGGTCGGAGGAATTATGATAGTCGAAGTTAAAAACCTGGTGAAAAGATACGATAGGCTGGTAGCACTGGATCATTTGAATATGTCTGTGGAAGAAGGAGAAATCTTTGGACTGCTTGGACCCAATGGGGCCGGCAAAACAACTGCAATAAACTGTATGTTATCCCTGTTGAAATACGATAAAGGCAGTGTTGAGATTTTTGGAAAGGCTATGAAACCGGATGCCTATGATATTAAGAAAAATATCGGAATTATTATGCAGAATGTGGCCGTATTTGAAGAATTGACAGTCTATGAGAATATTTCATATTTTTGCAGCCTGTATGTAAAAGACCAAAAGGAAGTGAAACAGCTTACGGAAGAAGCGATAGAATTTGTCTCCCTGCAGGATTTTACCAGGTTTTTTCCTAAAAAATTAAGCGGCGGCCTTTTGCGGAGATTAAATATCGCCTGCGGCATAGCCCATAAGCCCGGACTGGTTATTTTAGATGAACCTACCGTTGCCGTTGATCCCCAGAGCCGGAATAAAATACTGGAGGGAATTAAGAAATTGAACGAAAACGGCGCAACCATTATCTATACCTCCCATTATATGGAGGAAGTAGAGCAGCTTTGCAGCAGAATTTCAATCATGGACAAAGGGAAAATTATAGCAACCGGAGCTAAGGATGAATTAAAGAATATGATTTCCCTGGGAGAAAAAATCACGGTGGAGGCTTATAACCTGAAAGAAGGGCAGCTTGATGAAATAAGGCGTATAATCAATATTACAAATGTGTATTATAATGAAAATATTTTAGAAATAAAGTCTAAGAAAGGAAAAAATAATCTGATACACATACTGGATTATCTTCAGAAACATGATATTAATTTCGGCAAAATATATACGGAAATGCCAACCTTAAATGACGTATTTTTAGAGATAACCGGCAAGGAACTCAGAGATTAGAAAGGATGATATCACATGGCATTTCGTTTATATAAGACAAGAATAAAGTGCTTATGCAGGAATAACGAGATAATATTCTGGTCCTTTGGATTTCCGTTATTGCTGGCCCTGTTTTTCCATATGGGATTTAATAATCTGGCCGGCGATGAAAGTATGGACACCATACCGGTTGCAGTTGTGTCGGAAGGCAGCGGGGGAAGGGAATTGATTCAGGCGTTGGAATCAGTCCGGATAACGGAAGATAAGAAATTATTCCAGGTTTATTTAAAAAACCTCAAAGCTGCCGGGATAATGCTGGAAAATGGCCAGATAGCAGGATATATTATTTATTCGGATAATCCGGTTCTTACTATTAAAAGCAACGGTATGGAGCAATCCGTTATAAAATCCTTTGTGGACAGTTATCTCCATAGGCTCCGGGCATCTGAAAATATTACGGATATAAACACGGAAGCGGTAAAGGAAGATATCATGAAAATTTCTGCCGATAATAAGAATTATCTGATGGAAAGCCTGGACACGGACAAGAATCCGGACTATACCCTTATCTATTTTTATTCCCTGATTTCGTTAACCTGCATGTTCGGAACGAACTGGGGGTTCAGGGAAATGGCGGATATTCAGGCAAACCAGTCGGAGGTGGGAGCAAGGATAACTCTGTCGCCCTGTCATAAAATGAAGCTGCTTCTATGCAATTTGTTGGCGGCCTTTACCCTGCACTATATAAGTGTACTGTTTCTGCTTACTTTTTTGAATAAAATTCTTAGAGTCGGATTTGGTCACCGGACAGGAATGATATTGCTGACCTGTATGTTCGGCTCTCTTTGCGGAATTGCTTTAGGTGCAATGGTTTGTGTATCCGTAAAAGCTAACAGAAAAGTCAGGAGGGCCATATTAAATGTCATAATTATGGGCGGAGGATTCCTGTCCGGTATGGTAATTGCGGATGTTAAATATATTATAGATACCAAGGCGCCGGTTATTGGATATTTAAATCCGTCCGGTTTAATTACGGATGCTTTCTATTGCTTATACTATTATGACGGGTATGACAGATTATTCCGAAATCTTTTTATGCTGAGTATTCTTACCATTGTATTTGGGGCGGTGGCCTTTTTTGAAATCAGGAGGTATGAATATGCAAGTATTTAAACTCTATTTTAAACTGTTAAAGAGCGTTGCGCCTGCTTTAATTATATATCTGATTATTTTTTTAATATTAATTTTTATTTATGCCTCCAATCTAAGGGAAGAAATAACCGTTTTTGAAGAGGCCAAAATTGATACGGCACTGGTTAACTATGACGGCGATGATATTTTTGTACGGGATTTTCTGGAATACTTAAGCGGTTACTGCAATTTTAAAGATTACGGGGATAATGAAAGCAACCTGGCGGACGCGTTATTTTTTCGTGAAGTGGAATATATCCTTATAATACCTTATGAATTTGGAAAAGACTTTTTAGCCGGAAAAGATACGGGGCTTCAGAAAAAAGCGTTGCCGGACGGAGTTTATCATTTGCCGGTGGATCATGCAATTAACAATTATTTAAATATAGCCGGAATATATCTGGATAATATGCCGAATATTTCGGCCGAAGATTTAGTATCCTATATCCGAAAGGATATGAAAGCAAATGCGGAAGTTTCAATTTTACGAAATGACTATGGGGGCAGTGAGAACAGCTTTTATAACCGGTATTTTAATACGGCATCGTATATTATGCTAAGCTGCTGCCTGATAGGTGTCGGCCTGGTTTTACTGAACTTTCATGACGTGGATATATTGAGGAGAAATCTGGTGACACCGATGACACATAAAGATATGAATCTTCAGCTGATTGGAGGAAATCTTATATTCGTATTTGCTTATGATATATTTTTTATCCTGCTGGGATTTTTAATTCATAAGGAAAAAAGCCTGAATGGAAATGTACTGCTATTCTGGCTGAACTTTATTATTTTTTCCGTCAGTGCCCTAAGTATCAGTTATCTGGCGGCAATGCTGGTGAAAAGCAGGCAGGCAAGTACTGCCATATCTTATGTGCTGCCCTTAGGCTTAAGCTTTATCAGCGGTGCATTTGTTCCCCAGTTTTTATTAGGGGAATCCGTACTTAAATTAGCCAGTTTTACTCCTTTCTATTGGTTTGTCAAAGCCAACGATACCATATCCGGGCTGGTTAATTTTCATTGGAATAATTTAAAATTTGTCGTTTTTTATATGATGATTCAGCTTGGATTTGCCGCCGCAATTTTTTCATTATCGCTGGTTGCCGGTAAAAGTAGAAGACGGGATGTATATTAAAAAAACAAACAAATGTTCTGATGCATCTTGATTTCTGTGGAAGAAAGTGCTACAATAAAGCAAACAAATGTTCGCAAAGGGAGTGGATGACAATGAGCGTAATTATACAGGAACATATGCCGGTGCAAAAAAAATTGGAGATACTTTCGGACGCAGCAAAATATGATGTAGCATGTACCTCCAGCGGAGTGGACCGAAGCGGTTCTCCCGGAGGTATGGGCAATTCGGTGGCCTGCGGTATTTGTCATACTTTTTCCGCAGACGGGAGATGTATTTCCTTATTGAAGATATTATTCACCAACGAGTGTATCTTTGACTGCAAGTACTGGCAGAACCGGTCATCCAATGATATTGTAAGGGCTTCCTTCACACCGGAGGAAGTGTGTACGTTAACCATGGAATTTTACCGCAGGAATTATATCGAAGGACTTTTTTTAAGCTCCGGGGTACTGGTGAATCCCAATTATACCATGGAATTATTATGCAATACCTTAAAGATGCTTCGGGAAATCCATCGTTTTAACGGATACATTCATTGTAAGGCGGTTCCGGGTGCGGATCCATCCTTAATAGAGATGACGGGCTGGTATGCGGACCGTATGAGTGTGAATCTGGAATTGCCGACTGCCGAAGGATTGAGGAATTTAGCGCCTCATAAGAGCCGTAAAAACATATTAAAGCCTATAAGACAGATTCAGCTGGGCAGGAAAGAAGCTATGGGACAACCATTTTATAAACGCTTACAGGAGGATTCCGGCAAAGGGTCTGATATATTGTTGTTAAAGGATGGTTCAAGAATTAAGGAAGAGTCTCAATTGAAGAACGATACCATGGGAGGTTTAAAAGGGGAACTGTTTAAGGATAAATTAAAAAATCAGGAAACCGCCATTTTTACTTCTTCCTCTTCCGTCCTTGGTCTGGTGAAGCGTCCTGCTGCCAACAGAGGATTTGTACCGGCAGGGCAGAGTACCCAGATGATTATCGGAGCTACACCCGAAAATGATTACCAGATTATATCCGTAGCCGAAGCCTTATATCAGAAATTTGATTTAAAGCGGGTATTTTATTCCGCATATGTGAAAGTAAACGAAGACAGTTCCCTGCCTGCCCTGCCGGGAGGACCGCCGTTATTAAGAGAGCACCGTTTATATCAGGCAGACTGGCTGCTTCGTTTTTATGGATTTCAGGCATCCGAATTATTATCTGAAACAAAACCTAATTTTAATATACTGATTGACCCCAAATGTAACTGGGCGTTAAATCATCTGGATAAATTTCCCGTGGAAATAAATAAGGCGGATTATTATACCTTATTAAGAGTACCCGGTATAGGGGTCAAGTCGGCTCAGAGGATTGTAAAGACAAGGCAGACAAACAATCTTCGCTTTGAAGATTTAAAAAAGATCGGAGTTGTATTAAAACGGGCGTTATATTTTATAACCTGCGGCGGAAAGATGATATATCCCATTAAGCTGGAAGAAAACTATATTACCAATCAATTGTTAAGTGTTAAGGAAAGATTGCCCTATGGTATTGACGGAAGTAATCTTTATCAGCAATTATCCCTGTTTGACGATGTGAATTTCAGTTCCCGGAATCCTATGGGCATCAGGAGTTTATCTATATGATTACAAAAAAAATATTTATGTGCGAAGACAGCATAGACGGCATATTTACGGCAATTTATGAAGCATGGAGCAGCCGCTACGGTCATAATAATATGTACATCCAGGTACAAACTCCGGAAGCTGAAAATTTTAATATGCAATTATTTTCCGAATATATTTATATTGCAGCGAATATGGAGAAAGCGGCAAAAGTTTCAAGAGCAATAAAGGAAAAAATATCAGAAGAAGCTTATGGAATGGTCTGCCATGCCGTACTTTCTGATCAGGCGGATAAAGGTGATATGATTTACCGGTTTCTTATTTTGGGGTTTTCACTGGGAGCAAAAGTAGTTAATTATCTCAGTAATGATATTGTATTAAACATTTTTAATCTGAACCGGAATGTATTAAACGAATCCCATCATTTTCTCGGATTCCTGCGTTTTACGGAAAGCGTGGATAAAATTTTATCTGCCAGGATAAAGCCGCGCAATGATATACTGCGTCTTATTGCAACCCATTTTTCAGACCGTTTCGCCATGGAAAATTTTGTTATTTATGATGAAAAAAGAAGAACTGCAGTGGTTCATCGCAGCGGTTTTCCCTGGATTTATGTAATGGCGGATGAAATTAATCTGGACAAGTTTTGGGAAGTATCGGAAAGAGAAGAGGAATTCCAATCACTTTGGAAGACTTTTTTTAATACCATTGCGATAAAAGAACGTAAAAATAATAAATTGCAAAGGAATAATCTTCCATTGCGTTTCCGCAGTAATATGCTGGAATTTTTGTCAGAGCATAAAGAATCGGAAGACCAATGAAAAAATAAATATGAGTCTTTGTCATTCATTCATAGCTTATGTTATTCATGGTCTTACTTTTTATGCAATTATGCATAAATAAATAAATCAGTGGAATACTATACGCGTAATAAACAAATTTTTTAGGAGGAGTATCCATGAAAAAAAGATTATATTTGTTATTGGCTGTATGCTGCCTGACATTTCTAACTTTTACGGCTTGTACGACAACGGACGACGGTACCAATAATTCTGCAACAACAGACCAAAACGGAACCAACGGAACGAATGATACAACTAATGGTACCGGAGATGCACTTGGTGATACTACAAACGGAACAACGAATGGAACAGGCGGTACAACAAATGGGACTACCGGTACAAATGGGAATACAACTAATGGGACTGACGATACAACTGGCGGAATAAATAATGGAACAAATGGAACCGGTGGAGTCGGAAATGCTATTGATGATACTATTAACGATATAGATAATAACACCGACGCGAATAATACCACCAATAACAATGACTGATTATTAATATTTTGACAGGTCAAAAACGAGCAGAAATAAATCTTTTTAAGATATTTTCTACTCGTTTTTATTGTTCCTGCCGATTGCCGTAAATTATTTATTGGCAATGAAATAATCATCTGAGCAAATAACATAAAGATAATATTCATTTCCATCCCTTATAAAAGTCTGTTCTTTCCTCATACCGATACGTTCGGCTACCTTAATGGACCTGATATTTAAATGATGAATTTGAGCCGCAATCCGCTCCATATGCAATTCATGAAAAACGTAAAACAGGATAGCCTTCGTACATTCTAGGGCATACCCGTAACCCCAGTGGTTGACATCAAGTACATACCCCAGTTCGACTTCATCCCGGCCGTTTATTACGGTATTCTGAATTCCGCATCTGCCTATCAGTTCGCCGGTTTCTTTGCTGAACACGCCCCATAATCCGTATCCGTAAAAATTATATACATTTTTGACGTAAGCTTTATGCTTTTCAATTTCATTTTCCAAATATTCGTCAATGTCGGGAATAAATCTTTTTACTTCGGCATTCTGAAATATCTGATACATATCAGGAATATCATCTACCGATAATTCCCTGATAATCAGTCGGTTGGTGACTGCTATGGTAACAGGTATGTTGTGAGCACGCAGGTATATATTCTCAACAAACTTATGATTTATTTCCTCAAATCCTTCAATAAGAACAGAGGCTTCCGATAAATCCTGTTTTCCGGAATGCTCATTTACAAAGCCTATAACCGGGATACCCGCGGCAGCGGCAGAACATACCCCATTATAAGAATCTTCAATAACGATACACTCATCCGTATTCATACCAAGTTCGCTTACGGCCTTAAGAAATATATCAGGGGCCGGTTTCGGATTGGCAACATTAGAACCGCTGACAAGTTTGGTAAAATATTTTTTGATTTTAAGCGACTTAACTACAGTTTCAATTTCTTTCATTGTTGACGATGAAGCAATTGCTAACTTAATTCCATGATTATACAGAGCGATAATCAATTCCCTGGTATAAGGTATAGGGGCATATCCGTCAGCTTTTATTAAATTATGTAACATTTCCTGATAAACGGCATATAACTCGGTAAAAGTTATGGAAATATTAAAATCCTTTATCATGGTTTCCAGCATATGTGCCGTTGTGGAACCTATAAACCGGTAACAATAATCAATAGTAACATCATCAATACCCAAACTATTCAGAGCCAGCACTGCGGCCTTTGCATGGAGCGGCTCACTGTCAATTAATACACCGTCCATGTCAAATATTACAGCTTTCAGCATAAATTTACCTCCTGTTATTCCGGCCTTACCTATTGCAAAGTCCTCAGAATATTCCTTATTATAACAGATAATAATATTATTTAGAACTGGTTTATTTATTTTTTTTACAAGCAATAACATACTCTGTAATGAAGATATATTCTATGTACAGAGTATGTCAGAAAAGTCCGTTATTATTATTTTATTATTTCTCATTATGACCGGTTTAATAATTTTTCATAATACAAACCGACTAAAAACCAGGCAGGGGCATAATCGAACCGGATTAAGCCTTTATAATTTAATTTTGCCTTGCTGTAATCCCAAGGACATGCTCCGAATTTTTTTAATAGTTTTCCTGTGGAAAATTCCGTAATAAAAATAAAAAATGTATAGACACCTCCTCGAATCAGGGCACTCTTGGTTTTAAGCTTTTTGCAAATAGGATTTAGACAGGCGGCCATACCATAAATGGGAAACATCCAAACGGAGGTACGGCATAATAATGCCTTATCTTTATGGCTTACGGCAGAATGAAGTCCGGTCCAGAAGCATTCCATACACCAACCGCTAAGGCCGCATAATATAAAATCACTTAAAAAACATTTTTTCATGGATTTAGTATAAGCGTTAATGGGAGAACCTATGCATGGATATCGAGCTCCGCCTATGAGGAAAAAGCAGGAAGAAGCGTATATACTGTCCGTTGACAATACGGCTTACTATGGTATAATATCTTAGATATTATACCGCGCCGAACGGAGTGAGTGCGCATCAACGCCACAGAGTGGCGCACACCATGAGAGCCTGCGGACATAAATGGGTTTCAACAGTGGATATCTTGTAGAAAATGGAGAAAATAACCAATGGAGAAAGCAATCGTAAAGCTGAAAAAAGGCGGAGGAAGAACCCTTAAGGCAGGCGGTATGTGGGTTTACGATAATGAAATAGATTCCATAACCGGAGATTTTATAAATGGTGATATTATTGCAGTTCATGATTTTGACGATTACTATATGGGAAGCGGATTTATCAATACGAATTCCAAAATAACGGTAAGGATTATGTCAAGAATGAAAGGACAGGAAATCGACGAGGAGTTTTTAAAAAGCAGAGTAAGGGATGCATGGGAATATCGGAAAAGAACGGTGGACACCGAAAGCTGCCGTATTATATTTGGGGAAGCGGATTTTCTCCCGGGCATTGTCATAGACAAATTTAACGATGTTTTAGTGGTCCAGTCCCTGGCATTGGGAACCGACCGCATGAAGGGTACGATTATAGAACTTTTAAAAGCCTGTCTTAAGCAGGACGGTATTTTAATTAGAGGTGTTTACGAAAGAAGTGACGCGAAAGTCAGAAAAAACGAAGGCATGGAGAGGATAAAGGATTTTATTGGAGATCCTTTTGACACCAGGATTGAAATTGTTGAAAACGGTGTGAAATATATGGTAGATGTAGAGGAAGGCCAGAAAACAGGTTTCTTTCTGGACCAGAAATATAACAGGGAAGCAATTAAAAAGATATGCAAGGATGCCGAAGTGCTGGATTGCTTTACCCATACCGGTTCCTTTGCCCTGAATGCAGGATTGGCGGGAGCAAAAAGCGTTATTGGAGTAGACTCTTCCGGACTGGGGATTAAGCAGGCGGAGGAAAATGCACTTCTTAACGGATTGCAGGATAAGGTTCGGTTTGTATGCACGGATGTTTTTGAATTACTGCCGGAACTGGAAAAGCAGAATAAGAAATTTGATGTGATTATACTGGACCCGCCTGCTTTTACTAAATCCAGGAATTCAATAAAAAATGCCGTAAAAGGATACCGTGAAATTAATCTCCGTGCCATGAAACTGCTGAGAAACGGCGGATATCTGGCCACCTGTTCCTGTTCCCACTTCATGACGCCGGAGTTATTTGCACAAACCATAGGACAGGCCGCAAAAAATACGAGAAAAAGGTTAAGACAGGTGGAATACCGGACCCAGTCACCGGATCATCCCATTCTATGGGCGGCAGATGAATCTTATTATTTAAAATTCTTCATTTTCCAGGTTTGTGAGGAAAGATAAGGAGGCATAACCATGACATATGAGGAGGCCTCCGGGTTTCTTAAAGATTCCGAACAGTATGGCAGTGTGCTGGGATTGGAATCTATGAGGGAATTGCTTAAAAGGCTTGGCAATCCCCAGGACAGATTGAAATTTATCCATATAGCAGGAACCAACGGCAAGGGCTCTACGGCGGCCTATATTGCCAATATACTGGCTGAAGCCGGTTACCGTATCGGAAGATATATATCACCGTCCGTATTCAGTTATTTTGAAAAAATCCAGATATCCTGGCCGGAAAACAGCGGCAAGGAACATTCTTTTGTTACCGCAAAATACATCAATGAAACGGAAGTTGCGGATATTATCGGCAGGATTAAGGAGGCCTGTGACACAATGACGGCGGAGGGGCTGGCGCATCCTACGGTATTTGAAATGGAAACTGCCATGGCCATGCTGTATTTTACTGCGGAAAAATGTGATTTGGCGGTGCTGGAAGTAGGGCTGGGAGGCAGACTGGATGCCACCAATGTAATTACCACTGCGGTATGTACGGTTATCACCTCTATCGGCATGGATCATATGAATATCCTGGGCAGCACCCTGGGACAAATAGCGGCGGAAAAGGCGGGTATCATTAAGCCGGGCATTCCGGTGGTCTCCTATGAACAGGAGCCGGAAGCCGCCGGAGTTATAGAATCGGCCGCCGTTTTTAACAATGCACCTTTAACTTTTGCGGATTTTAACCAAATAGGAATAGAAATGCAAAGCTTAAACGGAACTCTGTTTGCCTATAAAAACAGAAAACATCTGAAAATAAAACTACTGGGAGAAAATCAGGTTAAAAACGCAGTCTTGGCAATCCTGGCCATGGATACTTTAAGAACCCTTGGTTATTCTGTTTCGGAAGAAAATATACGTAACGGTTTAGTTCAGGCTAAATGGAGAGGCCGTTTTGAAATAATCAAAGAGAACCCCCTGTTTGTTATAGACGGTGCCCATAATGAGGATGCGGCAATTTCCCTTGGAAAAAATATAAATATATATTTCGGCAGCCGCAGAATATTGTTTATAGTGGGTGTTTTGGCAGATAAGGATTATGATGCCGTATTAAAACATACAGGAAACTATGCGGACATGATATTTACGGTTACACCGTATAATGTGCGTGGACTTAAGTCCGGTAAATTAGCTGAGACCGCCGGGAAATACTGCAGCCATGTAATAAATGCCGATACTGTTTCAAAGGCGGTAAAACTGGCCAGGGAAGCTGCCGCAGAGGAAGATGTTATAATTGTTTTTGGTTCCTTATCATATTTAAAAGATATATATAACGAATTAAGAGCGGATATGCCTTAACTGCATAAGGGAGGAAATGATGGATCATAAAAAAATTGAGGAAGCAGTTAAGCTGTTTTTAGAGGGTATCGGTGAAGATGTTAACCGTGAAGGTCTTGTCGATACGCCAAAGAGAATAGCCGGAATGTGTGAAGAAATATTCAAAGGATTAGACAGGGATGCCGGCGAATATCTGGGAAAAACTTTTACCGCCATTAATAATGAAATAATAATTGAAAGGGATATTCCTTTTTATTCGGTCTGTGAACATCATCTGCTGCCGTTTTATGGAAAGGCATATATCGGTTATATACCGGACGGCAGGGTGGCAGGCCTGAGCAAACTGGCGAGAACAGTTGAAACCTATGCCAGAAGGCCTCAGATTCAGGAACAGCTGACGGCACAGATAGCAGATGATATTATGAAATATTTAAACCCCAAAGGCGTAATTGTTTTATTAAAAGCCGAGCATATGTGTATGACTATGCGCGGAATACAAAAACCGGGGACGTTAACTACCACGTTTCTTGGCAGAGGCATTTTTGAAGATAACAACGAAATGAGAACGGTTTTTTTTCAGCTGATAAATATGCAGTGACAAATTTAAGACCGTAATCTCGGAATAGGATTTAGGCAGGGACAGTATGATAATAGGAGAGAAAGAGTTTAACCTGGAAGAACAAACTTATATAATGGGAATACTGAATGTGACGCCGGATTCCTTTTCGGACGGAGGAAGATATAACCGTATTGATAAGGCCTTAAAACATGCGGATCAGATGATAAGCGAAGGCGCCGATATTATCGATATAGGCGGCGAATCCACAAGACCTGGTTATATACGGATACCGGACGAAGAGGAAATTGACCGGGTGGTGCCGATAATCAAAGAACTTAAAAAGCATTTTAGGACCCCCATATCCATTGATACTTACAAAAGCAAGGTCGCCCAGGCAGCCATAGAGTCGGGCGCAGCCATGGTCAATGATATCTGGGGCTTAAAATATGACCGGGATATGGCTGAAATTATCCGCAGGTATGATGTACCGGCTTGTCTGATGCATAACAGAAAAGAAGCGGTATATGAAAACTATATGGCTGAGGTAATCGAGGACTTGCGGGAAAGTATACGGATTGGGATAAATGCAGGCATAGACCGCAATAAATTGATTATCGATCCGGGTATTGGCTTTGCCAAAACCTACGAGATGAATCTTATGTTAATAAACCGGCTGGAAGAACTGCGGCAGTTTAACCTGCCCGTCTTATTAGGCACTTCCAGAAAATCGGTTATTGGCCTTACTTTGGATGTATCGGCCGATGACCGGCTGGAGGGTACGATTGCCACTACCGTAATCGGGGTCATGAAAGGATGCAGGATTATCCGGGTCCATGATATAGCGGCCAATTACAGGGCTGTAAAAATGACTGAGGCCATATTACGGGAACGTAAAGAAGGAGAAAGGGGTAGAGGTTAGCATGGATCAAATCAGAATCACAAATCTTGAAGTTTTCTGCCATCATGGTGTATATAAAGAGGAGAATGTACTGGGCCAGAAATTTATGGTATCCGTAATTTTATACGCGGATTTAACAAAAGCATCGGGAACAGACGACCTTAAATATTCCTTAAACTACGGAAAAATATGTCACTTTATCAAAGAGGAAATGGAAAAGTATACTTATAAATTAATTGAAACACTGACAGAGCATCTTGCAAGGGCATTATTAATACGCTTTCCCTTAATAGAAAAATTGCAGCTGGAGGTAAAGAAGCCCTGGGCACCTATCCTTCTTCCTTTAGAAACGGTTTCCGTAGTAATGGAACGGGAATGGCATCAGGTTTTTTTAAGTATCGGCTCCAATCTTGGGGACAGGGAGAAGAATCTGAATACTGCCATTGATTTGCTTAAAGCCGATGATTTATGCAGGGTGGCCAATATTTCCTCCTTTATCCTTACCGCACCGGTGGGCGGGGTAGAGCAGGAGGATTTTCTGAACGGCGCCCTGGAAATAAAAACAATCCGGACCCCGGAGAAATTATTGGAATTAATTAATGAGATAGAGACCAAGCTGAAACGGGTCAGGACCATACATTGGGGCCCCAGAACCATAGACCTGGATATTCTGTTTTATGACCGGAAAGTAATCAAAACGGATTCTTTGAAAATACCCCATCCTGAAATAAGAAACAGAGAGTTTGTATTAAAACCTATGTGTGAAATTGCGCCGGATTTTATTCATCCGGTATATGGAAAAAATGTTTCTCAGCTGTACGAAGAATTATTGAATAAAGAGGAAAGCATCGGCAGAATTTAATCAGCCTTTTCAGCGTCTGTTGTTTTGGGTGACATTCAATTTTCATCCGTTAATTTTGGAGGACGGAAAGTGGAAGCATTATTAACCGGACCGGCGGGGAGAAAATATGCTTCTTTTTCCGCAAAGTCCATGAAAAACACATAATTACCGGCTATATGAATATTCTTGAAATCGCCTTTCTTAATAGCATCGGTTTCACCGGTCTGGATATTCAATTTGCCAATCCGGTTATTTTCATTATTATCTGCTTGGAAGTATAAATATTTACCGTCTTCCGTTATGTTGTAAGTACTGCATCTTTCGTTAAGAATTAAGTCAGGGCTATCTCCATTTAAATTAACACGGTAAATAGAGTAATTATCGGAAACGGATATATAATAAATATAATCATTATTAAAAACAGGTGCGTAACAATTTCCCTTATAAACAGTGGAAATACTGCCAGTTATTAAATTCATGGAGTATATGGAATGATCTGACTGCGTACCGGCATAATATAATATGTTATTAACAATAGTCATTGGAACGATTGGCTGCTCGGATAATTTCTTTTCCCCCGAACCGTCAATACCAATCTTATAAAAATTTAAGCCGTCTTTACTGTCGTATCGCTGATAATAAAGATTGTTGCCGTATACATTGATTAGTCCGCTTGGGTTGTCATAAAGATTTTTTATATTGCTGCCGTTTAAATCAATGCGGAAAATTCCCGCATTTTTTAAAGCAAATACATTTGGTGTATTATACTGCTTTTTATAATTCATGCGTGCATAATAGATATAGTTTCCGACAGCATTTATGTATTCAGGTTTGTCATCATTTATCTTTTTGAAATTATCGCAGTTTAAATCCATGGAATAAAGTGTTCCGTTATCATTAATATTACTGAAATATATCTTATCGTCATATACACAGAATAAACCGCCGTTAAACAGGTTACCGGCCGTGTTCCCGTAAGCATATTCTTCATTATAAACGGTACGGTTTGAATTTTTGATATGATAAAACAATAATAAGGCAAATATAATCAGGATCAAAGGTCCAAAAATTTTAATCATTTGTTTCATATTTTACACCCATTGCATACCGCAAACTGGTCTAAGGTGCGGCACAATAGAATTTGTAGAAGCATACATTCTATTGTCAAAAATTAACAGAATTGAAGAACCAGTGTATTGGCTTCCCTTTCTTTATATTTTCTGTAAAACCACAATTGAAAACATACGTATCTAATAAAAGTAACAAAATCTGTTATTTTTTACAAAAAACCAGAAATTAAATATAATTCCAATATGATTTTTTGTTAAATTTATGTTTTAATTATAAACCTTCATTGTATAATATGCAATAAATACTTCTAAAGGATTGCATGAAACAGTTAAGATGTTATATAATTGACAATAGTCTAAATTTTAGAATAGGAAATGGAAGAAAAGAGGTTACTATGATAGATTTACAAAAGAGCAGGGAAGAAATTGATAAAGTCGATAAAAAAATTGTCGAGCTGTTTGAATACAGAATGCGGCTGGCGAAGGATGTGGCGGAGTATAAGATTCAGACCGGGAAAAAAGTTTTTGATAAAACCCGGGAGCAGGATAAACTGTGGGCTTTGCAAGAAATGGCCGGCAATGATTTCAACAGACATGGCGTACAGGAATTATTTACCCAGATCATGTCCATGAGCCGTAAATTACAGTATGGTTTAATCAGTGAAAACGGATATGAAGTTCCTTTTACCGAGACAGACAGTCTGGTTACCGGACCGGACACCAGGGTAGTCTGCTTCGGAGTCCGTGGTTCCTATACGGAACAGGCCATGGAAGAGTATTTTGGCAGAAATATAAGCCGGATTTATGCTTCTTCCTTTAAAATGGTGATGCAGGCAATCAAAGAGGGAAAAGCGGATTACGGTGTCCTTCCCATTGAAAATACCTCCACGGGAGGTATATCGGATATTTATGATTTACTTGTGGAATTTGATAATTACATCATAGGAGAGCATGTAGTAAAAATAGATCATGCTTTATTAGGTCTGCCCGGAGCCTCCATAGAAAATATTCATAATGTATATTCCCATCCCCAGGGACTTATGCAGTGTTCGAAATACATAGAAAGCCACCGGCATATGAAGCCGGTTGAATGTAACAGTACGGCCGACAGTGCCAGAAAAGTTCTGGAGGACGGAGATATTACACAGGGGGCAATTGCAAGCAGGCAGGCAGCCGGATATTACGGATTGCAGATTCTGGATGAAGCTGTTAATCATGAGAATAATAATTCCACCCGCTTTATTATCATAGCCAGAGAAAAGATATTTATTAAAGATGCGAATAAAATCAGCATATGCTTTGAGTTGCCCCACGAAAGCGGAACACTTTACAATATGCTGTCCCATTTTATATACAATGACTTGAATATGACCAAAATTGAATCCAGGCCGTTGGAAGGAAAAGTTTTTGAGTACCGTTTTTTTGTTGATTTTGAAGGGAATCTGAAAGAAGCAGGTGTTAAAAATGCATTGTATGGAATACAGGAAGAAGCAATGAGTCTTAAAATATTAGGAAGCTATAAAGCAATAGGATAAGCACCTTTAAAAGAAAATAGCTGAAAAGAATTTATTCACTTCATGCGTTTTTCCTGTGTAAGACACTGGTTTTAGTTTATCTCCGGGAAAATACATGTTACAATTGTGATTATGATTCTTCATACATTTTTCAAATTGTAATCACAAAGTAGACATAATTTCCTGTTAAACTCTAGTTATAAAATAAAGATAAAGCAATTAATTATTAAATATAAAAACCAGGTTCGAAAGGAGATAAAAGTATGAGCGGTGAATTTTATAATAACCAAAATAATGATGATGATTATATAACCCATGTTACGGGGGAGATTATTGAAGGAAATGTGGTAATCTCTGATGTGAAACCTAAGAAGAAGCACAGGCTGCTAAAAAGCTTTACCAAACTTGTTGCAGCGGCAGCCGTATTCGGTTTAGTGGCAGGGGCCACCTTCCAGGGATATTATTCTTTAACTGCCGGTACCAGTGAAACTGCCGGTGAAACGGACAGCGGTACGGCAGAGGGAGAGAATGCGGATGATGTGGTTGCGGTAGAGACCGGAACGAATAATATTACAGGTGATGTTTCTGCCGTAGTTGATAATGTAATGCCGGCTATCGTAGCTATTAATTCCGTAGTAACCAATGTAGCCAGCGACATATTCGGCAGACAGTACAGCGAAGACATGCAGGGCAGCGGTTCCGGTATCATTATCGGTCAAAATGATTCTGAAATATTAATTGCAACCAATAACCATGTAGTAGCTGATGCAAAATCGGTTGAAATCACATTTGCAGATGATACAACCGCATCTGCAACCATTAAGGGAACCGCACCTGCTTCGGATTTGGCAGTTATATCCGTTAAGATTTCCGATCTGAAGGAAGGCACCATTGATAATATTAAGATTGCAACTCTGGGAGATTCCGATTCCTTAAAACTTGGAGAAATGGCTATTGCCATAGGAAACGCTTTGGGATATGGACAATCCATAACCGTTGGTTATATCAGTGCTTTGGACCGTGAAGTAACCGTTAATAATGTCACCTTAAAGGTATTACAGACCGATGCGGCCATAAATCCGGGAAACAGCGGCGGTGCATTGCTGAATTCCAAAGGAGAGGTAATTGGCATTAATTCCGTAAAATATGTAGATAGCAGTGTTGAGAGTATTGGCTACGCAATTCCCATCTCCGATGCGATTCCTGTTATAAATGAATTAATGAACAGAACAAATCTGGATGAAGGCGATAAAGCATATTTAGGCATAGCCGGCAAAGACGTTACCGATGATTATTCCCAGAGATTTAATATGCCTGTGGGTGTTTACGTTGGAGAAATCAAGGAAGGTTCGGCAGCAGAAGCAGCAGGTATAAAGGTAGGAGACATAATTGTTTCCATTAACAATATCACTATCGAAGCCATGGCGGATTTACAGGAAGTATTGGGTTATACCAAAGCAGGCAGCAGCGGTACGATAGGTGTAAAATCCCTGGAAGACGGTGAATATGTAGATAAGACATTAAATGTAACCTTTGATTCCCGGCCTTCCGGTAATTAGGCGCCGGCAGGTTCAGCAGTAATTAAGTTACCATAAAAGGTGTAAACGGTACCCTGCGGGTTAAACACAGAAAAAGACGGTGTTTTAACCCGCAGGGTATATTTGCTTGACAGGGATTTAATACTTGGGTATGATAGTTTTATGAAACTATGGGAAGTGAGGTGGAGAGATTTATATGATGGATGCTGATACATTAGATAACAAGTCGGAGATACGGAAGGAAGCCTTTGTTGATGTGATTATACCGGTTTATAAACCGGATGTAAAATGTAAGCTGCTGGTAGAGAGATTAGTAAAACAAAGTATAAAGCCAAACCGTATTATAATACTCCATACGGTGGAGGAGGTTTCCGGTAAAAGTCTGCTTGCTCCAAATAAGAAAACAGAAGATATTATGGATTATGTTATGAGTCTGAATACTTCTGGCTGTAAAATCCAACGTTTTGAAATAAAAAAATCGGAATTTGACCACGGCGGGACCAGAAATTACGGTGCCTCTTTATCCCGTGCTGAAATCCTTGTATTTATGACCCAGGATGCGGTTCCGGCCGATGCGAATTTAATAAAATATTTAATAGAACCCTTTCATGACCCAAGGGTGGCAGCATCATACGGCAGGCAGCTGACCATGCCGAAAAGCGGTATGATAGAAAGCTATACCAGACGTTTTAATTACCCGGAGAAAAGTTATACCAAAACATTGGACGACCTGCCGGAACTGGGTATTAAAACATATTTCTGCTCCAATGTATGTGCGGCTTACCGCAAAAGCGTATATGATAGTCTGGGAGGTTTTGTTGACAAAACTATTTTTAATGAAGATATGATTATGGCGGCAGGTATGATTCATGAAGGTTATGCCATTGCTTATTCTGCAAAAGCCAGAGTATATCATTCTCATGTTTATACTTATATACAGCAATTTAAAAGAAATTTTGACCTTGCGGTTTCACAAAAACAATACAGTCATATTTTTTCAACCGTCAAATCGGAAGATGAAGGTATAAAACTGGTAGTGCAGACACTGGAATACCTGATAGATAAGAAACAGTTCCTGTTAATACCCGATCTGATACTGCAAAGCGGTTTTAAATATCTGGGATACAAAGCGGGAAAAAATTATGAAATATTTCCCCTCCAAATGCGAAAGAAGCTGAGTATGAATCCTTCCTTCTGGAAATAAAATTTCTTAAGCGTCAAAGTTAAAAGGCCGCGGAGGGATAAAACTGACAGAAGGCGCCTTTTTTGGAAGTCTTTCGTGTTTTCGGAAAGGTTAGGAGTAAGGATGAATCGAATTAATATTATTTTAGCAGCCTATAACGGTGAAAAGTATATCAGGGAACAAATTGAATCCATTTTGAAAAGTAATTATAAGAACTGGAAATTATGGATTTTTGACGACGGTTCAGCCGACGGTACCCATCGTATTGTAGAAGAATATGTTTTGCGTTATCCGGATAAAATTATATTCCGGTGTAATCCAAGTAATAAAGGAGTTATACGAAACTTTTTGGAAGGCGTTCAGACGGCGGCCGATTACAATAACAGTATACAGGAGGATGAGGCTGTCGTTGCGGACGAAGACTGCGAAACGGAAACCGTGACAGACTATTATATGTTCTGCGACCAGGATGATGTCTGGATGTCGGATAAAATTGACAAAACCATAATGCAGATGAAAAAGGAAGAAAGAAAATACGGGCAGGATATACCGGTGGCAGTATTTACAGATGCTTTGGTAGTGGATATTAATTTGAATATTTTAAACCGTTCTTTTTATAAATGCAATAAATTAGACACCAGGAAGGTGGATTTGCCGCATATAATGATGGAAAACAAACTGATTGGATGTACCGTTATGTTTAACGAATCTCTTCGCAAATTAATGCATACGCAGCCGGCAAACGCAAGATACCATGACTGGTGGGTGGCTTTGATTGCCGCTGCATTCGGACATATCAGCTTTCTTCCTTCCGCAACTCTTTTTTACAGGCAGCACGGCGGTAATGTGGTTGGCAGCCGTAATTTTATAGATTATATCAAGGACAGGATTTCCTCCTTGCCAAAACAGAGAGAGGTTATATATAAAACAGCCCGGCAGGCGGAAGAATTTTATTGGATATATCAGGACGACATGCCTGCAAAACAAAAGATACAGGTCTATTCTATGGCGGATATGCTTAATCATAACTGGATAAAAAGAAGACAGCTGGTCTTAAAATTCGGTTTTATGAAAACAGGGATTCTTCGGAACCTGGGATTGTTATTTATCTTATAAAATGTATATTCATGCATTTTTTGTGAAAAAAATGTTTTATTATTGACAATTTATTGTCGTATTGTTAAAATGAATACAATTTAATAAGATTATGAGCAAGCAGTGTAAGCGGATTGAGAATATCCGCTTTGACAGGTACAGAATCCGCATGGGAGGTTCCAATGAAAAAGATGGTATTATCTATACTGGTGGATAATACGGCCGGTGTTTTAAGCCGCGTATCCGGTTTATTCAGCAGAAGAGGTTATAATATAGACAGTTTAACGGTTGGAGAGACACAAGACCCGGCATTTTCCAGGATGACCGTAGTTGTAAACGGAGACGATCAGATTTTAGAACAGATAAGAAAACAGCTGCTGAAATTAGAAGATGTCCGGGAAATCCGTGAATTATTACCGGAGGATTCCGTATGCAGAGAACTGATTCTTGTAAAAGTATTGTCAACTGTCAAGGAAAGACAGGCCATTATTGCAGTGGCAGATATATTCCGGGCAAAAATAGTTGATGTTGCAATGGAATCTCTTATGATTGAATTAACGGGTAATCAGGCTAAAATTGATGCATTTATAAAGTTATTGGAAGGTTTTACGATAAAAGAAATCGTTAGAACCGGATTAACCGGTCTTACAAGAGGCTCGGGAGATATTGCCGATTATCTGGACGACTAAGCTGACTGACGTTATGGATTAACGCCTGCCTATGTGCAGGCTGTATTATTATTCCCGTGCAGACAGATTCCCTGCATGTTTGGTAATGTGCCCAGGCAGGATTGCCTGCATAATTGGTAGTTTACCCGCGACTTAAGAAACCCGCGCAGCGTGTTTCTTTTGGTTTAAATTAAGACTTTAACGATTTAAACAGGTAAAGATAAACCGGATTATTTCAAAAAGTGGCGACACTTTTTACAATAATAAATTATAAATATTCAGGAGGATATGAAGATGGCAAAGATATTTTACCAGGAAGATTGTAACTTATCACTATTAGAAGGCAAGACAGTAGCTATTATCGGTTACGGCAGCCAGGGACATGCCCATGCTTTAAATGCAAAGGAATCAGGAGTTCATGTAATTATCGGCCTGTATGAAGGCAGCAGTTCATGGGCGAAAGCAGAAGCGGCCGGCTTTGAAGTATATACTGCAGCAGAAGCTGCAAAAAAAGCAGATATTATTATGATTCTGATTAATGATGAGAAGCAGTCTAAATTATATAAGGAGTCCATAGAGCCCAACCTGGAGCCCGGCAATGTAATTATGTTCGCCCATGGTTTCTCAATTCATTTCGGACAGATTATTCCGCCGAAAGATGTGGACGTTATTATGATTGCCCCGAAAGGGCCCGGACATACCGTAAGAAGCCAATACCAGGAAGGCCAGGGTGTTCCCTGCCTTATTGCCGTTGCCCAGGATGCTACCGGCAAAGCCCATGATATAGGGCTGGCTTATTCCCTTGCAATCGGCGGGGCAAGAGCCGGTGTGCTTCAGACCACTTTCAGGGAAGAGACGGAAACGGATCTTTTCGGCGAACAGGCCGTGCTTTGCGGCGGTGTTACCCAGCTTATGAAAACCGGTTTCGAAGTTTTGGTGGAAGCAGGATATGAACCGGAAAGCGCCTATTTTGAATGTATCCATGAAATGAAATTAATTGTGGACCTGGTTAATGAAAGCGGTTTTGCAGGTATGCGCTATTCCATCTCCAACACGGCGGAATATGGGGATTATATTACCGGACCCAAAATCATTACCGAAGATACCAAAAAAGCTATGAAACAGGTTTTAAAGGACATCCAGGAAGGTGTTTTTGCACGTAACTGGTTACTGGAAAACCAGATCGGCTGTACCAATTTCCTGGCAATGAGAAGGAGAGAATCCGAACATCAGTTGGAAAAAGTCGGTTCCGAGCTTCGTAAGATGATGAGCTGGACCAATAAAGATAAGCTGCTCAATAATTAAATGTGAATATATTGCAGGATGTATGCAGGAGAGGATATTCTTTACGGTGAAATTTAACCATTGTGAGGAATATCCTCCTTTTATTGGCAGTTCCTATGGTCTGCCCACGGACAGAAATACATGGTAAAATAAACCCAAAAAATTGATATTGTTACCGGAAGCAAATTAAGATACAATAATATATGCAGCACACTTTGCAGGAATCGGTTTTTCCTGCACCGGAATTACTGGAATTACCATGAAATGAAATGTTAGAGCGTGTTTGAAAAATCATTGCACCGTTCTGAACACTCCACTTTGCGGTATGCTGCGTTGCGATTTTGGGAGCGTAGCACCACTACGCACCCGAAATCGCTCCTTGCCTCCCACAAAGTGGAGCATCCAGCCCGGAACAAGCATTTTTCAACACACTCTAATGAATGATTAGTGGAGATAAACAATGACTTATAATTATACGGATACAATTGATTACCTGCTGGACTGGTATGACAGCAGTGCCAGGATTTTACCCTGGAGGGAAAACCCAAAGCCTTACTATGTCTGGGTATCGGAGATAATGCTCCAGCAGACCAGGGTGGAAGCCGTTAAATTTTATTTTGAACGTTTTATCAATACGCTCCCGGATATAAAATCCCTGGCATTTGCAGATGAGGAGCAGCTCTTAAAGTTATGGGAAGGGTTAGGGTATTACAACAGAGCCAGAAATCTTAAGAAGGCGGCCAAGATTATTGTAGAGGAGTATAAAGGAGTTATGCCTCCGGATTATTCCGTCCTGTTAAAGCTTCCGGGTATAGGTTCGTATACGGCCGGTGCAATAGCGTCCATAGCATTTGGTATTCCGGAACCGGCGGTAGACGGGAATGTACTCCGGGTGATGAAAAGGGTATCGGGCAGTTTTGACGATATTACCAAGGCAAGTGTTAAAAAAGAACTGGAACAGGATATCAGGGAGATTATTCCGAAAGACCGCCCGGGAGATTTTAACCAGGCGGTAATGGAACTTGGGGCCATGGTGTGTATACCGAATGGAAAGCCTTTGTGCGTGAAATGTCCCATTATGCATTTGTGCAAGGCCTATCACGATAAAACAGAAATGCTCATACCGGTTAAACCGGATAAAAAGCCAAGGAAAATAGAAGAAAAAACGGTTCTTCTGATTGAAAAAAACGGGGAATATGCATTAAGAAAACGGAGAAGTTCGGGGCTTTTGGCAGGGCTGTGGGAACTGCCGTCCGTGGAAGGAAAATTAACCGTTCCCGTACTGGAAGAAATGCTACTTAACCTGGGATTAGGTAATTTTACTATTCACGGCCTTGGTGATGCAAAACATATTTTTTCCCATATCGAATGGCAGATGACCGGATATTATGTCCGTCTGGAAGAGGAAAGCCTGGTTTCGGAGAATACCGTATATATCACAGACGGAACAAAACCACTGGTATGGGCCGATAAACAACAAATTCAAGAGAAGTATACATTACCCAGTGCTTTTGAAAAGTATAGAAAATATATCTAGTTATTTTTATAAAACCTTATGAATTTTTGGACGGAATCCGGAAGTGATGAGTTATTTAAATAAGCGAAGCCCACCTCTCTTTTGCCCAGGGGTTTTTCCAGAGGTATTTCAACCAGGGTACCTTCCTTTAGTTCTTTTTGGATGAACTCTTTTATAACGCAGGAAACTCCAAGCCCGATTTTTGCAAATTCAATTAACAGGTCCATATTGCTGATCTCCAGAATCTGATTGGTCTCTATCCGGTTTCGTGTAAAATAATCTTCAATATATAACCGGGTCATATTCTTTTCATCCAACAGCATAACATTAGCGGTTTTGAAAATCTCCTCCGACATCATGGGTATATTCTCATGCCGTTTCTGTATCTTTTTATCGGCAGAAACGGACCCGGAGGACTCCCGGACTCTTAAATTTTCAAGATAAGCTTTTGCAGCCACAAAAATATCTTCAATCTGCTTCATCGCATAATAATCCAAATTCTTTAAGTTTGCCGGTCTGCCGATTAGACCGATATCCAGCTTTCCCCGTTCCAGCAGCTCTAAGGTCTGAAAGGTAGACTGACATTCTATGGTTATTTTAATATGGGGATGGGAAGATACAAAACGTTTCAGGTAAGGCAGCAGAATGTATTTGCATAATGTTGTGCTTACACCAATCCGTATATGGCCGATTCCCAATTCATTCATGCGCTTTATATTTGCTTCGCCCTGCATTAAGGTATCAAAAGCGGATTTGGTATACTCATATAAAAGCTTCCCTTCCCCGGTCAGACGGACTCCTCTGGAGGTTCTGGTAAACAATATAACACCCAGCCCCTCTTCCAGTCTGGTAACAGCTTTACTGATGGCAGGCTGGCTGATGTACAGCTCTTTTGCCGCCCGGGAGATATTCCCGGTTTCAGCAACGGTATTAAATATTTTGTAAAGGGACAAATTTTGTTCCATTTTTCTTTTCCTCCGAATGTTATACATAATTGCGGCCTGTATTTCAGACATAACCTCAAGTTATAATAAATATTCTTAATATGTATTTCAATTATAGCAAATAATATGTTAGAATAGCAACAGCAGAAATAAAATAGTTAGTAACAGCCCGATTCATTTTAAAATTGAAATAAGTTCAATTTACCTTGCAGTTCGAGACTAAGCTACAAATAACGAAAGGAAGAGGACTATGAATTATAACATTGCTGTGATACCGGGAGATGGGATAGGACCGGAAATCATCGCGGAAGCAAAAAAAGTTCTTAACAGGGTGGGAGAAAAGTTCGGACACCGTTTCATTAATACAGAGGTGTTAATGGGAGGAGCTTCCATCGATGCTACGGGAGTTCCTTTGACGGAGGAAGCTCTGGAGACGGCAAGGAAAAGTGATTCCGTTCTTCTGGGAGCGGTAGGGGGAAAAGTCGGGCAGTCTGACTGGTACAGCCTGCCGCCCCAGCTCAGACCGGAAGCAGGGCTTTTAGCCATCCGAAAAGGACTGGGGCTTTTTGCTAATATCAGGCCTGCCGTATTATTTGATGAATTAAAGGGAGCCTGTCCGTTAAAGGAAGAGATTATCGGAAGCGGTTTTGATTTTGTGGTTGTAAGGGAATTAACCGGAGGCCTGTATTTTGGAGAACGTAAAACCTATGAGGAAAATGGTCTCAGAAAAGCTCTGGATACCCTTGTATATGATGAAAATGAAATACGCAGAATAGCAAAATGGGCATTTGAAATTGCAAAAAAAAGAAATAAAAAGGTTTGCAGTGTGGATAAAGCCAATGTAATTGATACCTCCAGATTGTGGAGGCAGGTAGTAAAAGAGGTTTCCGCCGATTATCCCGAGGTGGAAGTAAGCGATATGCTGGTAGATAACTGCGCCATGCAGATTGTAAAAAATCCGGGGCAATTTGACGTTATACTGACCGAGAATATGTTCGGGGATATTTTGTCCGATGAGGCAAGCATGGTAACCGGCTCCATCGGAATGTTAGCTTCCGCAAGCCTTGGTGATACCAGGCTTGGGTTATATGAACCGAGTCACGGTTCCGCACCGGATATAGCAGGTGAAAATAAAGCCAATCCAATCGCAACGATTTTGTCCGCTGCCATGATGCTGCGCTACTCCTTTGATTTGGCGGAGGAGGCCGACAGGGTTGAAACGGCTGTGAAATCCGTCCTGAAAAAAGGTTTCCGCACCATAGATATTATGTCGGAAGGCAAAATTCTGACAGGAACGAAGGAAATGGGCGATTGTATAGTTTCAGAAATATAAAACAGGATAACAGGTAGAAGAAAGGAAATGGAGGACAGATACATGGGTATGACAATGACACAGAAAATCCTGGCAGCCCATGCCGGTTTGGAAAAAGTAACAGCCGGCCAGTTAATAGAAGCCGACCTGGATTTAGTTTTAGGGAATGATGTAACGGCGCCGGTAGCCATCCGGGAAATGGATAGGGTCAATAAAAAGGGGGTTTTTGACAAGGAGAAAATTGCTTTGGTTCCGGATCATTTTACTCCCAATAAAGATATTAAATCTGCCGAGCATTGCAAATGTATGCGGGATTTCGCCCTTGGGCATGAAATCACCAACTACTTTGAGATAGGTGAGATGGGTATTGAACATGCCCTTTTACCGGAAAAAGGTCTGGTAGTTGCAGGAGATGCGGTGATTGGCGCAGATTCCCATACCTGTACCTACGGTGCCTTAGGTGCATTTTCCACCGGTGTGGGTAGTACGGATATGGCGGCCGGCATGGTTACGGGAAAAGCCTGGTTTAAGGTTCCTTCCGCTCTTAAATTTGAACTGACCGGCAAACCTGCCAAGTGGGTGGGCGGCAAGGATGTTATTCTTCATATTATCGGTAAAATCGGTGTGGACGGTGCTTTATATAAATCCATGGAATTTACCGGCGACGGAATCTCGCATTTAAGTATGGATGACCGTTTTACCATGGCAAACATGGCAATTGAAGCAGGAGCTAAAAACGGTATTTTCCCGGTGGATGAGAAAGCCCTTGCATATATAAAGGAACATTCCGCAAAACCGTATAAAATATACGAAGCAGACGAAGATGCGGAATATGAGGATACTTATGTTATAGATTTATCCGCTCTGAAACCTACGATTGCCTTTCCTCACCTGCCGGAAAATACCAGAACCATTGATGAAGTGGGTGAAGTCAGGATTGACCAGGTGGTTATCGGCTCCTGTACCAACGGCAGAATCGATGATTTAAGAGTTGCTGCTAAGGTAATGGAAGGGAAAAAAGTCTCCAAAGGAATGCGCGTAATCGTATTCCCTGCCACCCAGGATATTTATCTTCAGGCTTTGGAGGAAGGATTGTTAACTACCTTTATCAAAGCAGGGGCAGTTGTCAGCACGCCTACCTGCGGTCCCTGTCTCGGCGGGCATATGGGTATCCTGGCGTCAGGAGAAAGAGCAGTTGCCACGACTAACCGTAACTTTGTAGGACGTATGGGACATGTGGAATCCGAAGTTTATCTGGCAAGTCCCGCGGTAGCGGCTGCAAGTGCCATAACCGGCAGGATATCAGGCCCTGGCGAACTGGGATTATAAGGAGGATTCAGAATGAAAGCACATGGAACGGTACACAAATACGGAGATAATGTGGATACCGATGTAATTATCCCCGCAAGATATTTAAATTCATCCGATCCTTCAGAACTGGCAAAAAAATGCATGGAAGATATAGATCCTGATTTTGTGGCCAGGGTAAAGGCCGGTGATATTATAGTGGCTAACAGGAATTTTGGATGCGGTTCTTCCAGGGAACATGCTCCGATTGCTATCAAAGCGGCAGGTATCAGCTGTGTTATTGCAGAAACCTTTGCCAGGATTTTCTTCCGCAATGCAATCAATATCGGCCTCCCCATTATAGAATGTCCGGAGGCTGCCAAAGCTATTGAAGCCGGGGATGAAGTGGAAATCGATTTTGACAGCGGCAAAATATATGATATAACAAAGGGTACCAGTTACCAGGGTCAGCCGTTTCCGGAATTTATGCAGAAAATCATCAAGGCAGAGGGACTGATAAAATATATTAACGGCTGATTTAACAGCAAACCCCAAAATAACATAAAGTAACCTTCAAATTCACCATAAAAGTGGAAATGAAGGTTGCTTTTTTGCTCCCCAACACACCTTTTGGGACACTCTACATTTCCTGTCAGAGAATTCAGAATGAAACTTGTTATGAGGTTTGATTTGCCGCTTATTTTTGCATTGGGAAGGTCTTCCGGCTGAAATTTTCTCAGGTATATAATTATTCAACGGCAAAAGGTTGAATTGAGTATAAAAAAGTGATAAAATAAATAAAAAATGGGTATTCAAATACTTTGAAGCAGGGTGGATTATGAAAAACTATGTAATTATATCTGAATCAACGGCAGATATTTCCCAGAATATGGTTGATGAGCTGGGAATTAAAGTAATGCCGATGGCTTTTGAATTAAGCGGCAAAAGCTACTTGCATTATCCTGATGCCAGGGAAATGGGCATACATGAATTTTATCAGCATCTCAGAAAAGGTGAAAAATCCGTGACTTCCTTAATAAATACGGAAACGTTCCTGGATTTTTTCGAACCTATTTTAAAGGAAGGCAACGATATACTTTATATTGCATTTTCATCCGGGTTAAGCGGAACCTATAATTCTTCCCTGTTAGCAAGGGAAGAACTGCTGGAACGGTATAAAGATTCCAAAATAATTTGTATTGATTCCAAAGCGGCATCAGCCGGCGAAGGGCTGCTGGTATACAGTGCGGCCAAGAAAAAAGAAGAAGGTTTAACCATAGAGGAACTGGGCAACTGGCTGGAGCAGAATATCCATAAGCTCTGCCATTGGTTTACCGTGGACGATTTAAACCATTTGAAGCGCGGAGGGAGAGTCAGTGCATTCAGCGCCGGAATCGGAACGGCTCTTAATGTCAAACCCATTCTGCACGTTGATGATGAGGGGCATTTAATCCCCATGGAAAAGGTAAGGGGCCGGAAGAAATCCATTTATGCCCTCTTAAATCATATGATTGGTACGTTTACTCCGTCAGATGAACAGATGGTATTTATCGGACACGGCGACTCTTTAGAAGATGCCGAGCTGCTGGCAAGGCTCATCAGAGAAAAATTTACGGTAAAGGACGTCATAATAAATCCCATCGGGCCGGTTATAGGAAGCCATTCCGGACCGGGTACCATTGCCTTATTTTTCTTTGGAACCGGAAGATAAATGGAAACGGAAATGTTCCGGGAAATGTCCCGGACAGAACAAAACTACTCCGCAGCAGGCTGCCGGATAATCTGAGGTGGGATGGACCAGAGGATAATTTAAGTATGGAGGCATAATATGAAATTGACATTTATAGGAGCTACTCATGAAGTTACCGGAAGCTGTTATTATCTGGAGGCCTGCGGAAAACATATTCTGATAGACTGCGGTCTGGAACAGGGAAAAGATGTTTATGAAAACCAGGAAATACCGGTGGCTTCCGCCGAAATAGACGCCGTATTATTAACCCATGCCCATATGGACCATGCAGGAAAGCTTCCCCTCCTCTATGCCCAGGGATTCAGGGGCAAAATTCATGCAACGGGTGCAACAAGTGATTTATGTGATATTATGCTCAGAGACAGTGCACACATTCAGATGTCCGAAGCAGAATGGAGGAACCGCAAGGGAAAGAGAAAGGGAGAAAATACGTTCCTTCCGCTTTATACCATGGAAGATGCCTACGGTGCCATTCGTTCTTTTGTACCCCATGACTACAATGAAAAGGCGGAGCTTTTTGAAGGTATCCGGTTCCGTTTTGTGGATGTGGGCCACTTGCTTGGGTCGGCCAGTATTGAAGTTTGGACAACGGAAGAAGGTGTTACGAAGAAAATTGTATTTTCCGGTGACATCGGTAATATAAACCAACCGCTGATAAAGGATCCCAGTTACATACGGGAAGCCGATTATGTTGTTATGGAATCCACTTACGGAGACCGTAACCATGGAAAAAGGCCGGATTATATCGGTGAATTAACGGAAGTTCTGCAAACTACCTTTGACCGGGGAGGAAATGTTATCATTCCTTCCTTTGCAGTGGGAAGAACCCAGGTACTGTTGTATTTTATCCGTAAAATCAAGGCGGACAATCTGGTTACCGGACACGGTAATTTTAAAGTATATGTGGACAGTCCTCTGGCTAATGAAGCAACCCAAATCTTTCACGAAAACAGGATTGGTTATTTTGACCGGGAATCCATGGAATTAATAAGCAAAGGTATTAATCCGCTTACATTTCCGGGATTAATAACCTCGGTAACCACCGAAGAGTCCAAGGCCATTAATTTTGACGATGACTGTAAAGTTATTATTTCAGCCAGCGGTATGTGTGATGCAGGGAGAATTAGACACCACCTGAAACATAATCTATGGAGAGGTGAGAGCACCGTATTATTTGTAGGATATCAATCGGTCGGAAGTCTGGGCCGGATTATTCTGGACGGTGCCAAGGAAGTAAAATTATTCGGCGAGTGGATTCAGGTGAATGCTAATATCCGGAAACTGGACGGTGTCAGCGGTCATGCCGACAGGGACGGACTTTTAACCTGGATTAACCATTTCGAGAAAAAACCTCAGCGGGTATTTGTCGTCCACGGAGAGGCTTCTGTCTGTGATTTATTTACTGAGACACTAAGAAACGAATATGGGTTTAACGCGGTTGCTCCTTACAGCGGAGAAGTATACGACTTGCTGAATAACGTATGTCTTGTAAAAGGAAAGGCAATTGATGTTCAGGATACGGTTGACAGGAAAAAAGAGGTTTCTTCCGTTTATGAGCGCCTTGTTAACGCAGGGAAGCGTTTAATGGCTGTGATTCAGCATAATAAAGGAGGGGCTAACAAGGATCTGGCTAAATTTACGGATCAGATTAATGCCCTAAGTGATAAATGGGACAGGTAAGAACGGTCTCAAGTTTGTCAATAACGTTAAATAACATTTAAACTCCAGGAAATTACACCAGGAGTGAAAAGCGGGATGTCTTAGCGCAGCGAATTACCGCCTTTCACTCTGTTTTTACTTATAGGAAAGTTCGTCCTATTAAAAACACTCCGGGTAATGCACATGACGCTTGAGAGGAATTATGCCGCAAAGCGGCCAAGCGTCAGCGCAGAGTTTGCTTTGCAAACTCTTTCTTGATTTCTTGGAGTTTATTAATGTAACTTGAATAATCATAACTTTCATAACTTGTGGTACAGCTTAGTTTTATAATTCTTCTAAAATTTTCTGATATACATCATCAATACTCTTATCATCCAATTTTTTATCCAGAAAATATTCCACAGCATATTTAGCCTGTGCCACCAGCATCTCAAGGCCATTTACGGCTATTATACCCAATTCTTCCGCTTGGAGCAGCAGTTCCGTTTTGAGAGGATTATAAATAATATCCAATACGGCCTCACAGCGGGGATAATGTGATACGTCAATGGGGCTGGCATCCACTTTGGGATACATGCCTACCGGGCTGGTATTGATAATTATCTCTGCATCGGAATGATACATTTTGCATTCTTCATAAGAGATAACCCCGTTCCCGGATACCGGCTTGACAATTATGACCTCCCTGGCTTTTAAGTGCTGCAATACGGCTATAACAGCCTTGGCCGCACCGCCGTTGCCAAGAACAATTACTTTCTTATCTGCCGCCTTAATGCCATTGTGCTCCACCATATATAAAAATCCGGAGAAATCCGTATTGTGGCCGATTAATTTTCCTTCTTTGCGGACAATAGTATTTACGGCGCCGATTTTTTTTGCGTTATCATCTAATTTATCCAGATATGGAATCACATCCTTCTTATAAGGAATGGTAACATTAATAGCCTTAAAGTCCCCTGCCTCCATGAAAGGATGAAATTCCTCCCTCGATAAAGGCTTAATCTCATACTCATAATCCGCCAGTTTCTCGTGAATTATTTTCGAATAACTATGTCCCAATTTTTCTCCTATTAAGCCGTATTCCATATGAAACCCATCCTTTCAGTTAAAGGATAATATAATTAATATAAATTTGCAAGAAAAATATCCGGTCATAATTTTTACCGGTGGACATATATTGTTCTAAAGGAGGACGAATGAGATGAATAAAAAAGACGAGCTGTTGAAAATCTTTTCGATAAAACTCAGGACAATACTGTCCAGAATAAATTTTGATTATGATTTGTTACAGGAAATCCGTCTTAGGGTAAATGCGCCCCTGCTGGTGATTTATGATAACAAGGAATTTTTTGTTACCCCCCAGTCAAATCTTACTGAAAATTATGAAGATATTTATATTATAACGAAAAATGAAATCCGGGAAACCATGGAATATATCAGTAATTTTTCACTGTATGCATTTGAAGAAGAACTAAAACAGGGCTTTATCACCATAACAGGGGGGCATAGGGTGGGCATAATCGGCAAGGCTGTTTTGGAAGAGAATAAAATAAAAAGCATGAAGCATATATCTTTTATTAATATCAGGCTGTCCCATCAGGTAAAGGGCTGTGCGGATAAGGTAATCCCTTATATTACAGGTACCCATGGAAATGATTGTTATCATACTTTAATTATATCACCGCCCCGCTGCGGAAAGACAACCCTGCTTCGTGACGTGATCCGGCAATTATCCGACGGGAGCGGGGAGCGGCCGGGAATAACGGTGGGCGTAGTGGACGAACGGTCTGAAATCGGAGCCTGCTATATGGGTATTCCCCAGAATGAACTGGGAGTACGTACGGATGTATTGGACTGCTGTCCGAAAGCAAAAGGCATGCTTATGCTGATTCGTTCCATGTCTCCCAGGGTGATTGCGGTAGATGAAGTTGGTTCCGTGGAGGATATCAGTGCAATAGAGTATGTTATAAACTGCGGCTGTAAATTGATTGCAACCGTACATGGAAATTCCATTGACGATATAAGAAATAAACCAATCCTCGGAAGACTGGTACAGGAAAGGATATTTGAGAGATATATATTATTAAATAATCATGGCGGAGTAGGCCATTTGGAAGAAATATACGATGAAAAAGGGACCAGGATTTATTAAAAGGCATCATGTTTGTAAAAGTGAAAGAAAATATGGATAGGAAAGGAAGCCACGAATGCGATTCTTTCACTGCTTTAAATCAAGGCAATAAATTGTCTGCTACGGGACATTATATTGCAGGTGGCAGTACCGCAGGCCAGCGGTACATACGGTATAAGCTATGCTAATAATAAAAGTAATCGGCTGTATTTTAATCCTTTCTTCTTCGGCAGGTATGGGCTGGTATTTCAGCAGTGAGCTGAAAAACAGGATTGTTGATTTGAGGGAGCTGAAAAAGATTATTTTTCTGCTGCGGGGAGATATCCGGTATGCCAATACACCGTTGCCGGAAGCAGTACAAGCTTTATCCCTGAGGCACAGCGGAAAATATAAAGCTTTTCTATCCATAATAGCAGAAAGGTTAAACGAACTTGGAGGCATTTCTTTTTGCACCATATGGAAGGAAGCTGTGTCAAAGGAGCTTAACGATACTTCACTGAACAAGAAAGATCTGGCAGGTCTTGGGCAGTTTGGTGAAAATCTTGGTTATCTGGATAAGGACATGCAGATAAATACCATAGATTTATATGTTTCTCAAATCGAAGAAGAAATTAAGGATTTGTCACATAACGTAAAACAGAAATCCTATTTATACAATTCCCTGGGCATTCTGGGAGGAATTTTTATTACGATAATTATGCTGTGATACACTTAAATGAGAGCAATAAACAGTCACAAGGAGGATAACATGACTATCAACCTGATATTTAGAATTGCAGCGGTAGGCATATTGGTTTCGGTTCTGAACCAGATACTAAAGCAATCTGGAAGAGAAGAGCAGGCGTTTTTAACTACGCTGGCAGGTCTGATTCTGGTACTTTTTTGGATTGTGCCATATATATCCGAGCTGTTTGAAATAATCAGGAATTTATTTACCTTATAGAAGAAGGGAGCATCAATATGATTCAAATTGCTTTAATCGGTATTATCGTTGTCCTGATGGCAATACAATTTAAGAGCACTAAGTCGGAATATGCCGTATACATAAGCCTTGCAGGGTGCATTCTCATCTTTTACCTGGGAGTGAATAAATTAGAGATTATTATCAATACCATTAAGAGAATCCAGGCCTATATCAGTCTTAATGAAACCTATATCTCCATATTAATAAAGATAATCGGTATTACATATGTTGCTGAATTTTCTTCCAATATCTGCAAGGATTGCGGACATACTGCGGTTGCCAATCAGATTGAGCTGGTAGGTAAGCTGACTATACTGGCCACAGGGATGCCGATTCTTTTGGCTTTGCTGGATACCATCAATGAGTTTCTGACAGCATAAACGTAAGAGGAGGGTTCCAAATGAGCTTTTATTCAAAAAGAGGCCGGAGATTAATAAAAATTATATTCATTGTACTTATCCTGTTCTTTCTGTTTTTTACAAAGGAAAGGGTATATGCAAATGGGGACAAAACCGGTAATAACAGTGTTTTGGATTTTGATTATGATGAAATACAGCAGGTGGTTGACGATGTCCTGGCATCGGATGACAACATCAATTTTGAACAATATGTAACAGATCTCGTATCAGGCCAAAAGAAATTTTCTTTAAAACAAATCGGAAAAGATATTATGGATGCCGTTATGAGGGAAATTAAAAATAATGCAGGAACCTTGACAAGTTTATTATCAATTGCTGTAATTGCAGCGGTATTTACTAATTTTTCATATGCTTTTCAAAATACCCAGGTTGCCGAGACCGGTTTTTATGTAGCATATCTGCTTTTGTTTTCCGTCCTTAC
>DBEP01000007.1:0-209 GCA_002294045.1 Lachnoclostridium sp. UBA903 | reverse complement strand
GCTTATTTTTTATCGGTGGCATTTGTATCCAGTGCCGGAACCTCAATGGTCTATTATCAGGTGGCTTTGTTTTTAATAACCTTTGTGGATGTATTACTGATAAAATTGATTATTCCCATGATAAACATTTATTTAATTGTTTCCATGGCAAATAATCTTTCTAAAGAGGATTTGTTATCAAAGTTTGCGGAGCTTTTATCCATTGTGAT
>DBEP01000016.1:9772-21815 GCA_002294045.1 Lachnoclostridium sp. UBA903 | reverse complement strand
TTCCTCGATAGCTCAATGGTAGAGCACACGGCTGTTAACCGTGGGGTTGTTGGTTCGAGTCCAACTCGGGGAGCTGATATTTCATAAATTCTGGTTAAAAAAGTATCAAAAAGTATTAAATATTGATTGACAAAGTAATAATAATATGTTATAGTTAATATTACGGCTCCATGGTCAAGCGGTTAAGACACCGCCCTTTCACGGCGGTAACAGGGGTTCAAATCCCCTTGGAGTCATTTTTTAATACTCAGGATTCGTCCGATTGTAACTTGCCGACGTGGCTCAATTGGCAGAGCAGCTGACTTGTAATCAGCAGGTTATCGGTTCGAGTCCGATTGTCGGCTTTTGGACCTTTAGCTCAGTTGGTTAGAGCAACCGGCTCATAACCGGTCGGTCCGGGGTTCAAGTCCCTGAAGGTCCATTTAATATACATATCTATGGCCCAGTGGCTCAGTTGGTTAGAGCGCCGCCCTGTCACGGCGGAGGTCGAGGGTTCGAGTCCCTTCTGGGTCGTTTTTAGTGAATTTAATAGTGAGACATATAAAGTTTTCTTTTATTAAATTGAGACATTTTGTTATTCCCATGGGATCTTAGCTCAGCTGGGAGAGCATCTGCCTTACAAGCAGAGGGTCATAGGTTCGAGCCCTATAGGTCCCATTGAATCTTTGATTCATTATTGAACAGACTGTTCAAATGCCGGCGTGGCGGAACTGGCAGACGCACAGGACTTAAAATCCTGCGGGACTAATCTCCCGTACCGGTTCGATTCCGGTCGCCGGCATTATGGTAAGCTGTTTATTTGATATGTTATACTGGCAGTACGTGCGTTTAGCTCAGCTGGATAGAGCGTCTGGCTACGGACCAGAAGGTCGGGGGTTCGAATCCTCTAACGCACATATATAAATTATGATATAGGGCGTGTTGTAAACTAACATTATGTTAGATACAATGCGTCTTTTTGTATTGGAGTATTAGTAGTGTGCCAGCATAGAAAATACCGAATTCACCATAAAAATTAATTAAATGTTAATAAACCCAGTATTTACGCCCCATGTAAGATATGTTAGAATAATTATATTTATTAGACATGTACCTGCAGAAACCAGTAATTCAACAGATATAACTATTAGGTTGGATATTCAGATGGAAAGATATAATATAGTTAGGAGGATGTATGACTAAGAATGAATTTATAGACGGATTGAGAACTGCCTTAACGGGAGAGCTGCCGGATATTGAAATTGCCAATAATACCAGATTTTATGAAGATTATATAAAAAGTAAAAGTACTAATGATAAAGAGGAAGAAGTTGTAGAACAATTAGGTGATCCCAGATTAATTGCAAAAACTATAATTGAAACCTATCAAATTAGCCATGGGCCTTTATACAACGGTTCAAAACATGACGGGGCTTATCAGGATGCCCAGACAACTGACGGCAGCACATATCAGGACTATAGAAGTGGCTATGATAATGAAACGAATGAATATGGCAGAAGCTTTAAGCTTAATATAAACTCGTCACTGACCTGGTATCAGAAAATGATTATCGCCCTTGTTGCTGTATGTCTTGTTATATTTATAATAATTATAGGCGGAATCCTTTTCCGGTTATTCTACACTGTCGGTATTCCTTTACTTGTTATATATCTGGGATATAAATTAATTACAAATAACATGAGGCATTAGAGCGTGTTTGAAAAATCATTGTGCCGTTCTGAACGCCCCACTTTGCGGTATACTGCGTCCCAATTTTGGGAGAGTAGCACCACTACGCTCCCAAAACCGCTCCTTGTCTCCCACAAAGTGGAGCATCCAGCCCGGCACAAGCATTTTTCAAACACACTCTAGCCTTGCCGTATCGAAATACTTATAACTTATTATATTATTATAAAATACCCTGAAAACTGTTTAATATAGCTGATTTCGGGGTATATTCTTTATAGGTTGTAAATTAAAAAGTGAAACGACCGCGAGGGGGAGCCAAGCGGTCGTTTCGATGAGGGGAGTATAAATAATTAATAAGGGGTTATATAGTGTGCTAGGAGAATCACGAATGAAATCTCTTTAACACAATTACATTATAATACATTAAGAGATATAATGCAATAAAAAAAGATGAAAATTTATAAAAATTTTTAGAAGTTAATTTATTACGAAAAAGGTATATATTAGAAACAAAAAAATGTATATATTCGGCTTTTCCATTTATGCTGAACCATTATATTAGATAATTTTATTTGTAAAGATTTTGATGAATATTTTTCATTGCAATAGCCCATAATAATTTGTGTAATCTAATAAATATGATTTTCAGGAGGTTAATTTAAATGGAAAATAATTATAATGAATCATCAAATTCAAGAAATGCTAATGCTTCTAACACAACAAGCAATACAAATTCAAGAAATGCTAATACTTCCAACACAAATTCAAGAAACGCCAATACTTCCAGTTCAACGGGAAGCAGCAAAAACGCTACAAACACAACTGGTACTCAGAACTATACGACAGGTACTTCAAGAAATACAACTTCCAATACTACTTCAAGAAACAGTGAAAGAAATGCTAATAATTCAAATTTTCGTAATTCAAATGAAAGATAAAAATTGTATATAGTAGTAAAATTAGTCTTCATCTAAATCTGATGGAGACTTTTTTTGGCTTATAGGAAAATGCTCAAGATATAAAAACGCTCCGCTTTGGATCGCACTGCGGCGGGTTGCATCAGTGTAGTTTAGTTAGCACTCCTGAGTCTTATGCACATAATATCTCCTGCAGGAATATGATAATAAAGGATTGAAGGTGATTTTATGACTTTTGAAACTATTCGTGCAAAAGATATTGAGAATTACATAGGCAGATATAATGTACTGATAATTGATTTGAGAGAGCCAAATGAATATGATAATGCGCATATACCAACTGCAATTAATATTCCGTATCTGGATTTTGAAAATAAAAAAAGCACTTTGCCTTCCGAGCGTTTGTTAATATTATATTGTGACAGAGGTAATTTAAGTTTATTATTAGCTCGTGAGCTGAGTAAAGAGGGCTATCAGGTAAAAAATATCTATGGCGGTATACGTGCATATAGAGGCCAATTAGTCAAATAAAAGAGTGGAATTGAGCTGTTAATCATAAATAAAAGTATCAAAATTAATATGGTTATAAATAGTGATATTGAGATATAATCTAATAAATTAAAATATTTATAATAAAATGATTTATTGAAATAAATTAAGAGTGTAATAAGAAAATAAATTGATAAAATTATAATAAATATTCAGATTATAAGATTATATTTTTTTACAAGTATTTAATATGGCTATAATAGTTATTATAAGGGTTAACATTTGCAAACAGTTAACCCTTATGTTATAATCTATTGTCGGCAAAATAAACCTTGAGGCTTTTGCCGGATGTAAGGTTACAAGCAATACGATTAATTATTTGTCTTATTATATTAATTCGCGTTTTATTACGCAGATGGGAGTACAAAAGGATGAGCCGGTTTGAATATATGGCACCGTGCCATTTTGGTTTGGAAAGTATTTTAAAAAAAGAGATTGGTGATTTAGGCTATGAAATAAAACAGGTGGAAGACGGCCGTGTAACATTTGCCGGTGACATATCGGCAATAAGCAGGGCTAATATCTTTTTAAGAACCGCAGAACGCATATTGCTTAAAGTGGACAAGTTTAAAGCGGAATCCTTTGATGAATTATTTGAAAAAACCAAAGGAATCCCTTGGGAGAATTACATTCCTGCCAATGGCAGATTCTGGGTTGCAAAAGCGACCTCAATTAAAAGTAAATTGTTCAGTCCATCCGATATTCAATCCATAATGAAAAAAGCAATTGTGGAACGTCTTAAAAAGGTTTATAAAATTGAGTGGTTCCCCGAAGACGGTAATGAGTATCCAATCAGGGTCACCTTTATGAAGGACGAAATAACCATTGGAATTGACACCTCAGGTGAATCTCTCCATAAACGAGGGTACCGTAAACTAACAAGCAAGGCACCGATTACGGAAACTTTAGCGGCAGCATTGGTTATGCTGACCCCCTGGAATAAAGACAGAATCTTGATTGACCCCTTTTGCGGAAGCGGTACTATTCCGATTGAAGCAGCTATGATAGGGGCAAATATGGCACCGGGAATGAACCGTTCCTTTCTTTCTGAGAACTGGACGGATTTAATACCCAGGAAGGCATGGTATTCAGCCATTGAGGAAGCAAATGATATCAGGCAGACATCTGTTGCTATGACAATTCAAGGATATGACATAGATGGGGAAATCATAAAAGCAGCCAGACAAAATGCGGCCTTGGCGGAGGTAGAGCAATATATCCATTTTCAGCAAAGAGCCGTAAGCGCTCTTAGCCATAACAAAAAATACGGTTTTATTATCACAAATCCTCCGTACGGTGAAAGGTTAGAGGAAAAAGCCGCTCTGCCTGCTTTGTATAAGGAAATTGGAAGGACTTTTAATGCCTTGGATTCCTGGTCTTATTTTATTATAACCAGCTATGAGGATGCACAAAAATTTATAGGAAAAGATGCCGATAAAAACCGTAAAATTTATAATGGTATGATTAAAACATATTTTTATCAGTTTATGGGTCCCAAACCTCCCAAAAGAGAAAACAGAAACATATAAACCTAATACTGTAAAGCGTGGGCCGCAAATAACAGTCTGGTTTCGTACTATAACTTAATAGCAGCAGTTTTTTATTCCGTCTATTTCTAAAAACAATATTGTTCCGATTATAGGAACAAACAATATGTTTCTATAATCGGATGCACGGCGCAAGAACAACGCCCTTTATCGAAGTTTGAAAAACAACTTCTGATAAGTTTATTAAAATTTTTGTAATATAAAAAACCATATTGTAGAATTTTATAATGCATAGTATAATTGCCATATCAGGGGGATAGTAAATGGATGAAAAACTTCTAAAACATATGGCTGTTAACAGTATTGCGCTGATGTTAATCGTTTTTTTGATATCCGTAGTAATATCACATTATGACCAGACATTGACATATGCCAAAAGCAGCCGGTTAAACAGCGATTCTTCTGGTTGGATTCAGGAAGCAGGAAATAAGAATTTCTTAAATTCGGGTGGAAAGACGGGAGATGCTGTTTACAATACTTCCGTAGGGCAGCAGCTGGGGAATAAGTATTTAATTATTACAAAGCCGGATAAATCTTATTATAATATTCATTTAGAAGACTTATATATGGAAAAAAGCATCCGTCTTACCATAACCGATTTAAAAGAAGAAATATTGGATACCACTTCTATTGTAAGAGTAAATCAGGGCATAGAATTTACCGAAAATGGTGCAAAAGCCTATCGCGAAGAGCTTAATAAAGCTTCTGAGGATGAAAAGTTTCTGGTTCCGCAAGTAATCTCAGCTACCGGCGGGATAACGGATTATGGAACGGTTCCTAAGCCTGGTATCTCTGATCCGGCAGAAGATATCGGTATTACATATAAACAGGAAGGGGCTGAAAAGCTTTATACTGTCATAATTGATATAGTCTTGGATTCTAATTATGCTCCGGTTCTTTATCAGGATGAAGACAATGTTTATATTGCTCTAAGGCGTCCGAAAGATATATATGATAAAATAGTTGTTATTGATGCCGGACATGGAGGCAAGGACTGCGGCTCTTTTTCACAGGGGGAACAATATTATGAGAAGGACATGAACCTTGATATTGTTCTGAAACTGAAAGAAATGCTGGACCAGGAAGACCTTAAGGTATATTATACCAGAACGGAAGATATAACCTTATTTTTAAATCCCAGAGTTAATTTTGCCAATGAGGTCGAAGCGGACTTGTTTATAAGCATTCACTGCAATTCTAATGAATCAGCCGAGCCGAGCGGCTCGGAAGTCCTGTATAACGAAAATGAGCCAAACGGAGGTTTACAGTCAAAGCGTTTGGCGAAAATAGCTTTGGAGGAAATAACTAATGTAACTAACAGGGTCAACCGGGGTTTAGTGCCCGGCAGTGAAATGGTAATTGTGGGTAAGTCTAGGATACCGGTGGCCTTAATCGAAGTAGCATTTATGTCCAACCGGCAGGACCTGGATTTTCTGCTGAAAGACGAGAATAAAGAAAATATAGCCGAAGCTGTTTATAAAGTAATCTTAAGGGCATTTGATGAAATAAATTAGGGGGTAAAATGAGAGACAGGATAATATTTGCAACTGCAAATGAAGATAAAATGAAAGAAATTCGTATGATTTTAAAAGAGCTGGATTATACAATCGTTTCCATGAGGGAAGCGGGTATACAAATTGATATTACAGAAGATGGCAGTACTTTTGAAGAAAACGCAGTTATAAAAGCAAAAACGATTATGGAAATGACGGGAGAAATGGTGCTGGCCGATGATTCCGGGCTTGAGGTGGATGCTATGGATAAAGCTCCGGGAATTTATTCCGCACGTTTTTTAGGGGAGGATACCTCTTATGACGTTAAAAATAATTATATTCTTGACCGTCTCAAAGATTTACCATGGGAAAAAAGAAGCGCAAGATTTGTATGCGCCATAGCTTGTGCATTTCCTGACAGCGAAATTGTTACGACAAGAGCGACCATTGAGGGAGCGATTGGACATGAAATTATAGGCGAGAATGGGTTCGGATATGATCCTATATTCTGGGTCCCGGAGTATGGCTGTACGTCCGCTCAATTATCCACGGAAATAAAGAATAAAATCAGCCATAGAGGAAAAGCATTGGAAGCGATGCAAGGAATTATAAAAAGCAGAAGCGGTAAAAATTAATCAGCAGGAATGCCTTTCTACCTTTTGGCTGTACCACGGCATTGGTGTAAGAAAACAGGTATCCTGAAATTTACAATCTCAATAAGGGCAGGCTTAATTATACTTAAATGGGATAAAAATAAAACATTATTTTGCATTGATATGCAGATGATGTGTATAAAAATGACTTGAAAGGCAACAGCTGTAACAAATTCAGATGGCACTGTAGGAGTTTATATGAAGATAATGATAGTAAGTGATTCTCATGGAAGAAATTATTATCTTGAGAAAGCATTAGAGAAAGTAAAAGAAATCGATTTATTTATTCATCTTGGCGATTTTGAAGGCAGTGAAGAGTATATAGAATCCATTGTACCCTGCAGGACAGAGATGGTTTCAGGTAATAACGACTATTTTACCGGGCTGGAAAAAGATAAAATTATAACTATAGGCAAATATTCCGTTTTTCTTACTCATGGACATAGATATGGTGTAAATTTCGGTACGGAAAGGTTAAAAGATGTTGCCATGCAGTATGGAGCCAATATTGCCATGTTCGGCCACACCCATCGGCCGATGATTGATATGAGCAGTAACGTATGGGCCATCAATCCGGGAAGTATAACACAGCCAAGACAGGAAGGCGGAAAACCCTCTTTTATTATTATGGATATTGATTCAAAAGGAGAGGCTCATTTTACTTTGAATTATATGTAGTATAATGGTTAACAATATAAACACATCAATAGAGAAAAGATGACAAATCCGTTAAAAGAATAAGGTTAAATATGGTACTAAAAACTCATAAAAATTGAAAAAAGTTGTTGACATTAAAGTATCTCTATTATATAATAGTTCTTGCGTCACGGGCGACAGGTAATAAGTCTTTAAGACGGGGTGTGGCTCAGCTTGGCTAGAGTGCTTGATTTGGGATCAAGAGGTCGCAGGTTCGAATCCTGTCACCCCGATAGCATCAACTGTAACAGTACTTAAGCGGAGCAGAGGTAATGTCTTGATTACCTGTAGTTTTGGGACAAATATTATGTGCGGGTGTAGTTCAATGGTAGAACACTAGCCTTCCAAGCTAGATACGTGGGTTCGATTCCCATCACCCGCTTGGTGTGCGCTAAGGCATACCTTAAGTGTGCTAGTAGCTCAGTTGGATAGAGCAATGGCCTTCTAAGCCATGTGTCGGGGGTTCGAATCCCTTCTGGCACGTTTTTTTATCTTGACTGGTTTAAATTGTTTTAACAATTTGAAATCTTAGTCATATAAAATTATTTATGTAACACAAACTTAACACAAACTGTGGGCAGGGTAAAGACAAATGTAATTTAATATGGTGGGTATAGCGCAGTTGGTTAGCGCGCCAGATTGTGGCTCTGGAGGCCAAGGGTTCGAATCCCTTTATCCACCTTGGTAATCATTACCTTTGGGCTGTCGCCAAGCGGTAAGGCACAGGACTTTGACTCCTGCATTCGCTGGTTCGAATCCAGCTAGCCCAGTTTCCGGTTTATTTCATCGGATTAATTAATGCAATATGCATAATCAGATGGGACATTAGCTCAGTCGGTAGAGCACTTGACTTTTAATCAAGGTGTCCCGGGTTCGAATCCCGGATGTCTCATTTATTTTTTATATGATGGAAATCTAAAGCAAATTATCTATCAAATAAAATTTTTTAACACTTTACTATAACTTATTATGCGGATGTGGCGGAACTGGCAGACGCGCTAGACTTAGGATCTAGTGGGAGACCGTGGGGGTTCAAGTCCCTTCATCCGCAGTATTGAAAAATCTATGTGTCAGGATTTGAACTGTTACATGGATTTTTTTAAATTTCATTTAGTGGGCTTTTATGCTATGAACAGTGCAGGCTGTTTACAGATTCTACTTAGTAAAACAAGGATGCAACTTACAGTTGACAAATCTCCAAGTGCAGTTGATGGTAATGCAACCATACTTTTTGGTACTATGGCATTATCTAAGAAAGGAGTGTCAGTCATGAATATAGCAGACAGAATACAACATTTAAGAAGAGCAAAGGGAATATCGCAGGAGGAACTTGCAGACAAAATCGGGGTTTCCCGACAGGCCGTATCTAAATGGGAAAGCGAGCAGAGTACTCCTGATATAGAGAAAATTATCATTATGAGTGATTATTTTGAGGTGACTACAGATTATCTTTTGAAAGGCATCGAACCGAAGTCGGATGAAACAAGAAAAAAGCCGGATGCCGGAGTCTTTTCAATTGTTGGAACAGCATTTAATTTTATAGGGCTGATTGTAGCGAACATGATATGGAATGAAGAGCAGGTATCTTCTGCCGTGGCTGTCGGTCTTATCATTATGGCGGTTGGATGTGTGAGTTTTGCGATTGGGCAGAATATAGGTGCCGAAGGAACAAAAGCAAAAGCGAAAAAATATTTTTGGTTGATTAATTTGTGGATATTGCTATTGATTCCTATCTCAATTTGTTTTAATTTGCTGGATGGTTTTTTGGGCGGATATGCGGGCTCTATTGCACCTTATCCTCAATTTGGAAATTCCCTTGCAACATATGGATTGTGTTGGCTGATATACTTTGGAATTTGCATGGCTGGAGATTTTATTATTATAAAAAAAGAGAAAACCTCAAATTAACTTAAACAACCTTAATACATTGGCAGATAGTTTTAATATATCAGGCTAAAAAATTCATCTGTAAGATGGTGAGCATTTTATGTAGTTACGCTCTGCATCTATTTTGTACTAATAACACAGAGCAACCGGCAGATTTAGATATGAAATTGCCGGTTGCTTGCTTTTTATCTTTCTATAAACTATAATAAAAATCAATAACTACATGCATAACCATAAAAAAAGGAGGGAGCTTTGTGAGAAAAATTGTAGTTCTCCTTATGGCCGGGCTTATTCTATTCCTTTCAGGTTGCTTGAACAAAGAAACAGCGAATACCGATTATGCCGTTACGATTGACGGTCAGGATATTGTAGTATCATTTCTTGATAGTACAAAATCAGAAGGAACGATAACTGCCGGGAATGACATCTATTCCTTTTCTTACTCAAGGGATGGAACACTTACCATCATTTATCCAAATGATTATGAATACTCTCGAATAGATATGAATGGAGCCATCGCTTCATCATGGCCATATACTGAAACAGCCGAAGAATTGGAGTATATCCGTGGTGAGTCTCTCGTCCGGGCTGTTTTTTCCGCTGACACTAATACAACGAATACAAAAACGGTTCCTTTGATTATATCGTTATTGATTATCGTTTCAGGCGTTTGGTTTGTTTGTTCGCCAAAAAGCGTATGGTGGCTTTCAAAAGGCTGGTGGTATAAGAACGCCGAACCCTCTGATCTGGGATTGATTGCATATCGCCTGGGCGGATGTGCCCTTACGTTTATCGGTATCATATCTTTCTTTGCATAAACTGAGATACAATGTGCGCAAATGAACATAACTGATATTTACTGCCAAATTATCTGCATCCAAATTAAGCAGATAAAACAAGCAACATCTTTTCTTATAACGAAGGCCACCTATGATAGGTGGCTTTCGTTCCGTCTATGTGTGGAAAAACCGCAAATATAGTTCTTGAACTTATATTGAAATGTTATTAAAAACGTGATAATATGGTTTTAAACACCAGAACATGTAGAATAAAAAATATAAAAGAAAGTCGGTTAAAACAAATACATATCATATAGAAGGGGTGTTTAACATTATGGAAAAAATTGCTTTAATAACAGATTCGGCTTGTGATATAGACATTGGAACGGTTCAAAAATATAACATACGTATTTTGCCGTTCAGAATAATATATGAAGATAGGGAGTATACGGATAAAACGGATATTACTCCGGAAGAAATCTATAACAATATGAAATATGAAATCCCCAAATCTTCGCTGCCTGCCATGGTAGATATGGAGGGGGTTTATAAAAGCCTGGCGGAAGAGAAATTTACTCACGTAATTGCCGTGGTTATTTCCAGCGGGTTGTCAGGTACTTATAATGCACTTAAGCTAATCAGCGAACAGTTTCCGGATATTAAAACCTATGTTTATGATACGAAATCCACCTCCGTATGTGAAGGCATCATACTGAAAAAATGCGGTGAATTAATGGAAGCAGGTAAGAGTTTTTATGAAATAGTCGGAATGATTCCTGAAATAAAAAATAAGTTACATTTCTTTTTTGTATTTGGTACCCTGGAATATGCAAAAAAGGGCGGCCGAATCGGGAAAATATCAGCTACAATCGGAGATTTTCTGGACATAAAACCAATAGTCGGTTTTGATGAAGAACGTGGTCAATGTTATACCTATACAAAGGTCAGGGGAAGAAATAAGTCCCTCAATAAACTTATAGAGATAGGGAAAGAAACGGCTGGAAATAAAAAATGTGATGCTTACATCGTTCATGGCAATTCAAAAGAGGATGCCGATAAAGTATATGATATGTTAAAAAGAATTCCCGGTATAGAAAACGTATACCTGATAGGGCAGATAAGTGCCATAGTAGGAGTGTATTCCGGACCGGGAACCATAGGGGTATGTTATTTTGAAAATTAGGTAAAGTATCACAAACGTAAAATTTTAATAATTTAGTTTAACGTTTCTTAGTAATGTATGGCAAACCGCGGTTGTAATAACCGCAGCCAAAACCGCCTCCGGTATTCCGTTTGCAAAAATGATTGTCAGCACTGTTTTATACACGGCATCCATTGCGAGATGATAGGCATTTCCATAGGCATCCCGGAATAAAAAATAGATGAGATGCATAACGAGAATGGTATTTGTCAATGAACCGACAATTCCGCTTAAGGCAAGGGAAAACATTCTGCCTTTTTCTTTCAGTAACCTGGTGAATAGTTTATAGGAATAATAAGGAAATACTCCTACCAGAATACGGGGGAGTAATGCTATAATGAGCGCAGCAAAGCTTCCTCTGTCCGTTCCGGGTACCGGTATGGCGGGGGAGAAGGCAAAGGACAGGATAGTGGGGGCAAATGTATTGTTATACAGACTTGTGAAGCCGAATACCAAACCCAGCCCGGCACCGATTTTGGGACCAAGCAATATGGAGCCGATAATAACGGGCACATGAATAATGGTGGCTTTTATAATCGGCAGTTGTATATATCCTATTGGCGTAAAATTCAGTGAAAAAACATAACTTTGCCAAAATTGAAGGGATAAAAAACAGCATCGAAAAGTGTACGGATTTCAATCAATTAATAGA
>DBEP01000016.1:9473-9755 GCA_002294045.1 Lachnoclostridium sp. UBA903 | reverse complement strand
TATCATTTTATGGGTGTTATTTCTTAAATTCAAAGGGCTGCCTCCTTATCTTGAATGTCTGTAATATTTTCCGGATATTTAAAACCGGACTAATTAATTAAATATATTGGAATAGGCCATTCTTTTGCATATATCCAGTTGCCTGTCGGCCAATTCCGCCGATACACCGCTTGAAACAGCCAGTGAGCGCAGTCCTTCAATTAAAAACATGATGGAATCGGCCAGACAATCGATATCCCCGGCCGTAATCGCGTTACTTTTCTGTCCGTATTTCAGCAGTTC
>DBEP01000016.1:330-9380 GCA_002294045.1 Lachnoclostridium sp. UBA903 | reverse complement strand
TCTATTAATTGATTGAAATCCGTACACTTTTCGATGCTGTTTTTTATCCCTTCAATTTTGGCAAAGTTATGTTTTTTCACGACTTCCATAAAGATTTCATCTACCGTGGAAAAATATAAATAAACCCCGCCCCTGCTTATATTGCACTCCTCAATGATGTCTTTCATGGTTACACGGTTAAAGCCTTTGCGGATAAAAACCTGCTTGGCACTGTTTAAAATCAGTTCTCTTTTCAAAAAAGATTTTGATGCCATATCCCATTCCTCCTAAGAGCGGTTAAATTTATGGCACCTGTGTCATAGACTATTATATGACACGAGTGTCATTTGTGTCAAGCTAAATTTGTTACTATTGCAGGAATCATTTTTCTTCCTAAGCTTGCGCTGGTTATCACTATTGCTTCTTATTATTTATATTTTAGTGAATGAAAGCCTTTTAGGCGCCCATTAAAAGTGAATTACTTCCTTGGAACCGCTGATGGAGTAATGGTTGCAGTTGCTTCGGTTGTTGTCCGGCACCTTTTTTTTATTATTTGTACAGATGTAGATTTTTCCTTCCCATTCCATAGCGATACCGAATGGACGTACGCGAGGCTGGTCTTCTTCTATGGTTGCCAAGAAAAATGTATGGCAGTCTGCTAGAAACTCAACTACTTTGTTCATAATATTGTCCCCTTATTTAAATATGTGTTATAATGCATTTTAGATTCATTATAACAGATATACCACCTTTAACAAGTACAATTTTCTATTTAAGTTAGTATGATATTTATACCATAAATTTTTGCTAATCAGGTTAATAGCCGCGATGCTGAATATGTTTTATTTTTTTATTTACTATGACAGAAAGGGGATAATCATGGAACAGAAGATTGATTTATACGGAATATGTCCGTAGGCAACGGTACAAAAAATTTTTACGGGTAAATGGGTTATTTTAATTGTTCATTATTTATGTGAAAAAACTCTTCGTTTTGGGGAATTACAGAGGAAAATTCCGGGCATAACACAGGCTGCTTTAACCAAACAGCTGCGTACCCTTGAAGCGTATGGGATGGTTCATAGATACGTTTATCCGGAAGTACCTCCCAAAGTGGAATATTCCCTTACGGATATCGGCAGGGAATTTATCCCGGTTTTAGAACAATTAGATTGCTTTGGAAACAAGTATATTGCATATTTGAAAAATAAAGAGGCGACAATACGGGACAATTAACATGAAACGCATGCCGGTAAGACCGGTAAAGCCTCGAAAGAATTTTAAGGAGAATGAAGTGCATGACGGAAACCATTACCGTAGGGGACAGAAAAATTACCTATGAATTAATACGGAAAAAGGTTAAGAACATAAACCTGCATGTAAAGCCGAACGGCCGGATTGTAGTATCGGCAAACAGCAGGGTCAGCAGGAAATATATTGAGGATTTTATATTGCGTAAGGCAGACTGGATAGATAGGGCACTGAAACGGTTTGAAAGCCGTGAAGCGGGTGCGGACAGGAAGTTTGAGCCGGCTGACGGGGAACATATCAGACTTTTGGACAGGGAATTCAGGATTTCTGTTCTGCCTTCTAATGAGAACCGTGTCGAGTTTGCCGATAGCGGTATAACTATCCTTACCAGATTTCCCGAAGACAAGGATAAAATAAAGTTATTATGGAACAAATGGTACGGGGCCTTTTCAAAAGAGGTACTTACCCGGGTAGTTAAGGAACTGCATCCTAAATTTCTGCCTTATCATGTGGATATGCCTGTAGTTAAGACCAGAAAGATGAAAACCAGGTGGGGCTCCTGTTCGGTTTACAGTGGAATGATTACTCTGAATACGGCTTTAATCCATGCACCGATAGAATGTATTGAATACGTGGCGGCACATGAACTCACCCATTTTTTGCAGCCTGATCACAGCAGGAAATTTTATAATATGCTGGAAAACATCATGCCCGATTATAAGGTAAGGAAGAAGCTTCTGGAAACCCAGCCTATTTATTATTAAGTATTTCCCTTCCTGTTTTTCCATGAGCCGGAAAATATTAAGTATTGACATTAATTACTTTATAAGCTAATATAATCAGATGAACAAAAACTTCTTGAATGAGATTTGCGATATATTATAGCAGCTTTATTCATAACCGGTATATTACCATAAATAGTGGTCTTAAGTATCTTTCGATGGAGAAAAGACGATTATTTGTGGTTTTTTTTATTTTGTGGTTTTAAGGAAAGGTGTGATTTCAAGATGACTGCCGATTGTTTTGCGGTAAAAGGAAATATCTTTTACTCCAAAGATATGGTTACTATAAAAGTTGTACCGGATGGTTATATTGTCTGTGAAACAGGGAAAGTAAAAGGGGTTTATGAAGTCCTGCCGGATGAATTAACTCATATTAATATCATTGATTATGGTGACAGATTAATTATTCCCGGGCTTGTGGACATACATACCCATGCGCCCCAGTACTCCTTTCGAGGCCTTGGAATGGATTTGGAGCTGATTGACTGGCTGAATCAGAATGCCTTTCCGGAAGAAGCCAAATATTCGGACATGGAATATGCCAGAAGAGCTTATGCTATTTTTGTCAATGATTTAAAGAAAAGCGCTACCACCAGAGCCTGTATTTTCGGGACAATTCATGTGGATGCAACTATAATCCTGATGGATTTGCTGGAAGCCACAGGTTTAAAATGCATGGTGGGTAAGGTGAATATGGATAGGAACAGTCCGGAATATATATGTGAATCGGGTGCCGGTTCCATAGAGAATACAAAAAAATGGCTGCGGGAATCAGCAGATAAATATAAGAACATAAGGCCCATTCTGACACCAAGGTTTCTTCCGGCTTGTTCCGACTGGCTGCTTAAGGAGCTATCCCATATCCGAAAGGAATATGGATGTCCCGTCCAGTCCCATCTGTCGGAAAACATTGCAGAAGTGGAATGGGTTAAGGCGCTTTTTCCGAAAGCCAGGAATTACGGTGATGCTTATGACAGTTTCGGCCTTTTTGGGAAGGAAGCGCCTACCGTTATGGCGCATTGTGTTTATACAAACGGGGAAGAAATGAAGCTGATTAAGAAAAACGGTGTCTTTGTAGCCCACTGCCCGGAATCCAATATTAATTTATCTTCCGGTATTGCACCTGTGCGGGCCTATATTAATGAGAGAATTCCCGTTGGATTAGGCACCGACATGGCAGCAGGCAGTTCCAATTCCATATTTAAAGCCATGACAAAAGCCATACAGGTTTCAAAGCTTAAATGGAAGTTGGCAGACCGGAGCTTAAAACCCTTAACCATAGACGAAGCTTTTTATTTAGGCACCAAGGGCGGAGGAGCTTTTTTCGGAAAGGTGGGCAGTTTCGAAGAGGGATATGAATTTGATGCAGTTGTTTTAGATGACGGTAATCTGCTTCATCCTCAGCCTCTTACGTTAAAACAGAGGCTGGAAAGGATTATTTACCTTTCCGACGACAGGAATATTGTTGCTAAATATGCGGCAGGAAAGCATATATGGCCGGAGCCGGCAAATAGCCGGAGCGTTGCCGCGGATTTAACTTGATTAGATTGATTAGTTGAACAAAAAAATATTGACACGGAATGTAAGCCGGGATATACTATGGGTATTCCAGGAAAGGATGGTACAAATGAAAATAAAAAATGGGGATGAAAAACCGGAAGAAAAAATATTGGATGCGGCATTGGAGGTAGTAATTGAAAAGACGATTTGCGGTACCAGAATGCATTTAATTGCGGAAAGAGCCAATATGGTACAGTCCAATCTTCATTATTATTACAAAACCAAAAATGATTTAATGCTTGCACTGCAGAAGAAAGTTTTAAAGAGATGCCTGGAAATAAGGGAACGGCTGAAAGCAGAAGCAAAAAATACCCTGGAAGACCAGTTGGAAGTATTTATAAAACAGAAACTGGAATTTATAGTAAATGAACAGGAATATGATTTTGCGGAAATAGATTTCTGGGTTCAGGGACATATCAATCCGGACATTCAGGCTGCGTTTGCCGCATCCTTTGAAGGCTGGAGAAAAGAAATCGGTGCAATGTTAGATAAGTATGAACCCGGTTTACCAAAACAGAAGCGGGAATACCTGCCCTATCTTATCGTTTCTGCTTTAGAAGGAGCATCCATCCAGTATTTAATTGATAAAGGCAGGTTTGATTTGGAAGAATATTTTCAGTTTTGCAAAAGCATAATTATAAAAGAAATAAATGAATAAGTTTAATAAATAAGTTTGATTTTACATAGGTGTAAATTTTCAGATAAAGGTCTGTTTATTTACATCTTTTTTATTCTTATAAGGGAAGTGACTCATTTGAAATTAATTAATACGACGGATGCGGCAGGTCATATATTGTGCCATGATATAACCAGGATAGTGAAAGATGTTGCCAAAGAGGCGGCATTCAGGAAAGGGCATATTGTTACCCAAGAAGATATACCCGTTTTGTTATCTTTGGGCAAGGACCGCCTGTATATCTGGGAAAAAACAGAAGGCACCCTCCATGAAAATGATGCCGCACAGATTTTATATGATATTTGTAAAAATGAATATATGATTCCCTCGGAAATAAAAGAAGGAAAAATTGATGTGTTCGCTTCCATAGATGGTCTATTTAAAGTTGATAAAAAACGTCTAATGCGGATTAATTCCTTAGGTGAGATAATAATTGCCACCAGACACGGCAACTTTCCCGTCAAAAAAGGGGATAAATTAGCCGGCACCCGGATTATACCGTTAATTATTGAAGAAGAAAAAATAAACAGGGCAAAAGAAATAGCAGGCAGGGAGCCATTATTTAAAATAATGCCTTTCGTAAAAAAAAGAGCAGGAATCGTAACGACGGGAAATGAAGTGTATTACGGAAGGATTACGGACACCTTCGGTCCGGTTATTAAAGATAAATTAAAGGAATACCCTGTTGAAATTCTGGGACAGAGGATTGTAAACGATAATACGGAGAAGATAACGGATAACATACTTGATTTTATAAAGGAAGGCGCTGATTTTATCCTATGTACCGGAGGAATGAGTGTGGATCCCGATGATACTACTCCGGCGGCAATTCGGAATACGGGAGCCAAATTAGTCTCCTACGGTGCACCGGTATTGCCGGGAGCGATGTTCCTTCTTTCCTATTATAAGGATACCATTCCCATTATCGGGCTACCCGGCTGCGTTATGTATTCCAGACGGACGATATTTGACCTGATATTACCAAGGATTATGGCAGACGACAGAATAAGCGGCGAGGAGCTGGCGGAGCTTGGACATGGCGGACTTTGCCTGAACTGTGAAATATGTACGTATCCTAACTGCGGATTCGGAAAACAATAACGGAACTTTGCCCGGATTCTCTTTTAATTTCTTTTAATTTTAACGCATGAATGCAGATTGGAGTGGAACCAGGTTATGGAAAATAAATTAACCCATTTTAACGGACAAGGTAATGCCGTTATGGCAGACATTACGGACAAAGAAACAACGGAACGGATGGCAATTGCAAAGGGCAGTATTAAAGTGAATGACAAAGTGCTTAACCACATTAAAAATGGGAAGGTAGAAAAAGGAGACGTTTTATCCGTTGCAAGGATAGCCGGAATTATGGCAGTAAAACGTACCAGTGATTTAATTCCCCTGTGCCATCCCCTTATGATAACAAAAAGCACGGTAGATTTTGAAATAGATGAAGCCGGCAGCCGGATTAAGGTATGCTGTACTGCCAAAGTAACCGGCAGAACCGGAGTGGAGATGGAGGCTTTAACAGGAACTGCCGTAGCCTTGCTTACGATTTATGATATGTGCAAGGCAATTGATAAAAATATGGAAATTACCGGAGTTTATCTGGCTGAGAAGACCGGCGGGAAAAGCGGCAGGTATGTTAGGAATTGACCTGGATAGATTGGAGCAGCTTATGATAGATCAATATGGAAGGAATATCGATTATATGAGGATATCCGTAACGGACCGTTGTAACTTACGTTGCCGTTACTGTATGCCCGCAAAGGGAATTGAATGCGTAAACCATGAGGATATATTAACTTATGAAGAAATTGTTATGACAGCAAAAGCCGCTGCAAAACTCGGAATTCGAAAAATCAAGATTACCGGAGGAGAGCCGCTGGTACGTAAAGGAATCGCCGGGCTGGTCGGTATGTTAAAGAATATTCCGGGTATACAGGAAGTAACCATGACTACCAATGGGGTTTTGTTAAAGGATATGGTAACAGACCTGCAAAAAGCCGGCCTGGACGGTATTAATATCAGTCTTGACACCACAAACCGTGAAAAATTCAAAAAACTTACCGGATTCGATAAGCTGGAGGAAGTGCAGCAGGGAATTACGGAAGCGGCAGGGGCGGGCATAAAAACAAAGCTTAACTGTGTCCCGATAAAAGATTTTAATGAAGAGGAATTAACGGTTATAGCCGCATATACAAATAATAATATAGAAGTAAGGTTTATAGAACTGATGCCCATAGGTCTTGGCAGACAGTTTAAATTAATACCCTATGGGAATGTAAAAGAAAAACTGGAGGCTGTGTATGGAACCGGACGTCCGGACCGGGAAAAACATGGGAACGGACCTGCTGTTTATTATCGTTTTAACCGTTTAAAGGGAAGTGTCGGATTTATTGCTGCCATGAGCAATGAGTTCTGCGGCAGTTGCAGCCGAATCCGCCTGACCGCCCAGGGAGATTTAAAATTGTGCCTTCATTATAAGGAAGGAATCTCATTAAAACCCTATCTGAGAAATCAGATTACGGGGGAAAAATTAAAAAACCTGATGGAGGAAGCAATTTACCAAAAGCCTGCACACCATTGTTTTCATGTTAATACAAATGAAAATGTGGAGCAGAGGAATATGGTTCAGATTGGAGGCTAACCTATGGGAAAAGTAATGGCGGTATGTATCAGCAAAAAAAGAGGAACTTCAAAAATTAATATTAACGAGGCTAAACTGATTACAGGTTATGGAATAGAGCGGGATGCCCATGCCGGCATCTGGCACCGTCAGGTCAGCCTTTTATCCTATGATAAAGTGGAAGAATTCCGAAAAAAAGGCGCCGGGGTAGAGGACGGAGCCTTTGGGGAGAACCTGCTGGTGGAAGGAATTGATTTCAAAACCCTGCCGGTAGGCACCAGAATTGTCTGCGGGGAAGTCATTCTGGAAATGACCCAAGTCGGCAAGGAATGTCATTCCCGCTGCGGGATATACAAACAGGTCGGTGACTGTATTATGCCGAGGGAAGGGGTATTTGCCAGGGTAATACGGGGCGGCACAATTAAAGTAGGAGATGGTTTATATGTCAGTTAAGCATAAGTTCCGTGTGGGTATTATAACCGCAAGTGACAAAGGTTCCCGGGGAGAGCGGGACGACTTAAGCGGGGCGGCAATTAAGAAGATTGCGGAGGATTCAGGATATCTGGTAACCAGCTACCGTATCCTTCCTGATGAACAAAAGGAACTGGAAAAGGAAATGAGCCGGCTGGCGGATGAAGATATTTGTGATTTGATTTTAACTACCGGAGGCACCGGTTTTTCCAAACGGGATGTTACGCCGGAGGCCACCCTGTCCGTATCGGAGCGGCCGGTTCCCGGCATCCCGGAAGCAATCCGGGCATACAGCATGACCATTACGAAACGGGCCATGTTAAGCAGGGGAACAGCCGGTATCCGGGGGCAGGCTTTAATTGTAAATCTTCCGGGAAGTCCCAGGGCCGTAAAGGAAAGCCTGGAATATATCATGAGCGAATTGGAGCATGGACTTTGTATTTTAAAAGGGCTGACGGGCGAGTGTGCCGGAAAGGATGTGGTGCACGGATGAATTTATATGAGAACTTAATAAAGGATTTGGAAAACAATGAAAATAAGCTGGTAATAACCAGATTAAAAGGGAGCACCGGGAACCTTGACAAGGATTTTGAACGTATTGTGGTGAATCCGAAAGATAGTATGATTAATAGTATGGTTCAAAATAATATGGCAGAGCCGCATATAAAGGAAGCTGTACAGGAGGTATTAAGGACAGGTAAGCCAAAAACAGTTCGCGGGAATGAAGGAAGGCTTACCATAATAGAGCCTTTTTACCCAAAAGAGCGGCTGATTATACTGGGAGGCGGACATATTGCACTGCCCCTGACCGAGTTTGGCGCCAGGGCAGGTTTTTCGGTAACCGTAGCGGACGACAGGCCGTCTTTTGCCAATAAGGCGAGATTTCCCCTTGCTGAAAGGGTAATCTGTGAGAGTTTTGATAAGGTTTTAGAGCAGTTAAAACTTACCGCTTATGACTATATTGTTATAATCACCAGAGGCCACAGGTATGATACGGAGTGTTTAAGACATATCTTAAGCCGGACGGAAACCATATACGCAGGGATGATAGGCTCCAAAAGACGTGTGGCTGCGGTAAAGGCCCTGCTAAAGGAAGAAGGGTTTGACAAAGAACGGATAGACCGGGTATGCACCCCCATCGGGCTGTCCATAGGTGCCGTAACACCGGAGGAAATCAGCATCTCCATTATGGCTCAGATTATCAGAAGAAAACGCCTGGACCAGAATGAAAATTACGCAGGAAACCGTTCCGACCTGGATATCAAAGTACTCGAGCTCCTTGCCGCAAGTAAGGAGGAACCTATGAGTATTGTTACCATTATCGATACAAAAGGTTCCGTACCCAGAGGACCGGGGGCAAAAATGATAGTCTATCCTGCCGGGCAGATAGCAGGAAGTATCGGAGGCGGCTGCAGCGAAGCGGAAGTTATACACGATGCCGTAAAAATTATTGGAACCAAAAGTTTCATGCTCCGGACCATTGACATGACAGGAGACGCTGCTGAAGCGGAAGGCATGGTATGCGGCGGTATTATGGAAGTGCTGATTGAGGATAAGGTATAATGTCGACAGACATTATACCTGCGCCGAACAAAGTGAGTGCGCATCAACGGCACGAAGTGCCGCATACCATGGGAGCCTGCGGACATGGTATAATGTCGACAGACATTATACCCGCGCCGAACAAAGTGAGTGCGCATCA
>DBEP01000016.1:0-158 GCA_002294045.1 Lachnoclostridium sp. UBA903 | reverse complement strand
GAACAAAGTGAGTGCGCATCAATGGCACGAAGTGCCGCATACCATGGGAGCCTGCGGACATGGTATAATACCAGGCAAGGGAGACGTGGAAAACGCAGGCCGGGAAGTCATCCCGGGAGGAAGGCGGCTTCCGGAGGTAGTTGGTAGACTTTTGCATT
>DBEP01000091.1 GCA_002294045.1 Lachnoclostridium sp. UBA903 | reverse complement strand
CGAAAGCCGACCAGTCGTTAAAAGGAACGGTATCTGTCCTTTTATGTAAAGGCCTGTGAAAATCACAGCGTGGTGCTGGCCCTTCGGGTGTACGTGAAGGATGGAGGGGAGGCTCCTGCTTTTGATGTACAGTTCGGTATTCTCCCAGGTGTGCGGACGCCGGTCTGCATTGACCGGAACTGGATGGATGGCCATGTCCTGTTCCCGGAGGCTGGTGCCGGGCAGTTAAAGCAGGTCTGCCATGGCAGAAGAGTGGTTCCGGAAGAAATCGACCGGATTGTTTTGGAGACACTTCCCGTCTTCCATAATTTTACACTGGAGGTGTCTGATATGGCTCTCACAGAGGAATATCCGTCTTTTGAACCGCTTCAGGATGGAAAGATGGTGGATGAATTCGGTCAAAATAAGCAGAAAATGTGGAATTCCAAAGTAAAAAATCTGAAAGAGCTAAAGGAAATACTTCGGAAACAGGAAGAAGAGAACCCGTCAGAGTATCCCTTTAACGACTGGTCGGCTTTCGGAGGGTGGAAGCAGAAAAAACTGGGAGAGGCTACCGGATACTTTACAAAATACAAAGCAGATGGCAGATGGTATCTGGCAGATCCGCTGGGATACGCATTTTTCAGCGTGGGGCCGGACTGTGTGGGCCTGGGGGCTGACTGCCGCGTGGACGGGGTGGAGAAATGGCTGGACTGGCTGCCGGAGCAAGGTGATCCCGAATATCATAAAATGTTCCGAAAGACCAGGGGACAGAGTGCCGAGGAAAAGTCCGGAAGAGACGGACTTTTATTCTCCTACAGCCAGGCGAACCTGTACCGGGCTCTGGGGGAGGACTGGTATCCCAAATGGCAGAAGATAATCACGGGCCAGCTGCGCCATTTCGGCATGAATACCCTGGGCAATTGGAGTGATGAAAGGCTGTTTGGGACTACAGATATGCCTTATGTGACGTCTCTTCCGGAATTCCCTGGCACCAGCCGGACGATTTTTAGGGATTTCCCGGATGTGCTGAGTGAAGAATATGCCCGGGAGGCCAAAAGATGCGCGGCAGCACTTAAGACACGGAAAAATGATCCGTTGATGATCGGCTATTTTCTTCGGAATGAACCGAACTGGGCGTTCGTTAATAATCTGGTTCTGGCGGATGAGGTACTCTACAATCCGGAGCGGACAGTATGTAAGGAGGAGTTGATCCGTTTCCTGAAGGAAAAATATGGTGAAATCTCCGAACTGAATAAGGCTTATCGCTGTGAGCTGGAGGGTTTTGATGACTTTTACCAGCCCAGGCAGAATGTTTCCCATTGGTCTGAAGAGGCGGAGGATGATATGAGAGCATTTTCCAGAAGAATGCTGCGGACTTATGTGGAGATTCCCTGTAGGGCGTGCAGGAAAGTGGATTCCAATCATATGATACTCGGAATGCGATGGGCCTGGGTGTCGGATCCGGATTTGGTGACAGGATGGGAAAATTTTGATGTTTTTTCCATCAACTGTTACGCCGTGGATCCCACTGCAAATATCAGGAATATCGTGGAACTGGGCGTGGATCTGCCGATAATGATCGGTGAATTTCATTTCGGCGCCCTGGATGCAGGTCCCACCGCCACCGGTCTTGAGGGCGTTGCAGGCCAGAGGGACAGAGGAGCCGCCTACCGATACTATTGTGAGCGCGTGGCGGCACATGCCTATGGGGTGGGATGCCATTATTTCCAGTGTTATGACCAGTTTGTCCTGGGACGTTTCGATGGAGAAAATTACAATATCGGACTCTATGATATCTGTTCCCAGCCCTACCCGGAGATGATGGAAAGTGTGCGGGAGTGCAGCAGGAGCATTTACCTGGTAAAAGAAGGACAGCAGAGTCCGACAGAAGAAAAGGCGGTATCAATCCCGATGATTGCCTTTTAGAATCAGAACTCTATATTTCTCGGTATGCTTCAAGAGGCACTCGAAAAGGTGTCTTTTGAAGTATTAATGTGGTTTTCAATAACTAAGGAAATTCAAGTAACAGCTTTGAAAAATAAATAATTAGGCAGCTCTGAAAATAAATAATTAGTTGACATTAATATTTATCTATGGTATAGTTACAAAGTAATCAATAATAATTATTAGAGTTGGCTCATAATACAAGTCGTTCTTTTAACTGATTTGTGTTGGTGTCATCTTTTTTTTATTTATTTGATGCAAATATTATAATGGAGGTATCGTAAATGAATAACGGTACAGTAAAATGGTTTAACTCACAAAAAGGATTTGGATTTATTACTAACGAAAACGGAGGAGATGACATATTTGTACATTTTTCTGCAATTTCGTCAAATGGTTTTAAGAGTCTTGAAGAGGGTCAAAGAGTAACTTTTGATATCGAAAAAGATCCTATAAGCAGGAAAGTTAAAGCTGCCAATGTTTGCGTAGCATAAATCTAAAAATAAAACAAATTATTAGATGTACTATTATTTTATCCATTTAAATATTTGTATCTATAATTGTAAGTTTTACAGGGCGGAATACTTCTGTCCTGTTTTTTTATGATAAATTTTGATATTTTAATATGCCCATCTTTTAGGAAAAGGAAAAGAAATGAAGGAAAATAATTCCAGGAGGGAGGCGCTTCCGGTTAAAGAGGCAAAAGCCTCAAAAAACCGGGAACTTCAATATGCAGGCTTAGAGTGTGTTTGCGACAGCCCCAAGCCTTTATTTACTTCGCCCGTTCGGGTTATTTATTACAGCTCACAGTTATTTACCGTACGCGGGAATGGAATGACATCCCGGATGTTGCCCATGCCGGTCAGATACATAACGCAGCGTTCAAATCCGAGGCCGAAACCGGCATGCCTTGCCGAGCCATACTTCCTAAGGTCCAAATAAAAATCATAATCTTCTTTCTTAAGGCCTAATTCATCCATTCTGGCAACCAATCTATCATAGTCGTCTTCCCTCTGGCTTCCGCCGATAATTTCACCGATTCCCGGTACCAGTAAATCCATAGCTGCAACGGTTTTATTATCCTCATTCAGTTTCATGTAAAAAGCTTTGATTTCCTTCGGATAATCCGTAACAAATACCGGTTTTTTAAAGACTTCTTCCGTTAAGTATCTCTCATGCTCCGTCTGTAAATCACAGCCCCAGGCAACTTTATATTCAAACTTTTCATTGTTTTTCTCTAAGATTTTAATCGCTTCCGTATAGGTAACATGTCCGAACTCCGAATTTACAACATGGTTAAGTCTTTCTAACAGGCCCTTATCTATGAATTGATTAAAGAATTTCATTTCTTCCGGGGCATGTTCCATTACATAACGGATAATGAACTTAATCATGCCTTCCGCCAAAGCCATATCATCCTCTAAATCTGCAAATGCAATCTCCGGCTCAATCATCCAAAATTCCGCGGCATGACGTGTGGTATTGGAATTCTCCGCACGGAACGTTGGTCCAAAGGTATAAATATTACGGAAAGCCAGGGCATACGTTTCCCCGTTTAACTGGCCGCTGACCGTTAAATTGGTCTCTTTGCCGAAGAAATCCTCGCTGAAATCTATTTTACCTTCTTTTGTCCTAGGAATATTCTCCATATCCAGGGTGGTTACACGGAACATTTCTCCCGCTCCTTCCGCATCACTTCCGGTAATAAGCGGAGTATGCACATATACAAAATCCCTGTCCTGAAAATACTTGTGGATTGCATAGGCAACCAGGGAACGTACACGAAATACTGCCTGGAACGTGTTGGTTCTTGGTCTTAAGTGGGATATGGTCCTTAAAAATTCCAGGCTGTGCCTTTTTTTCTGCAGGGGATACTCTGCTGTTGACGTACCTTCTATCAAAATGCGTTTTGCCTGAATTTCGAAAGGCTGCTGGGCACCGGGCGTGGCCACCAGTCCGCCTTCCACGATAATGGCCGAACCTACGTTTAATTTTGAAATTTCTTCAAAATTCTCCATACTGTCGTGATAAACAATCTGTAATGTTTCAAAATAAGTTCCGTCATGTAATACAATAAAACCGAAGGCTTTGGAATCCCTGATACTTCTTACCCAGCCTCCTGCCGATATCTCTTTACCAATGTATTTTTCACTTTCTTTATACAATTCCCGGATTGTAATTAATTCCATATAGCCGGCTCCTTTGCCAATTTTCTACGCACTCACTTTGTTCGGCGCGGTATAATATTATATGATATTATACCATATCATAGGAAAAAATAAAGGGTCTTTTTCTTCCTGTATTTGTCCAGGAATAGCAGTAATTACCCTTTGACAGTATTACCCTTAAGTGCTAGAATAACATCAAACATTGTTAAATTTAAAACAATCTTTTGGGAGGATTGAGGTATGGTAATTACAATATGTATTGGGAGTTCCTGTCATCTAAAGGGTTCAAGAGAAATTGTCAACACTCTGAAACAGCTTATTACATCGCATAAATTAGAAAATAAGGTGGAATTAAACGGTTCTTTTTGTATGGGGCAATGTGTAAAGGGCGTCTGTGTTAAAATCAATGAGAAGTTATTTTCCCTGTCGCCGGATACTACGGTGCATTTTTTTGAAAAAGAAGTACTTGGGAGGCATACGGAATGAATGTAATCGGCTTTAAAGAAGCAAAATGCAGGAATTGCTACAAATGTGTCCGGACCTGTGAGGTAAAAGCCATTTCGGTAAAAAATGAACAGGCCCAGATTATGAATGAAAAATGTATTCTGTGCGGCCACTGCCTGGAGGCCTGTCCCCAGAATGCCAAGACCTTTATCAGCGATTTAGACAAGGTGAAAGGATATCTAAAGGATAAGATTCCGACCATTCTTTCTCTTGCCCCTTCCTATCTCGGCATTCTGAAATACAAAACCCCCGGACAGGTAATCACGGCTTTGATGAAACTGGGATTTTCCATGGTAAGGGAAACAGCGGAAGGCGCTGTTTTTGTTACGGAAGAATATGAAAAATTGCTGACGGCAGGTACAATGGAGAATATAATTACAACCTGCTGCCCAAGTGTAAACGATTTAATTGAAATCTATTATCCAAACCTCACAAAATATTTGGCCCCTGTCGATTCGCCTATGATAGCTCACGGCAAATTAATCCGAAAGGAACTGGGACATAACGTAAAGATTGTATTCTTAGGCCCCTGCATCTCCAAAAAAAGAGAAGCGGAAGGAGATCCCAGAACCGTAGGTTTTGTGGATGCGGTTATTAATTTCCCCGAAGTAGAACAATGGCTGAAAGAAGAAAACATCGATATTATGAAACAGGAGGATACCCTGCCCCATAACCCGAATCCAATGGTAAACCGCCTGTATCCCATAAGCAGCGGCGTTTTGTCCTCCGTAGTTGCATCCGGAAAATCACCGGATAATTATCGTAAATTTTATGTCCATGGTATTAGAAACTGTATTGAGCTGTTCCAAAGCATGGAACGGGGCGAGGTGTCGGGCTGCTTTATCGAAGCCGATATCTGCAACGGCGGTTGTATCAAAGGCTCTGCCGTGGACCGGGATTCCATTTCCCGTTTTAAGGTTAAGCTGGATTTTGAAGAAGCCGTGCCGAAAAAACCCGTGACTGATCCTGCCTTTTATGGCCGTGCCGGGGATATTTCCTTCCACAAGATATTCTTAAACCGTTCTCCTAAGGATCCCCTTCCCTCAGAAGAAGAGATAAAACATATCTTAAGTAAAATAGGCAAGACAAAACCGGAAGATGAACTAAACTGCGGTGCCTGCGGTTACGTAAGCTGCAGGGAAAAAGCCATAGCGGTCTATCAGGGGAAAGCCGAGCTTACCATGTGCATCCCCTATATGCATGAGAAAGCCAGGTCCATGGCCAACGTGGTTCTGGATACAACGCCCAACATCATTATCCTGACTGATTCCGATCTGAAAATCGTAGAATTCAACGGTGCTGCGGAAGCCTATTTCCATATGCCCAGAGCAAAGGCCAGGGAAATGTATCTCTATGAAATCATTGACCATACCTACTTTTTGGAGGTTTTAAATACCCATAACCCAATTATGGGCAAAAAAGTGGAATATCCGGAACAGGGTCTTGTTACTTTGCAGAATATCGTATATGTCCAGGAACAGGATGCGGTGCTGGGAATTTTTCAGGATATTACGGAAGAGGAAGAAAAAGCAAAACAGGCTTATAAAATAAAAATAGATACCATTGAAATGGCCCAGAAGGTTATTGACAAGCAAATGATGGTTGCGCAGGAGATAGCCGGCTTATTGGGCGAAACAACGGCAGAAACCAAGGTAACACTTACAAAGCTTCGGGACACCATTCTTTATGACGGTACCCAGCAGCCGGATAAGAAAAACGACAAGGCTTAAGTACAGGAGGAAGCCGGATATGAATGTAAGTATTGATGCTTCATACAAAAGTTTAAATAAATATAGTGAAGAGCTTTGCGGAGACAAAGTCGAACTTTTAAAAACCGAAGATTCCAATATCATGATATTGGCTGACGGTATGGGAAGCGGTGTAAAGGCCAATATACTGGCAACTCTTACCTCCAAGATTCTTGGCACCATGTTTTTAAACGGGGCCGGAATTGATGACTGTGTGGAGACCATAGCAAAAACCCTTCCCGTATGCCAGGTCCGCCAGGTTGCTTATTCCACCTTCAGCATCCTCCAGATATTTCACAGCGGGGAGGCTTACCTGGTAGAATTCGATAACCCAAGCTGCGTATTTATACGTAACGGCAAGCTTCTGGAGATTCCCTATAAGGAAAGAATCATTGGAAATAAAACCATCCGTGAATACCGGTTTCAGGTCATGCTTAACGACTGTTTTATTCTTATGAGCGACGGAGTCATCCATGCCGGGGTAGGACAGCTTCTCAACTTCGGCTGGACCTGGAAGAATATGGCTGATTATGCACTTGACGCCACAAAAGAAACACTTTCGTCCTCAAGGCTTGCGACCATACTTACCAAGGCCTGCGATGACTTATACATGCAGATTCCGGGTGATGATACCACCGTTGCGGTGGCACGGATAATCGACAACAAAATAATAAACTTATTAACCGGTCCTCCCTCAGATAAAGAAGATGACGCTTATCTGATACATGAATTTATGAAAGGGCACACCAAAAAAATAATCTGCGGCGGAACCAGTGCCAATATTGCTTCCAAAATATTGAATAAGCCTATTAAAACCACGTTAAACTACACGGACCCGGCCCTTCCGCCCATAGCCTGGATAGAGGATATTGACCTGGTAACGGAAGGTGTATTAACCTTATCCAGAGCTTTGATTTTAATGAAACATTATGTGGAAGGAAATGTGGACGAATTCTTTTTTGAAGAATTAGACAAGGATAACGGCGGGTCTAAAGTAGCAAAAATGATTATTGAAGACTGTACCGTGCTTAACCTTTTTGTTGGCAAGGCAATTAACGAAGCCCATCAGAATCCGGGACTTCCCTTTGATATAAGTATCCGCATGCATCTTGTGGAACAGATTAAGGATACTGCGGTTAAAATGGGCAAGAAGGTAACAATAAAATACTTTTAGCACCAAAGCCGGCCGGCATCTATTTTTCTCCGGATTATACCCGGGTTTATGAACGAATTTATCATAACAAAACAGAGTATCCGAATTGTTTTATATCGTCTCCAGCGCCTTTAAGATATCCGGGATTTTTCTGCTTTTTGCGTATATATAATTAACAGGTTCATTGATATGCTGCAGATAATGGGCATCGGAATTGCTTATTATTTTACATTTATTCAGATAAGGATTGGCTTTTTTTAAACTATGCAAACCGGATAAATCTTTTAACTCCGCACAGGAAAATTTAGAATCCGGCGGTATAAAACCCAGATTGGACAAAAGGCTGTTGGAGCTTTTGTCCATATGTGCAGGAATCATGATTCCATGGTAAGACCGCACCAAATCACAGACCCGGTCAAAGGAAATGCGGGTTGCATTAATCAGAAGTTTTTCTTCCTTTCCGATTGCTTCATCCTTATCATTGTATATCTCCTGCCTTCCAAAGATGTTCTCATCATTGGCAAAGGGCACCAGCTGTCCGTAGACATAGCCGTCAAAATCCATGGCCTCTTTCAGAGCAGGAAACAGGCACAGCACATGAACTTCCTCGGACGTACATAATTCCATGCCGGGAATTGCCGTAATCCCATAATCCTCAGCAATATTCAGGAAAGCGGGGCAATTTTTGCAGGAATTATGATCGGTTAGGGCAATTACATCCAGCTGCTTAACCACCGCCATGCCGACGATATTGCCGGGGGTCATGTCCGCATCGCCGCAGGGTGACAAACAGGAATGGATATGCAGGTCATAGGACAGGGGCAGCATGCAGCATTTTGTACACCATAAGTGACGCATCAAATATGGGTTTATCCGTACTAAGTACCGTAATCTTCTGCTCCCTGGCCTTATTTTGCGCCGGAACATCCAGCACAGCCCCCTCAGCCAGGATAATGCAGGAAATATCGGTTAAGGCCGCCACCGCCAGGGTATTTACATTGCCCATAACCGTAACCCAGGCTGAATTGACAGGCGCCTTCCCCATAGCTATACTTAATAAATCGCAGCAGAACGGTCCGGATATTACCTTATCCAAATTTTCTCCCGTATTAATTACTTTAAAAACATTCTTTTGAATTAATTCCTGTACCGTCATGTTATTACCATACCTTTCAAATTATTCCGGCTCGGGTCTTCTCCCCGGACTGTCAAGCATTGACATCTCTCCAGAAATTTTATGAATATATTCACGTAAAATATGAATGCAGTCCTTTTCACTGGCAACACCCCGGACTACGTCTTCTGCCAGGGCTTTGCAGGTTGGCGCACCGCAGGACCCGCAATCCAGCCCCGGAAATCTCTCATATAATTCCTCTACCTTTGCCATCATGGCTATGCTTTCCTTAATATCCATCCCAAGCTTAAATACCGGTTCATACCTTACCTTTTCTGTCCAGTATGCATTTTTTTCATTACTGTCTTCCAAATGGTTACAGGCAACGGGCATATATTTTCTGAGCCTTTTTATCTTAACCTTGGCCACAAACGGATTTTCAACGGTAAGCACACCGCCCACGCAGCCGCCGCTGCAGGCATTTAATTCAATAAACTCCAGTGAACTGAATTTCTGGTCCTCCAAATCCTCCAGAACCCGGATTACATTTTCGATTCCGTCTGCCGCCAGGTAACTGTCAGTCAGCAAGCCGCCGGCTTCTCCGCCGGAGCCTCCCCAGCTGATACCAATTTTACCGGATATGGCAAGCTCTTCAATATCCTGGGCCGTCTCCGCCTCCTTCATAAGGGGCAGCAGCCTCGGATATACCTCTTTCATCGCAAGCACTCCGTCCACATCGCTTTTCTCGATACCCAAAGGAGTCTTTACGGCACTTACCTTGGCAGGACAGGGGGATATGAAAATGATTCCTATCCTGTGGGCCGGCAGCCCTGTTTCCTTTCTGGCCTTTTCCCTGGCCAGGGATGCGGCTAAGTCAACCGGTGCCTTAACGGGAAGCAGATGTTCAATGAGGTTTGGAAAACGCACCCGTATCAGCCGCACCACGGAAGGACAGGCCGTACTGATGAAGGGCCATAAGTCCTTATGCTCTTCCACATACTTTCTGGATATTTCAGAAACCAGTTCCGCCGCTCCGCTGACTTCGTAAACATCATCAAAGCCCATGCGCTTTAACGCGGTGAGTACAATATTAACATCATCCAGATTATTAAATTGTCCGTACAGGGAAGGTGCCGGCAAGGCCACGTTATATTCGTATTCCTTTAAAATACTTAACGGGTCATAATATGCCTGTTTTGCATGGTGGGGACATATTCTGATACATTCCCCGCAATCAATACAAAACTCTTTTGTGATTGCAGCCTTTCCGTTCCGTACCCGGATAGCCTGTGTGGGACATCGTTTAATACAATTAATGCAGCCCTTGCACAGGCTTTCATCCAGCCGGACGGCAGTAAAAAACTTATCCATTTCCTACTCATCCCCAATTCTAATGGTAATGACTTAATAGCCAAACCCATGACTTTTTGCACAGTATCCTGTCTATAAAAAAACTTTCATTGTTACGGTAGTCCCCACTCCCAGCTCTGTTTGAATTTCCATTTCATCGGAATATTTCTTCATATTGGAAAGGCCCATTCCGGCCCCAAAACCAAGGGCCCTTACGTTATCCGGCGCCGTGGAATAACCATCCTGCATTGCCAGTTCAATATCCGGGATGCCCGGCCCCTTATCGTCCAAAACCATTAGGATTTCGTCAGCCGATATGGTTACGTCAATCACTCCCCCTTTTGCATGGATTACCATATTGATTTCCCCCTCATACATGGCAATGGCAACCTTACGTACCACCTCAGGGCTGACACCCATCTGTTTTAATTTGCTTTTTACATCGCTGGAGGCCTCTCCCGCCCTGGTAAAGTCATCAGGAGAAACATGATAGGTTAAATGAATTTGACTGTTCAATCGGATGCACCTCCGCGCAGACCTCTTTCATAAAGCATTCCGCAGGCCTGAAACATTTTGTGCTGTGTGGACAGCAAGACAATTCCGCTCTCTTGTGCCAGAGCAATCATGGCTTCGTCCGGTTTTTTGCCCCGGACAAATACGATACATACGATATCCATCATCTCCGCCGTCCGGATTACCTGCGGATTGCATAATCCGGTCAGCAGTACCGACTGGTCTTTTACAAAAGCCAGGACATCACTCATCATATCAGCCCCGCAGGCCGTATGAACTTCTTTTCCCAAATATTGTTCGCCGCATAAAATATATGCTCCTAATATTGTTTTCACATCTTTTACGGTCATAGAAACCTCCCGGTATGCAATTGTAACAGTTTATTGAACCATATGAAATAAATATAGTATAACATTGCCAAAGGCTTTTTTCAACCGATTAAAAATTTTAAGAATAAAATAAAATTTTTTTGGGCAAATTAGTAAGTTATGTGAATTTTTTAATAGATGTAGATTTTTTATCAATAACGTGCTATACTGATGTTGCTTGTCGAAAGAGTGTTAAATAATAAGGGATTTGCCCTACGAAATCGCTCTGCGGCACTTTAAGTATATTAACAGAAAAAGATTAAAATCAAGGAGGTTAAAAGATGGGTTCCCAGATAAAAACAGTCCCTTTTGCCGGAACGAAAGAGCAGGAAGCGGAACTTCTTCAAGTCATTAACGAACACAAAAGTGACAAAGGCGCACTAATGCCGATTTTGCAGAAAGCACAGAATATCTATGGCTATCTTCCGATTGAAGTACAGACCATAATATCCGATGAGTTGGATATACCATTGGAAAAAATATACGGTGTTGTGACCTTCTACTCTCAATTTTCATTAAATCCCAAAGGAAAATATAAAATTTCCGTATGTTTGGGTACAGCCTGTTATGTAAAAGGATCAGGTGATATCTACAATAAGCTGATGGAATTGCTTCATATTGACGGCGGTGAATGTACACCGGATGGTAAATTCTCATTGGATGCCTGTCGCTGTATCGGTGCCTGCGGCCTGGCTCCCGTAATTACCATTAATGAAGACGTATACGGCAGGTTAACCGTAGACGAACTTCCGGATATTCTGTCTAAATATGCATAACACATATTAATCCTATGATGACAGAACTTTCTCTTAATGTATTGGATGTAGTCCAAAATTCCATCCGTGCGGATGCAGATTTCATAAAGATTCAGGTAGAAGTGAACAATGAACAGGACAGACTGACCATTGCCATATCTGACAACGGCTGCGGAATGACTGCAGAACAGACTGCAAAAGCAGAAGATCCTTTTTATA
>DBEP01000027.1:66452-89162 GCA_002294045.1 Lachnoclostridium sp. UBA903 | reverse complement strand
GGAAAGTTTATTTATTTTTATCTGCCCCTGCGGCAGCTCCCCAACCGTTCCCGTATCCTCAATCTGCGGTTTTACGCCCAGGATTTCGTTTAGCCTTCCAAGGGAGGCCATGCCTCTTTGAAAACTGGTAGTTACCTGGCCGATAGAAAGAACCGGGGCCAGTATCATGGTGAGATATCCGTTAAACGCTATGAAATCTCCCAGGGAAATGCTCCCCTTAAGGACCATGTTTCCGCCCCATATCAGATTGGAAACAAAACTTACCGTAAAACACAGCTCAATCAGAGGTGATAAAAAGGCCGATACCCGTACCATGCTTAGATTTGACTCCACCATCCGGTTATTCAGTTTTTCGAATCTTTCAACTTCTTTTTCTTCCTGTACATAAGCCTTTATTACACGCATACCGTTTATATTCTCATTGACACGGTCAGAAATTGAAGCGAAGGTTTCCTGTACCCTCTTAAACCTCTTTTTTACTGCCTTCCCAATGCGAAACATGATATAAACCATGACAGGAACGGGAAGCAGGGACAAAAGGGTAAGCTGCCAGTTAACCGCACGGGTCATGGAATAAACGGATATGGCACAGACAACCATACCGTTTATAGCCATGGATAAAGCAGGACCCAGGGTCTGCCTCACCGCATTGATATCATTTATGGCATAGGCAATTAAATCCCCTGTTTTCCTCTGGCTGTAAAATTCGGGGGAAAGGAGCTGAAAATGATCAAACAGCTTTTCCCTTAAATAACATTCCAGCTTACGTGCATTTCCGACGACCAGATTCCTCCAGATATAGGTAAATGCAAAGGTGCCTGCCGCAATCAGCAGGATGCAGCCGATATTTACATATATTCTGGCCGGATTAAATTCCTTAATTTTTAATATATCAACTGTATTCCCCAGAATTTTCGGAAAAAGCGTCTGGACATAGGAGGAAAGAAACATGAACAGCAGGCCTGTGATATAGGAAATTTTATGTTTTCTAATAAAACCGATTAAAATATTCTTATCCATTTGAATCCTCTTTCCATATTGACAGTTTAAGGTTTTTTTACTCTGCGGTACCTACGGAATCCCTCTCTATTAAAGTGCAGTTAATTAAAATATTTTCCTTTGGTTTATCCGGCCTGCCAAGTCTCTTTAACAGCAATGCAACGCTGGATTCACAGGCGTATTCAATATGCAGCTCCATGGTCGTAAGGGCCGGTATGCAAAGGGCCGACATCTCCGTATTGCCATGTCCGATTACGGAAATATCCTCCGGCACTTTCACCCCGTTATCATGGAGGTATTTAATTAATTTCATTGCAGTATAATCCCACTGGCAGATAAAAGCGGTGGGTCCGTCCTTTGATTTAATCAGATTAGAAACGATTTCCTCATAATTATCCGAATAGACAAAGAACTCCTCTCTGGCCGCAAGGCCATTGTCTTCCAGGGCAGAAGTAATGCCCAGTATTTTTTCTTTGCTTACATACCCCCGGTTATTTCCCAAATACCCGATTCTTTTGTGCCCTTTCATAATCAGATATTTACATTGCTTATAGGCACTGTTGCTGAAGTTATACCAGATACCGTCACAGTCCCTGGAAGGGGAGTAACCGGTAAAGCATACATAATTGTTTATTTTTTTCGTTATAAAATCCACGTAAATATTTTCAAAGCCGCCGACTAAAACCAGGCCGTCATAAAGGAGCCCTTTCTGTAATTTGTTAGGCAGGCTTAATTTACCCTGGACCGTTTTATCCGTAAACTCCATATCGTATTCACAGCCGGCATTCTGCAATGCTTTTTCAATCCCCTGCATAACATGGCTGAAGTTGCTGTTATCCTGGATAAACGGTTTCTGGTGAAGTACCAATACCCTGATACGTCCGGGGCTTTTTGTCCTCAAATATCCCATCTCATCTGCCTTTTTAAGGACTTTTTCCCTTAACTCATCGCTTACACCTTCCTGCCCGGAAAGCGCCCGGCTGACTGAAATAGTTGAAATTCCCAGTGCATCTGCTATATCAGAAAGTTTTATTTTCCCGTTTCTCATCTTCACACCTCCTTAAGTTATTCTTAATTATATAAATTATCAGAAGTAGTTTTCCAAACTTCTGATAAAAGGCGCTGTTTTTGCGCCGTGCATCCGATATATAGGAACACGATTTTTGTTCCTATAATATAAAGTTATTTTTATTATATACAATACGTTACTTTTTATCAATAAATAACGTTATTTTTTCTATTTTTTTACGCTTTTTCTGTCTATGTAAAACGTAAGCCCCTAAATGCAAGGTGTGTTATTCACCTGGAAACCCGGCTTGCAAAACTCCGGCACGCCACACGCATCTTATACGCCTCCTGCCCGGAAGGCTTTGTTTTTTATGTCTTTTTCCTAATGTAAACTGCAGGTTAAACTTGGGTTAAACCTTTTCCGGATGTCTTGTTTTCCCGGAAACGTGATGTTAAAATGAAAGAATTTTAGAACATAAAAATATGCCCTATAATAGGGCATACATATCATTTAGAGTGATGCTGCAAATAAAATTCAGAATTTACAAAAGGCAGATCGTACTTCTTCGCTCTCTACCTCCTAATAATATAATATACCACAATTCGGTGAATAAAACTATAGTCACAAAGTAGTGGTTGAGCGGATTGCTTTATCGTGATATAATATTACATATATTACCATGTTTAATATTTCCATTTCGCAAATTAATGACATAAATCACCAGTTGCTAAGACCACCTTTATGATTTACAAAGTTCATCTACTTACTGTCAAGCCCAAATAAAAGGGGGTGATTCCGATGTTTTAAAGAGATGCTGCATATAACAATATATTTTAAATGAGAGGAGTGTTACATATGTTTAAAAAAGTATTATCTCTATGTTTATCACTTACCATGATATTTTCAATTACTGGAACAACCGTATTGGCAGCAGCAGATAGCGCTAATTATGTTGCAGTAACGGACAATCTATCCGTTTCAGATGACGTGTATTCAAGTATAAGGGATTATATATCAAATGCAATTATGCTCAGTGATACAATTACTGAATTTGAAAATGAGTATGAGGTTTCATTTGACTTCAAGCCCCAAGACATCACATCTGATATAATCAATGTTAGTTCAGAATGGCTTAGTGATGCTAACTCATTTCTTGACTCATACAACAGCACAGCTGTTTCACGAAATGCAAAAATAGCTTCATCTCAGCCAGACAGCGGGCAATCTGCAAAAGCGGATGCGATAATGTATTCCGTAGATAGGGCAGCTTTTAGTATTCTAAGAAATCCTACCCTTGATTTTGGCAAAGAAACTCAGTATATGTTCATTTCCCACTACATTGATAGAAATGACTACTATTGGAGTACAGAAGATGAGCGTCTTCTTTTAGACGGACCAAGTATGTCTGGAGAGAACGGATTCCTGGCTGATTGGATTACTCCTTCAGACAGGCAAACATACGAGCTTTATATGGCATATTCAAACATTAATACCGCACTGCAGCATGTGGGAAATATTGGTATTTCCATATATTCCTACGGCGGAACAGGTGACGATATTTCTATTGGCATTGAAGCAATAAAAAAAGCTGACAGAACAATGACTGTTGCCTCTGGCTTAGTTTTGCAAGATACAGTTATCTCCGTAACAGAATTATTTAACAATGATATTATTCCATTAGCGGGACAAGTTAAAGACATTCTTATTCAAGATTCAGCATTAAAACTCTCTGAAATATACGACGATTTTATGGAGGATGAAGGTTTATTAAGTCTGTACAGCGGGCCTGATAAAGCTGCAATCGTAAGTACATCCCTGGCTATTGTGGGAGCATTCATTCTTGGTGGACCGGCAAACGCTGCAATAGCGACTATAAAAACATTAGCGATAGGATCGCTGAGTCTTACGCATAATACTTATTCCAACTTTTTCAACTATGCCGCTTGGGTTACATTACGCTATGGTTTTAGTGGCAGATATGCTGGCAGGGTATGGTATTATTTAACAGGAGTGGTATATTAACTGGTGACAGTATGACTTTGGGACAATTTTTATCCTGGGTACACTTATACTATTCTAACATTTATGCAACCAGTGATGATTTAAAAGTATCAATATACGTAAAGCTTCCTAATCTGTATATTGGTACTATTGGAACCTGTTGGTACAGACCTAATCCGTGTTTATGTAAATAAAAAGTATTGGATGGGGTCTGTCACGGAACGCTCATTTAGAAAATAGCAGTTTAGAATATTAAAAATCCGTTGAATATTAAGGGAGTTCTCCCATATTCAGCGGATTTTTATATAACCGTACTCATGCGAGTAAATTGCCGACATTTCAAAATACTTTAACCAAAGTATCTCTGAAAAAGACCCTCGAATGCACTACCGTGTCTTGCTTCGTTTTTTGTCATCTCATGAACTGTATCATGGAATGCATCCAGAATTCAGAGGTAGAAATGCTGCTGCGAAACCGGTGTGGTATCTTTGCGGCAGCATTTTTCATATGCTGCCTGATTTTAAACCGGCAATTGAAATATGAGAGGATGGCGTGTTATAATGACTAAAATACATTTATATAAAAGCTTGAGAACCATATTTTATTACCTTAGGTGCAGACGGGCATGCATATCCGTCACAATTAAAATATATCCTGGAAGAAATAAATCCTAGATATCTGATACCCCTTCACTGCCTGAAACCGGAGGTTGTTAAAATAAAAGGTTCCCGCCAGGTTTTGCCGCAGACGGGAAGCACATACTTGTTTATAAATCATAAATTAAAGGAGGAAGCAGAAAATGATATTTCTGTTAACCAATGACGACGGTATCTATGCCGCAGGAATTACCACTATGGCCGAAATTCTGGGAGAACTGGGGAAGGTTTACGTAGCCGCACCGAGCCGGCAAAGGAGCGCGGTATCCCACGGCATCACAGTCCATGACCCCCTGGTGGTAAAGGAAGCGGATTATCCGGTGCCGGTGGAAAAGGCCTATCTGGTCAGCGGGAAACCGGCAGACTGTGTCAGGCTGGCCCTTGAGGATCTTTTGCCTGAAAAACCGGACCTGGTTGTTTCCGGGATTAATGCAGGCCCCAACTTCGGACAGGACATCATATATTCCGGTACTGTTTCCGCCGCAATCGAGGGAATGTTTTACGGAATACCCTCCATGGCATTCTCCCTGGACGGAACTTCCTTTGACATCTGCCGAAAGTGTATCCCCAACATCATAAAGGAATTTCTTGAAACCAATCAGGATAAAAAAATCATATGGAATGTCAATCTGCCCTCCTGTCCCGTAACCGACTACCGGGGAGAGGTAAAAGCGCCTTTATCCGGACATTCCCAGTATCCTTTCCGCTTTAAAAAATACCAGTCAGGAGAAAAGGAATGGTATTACTTTCCTGATATGAAACCTGTGGGAGCCTTAGAGCAGAATACGGACGTGGATTTCGTAGAAAAAGGATATACCTCCATTACCCCGCTGTCTATCCGATTTATTACCGGATAGACAGCGGAGGCCTGGGGTGTGTTTGAAAAATGCTTGCGCCGGACCGGACGCTCCATATCCGGCGGCTGCCTTTTCATCCATGCAAGGGTTTAGAGGGCTGTACGGCTCTCTTCATCCGGCCGTGGCACAGCAACGGCGCCTGAAAAAATATAAAGAAGGATATCGAATGGTGCGCGGTTATGTGCTGACAGAAGATATCAGTCAAATTTGATGCCCGCACATCTGCGGATTTCATCCATGACTTTCATCTGCCATACGGAATACTGATTATGGGGATTTACCTTCTCTTTCCTGTTTGCCAGACGGATAAATTCTTTTATTTCGTAATACATATTATTTTCCTTCTTATGAATTTCTATCCGTTCCCGCCGTCCGTCACGGCAGCAAAGCTCTATGGTTTTCGTATCCGGAATATCATAAATCAGCATGGCTCCCTGCTCTCCCTGTATCTGGCTGGGAAGGTAACCCTGTGTAATCTTTGAATACTGCAATTCCGCCAGCATGGAATCATAATTGGCAACAGCTGTTCCCAGTCCTTCCATGCCGTTGTGCAGAAAAATACTTTGCGCCTGTATGGATTTTGGCAAGCCAAATAGTTTCACCATAGGATGGACGCAGTAAACGCCGATATCCATCAATGCTGCATTTGACAGCCGGGGATTAAATGCATTTTCTGTAACTCCCTGTTTAAACCGGTCGTAACGGGATGAATACTGGCAGAAGGTAAAGAATGCCCTTCTCACGGTTCCTATCCGCGGCAGCAATTCTTCTATCATGGCAAAACCGGGATCAAATACAGAACGTATGGCTTCCAGAAGGATTACCTTATTTTGTCCTGCTGCTTTTAGCATATCCGCCAGTTCTTTGGAATCGGCCGCAATGGGTTTTTCGCACAATACATGCTTACCGCCGCTTAGCATCTGTATGGCCTGGGAAGCATGGCAGCTGTTTGGGCTTGCAATATAAACAGCATCCACTTCTTTGGAATCCGCCAGTTCCTCCAATGATGTATATAATAACTCCGCACCATATTTATCGGCAAACGCCTGCCCCTTTTCTTTGCTTCTGGAGTAAACCGCTTTTAGCTTAAACTCCGGTATCTGGCCGGCGGCAGCCATAAATCTGTCGCTGATAAAACTGGTTCCAATAATCGCAAATCTCATCTTTTCGTCCCTTTCTGTTATTTATCAATTGTCCGTCTTTAATGCTTCATCAAGCCTTTTATGATATTATTACATCACTATTTTTAGTGCTTGTCAATGATTGTCTCACTGATTCTAGAGATCATATTTATTCTGTCGGCCTGCGTTTTCCGTGCCGTATATATTCACTTTCAGGGTAAACGCATACATTTTAAAAACTCATTCCCAAGATAAAGCTTTTATGGTACTATTTTATTATAGTTTTCAGACACACCCCAGCGAAAGGAAAAATCCGGATTATTTTTTAAGCAATTAAAAATCTGAATAACCGGGTATAATTAGAATAATTTAAGGATAAGGCGGTGATATCTTGCAGCAGCTATCAATTTTTGACGACCGTGATAAAAATAATCCCCTGGCCAGCCGAATGCGCCCGGCTGACCTATCCCAGTATGTAGGCCAGCAGCATCTGTTGGGAAAGGGAAAAATCCTGAGGCAGCTGATTGACCAGGATCAGGTTTCATCCATGATTTTCTGGGGACCTCCCGGAGTCGGCAAAACAACGCTGGCAAGAATTATCGCCGGTAAAACCCGGGCTGCATTTGTGAATTTCAGTGCTGTTACAAGCGGTATAAAAGAAATTAAAGAGGTCATGATCAAAGCGGAGAACAACCGGCAGATGGGTGAAAAAACCATACTGTTTGTGGATGAAATCCACCGTTTTAATAAAGCACAGCAGGACGCCTTTTTGCCTTTTGTGGAAATGGGCAGCATTATATTGATTGGCGCCACAACGGAAAACCCTTCCTTTGAAATCAACTCGGCCTTGCTTTCACGCTGCAAAGTTTTTGTACTGCAGGCATTGACCGTCTCCGACTTAACCCGGTTACTTAAGCAGGCCTTAACGGATAAACGCGGATTCGGAGGACAGCATATTGACATAACGGAGGAAATGCTGTCGATGATCGCAGGTTTTGCTGACGGGGATGCCCGTGCAGCGTTAAATACGCTGGAAATGGTTGTTTTAAACGGTAGGATAAACGATGGAAAAATTACCGTAACAAAAGAAATTATTGAACAATGTATCAGCAAAAAGTCCCTTCTGTATGATAAAAACGGGGAAGAACATTATAATCTTATCTCGGCACTGCATAAGTCCATGCGTAGCAGCGATGTGAACGCTTCCGTTTATTGGCTGGCCAGAATGCTGGAAGCCGGAGAAGATCCGCTGTATATTGCCAGGCGGCTGATCCGTTTTGCCAGTGAAGATATCGGGATGGCAAACAGCCACGCCCTGGAAATTGCCGTGTCTGTTTACCAGGCGTGCCATTATATCGGTATGCCTGAATGCAATGTAAATCTCACCCACGCAGTTACATATCTTGCGCTGGCTCCAAAATCCAATGCGATTTATAAAGCCTACGAAAGCGCCAAAAAGGATGCCTTGAATATGCTTGCGGAGCCGGTACCCCTGCAAATCCGCAATGCACCCACCAAATTAATGAAGGAACTGCATTACGGCGAAGGATATGTTTACGCTCACGACACGGAGGATAAGCTCACCGCCATGCAATGTCTTCCCGACTCCCTCAGCGGCCGCCGGTATTATTTACCAACTACCCAGGGCAACGAGGCCAAAGTTAAGGAATGGATGGAGAAAATTGAAGCATGGCGCAGGGAGCATCAAAAATAACATTTGAATTCCGCTTAAGTTGACGAAATCTGCCTGCAATGATATACTGTTTCATATGCCCCTGCAGGTATCAAAGGAGGTGTCAATATGCGTCAATGCATGGACTCGGATAATTTGCACAGACGGCTCAATAAAATAATGGGCCAAGTCAAGGCGATTGATAAAATGATAGAGGAAGATATTCCCTGTGAAGATGTTTTGATACAAATCAATGCGGCAAAGAATGCTTTGCATAAAGTTGGCCAGATTATTTTAGAAGGACATATAAACCACTGTGTCAGAGAAGGAATTGAACATGGAAACGCCGATAAAACCATTGCGGATTTTACAAAAGCGGTTGAACATTTTTCAAGGATGACTTAAATAATTCAAGATTGCGGCAATAAAGAAATTTTATTAATTAAAAGAGACAGTTGTAAATTAAATGCAGCTGTCTTTTTTTTATTGACACTATATACCCCTGGGGGTATAATATACCTATACCCCCATAGGTATGAAAGGAGTGACGTATTGACACGATTTATAAAAGAGAAAGAAAAGCGTACCCTTTTCTTTCTGGCCATATCTCTTCCGGCACTGGTCGTCAGTTTCTTTTCTGTCGGGAATCTTCCTGTTGATACAGCATGGATCGCCATACTGCTCTGCGGTATCCCTATTATAAAAGGTGCCGTCATCGGGCTGGTAACCGAATTTGATATTAAGGCGGATGTTCTGGTATCCATTGCCTTAATTGCTTCGATTATTACGGGTGAAATATTTGCAGCCGGTGAAGTGGCGTTTATAATGGCTATCGGCGCTTATCTGGAAGAGAGAACCGTTGCAAAAGCCCGGGCCGGAATTGAAAAGCTTGTACACCTTACCCCCGCAACCGCAAGGCTTGTTAAGGATGGTGAAGAATTCATCATACCGGCAGAACAGGTGAAACCGGGTGATAGCCTGCGTGTATTAGCCGGTGAAACCATTGCAGTGGACGGGATAATTACAAAAGGACAGACCTCCATCGACCAGTCCGTAATGACCGGTGAATCCCTGCCTGCAGATAAGGGTGAAGGAGATGAAGTTTCCAGCGGAACGGTCAACCAGTTCGGCACCTTTGATATGACTGCCAGGAAGGTTGGGGAAGACAGCTCCCTGCAGCGCATGATCCGGCTTGTGGAATCGGCAGATGCCGGTAAAGCTAAAATAGTGGGGGTAGCCGACCGTTTTGCAACGTGGATTGTAGTAATTGCCCTTGCGTCAGCCATTGGTACGTGGTTCCTTACCGGCGAAATTATTCGTTCGGTAACTATCCTGGTTGTATTTTGCCCCTGTGCACTGGTTCTCGCAACACCAACCGCAATTATGGCCGGAATCGGGAATGCTGCCAAATACGGTATCCTGATACGGGAGGGGGATGCCCTGGAACGTCTTGCAAAAGTAAAACGGATTGCTTTTGACAAGACAGGCACCCTGACAGCCGGTAAACCGGCCGTAACACAAATAGTAAGCTCTACGGCGGAATACAGCCCGGATATGCTGCTTGAGCTGGCAGCATCCGCAGAGCTTCGTTCCGAGCATCCCCTGGGTAAAACGATTGTATCTTATTACAGGAAGAAAGAAGGAAAAACACCGAAAGAACCGGATGATTTCAGACTTCTTGCGGGCCGCGGCGTAACCTGCAGACTGGATGGAGATACCGTATTGGCAGGGAATGAGGTTTTATTATCGGAAGAAAAAATCCCAATTCCGGAGATACTTTCTCAAGCGGCGGAAAAAGCAAAGGAAAACGGATGTACCGTCATTTATCTGGCATTCGGCCGGAATTCCATCGGGTTAATTGCTCTGTCGGATACCCTGCGCCCGGATGCGTCAGAAACTGTCTCATCCATACATAATACAGGAATTAAAACCGTACTGCTTACCGGAGACACTTCCCATGCGGCAAATCATATGGCACGGATTGCCGGCATCAGTGACCTGAAATCAAATTGTCTTCCGGAAGATAAATTAACGGCAATACAAGATTATCAGAATAACGGAGAGCCGGTTTGCATGGTCGGGGACGGGATTAACGATGCTCCTGCACTAAAGACAGCCTATGTGGGAATTGCCATGGGCGGAATAGGAAGTGATATTGCAATTGACGCCGCGGATATTGCCTTAGTGGGTGATGACATCAAAGAAATACCGCATCTTTTAAGGCTTTCAAAAAAAACCATGGGGACTATCCGTATAAACCTTGCCGCTTCCATGCTGCTTAATTTTATGGCTATTGCCCTGGCAATTACGGGTATCTTAAATCCTGTGCTGGGCGCCTTGGTACATAATGCCGGCTCGGTTGCTGTTATCATCAATTCATCCCTATTATTAAAATGGAGGAAATAAGAATGAAAGAATGGATTTTATTTATACTTTTTTTAGTCGTTGGTTTTGGGCTGCTGCTATCGGGAATTGTTTATTTAAGGAAAGAAAAAGATGATGCCGAATCAGTAAGAATTTACAGAACCATATCTGCCATCGGCGCAGTATTGGTTATTGTTTCCGTATTCGTAAAGTTTATTATATAAATATGATACATAATTAATTGATCCTGTAACTTAACAGGGGGCAGCTGCAAAATAGTCAATTTACCGAACTTTAGGGAGAATAGGGTCCTTTTTACAATATCTGTGAAATAGTAATCCTATACTCTCCAAGTAAGTTATATTTTGATTTTGCAACAGCCTCCTTTTTATCGGCACAGATTCACATAAATCTGCATCCTTATTTGTTAATTAAAAGATACGGTGTTATTTTTCAGAAGGAGCTTAAAATTATATTTCTAAGCTTTCTGGTAAGTGAAGTCGTTCCGGCATCTGTTTTCTGCATCATGAAAAGGAACGTCAAACCATCCCTGGGACAATTGCAGAAATATGTACCAAGCCATCCGTCCCATCCATACTCTCCGGGGCTTCCTAAATCTCCCGCCCTGCTGCAGTCCGTCATGATACGCATTAGATTTCCGTAACTGTGTCCGCATAAAGTAAGCCAAAGGTCAAAGCCTTTTTGCTGTGGGCCATCTAAGGTTCGGGAGGTAAAATATTTTACCGTTTTGGGTCTTAAAATCTGAATGCCGCTTAAACTGCCTTCCTGCATAAGCATTTGTGCAAATTTTGCATAATCATCAATGGTGGAAACCAGGCCGGCTCCTCCGGATTCAAAGGCCGGCTCTCTGTCCATGGGCTGGATAATCCCCAAATGTATTTCGGTATAAAGTTTTAATCCGCCCTTTCCGTCATCCGCATAGGTCTTTACAAGACGGTCTCTTTTTTCTTCCGGTACCCAGAATGCGGTATCCTCCATTCCCAAAGGTGCAAATATTTCTTTCTCCAAAAATTCTCCGAAACGCCTGCCGCTTACCGCTTCCACAATGGCTCCCAGTACGTCGGCCGAGGTTCCGTACTGCCAGGAGGAACCCGGATGAAAGGCCAGAGTACACTGTCCCAGTTTATTCATAGCTTCCACCGTTCCCAACGGCGTATCACTTAGCAGCCTCTCGTCTATCTCCTGAAATAAAGCTTCCGTCTCCTGCCCCGCTTTATTGGTCCCTTCATAAACTAAGCCTGATGTCATGGACAGCAGGTCTTTTATAATCATTTCCCTCTCTGCCGGGACCATGCGGCCGCCGTCTTCAACCATCTGATTCTTAAATCCGGGAAGATACTTGCTTACCGGTTCATAAAGGTCTACTTCTCCCCGTTCCAGGAGTATCATCACCGCCGCTGCGGTAACCGGCTTACTCATGGAATATAACCGGAATATGGAATCTCTTTTAGCCGGAAGTCCCGCTTCCAAGTCGGCAGAACCGTCTTCATGATAAAGGACTTCTTTCCCTCCTTTTATCACCAGTAAATTCCCGCCGGCGATTTCTTTCCTGTTTATACTGTTCTTCAATGCTTTTTGAATCTGGCTGATTTCTGTTTTACCCAACATTTTCATCCTCTCCTATTCATCTGTTTTGAAGTATTTAAAAAGGCAATGGGACACGCCCATCGCCTTTTTTTAGGGTATTATAAATCAAACACCTCTAAACTTTGAATCAATATAACCAACCCCTTTCCAACTGAAATTAACCGGTCAAATGTATTATCTCATACATTATAAGATAATAATAGGAAAAGAATCGTTATACTTATTTTTTCTTATAAACGATTTTCCGGATGGTATCTTCTCCGAGATGGAATTGCTCCGCTAAAATACGGATAGATTCTCCCTGTTCGTATAAATGATTAATCTTGTTGTTTCTTTTGTCAATTAATTGACGGGTACCGCTTAAATACCCCCAGCCTGCCTTACTGCCCTTTTTAGGAATATAGACAAGGCATCCTTCCACATATTCCTGTACTTCTTTTAACAGGCGGTCCGGCAATACATCTGTGCCTTTTTTGTAATTCAAATAGCATTCCCTCCCAAAATATAAAATTGCTCTGAATCATACAAGCAAAGCTTTTCATGTAAGCCACCTCCTTTAGATTTTCAATATTCGGAAATTGCAAGCTAGCTTGAAATTTCCTGTTCCGTTTTCAGCATACCATGAACAAAAACAGTCCATGATCTTGTTGCTCCGCTCGCCTATTGCAAATAAACTTGCATAAACTCACTATGCTTTCAGTATATCATAAAGCTTTCAATTAATCCATAATATAATTATTTTTATCAGAAGAATGCTCGAAAAAAATAATCCAAGGCCAACGCAGCTGTCAGCATTATACCATGTCCGCAAGCTCCCATGGTACGCGCCACCTTGTGGCGTTAATACGCACTCACTACGTTCGGCGCGGNNTAATGTCTGTCGACATTATACCATAAACAAAAACCAAAAACGTGTTCAAATATTTCGCTGTTCATAAAAAATTCTGTCATAAATTATAAGTAAAATGCTGTAGAAATCAGAGATAAACTATTCCTGTTTTTCAGCCAGATCTTTTAATATTCCGAAGGTATATCCCATTTCCTCCCACTTCGTTAGCAGTTCATCCAGGATTTCGGAATTTGTCTTTGACGTACTGTGAAGGAGAACAATTGCACCGGGATGAATCCTGCCTAACAGTTTTTTAAACGCTTCCTCTTTCGTAGGCTGTTTATCATTGTACCAATCCACATAGGCCAGGCTCCAGAAGAAGGTTTTATATCCCTGTTCTTTCGCCATTTCCAGGTTATTCACACTGTATTTACCCTGGGGCGGCCGATAATACTTTGTCATCTTCTCTCCCGTAATGTCTTCATAAGCTTTCTCTAAATCCTCCAGCTCTTTACGGAAGGCTTCTACAGAAGAAATTTTAGACATATCAGGATGATTATATGTATGGTTTCCCACATTATGCCCTTCCGCCACCATTCGTTTCACCAGGTCGGGACTTGTCGTTATATAATTGCCAACCAGAAAAAAGGTTGCAGGTACGTTATGCTTTTTCAGCGCATCTAATATTATCGAGGTATAACCGTTTTCATACCCCGCATCAAAGGTCAGATAGATAACCTTCTTATTCGTGTCTCCTATATAATAGGTATCATATTTCTTCAGTTCATCTGCCGTAGCATTAGCCGTAGGCGGCTGGCCTTCCGTAGAAAATCCCAGACCCCAGTTATCCGCATCTGCCAATAGCGTATCTTTTTCATAGGCATTTACCAGCATGGCAATTCCCCCTCCAATAAAATACGCAATCGTAAATAAAAGAATAAAAATCACTATCTTTTTATCTTTTATCAGCTTCATTCCAAACTCCATCAAATTATCATTATTAAAATATATTTTACAGTTTATCCGGTCATTCCTGGATACATTGTCCTTTTTGTCATTTTTACCATATTTCACGCAGGACAAACACAGGCCGGGACGGAAGGAAGGCCTCTTCCAATATTTAAACATATAAAAATATAATAAAAGACAAGAGACCAACTATCTCTCGTCTTTTATTATAGTTCCTATCACTCTCTTATCTTCGACTATATTATGCTGCCAAATTACATCCTCACTAAATAAGTTCACATAAACCGCATGTGAACAGGCTGTATTTATTTATGTGCCTGCAACCATTGTAGTACAGCCTCATAAGAAAGAGAACCATCTGCAATGCCCAACCCTAAATTTACAAGCTCCGGTTGTGTAAAATGCAGGCCGAATCCATTCAACTCCAATGTCACCAGCATCACATAAATACCAATACGCTTGTTTCCATCTAAAAATGGGTGGTTATTTGTAATGCATATGCCAGCCGCGCAGCCTTTTCCTCAATAGTGGGATACCGTTCCATGTTCTCAAACCCGGCTAAAGTACTGTAAACTGCGGATTCCAAAAGCCCATTGTCGCGAATTCCCTGAAGCCCGCCAGTCCTGTCTATAATTTTCTTTTGTAAATCGACAATTTCACTAATAGTTAAAAAAATCATTTGGCTAGCTCCCGGAACGCTTCCAGGTTATCTTCCAGCACTTTAACCGCTGTTTTTTCAATCCGGCCACTCCGTTCCTTTTTCCATGCTATCATCTCGTCATATTCGGAAAAAGGTGCAATTACATAACGAGGTTTATTATTTTTTAAAATAACAGCCAAACCTTCTTCATCCACTATGCGGACTACCTTTGAAAAATTTTGGTTTGCGTCAGTCATGGGCACCAAAAGCTCAGTATTAATATCCATTTTTCTCACCTCAACTATAGTATAAACTAAATATAGGATAAAATCAACCTATATATATAATTTAAATACTTACTGCCTTTTCCTGTGCGGTCTATGGGGCCTGGTTTTCCTGCTGCCCAGAAGGCCGAAGCCGGCTCCGCAGATTCCGCCTATTATGTGAGCCCCATGTGCGATTCCGTCCTCCGAACCCAGACTGTTTATTACTTCGCCTCCCAGATATATCATTACAACCAGTATCAGGGTAATCGGTATCCTGCCTTCCTTCATACCGGCTGCCGATGATAAAACAATCATCATAAATACGATTCCGCTGGCACCTAAGAGCATATTATGGGGATAAAGAATATTGTAAAACATTCCGGATACAAAAGCTGTTAAAGCTATCATTTTCAGGAAAAACTTTGAACCGTACTTCTCTTCCAGCATAGGCCCCAATACCAGAAACAGGACCATATTGCCGGAAAAATGATTCCAGCCGGCATGTCCCAGCACATGTCCGAACATTCTGATAAAGGTAAGAGGGTCCGACCAGGAGGATTTATAGGTACAGAAAAACAGGCTTGTACTTACCCCGTTGGTTGTAATCCCCAACAGCAGCACCGCCAGGGATATAAAAGCAAATGTCAGTGTTACCGGGGAATTGTATTGAAATATTCCGGATTTCTTTTTCATATGCGTCCTGCCTTTCTTTTAATATGGTTACACGCCCGGTTAAAATTAACCGCAGATATTTTATACTGATTTATCCGTTTCTGTCAAACTTTCCCATACTCTTCTCTTCACATACTTTTATTCCGTGATAGAACATCCAGTTCACCGGCGTTTCAATACCAAGCTCTTCACCAAGCCTGACCACTCTTCCCGCAAACATTTCTATTTCAGTCATGCGGCTGTTTTCCAGGTCCTGCAGGGTGGATGGTTTGTTGGCAAAGGGTATTTTTTTAATCATAGCCTCCTGGTTCTCTATTTCTTCTTCTCCCAGATCAATGCCAAGACAGTTTGCGATTTTTACCACCTCCCGCATCCCGCTGCGCCGGATTGCATTGGCATGTCCGCTTATATGGAAAGCACCAAAGGGAATGCCTAACATGGCGCAAGTCATATTCTCTCCGATATTACACATAAATTTAAACCACATGCCTCGGATCATATCCGGTTCAATACTGTAACGAATGCCGCAGGCATCAAATAAATCCCTGACATCCTTAACTCTTTGGGATAATTCTTCATTCTTTGTCTCTCCAAAATAAATCTTTCCGAACTCAGGGTCAAAATCCGCAGCTCCGTCTTTCATTGCAATGGAGACTCTCATGTAGGAATATAAAACATGCTCCCAGCCGTAGACTGCTGCCAGCCTCTCCTCACTGTCTATCCCATTCATGACACATAATATCTGGGTATCCCGTCCCACCTGGTTCCGGATATCCCGAACAGCCTCAGAGAATCCGGTATCTTTTACAGCCATAATAATCAAATCCGCAGGATCACTTTCCGTTTCCGGAGTGAGGATTGTAAATTGATGTCTGACGCCGTTAACCGCTACGCCCCTTGCCAGCAATTTATTCCGGCGCTCACCTCCGGCAAGCACCCTGAAATTCTCTTTTCCAAGATATCGTTCTAACTTCGGTGCAAAAAACACACCCATTGCTCCCAATCCGATTAGAGTTACTTTTTTTATTTTCATGATTACACCCATTGCATGACACACCATAAAAAGATGTACTGCCGCCACAAATATTTATGATTGAAAGAATAATACGGTGGCATCCTTTCCCTAATTTATATTTTTTTCAACTGCCGGTCATAAACCTGTTAAAGGCATCTTAAACCTGCTGTTTCCTTTGAAAATATATATATAACATAGTAATTATTATATGATTGCCAGCATAACTTGTCAAATCATAACAAACGGTTTATTCTTGAGTTTTCCCGGATTAATATATAAATTTACTTTTCATATGACCAAAAATGTATTAAAATAAAGGTCAGGATTTTGTATTTTTAGGCAGGAGAATAATTATGCCGGTTAAAACTGGAAAAGGATGGGGCGTTATAGGCCGGGCCGGGAAGGATTCCGGCATCACTGCCGTAATTTAACCGGGGAAAGGAGTCGTCATGTGGATTTTTTATGCAATGCTTTCGGCAGTATTTGCCGCACTTACATCCATATTAGCCAAAATTGGTATTGAGAAAGTGAATTCCAACCTGGCTACGGCAATACGTACCTTAGTCGTATTAATTATGGCCTGGGGTATCGTCTTTATGACCGGTAAACAAAACGAGATTGCCAATATTGGTACAAAAAGCTGGGTTTTCTTAGGTTTATCGGGTATTGCCACCGGCCTTAGCTGGCTTTTTTATTACAAAGCCCTGCAGTTAGGGGATGCATCCAAAGTAGTGCCTGTGGATAAGTTCAGTGTGGTTATCAGTATGCTACTGGCTTTTGTCATCCTGAAGGAAGCCGTAACCTTTAAAACGGTAATAGGCGGTTTGTTTATAACAATTGGTACCTTTATCTTGATATTAAAATAACCTTACAGGAAAGAATATCCGGCCTGAAAGGAAAGTAACGATTATATATTGGGAGGTATAGCTATGGGACTTAATGAAACCCCATCTGCAAACAGAATACATATCGGTTTTTTCGGCAGGAGAAACGCCGGTAAATCAAGCTTGGTAAATGCGGTTACAGGACAAGCCCTGGCCGTTGTTTCCGACGTAAAAGGAACCACAACGGACCCGGTTTATAAAGCAATGGAATTACTGCCCCTGGGACCGGTAATGATAATCGATACGCCGGGTATTGACGATGAAGGAGGGCTTGGAGCGCTTCGGGTAAAAAAGGCGAAACAGGTGCTAAACAAAACCGATATTGCGGTGCTGGCCGTAGATGCCGCAGAGGGAATGCAGGATACCGACTTTGAACTTGTAAATGCTTTTATTACCAGGGAAGTTCCCTATCTAATCGTTTACAACAAAGTTGATTTACTTAATACGGTTCCAGCGGCAGGTACGAATGAAATGTATGTCAGTGCGGAACAATTAGCCGGTATACAGGAATTAAAAGAAAAGATTGCGCATTTGACTTCAGCTGACGATGAAAAACTGAAAATCGTCGGTGATTTGCTTCATCCGTCGGACTTTGTCGTACTGGTTACCCCCATAGATAAGGCTGCGCCAAAGGGAAGGCTGATTCTGCCCCAGCAGCAGACCATACGCGATATTCTGGAAGCCGACGCAACCGCAATCGTAGTAAAGGAATACGAATTTAAAGACACCCTTACCAGTCTAGGCAAAGAGCCGTCAATGGTTATTACCGACAGCCAGGTTTTTGCAAAGGTGTCTGCCGATACCCCGCAGCATATACCGCTTACCTCCTTTTCCATCTTAATGGCACGGTACAAAGGACTGCTGGATACCGCGGTAAAAGGAGTTGCTGCCGTGGAGAAACTTAAGGACAATGATAAGGTATTGATTTCAGAAGGCTGTACCCACCACCGCCAATGTGATGACATCGGTACGGTTAAAATTCCCCGCTGGCTGAAAAACTACACGGGTAAAAATATAACTTTTGAATTTACATCCGGTACGGAATTTCCGGAGGAGCTTTCCTCTTACAAGCTGATTATCCACTGCGGCGGCTGTATGCTGAACGAGCGTGAAGTACGCTACCGTATGAAACATGCCGTCAAACAGGGCATACCCATTACAAATTACGGCGTAACCATAGCCTATATGCAGGGGATTCTAAAACGCAGCCTGAGAATTTTTCCTCATCTTGAAGCAGCACTTGAGGAAATCGCTGAAACAGAGGAATAATGGAACAGCCAGCCCGGCACAGGCAGTTTTCAGACACGCCCTGGAGTGTGTTTGAAAACTGCTTGTGCCGGGCTGGACGCCCCAATCTTATGCAATAATTTGATGTTTGTATAAAAAGCATCGGAATGGAGTTCGGTTGAAAGAAAATTTAAATTTAGAAAGGTCTGCCGAATATTGAGTCTTTCAACCTTTTTATTTTTGGCAGTATCACATCTGCAAGCAGATGTGATATGCAATGGGTGTTAATATGAGAAAAGAATCCGATAAATTAGGCGGGTTAGAACTTAATGATAGTGAATTGTACGGGTTACAGACGAAACGGGCCTATGAGAATTTTAAATTAAATCATAAAACAACCAATCTTCATCTTATTTATTCCATTGTTAAAATCAAAAAAGCGGCGGCAATTACTTATATCCATACCAATGCCGATGAAAAGGAAATATACCCGTCAGTCATAAGTGCCTGCGACCGCATCCTGGCAGGCGGGGCAGATGACCAGTTTATTACAGCGTCCCTGCAGGGCGGAGCCGGAACTTCAACTAACATGAATGTAAATGAGGTAATAGCCAACCTTGCATTGCAGCAGCTGGGACATCCCCCCGGTTCTTATGCTGTCATTCATCCGCTGGATGATATAAACCGGGGACAGTCCACCAATGATGTTTATCCTACGGCATTGCGTATAGCTGCCATTGATGCCTTAAGGATTTTAAGCGAAGAATGTGCAAAACTCCAGGAAACGCTCCAGAAAAAGGAAAACGAATGGGAAGCGATAAATAAAACCGGACGGACGGAGCTTATGGATGCCGTTCCCGTTACACTGGGCGGTGAGTTCGGGGCTTACGCACAGGCAATTGCCCGTGACCGGTGGCGTCTTTATAAAATAGAAGAACGGCTGCGCCAGGTCAATATCGGCGGTACTGCCATCGGAACCGGAACCAATGCGGACAGACAGTACCGCTTTGGTATTATCGAATCCCTGAGAAGCTTAACCGGCATAGGGCTTGCCGTTTCGGAATACCCTCTGGATATAACCCAGAACAACGATGTTTTTGTTGAAGTATCCGGCTTACTGAAAGCCCTGGCTGTTAATTTGATGAAGATTGCCAATGACCTGCGCCTTATGAATTCCAATGCCATCGGTGAAATAAGGTTAAAACCCATGCAGCTTGGCAGTACTATTATGCCGGGAAAGATAAATCCCGTGATTCCGGAAATGGTTATGCAGGTATCCATGCGTGTTATGGCAAACGATTATGCCATTTCTGCGGCAGCTGCCCATGGTGAATTTGAACTCAATGCATTTCTGCCCCTTATTGCGGATTCACTGCTGGAAAGCCTGGATTTATTGCGGCATTCCGTAAAATTATTCAGGGAAAAGTGTATTGAGGGCATTGAACCAAATACGGAAAAGTGCAGAATGCTGCTTGATTCTTCCTATGCCTTTGCCGCCGAATATGCCGCCAAGCTGGGTTATGATGCCGTCAGTCTTGTTCTGGAGCAATGCGGTGACAATACGGTAAAGGCAAAACGTATACTGGGGGATATGCTTTCGGAATAAACCTTATATCAAATAAAAATAAATAAATTATGGATTGACAGGCTAAGTACACGCCTTTTTGACATATAATTCTATAAATGAAAAAATTGAAGTGGAATTAAATGTATAAGGGTATAAAGTATAAACATAATTTGAAAATATTTCTGCTGGTTGTAGCTTTTATACTGCCGGCTATATCTATTGCAAGGAATTTAATCGACATTTATGCCGTATCTTCCAGTAATCAGGCCGTATGTGTACCAATCATCATGTATCATCAGGTTAAAAACAGCAATCTGGGCAAAGATGTTATCAGTCCATATGAATTTGAAAGCGACTTAAAATATCTATCCGAAAATAATTATAATACAATAACCATGTCCCAATTGATTGACTATGTGTATAATGGCAATGAATTACCCAAGAATCCGATTATCTTATCGTTTGACGACGGCTATATCAGCATATATAAAAATGTATTTCCTTTATTAAAAAAATACAATTCCAAAATTGTATTATCCATAGTAGGAAAAAGTACGGACGATTATTCAAAGGTATCTGATGATAATATTAATTATGCCGTTATTACCTGGGACCATGTGTATGAAATGGATCAATCAGGCCTGGTTGAAATCCAGAACCATACTTATAATTTACATAAAATCCGCAACGGACGGTACGGGTGCTATCCCATGGCAAACGAATCCGTCACCCATTACGAAGAAGTCATAACGGAAGACATTACCACATTGCAGGATAAAATAATGTCGGTTACGGATAAAACCCCCACCACCTTTACATATCCTTACGGAAAATATAATGATCTGACGGAAAGCATCATAAAAAAATTAGGCTTTAAGGCAACGCTTTCCTGCACCTATGGTGTCAACCTGATAAACAAAGACCCTGAAACACTGTACGGCTTAAAGAGAATATGCCGTTCCCATAATCAGCCCATTGACAAACTAATCAAGAGCGGACTGAATACCTTAAAATATATTGAAGAAAAAAACAGTTCTTCCGATTAATAAGAAAGAGTTTGCTTTGCAAACTCTATGCTGACGCTTGGCCTCTTTGCGGCATAATTCCTCTCAAGCGTCATGTGCATCCCCCTGGGGGGTTATCTCATTGGACGTAATTTGACTAATTTCAGCAGCCCCAGCCTTATACCCCGGAGACGGACCATATTTATTATTTGGTAGTCCCGCCGTCCACGAAAGAAACCGGTAAGATTGTGAGGTCTTCTGCCGGCTCTTTATTTATTAGCTGCATTAAATGCTTCACACAGGTAACTGCCATATCCTGAACCGGCTGTGCAATACTGGACAATTGATAGGCGCCTACATTTAATGCCCTGAGCCCGTCATAGCCGATTATCTGGACATCCATGGGTATTTTTACCCCCATCTCCTTTAGCTTTTCAATAATAATCTGTCCTAAAGAATCAGAGCTTGTAAAAATGCCGTCATATTTAAACTTACCACTGTCCAGGGACTGTTCCAAAAACCGGTATACCTTACGTTTGGTTGCCCCGTCTCTTTCAATGGTGGTTTCTTCACCGAATTCCAGGCAGCGGTAATTAATCCCGGCCTTTTCACAGGCATACATAAAACCGCTTCCTCTTTTTAAGGTTTCACCGCTTATGTTGGAGCCGGTCCTGATATAAACAATATTGGTGCAGCCTTTTTCAATTAATATTTCCGCCGCCATCTTACCTCCCCGGTAATTGTCGCTGGATACGCAGCATACCTTGGATTTAAAGTGACGGTCAATTGAAACAATGGGTAAATCATCACTTAAATATTCGTCGCTGTTACTGTAGGTTACGCTGATAATCCCATCCACTTTATTTTGTCTTGCCATATTAATATAAGCGATTTCTTTTTCTTTCTTACAATGCGAATTACATATCAATAATTTATAATTAATCTCTGAAAATGCCTGCTCCACATAATTTACCAGCAGCGCAAAGAAAGGATTGATCAAATCGGGTACAATAATAGCCGCCGTATTAGTTCTCTGCGCTTTTAAGCCTCTCGCATAGGTATTCACATGATAACCCAACCGCTTAATGGACTGTTCCACCTTCTCCTTATTAACCGCCGTAACATAAATATTATTCAGTACTTTTGATACGGTGCCGACTGAAACACCCGCATCCTTGGCAACATCTTTTATGGTAACCACTGAAAAGAACCCCCGTCTAAATAATAGAATTAACGCCATTCTTTACTGTTCCTGTTCCCGCTGCTCCACCTTGCGGCGTTGTTGCGCACTCACTTTGTTCGGCGCAGGTATAATATCTTTCGATATTATACCATGTCCGCAAGCTCCCA
>DBEP01000027.1:0-66383 GCA_002294045.1 Lachnoclostridium sp. UBA903 | reverse complement strand
ATATCTTTCGATATTATACCATAGACCGGTCATAACGGCAAATAAATACTTCGGATGGGCGGATATTCTCAGGATTTTACCGCTCCTGCAACAACGCCTTCGATTATGTATTTTTGCAGGCACAGATATAAAATAATGATAGGTATTACCGTCATGACCAGAGCTGCCATAATCAGACCTAAATCTGAAGAATAGGTTCCATAAAATGCCCTTGTTGCAATGGGTAAGGTAAATAAGTTCTTTTTCGTCAGTACAAGACTGGGCAGTAGGAAATCATTCCAGATTCCCAGGCTGTATAAAATTATAAGAGTTGCCGTCGTGGGTTTTAACAAGGGAAAAACGATTTTGAAAAAAGTCTGCCGCCTGCCGCATCCGTCCAGCTTGGCAGCCTCCTCTAATGATACGGGAATGCTGCTTTTAATAAACCCGTGATACATAAAAACCGACATGGCTACCGAAAAGCCGGCATGCATAAAAATTAAGGTTGCCCTATGATTTAAAATACCGAGTATGCTGCCGTAAATAACTACTTCCGGTATCATGACCACCTGAAAAGGTATAACCATGGAGAATACCATCAGCCCAAACATTATTTTTCCCGCAAGCCAGTCCGTGCGGACAAAAATATAAGCACACATGGAGGATATCAGGATTATGACAAACACACTGCATATGGTAATAAGCAATGAGTTAGAAAATACTTTTATAAAGTTCATTTTCTCATAGGCCGCTTTAAAATTATCCAGGGACACACCTCTGGAACCAATTATGGTTAAAGGTTCTTTTACAATGTCCCGTTTGGATTTAAAGGAGTTGATGATTATCATGGCAAAAGGAAACATATATACGATAAAGCTGCAGATTAGAATTATCATTTTAACCAGCACCGTAATTTTTTTTGCCAGAAAACTCTTCCTATTATCATCCATTATGCATCAACCTCCTTACTCTTGCCAAAATAAGCCTGGGAGACTGCTATTGCCGCTATCACCAGAAACAGAATCAATGCCTCGGCCTGGCCGATACCGTACTCTTTTGAGGAAAACGCCTTCTGGTAAACATGCATGGCCACCATTACCGTGGAGTTATATGGTCCTCCTTCCGTTAATGCAATATTTACATCATAAATCATAAAACTTCTTGTAATGGATAAAAACACACAGATGGTAAAAGAAGCCGCCATCATGGGCAATGTGATGTAGCGTACCGCCTGGCCTTCCTTGCATCCGTCTATTTTACCTGCTTCTATAATATCCCTGGGCACGCCGGTAAGTCCTGCAATATAAATCAACATCAGATAACCGGACAGCTGCCATACCGTAACAACAACCAGACTCCAGAAAGCTTTTGAAGGGTCTGAAAGCCAGGAGGATGAGAATATACCGATTCCGGTTGCATCACCTATAACGGGTATGGCCCTGCTGAAAACAAATTTCCATATATATCCTAACACAATGCCTCCGATAAGGTTAGGTGTAAAGAATCCGGTACGGAAAAAATTCCGTCCTTTGATTTTACCGGTTACCAGATAAGCCAGACAAAAGGCTGTCAGATTAGACAGCATCACCGTAAATAAAACATACCGGATTGTCCTCCATAAGGATTTCCAGAATTCCGCATCCTGAAATACAACCCTATAGTTAGCCAGACCCACAAAAGGTTTTGCATCCAAAATACCGTCCCATCCTGTAAAGGTTAAATAAATGCCGTAGAGGAACGGTATTATGACAACTGCCGTAAATGCAAAACAGGCAGGACCGGCAAAGAATAGAAAGGTCCTTGCCTTGTAGGAAAATTTATTCTGATTCTGCATCTGCTGCTCCTTTCCAAATTAATGGGCGAAATGGGGCTGTTGCAAAAAATCAATTTACTGAGCTTGTATCCGAAATATGTTTTATATTTCTTGAATTTTGCAACAGCCCAACCATAAGGATTTATTTTTGTGCTTTCCAGTAATCGGATATTTTTTGAATCAATCCGGCCCTGTCCGTCTGGCCTGCAAGATATTCCTGCATAAAAGCGCCTACGGTTTTCCAGTGATCGCTCGGTGCCTCGTTAAAAGATTCAAAAATCTTGCCCGCCGCCGCATATTTCTGTACGGAAAGTCCCAGCGGATTCGTAACCTCCAGCTGAATGTTGCTGAATGCCGGTACCAAATTACAGGAATTAACCAGGAAATCCTGTCCTTCCGCCTGCCCTGCCATCCAGGAAAGAAAATCCTTTGCCGCCTGCTGCTGTTCCGGTGTAGAGTTAACGGAATCAATCATAATTTGTTTGGTAGCACCCCCGCAAAGATAACTGTTTACATTTGCATTTCCCGCTGTATCATTCTGAACCACCGGCATAATACCGTATTCCGATCCTTCCACAATATAGTCGGACATATTTTCATACGCCCAGTTTCCGTTAAACCAGAAGGCAATATCACCTTCCGCCAGGTTTACCGCATTTAAATCATAATCTGCTGCCAGCGGGTCATTTCTATTTATGTTATATTTCGTTAGTAAATCAAAAGTATCCATTAAGGAATTAAATCTGGCGTTTTGGGATAAATCTTCCGTTCCTGCTTTAAGCCCCTCTGTAAAACTGATTGCGGTTGCCGCCGTACCGTCCTGTTCTTCATAAACCTGGGTCAGATAATGGCCTGCAAGGCTCCAGTCTTCTTTATTGATTGCAACAGGAGTTTCCATACCGCCGGCAACCAGCTTATCCAGCAACATTTTTAAATCATCCATGGAGGTAATAATCTCCGGATTGAATTCCTGACCGGTCACTTTTTCAATGGCCGTCTTATTATAAATCAGGCCCCTGGCTTCAATACAGAAAGGAAAACTGTATAATTTATCACCAATTGAAATACCATACTGTTTTCCTCCGTTCTCCACCCAGCTTTCAGCGGATAAATCAATTGCTTTTTCACCGGCAATATCCAGGATGTCCTGAGGATCTCCCATAAATAAGGTGGGAGCTTCACCGGAAGCATATCTTTTTGCTATGTCTTCAGCCGGCGAATCTCCGGTGGTTACATATACCTCAATGGATACCCCTGTTTGTTCTTTATAGGCTTCTGCCATTTCCTCAAATTGTGTCTGTATTTCACTTTTTGTGTTCAGCAGGGAGATGGAAACCCCATCGGTGGAAACTGCCGGACTTTCATTTTCAGCAGAACCTTCATTGCCTTGTGTTTCCGAATTTGTCTGAGTCCCATTTGATACATCCCCGGAACCTGAATTTGTATTCCCACACCCCGTTACCAATACTGCAGCCATTGCAGCTGTTAAAATAATACTAAGCATTTTTCTTTTCATTACCATTCTCCTTCTTTCAAAAATTTTATGTACTTACGGAAACTATCTGAAAAATACCTGGAAAATATGAATCGTTTCATATTTTTATAATAAAAAAAGCAGTTTTGTACTTTTTATCTAATTTATAAAGAGTGAAACGTTTCATATTTCATTTTTTATATTACTATATATCAACGCTTATGTCAATAGTTCACAATATTTTTTTATAAATGGTCCGCAAATAAAGCAACCTGCATGATTACTCTTGTTTTTGACAAAAGGGCACAATCTTTTAATGTATATTATTAACCGACGGGCTCTCCCGCCGCGTCATATAATAAATATTTCCAAATGTCCATCATATTTTCCGCAGAACTAAAATGCAAGTACAAACCGGACAAACAGCCATGAGATGACGTGATTAATGTTCACGCATCCCATTTCATTTCTGCCTGTCTGCAATTATTTTACATAAAATCCTTATCTTTTAAAGCACTGGCTGTAGCATAAACCACACGTAACTCGTGGTGCGTACATAGACGCAGAATTCGTTCAATTTTACCCATTAATTCCGTGTCAGCCGATTTTCCGGGAAAGAAAACCTCATCAACGGAGAAGTTTAATGTGACGGCGATATTATGAAGAACTTCAACGGACGGCAATCTGGTCCCCGCTTCAAGCTGTTTGACATGCACAGGTGTAATACTAAGCAGTTCCGCCAGTTTTTCCTGCGTTAATTTATTTTCCATGCGGGCATTCTTGATGGCAGTGCCTAATTCTTTTCTGTTAAGCATAATATATCTCTAAGCCTCCTTTATAGTAATCTTAAAGAATACAATCAGGGTTGAAAACATACTAAAAGTATATTAAAATATATTCTTATAGAATACCACGAAAGCATTGTTCTTATACATACTGATAAAATCCGCTTATATGCAATGTAATACCGGGAACTCCGGAAGAAAGGCTGGAACAGATTTAAACACCATTTATCCCCCAAAAAACTATTAACAGTAATTTTGACTTCAGGGCAGTATCAGCACACCTTGATAAAAAGGAACGGATTAACATGAAATTCGAAAGCTTAGACCAGACTATTGCATCCATAGGGATGCTCCAAAAATTTTATCCTGTCATCCGGATTTTGGATGCGGATAGTAAGGAAATATTATACGACAGCCAAAATTCGGACATGCCCCCTGAAACTCCTGTCTCCTGTACAGGCTGTTATGATGCGTTCTTTTCTATCAGTGAGAACAGCCGCTTAACGGTCATCACCGTCACCATTCCCGTATCTATCTGCGGACATTCCTGTCATCTGGAACTGATACAAAGCGCCAAAAAGCAGGAGGATTCACACGTACCTGCGGAGCAAAAAATGATGTTTAAGCATATCCGGAAGTTAGCCGTTACGGATTCTCTTACCAGTCTTTATAATCGCAGATATATTGATGAACAGCTGCCGATTGACTTAACCCACGCCTTCCAGAAAAACAAGCCCTTATCTGTCATTTATGCTGATATAGATTGCTTTAAAAAAATCAATGACAAATACGGGCATATTATCGGAGACCATGTGCTGAAGGAAGTTTCCGGGGTGTTTTGCCAGCAGCTACGTAAAAAAGACGGATGGATAGCCCGTTACGGCGGTGACGAAATTCTCATCTGCCTTCCCGGAATCAGCGAAGTTAACGCCGTAAGAATTGCTAACCGTATCCGCAGTGCAGTGGAAAAGAGGAATTTTTGCATTCACTCTTATACTTTAAAGATAACCTGCAGCTTTGGCGTACAGACCGTTTATAAAGAAAGCGGTGTAAATACGGTTGATAAAATCGTGGAATTAGCTGATATAAAATTATACCAGGCAAAAAAGAAAGGCAGAAACCGGGTTTGGGATTAAGTTTATGTGGGAGTTTAGTCAAGGCGCTGAAAATTTCCCCTTTTCACCCGTCCTGACTGAACTCCCACGGATTTAAATGCTCAAAATTTGAATATGTCCGGCAAAATGACGGAACGTTAAATTAAATATCTGTTTACCTTTTCTCAGGCTTAGGCCAGCGGAAGACTTCCACATATTGAACCATTGTCTGAAATACGGTTCCCCACTGGTATTGGTCCAGTAAATAAACAGGCATCTCCCGGTCCACACCCAGTTCTTTTACCAACTGTTTTATCTGGGCAGGAGTAAATACACCTGCCAATGCTTTATAAATCGGTAATTCCGGATATTTCAGCCCGTACTGTGCAAGCCCTCTGAATTGGAGATATTGTTCGGGCTGGATTAACGGATTAACTCTTCTTCTGATTTTCAACACGGCGGAATCTACTTTGGGCGGGGGAGAAAAGTTATTTTTAGAAACCACTCTTACTATCTCCATCTGGAACCATATTCTCCATACCAGAATACGCGGGTCTGTGACAGGAACTTTTGTAAAACGTTTTGCAGCTCCCTTTTCCATGGTAATTACGGCTCCTTGCAGGGCATTTACCGGCTTATCAAGAAGTTTCTCCATTATGGGTGTCGTTATGGCATACGGAATATTCGATACCACATAAAAAGGTGACCTGGGAAACCTGTATTTTAATATATCGTTTTCAATTACAGTGATATTGGGATAATCCTTTACTTTTTCGCGGAGTATTTCCGCAAAATCCATATCATTTTCAATTGCTATCACCCGTTTTGCCTTCTTCGCCAAATCCAAAGTAAGTGCTCCTTTCCCTGCTCCCAGGTCAATAACGGTATCCTTAGATTTAATCTGTGCTGCTTTAATAATTTGTCGGATGATTTGCTTGTTGTGAAGCAAATGCTGTCCTGAAAAATTTGGTTCAGACTTGCATTTTCTGACCTTGCGATGTTTTTTATCTTGTCTCATGTTTATTCTCCATTCTGCATTCATTATCTTAAATCCGGCCTGTCAGATTCCAGCGCTGACACGCTGTCTCCTAAGTGACAAATTTCCATAGCGCGTCATACGCCTCCCGCCGGTCGGGTTTTTATGCAATAGGACGCAATTTCCTATTGCATAAAAAAACACAGGCCGCAACCTGTGTATAGAGCAGACGGAAAAAATATGGCAGAATGAGAGATTCCATATCTATAAATCCAAATTAACTAACTTCGATGATTCCATAATACGGCTTTTAAGAATTTATAAATTATCTCAAATAGAAGATAATTCAGTATGAATCCCGCATCATGATATAATTTCTGTTTCTTAATTGTAAACATCTGTTTTTCAGGCATACAAAAAAGAGGGCAGATTTGTCCCTCCTTTTTAACGCACTTCTTTAATATTTATTGTTAATAAGGTTTTCTTAAAAACAGGCAGACTAATCCCGGCTACTCTGCACACAGGCAGAGACTTTACTCACTATTAAATTAGTTAAATAAAGTAAAAAAAACGGAATTTAATAAATCCACACATTTTTAAGCAACCCTCCAATCCTTAAAATCATAACTATAATATCATATATTATTCTTCTTTTCAACAGATATTTTTAATTGGTTCAGGACCCATATAACACTATAAACTCCAAAAATACTTTTTTATTTGGTATCCTTAAAGCGGTGCGGTAACAATATTTTTACGGAATACATCTATCAAATGCTCTGCGGCCTGTTTAGGGATTTTATGACCTGCAAACGGACCATCAAGGGAGCAGATGCCAACGGGGACCTGATAAACACGGTCTAATATAAGCTTGATTCCCGGCAGGTTTCCTACCTCCGCTCTGTTATAGACTTCAGCTACTTCGTTTGCACGGTATTGAAGTTCCTTTGCCGCCTTATAATCCCCTTCCAGTATCTTCCAGAAAATCAGTTTATGATGGTAACAGGTAACTGCCTGAAGTGCACCGATATTTCCGTCTGCTCCCATTATCTGCGAACAGATGGCCAGTTCATCCGCACCTGTCAGAATATTTAAATCAGGCCTGTATTTTTTAAATCTCTCCAGTATGTAAAAATTATTATCCGTAAACTTAATTCCTCTAAAGGTGGGTACTGCCTCCATTGCTATTAAAAGTTCATCCGGATTCACCGGACGGCCTCCTGTCAACGTTTTACCGGAAGCTACCCAATAGATATAAAACGGAGTGTTGGGAGCTGCTTTCGCAATTCGCTTAAAATAAGCTACATTGTCTTCCAGGGTCGCCTTTTCTGAAATTCCCACCGAAGCTACCGCATAAGCACCGCACTGCTCCGCGTGGGCAGCCAGCTCTACCGAATCATCCAGATTTTCATTATAACCCACATGTACAAAAACAGGAAGCTTATCCCTGCCTTCAGCCAATACTGCTTCAGCCCATATCTTCCGCTTCTCCACAGGCAGATGGGCTCCTTCTCCCGTCCAGCCAAGCATGTAAAGTCCATCTGCTTTTTGCTGTAAGTACAGGTTCACGAAAGCCCCAGCCAGTTCTGCTTTTACATTTCCTTCCTCATCCAATGGTGTTACCAGCGCCGGTAACACGCCTGTCAATAATTTTTCCATATCCATTTGCATCCTTTCTTTTTATATTTTTTCCTAGCCCTTAACTGCTCCGCTGGTTAATCCGGCTACAAAGTACTTATTTAATGTGATAAATACAATTAACATTGGCATGACGGCCATTACGGTTCCCGCCATCATTAAATCCCATGATGATATTGCTTCCCCGGCATTCTTCATAGAAATGATCCCAACTACCAAAGGCTGTTTGTCCGGATTCCCTAATGTAAATACCATGGGAAGCAGGTAATCATTCCAGGAATTCATAAAAGACAGCAGGCCTACTGTAGCGACCAGGGGTTTTGTCAGAGGAAAGATGATATGCCGGAAGATTTTAAAGAAGCTGCATCCATCCATCTTGGCTGCTTCATCAATTTCCTTTGGAATTCCGTCAATAAACCCCTTTGAAAGGTACAGCTGTGTCACATTGATTCCGAAGATGTAAATAATGATAACGCCCCACAGCGAGTTATTCAGATGCAGTTTCATTGCAGTCTGCAGCTGGGGGTAAAGGTATAAACTTCCGGCTGAGATAAACATAGAAAATGTAATCAGTGCCAAAAGAGGCTTTTTCCAGTGGAATTTTCCTCGTGAGAATACATAACCCGAAGTGATGGAAGTGATAATCGTTCCGAGCACAATGGTGCCGCACATAAAAATACTGTTCCATATATATTTTTTAAAATTAGATTCCTCCCAGGCCCGGATGTAATTGCCAAATGAAATCTTTTCCGGAAAAAAAGAGGAAGAGGTTAATATTGCTCCTGTAGTTTTGAAGGAAGAAACCACTACATAAAACACCGGAAAAATTACAATAACCGCCAAAAAACTAAGAGCGATGTACAGTGCGATGGAAGAAAGTTTTCGTTTGATTTTCATAATATACCTCGTTTCTATTCTGCTGTTTTTCGCCAACTTAAATTTTGTAATGAGTGCAGAATATATCTCCTCTTCTTAATAAAAGTCTCCGACCCGCTTTGTAGCCTTAAGAAAAGAGCCGACCAGAAGACTCAGGATCAAAGCAGTTATAACAGCTAAAGCGGAAGAATATCCATATTGGCTGATCGTATCCGCAGAACCATAGGAAAAGAAGTATTTAAAGGTGTAGGACATTACCACTTCCGTAGAGCCGCCGGGCTGTCCGTTGGTAAGTGCTAATACCATATCTGACATCTTAATTCCATTCACTATAAACAGCATCATGACTGTTTTTATAGTAGGAGCAAGCAAGGGAAGGGTGATTTTTGTAAACCTTGTATAGGTATTAACCCCGTCTAAAGCCGCACATTCATAAACATCCGCAGAGATATTTTGCAAACCCATTATGAAGAATATCATATTTGTTCCAAAGCCCCGCCAAACACTGGCCAGAATAATTACCGTATTTGCAAGCCCTTTTGTTCCGAACCAGTTCACATTTTTTGATATCAGTCCGAATTCCTTCCCTAACAGATTCACCGGTCCCCTAAACGGCTCAAAAACTAAATAGAACACAATACCCACGATAGCCGTACTGACAATTGCCGGTGAAAAAAAGATGGTGCGGAAAAATGCATTGATTTTCTTTTGACTGTTCAAAACTACCGCCAGAAACAAGGCCAGCGGAATCTCCATAATCAATTTTCCCCCCACGATTAAAAACGTGTTGAATAATGACTGCCAATACCTTTCATCTCTTGTAAACGCACGGATGTAATTATCAAATCCAATGAACTCCGCTGCCGTCATACCGTCATAGCTGAACCATGACCATCGGATCAGCCAGAACATCGGATAGATTGTAAACAGAAGGAAACCAATTAACATGGGAGTGATCATCAGATAACTTTGCACGGAGTCCCTCCGTTTAAACCAACCTTCCTTTCCATGCGCCAGATTTTTCATAATTTTCCATTCCTTTCTTTTTCTTTCATTATTTATGCCGGCCCCTATTGCATAAAACATCTGGGGCGGTTGTTTTACCGCCCAATATAAGACATTTGTTCTTTCAGAGCCTTGTTTAACCAATGTGTAAATACACTTTTCATTCTTTCACACTGGTATCCCAGTTCTCGTCCAGATATAAACTCATATTAAGACCATCCTTTTTTGCGGCCTCCAGAGCACTGTTATAGCGTTTATCCAGGTCACTTAAAACTGCTTCCACATCCGAATCGACAGGTCCGGCCACCAGATTTACCAGAGTATTCTGGTAATCCTGACCCTCCACCGTCATAATGCCATCGGGAGGTGTCATGGTAAAATATGAATTTGAGGTATCTCCAAACTCTCTGGTTCCTACTTTTTTAAACTCATCCGGTCTCTGAGCCTGAATATCTGCCCTTGCCATAAAGTCTACTTCATTGTTCTGAATCTGAAGCTGTACCTCTGCGCTGTGAAGAAATGCATAGACCTTCATAGCCTTTTCCGGCATATTCACAGCACTGGAACTAAGGCAAAGCATATCTGCTATCTGTGCATAATTTTTATGGGCATTATTCGGCTCAATCACAGGTACATCGCATACGCCAAGTTCAAAATTAGTTCCAAGCTCCTGCCAGAATTTATCCAGGTTAGAAACATCCCAGTTTACTCCTGGCAGCATGGCGATACGGCCGGCTGCAAACTGTGCCATCAATGTGTCGTTATCCATTCCCTCGCCTCCCGGGAATATACTTCCGTCTGCTTTCATCTGCAATATTTTCTCCACATTATCCTTGAAATCGGAAAAACGGAAAGTTCCGGAAGAGAAATCATAGCCCATATGTCCAACTGAAGTTGCAAACTGGGCCGCAAAGTACCATTTACCCGAAGAAGCCGCATCCTTTAAATGAACGCCATAGCCATAAATTTCGCCATTATTATCTTCTGTCACTTTTTTTGCATAAGCAACTACATCATCCCAGGTTTCAGGCGGATTTGTGATACCGGACTTAGCCAGTACTCCTTTGTTATACATAAATTTCGTAGTCAAAACTTTAATCGGCGCGCTGTAGGTTTTACCGTCAAAAGTAGAGTAGCCGTTTATTAAAATATCCTGATAATCTTTCAAAAACTCTGTGCCGCCCGGCATATCGTCAATTGGAACCATCCAGCCGGATGTAATAAAAGGTTCTTTTACAGTACCTACAAACTTATAAAGCTCCGGTCCCTGGTTAGCAGTTAACGCTACTTTCAGTACGTCATGATAGTCGCTGCCGAATACCTTATAATCGATAAAGATACCTTCCTTTAATCCCTGACTCTTATTGTATTCATCAATAATCGGCTGGAATATTGGTTTATAGGCACCGTCATTTGTCCACACCCGCACCGTTTCCATCTGGACATTTTTGTTCTCCTCACTGTTGCCGGTACCTTGTGAAACACCTTTTTCACCGCCGCTGCCGCAGGCTGAGAGACCACCTATTGCCAATACAGCTGCCATAACGATACCCATTACCTTCTTGCATATTTTAGTTCGTTTCATAAATCCTTTCCCCTTTCATTATTGGTTCATCTGCTTACCCTTCGCCTTTTCCTTGGGTACATTAAACATATCAAATCAAAGGATAAAATTAAATACAAAAATCACCTCAAAAAACTTTGAAAAGTTATGCAAAAAATTGGACAGGTTGACTCTCAGCTTTATTTTCGCTATACTAATGTCATCAATCTGTACAAGAATAGGTGGTTTTTTATGAAATTCCATAGCAAAATTATATTATACTTTTTAATTTCCATTCTATCTCCGTCCATTTTAATCACAGCCGTTATGTATATCGGTTCCGCCCATATTATGAACAAAAAAATGGATGAATTGGTTGAAAAGAACCTCTCTTCCGTCCGTCTTTTAGTCCAGCAGCGGCTTGAGTTCATTAATGAACTGACAACGCTTATCTCCATGAATCCCCTGATTCAGGAAGTTCTAAGTACAAGCCCCGGAGAAGATACCAGCAGCATTATGGCTCAAATTATCAAATTAGACCATGCTCTGGACAGTTATTATATATCCAATTATTACGCTTCTACCAGCTCTCCCATTGTCCCGGTTATCCACCTTATAGATAGACCCCAATATAAGCATTATGACATATCCGACCGGGTACGGGATATTTCTGTCCTGGAAAACAAAGCCTGGTATCTTGAAGCAACACAAAAAAGCTCGGCAATCATTACGGACACTCAGACGGATTTTGTTATTATCACCCGTAAGCTGTATGATTTGCAGAAGGTGGACACCGCCCGCTATGCAGCACTCCTGACCGTCTCTTTAGACTATTCTTTTTTTACTCAGCTGCTCAATGTCTACCGCCCTACTCCTAACAGCAAACTTTTGATCTGTGACAGCAATCAGCACATTGTGAGCTCCGGAGGCAATCTTTCCGACAATGAGATTTCTTATCTGGAAACCACATTTCCCAATCTGCCGGCAGCTCCCAGCCGTCTCAACTTAGACGGTTCTCCTGTCATTATGGCGGCGGAACCTCTGCAGAATGCGGATTGGACAATCGTAATTATTACGGCACTGGACGATATTAATGCCAGTCAGAATACCCTGACCGGCATTGTTATTGTCCTCATCATAATATGCATGGGCGCCGCCTTATTTACGGCACTGCTTCTCTCACGGAATTTATCCCGTCCTATCCTGGCTTTGGTAAATTCCATGCATACAATTGGAGACGGCAATTTTACCATTGATATTCAATATAATAAGAATGACGAATTCCAATATCTGATAAAACAGTACAATAAGATGATTTCCAGGATCCGGCAGCTGATTGATGAGCTCTATATCAGTGAAGCCAACAAGCAAAAGGCAGAATTAAAATCCAAAGAAATGCAGCTGAAAGCTCTTCAGGCCCAAATCAATCCCCATTTTCTTTATAATACTTTGGATTCTATTAACCACTATGCCATCAAATATGAAGTTCCCCAGATCTGCAATATGATCAATGCTTTATCGGATTTTTTCCGCTACTCCCTCAGCAGAGGCAATAGTATAATTACTTTGGAGGAAGAAATACGCCATACCGGTGCCTATCTGGAGCTGCAGTCCATACGGCACGGTCCTAACCTTACATACAACCTGCGAATTCCCGGAAATCTAAGGCGTATACGCATCGTCAAACTAACCCTCCAGCCGCTGGTTGAAAATGCAGTTTTACATGGTTATTCCGCCCAAAAGCATCAACTGGAAATTATCATCACCGCTCACTGCAAGACAGATAAACTTGTCATCTCTGTCTGCGATAACGGAGCCGGCTGTGATGCTAAGAAGCTGAATGATATGCTGGCCTCTGATGATTCCAATTCCAGCTCCTCTGATTCCTTTGCCATACGTAATGTCCATCAGCGGCTTTTGAATACATTTGGTAAAGAATACGGCCTGTATTATTTAAATAATCCACAAGGGGGGCTTACTGTAGAAATCAATATTCCATTGGAAAATAAACCATATCATACGGAGGATTCACATGATTAAAGTATTACTGGCAGATGATGATTATATAGTTAAAGATGTGCTTTTGAGCATGATTCCCTGGAAGGAACTTGATATGGAGGTTATTGGCTTCGTAGAAAACGGGCAGCAGGCACTGGACCTTTGTCTGCTGCATAAACCAGAACTTCTGGTTACCGATATCCGAATGCCTCTTTTAAATGGTCTTGAGGTTGCACTCTATCTTCGGGAATATGGCCTGAAAACAAAAGTAATCTTAATCAGCGGCATACAGGATTTTGATTATGCCCGGACAGCCTTAGATGTACAGGCTTCCGGTTACCTGTTAAAGCCTATCCGAATGAAAGAAGTAATTGCAACTTTAAAAAAGGTAATTGAAACCATTGAACTGGAAACCAACCGGGCAGCTTATCTGGATAAAATCCAAACCCGTTTGAACGAAAATCTTCCCCTGGCCCGCGCAACCTTCCTTTACAATCTGCTTCATGGCACTTTTGATGCCGGTGATAAGCTGTCGGAAAAATTAGAATATTTTCTCCTTCCATTCCACCCGGAGGAGACGGTGGTGGCAGCTGTAGGCGTAATAGACAATTACGGTACAATTGCCGGAAGCCGTACAGAGAGTGAAATGCAGATGCTCAATTTTACAGTCCGGGACATTATGGAACAGAGTATTAATAACTACCAGGCCGGTGTAAGCATCACCACACAGGATAACGAATTTGTCCTGATATTTCACAAAGAATATTGTAACATTGATAAAATAACGGAGCTTCTGGAAGGGATCTTTGTTCTTGCCAAGGAACTGGACAATCTTTCGCTTTCTTTTGGTATCGGCCTTCCGGTTGACGGCATACATTCTGTCAGCAGTTCCTACTATGGGGCGCTTAAGGCTTTGGACTATAAATTCTACGTAGGCAGCCAGTCAATTATTCAAATTGACGATATCACAGCTCCTGGCAATTTCCGGTCCATTATGAATGAGGACAGCAGTCTTCGTCTTCAAACTCTGCAAAAAGAGCTGCTGCGCAGGATAAAGCTGGGAGATACGGCAGGAGTCGGGTGTTTAATGGATGAATATTATCTCGTACTGACACAGCCGGAAGCTTTCTCAAAAGAATACATACGGGGACAGTTTTTTGAATTAATCATCCATGCTTACCGGGAATCCTGTGAAACTGAAAGCGAACTGCCTGAGATATCTTCACGATATAATATAGCAACCCGTGCAGTCCTAAAAGCAGAAACCGTGTCGGATATTCGTATGCATACTCAAAAAATGCTTTCTTCCATCGCACAGCACTTTTCAAATAAATATACAAACAGACATCTTATGCTGACGGAACAGATTAAAAGTTATATTGAACAACACCTGTCGGAAAACATTACGCTAAATGATATTGCACAGGCTGTATACATGTCAGCCAATTATATTTGTGCAGTGTTTAAAAAAGAGTGCGGACAAACGATTCACGAATATATGCAGGAACTGAAAATGCTGGAAGCCAAGAAGCTGCTGGGAGATACGAAAATGAAAGTTTTTGAGATTTCAGAGTCTTTAGGATATGAAACGCCTCACTACTTTAGTTATGCCTTTAAGCGCTATACCGGAAAGACCCCCTATCAATTCAGAAAGAAAATATAGGCTTTCCATAACCGGCTTTGGATATTGTATAAAGGGCTGCTGCAAAATCTATCTTTCCCGGAAGAGACCCAAACCCGGTAAATTTACCATTTTGCAGCAACCCCTGCGCTTGCGGAATTGTGACGCAGCATACCGTAAAGCGGGGCAGAACGGCGCTGTGATTTTTCAACTCACTCTAAATATAAGAGCCGGCTTGCCGCTAGCGCTAGTTTTTAGTAGGTATGAATCTGGGAGGATGACGGGAACATCCAGGCTGTTTTTACATTGGATAAGGTCATATTCCGGTAATATAACTGCGTTGTTGTACTGTCCGTACGGGCAACGCATTCCGAACCGTTTTTAAAAGTACAATTGTCGATATAAATGGTGCATTTGAAGGTTGTCCCGCCGTTCTGACGTATTACTTTGCCAAAGGTATCCGCAGTAAAGTTCTTAACAGTAAAGGTGCAGGGTTGGTTTAACTGGAATACCTTATCGCTTGCTTTATAAGCTGCACCCCCGTCAACAGTAACCGTACCCTCTCCCTTAACGGTTAAGGCATCCTCGCCTACGTCTTCCCAAACCACATTTGTTACCGTATTATTACCGTAGCAGTGTACCCCGTCACAGCCAGGAGCTGCAATCCGCACATTTTTTAAGTTCGCTCCCTTTTCCAGCTTGAAGATAGGCTTTTGGTTTTCGTCCTGACTGCCATCTCCCATTCCGACGGCAATAATGGTTTCTCCTTTTCCATCATAGGTTTCCCCTGCTTTAACTACGATGGTGCTGGTAATCGTCTTTGCTTCCGACCTGTTCCACCCAAATACACCCAAAAATACCTGGGCAAATAAAAGGGACATTGCCATAAATACTTTCAATCTCTTTGACATAATAATTCCTCCTTATTATTATTTATTTTATTTTATAAGTAATCCATAACCGGATATTCACCCGGCCTATCCCCCTTTCTGAATGCAGATTCAGTTACGGAACCCTTATAAAATAATCTCTCCTCCCTATCTAAAATACTTTTGACTAAGTTAAATTTAGCGCTCCCCCGCGCCTCGTTTTTACTTATTTTTCCAGTTCATATATTCATCTTATCACACTATCCAAATATTGTAAATTAATTTTAAAAATAATTTACATATTTCTTATTTGCAGAATCTTCTCTGATTATAGTTTTTTCTTGGATTCAATGAATCCGCAAAAGAGAAGCTGTTGCCTATGGAACATTTCGTTCGTTTCGCAACAGCTCCCGCATCCGGTACGGCAGGTAAAAGCCGATATAATTCTCTGTAATTACCTTCCTTTATATTCCTTCTTTTTTCATGTCTCCGGCATATGCCGCACATTTACGGCAGGGATGGCTTTCATCCCATATACGTTCGGCAGTTTTGGCCCATTTTTCAGCGGTATCCGCACATTTACCTTTTAATTGATTCACATCCTCAGGTTTAATAAAATCCGTGGATTTCGCACCGGTGGTTTCCACCATCTCAACAAGGCGTTCCGGGTTATCAAGCAGAGGACAGGGACGCAGATGATTATTATTAAACGGCTGATTTTTGCGATACTGCATAAACAGCGGGGATTGCAGTGCTTCCAGCAAGGTTTTCTGATGGATATTGGAATCCGAATAATGTATAAATGCACACGGCTCAATATCTCCGCCTGCATTAATATGCAAATATCTCCGTCCGCCTGCTACGCATCCGCCTGCATACTCACCGTCATTCCAAAAGTCTATGGTAAACAGGGGTTTCGTCCTGCGGAACTGACGGATCTGACGATACATGAACTCCCGCTGTTCCGCAGTTACCATAAGCTCCGGAACGGCATCTGCCCCGACCGGCATATAGGTAAAAAACCATGCAAACTTTGCGCCTTTCGCAATTAAGCCGTCCATAAACGCCTCACTTCCCACTACCTCCGTATTTTGTCTGGTATAACAGCAGGAGGCTCCGAAAGCCAGCTTCTTACGCTTTAATATCTCCATAGCACGGTTCACTGATTTGTAGGTGCCGTGCCCCCGTCTTGCATCCGTTTCTTTTTCAAAGCCTTCAATGCTGATACCCGGAATAAAATTCTTTACGCGCAGCATTTCATCGGCAAATTCCTCATCAATCAGCATACCGTTGGTAAAAGCGGTAAAAATGCAGTCTTTATGTTTTTCACAGAGCTTTATAATATCCTTTTTACGCAAAAGAGGCTCTCCGCCCGAATATACATAAAAATGAACCCCTATCTGTTTGCCTTGTTCAATGATGCTATTAAGAGTATCAAAGTCCATAAACATTTTACTTCCATATTCCGCCGCCCAGCACCCGGTACATTTTAGGTTACAGGCTGAGGTAGGATCCATTAGAATGGCCCATGGTATATTGCATCCGTATTTTTGGGTATATTTTTTATGCGCTTTATTGCTGAATAATGTGGCGTTGAATATAAAATTCCTGAAAAACACCTTTCTCACGCCTGGGTCAATATCCTCCCACAGGCTTAATATTAATTTATGCCATACGCTGTCCTTATTACCAATCGTCTCGCGGAATGCCTCACGCTGTAATTTCAAAATATCCTTCCTGTCCAATTTATCTATTAAATGCAGCAATTTCATCATATTCCGTTCCGGATTCGCATCCAGATAGGCATATGCCAGATTGACTGCCGCCGAACTTATTTTTTCCTTAATCATATATTCCCTCTGATTTTTTCGTCTGTAATATAATGTATCATAATATCAAAGGTTTGTAATTAGACAAAAAATACAAGTGTAAAAAATCTTTACACTTGCATGGATTTGCAAATATTCTGCCAGCCTTGTATTTCAATAATATCATTTAGTTCCATCCGGAATATCCCTGGCTTTGCCTTTCCCATTCATGCAATAGGCTTCCGTCAAATAAGCTCCTCAAATTCTTAATATATTCGGCCGGTTCTTCCTTCATTCCGCTATTTGCCCAGCGTACGGTCAGTCCGACAAAAATAACGGCTATCGCTTCCGCAATCACTTCCCGGCTTCCTTCTTCCTGTTCCATATGTTCCATATTACGAATCTTACGTAACGAAATATCTCGGATATAGTCATGCAAATATTCCTGAAAGGAATTCTGGCCTGCTGTATTAAGTGCTTTCAAATAAAACATCTTATTTTTTCTCATATAATTATATAACTCTTTCAGGCCGTCCATCCAATACCCCATGTCACTGTTGATAAACACAAAACGGGCTGTCTCCGTATCGTAAATCCAGTTCAAAAGATCGTATTTATCCTTGAAATGATAATAGAAAGCCTGCCTTGTCAGACCGCAATTACCGGCAATGTCACATACATGTATCTTGCCGAAGTTCTTCTTGGCCATCAGACTTTTTAAAGACTCGGCAAGCGCCAGCTTCGTTAAATTTGAATCGGACATCACAACCCCTCCCCCATAATAATCTATGTTATTAAGCCGTATATCATTCTTCCTATCTCATCTGATTTTTAATTCCGCCTCCTTTTAATATTCCTTTTTTCACCTGCTCCAGCATAAATCAATATGGCAGCCGCTACGGTTTTTCATATTTAAATGCATATTGTTTCGGAGAAATCCCGACTATTTTCGTAAATGTCCTGATAAAGTGTGTGTAATTGTTAAAGCCTACCTTTTCATAGATTTGCGAAACAGGTATTCCCTCCTGCAATAATTTTTTTGCAGCGGCAATTCTGACGGTAATAATATATTGATTGACGGTAAAACCCGTAAATAATTTAAACATATTATTAAGATACGTTTTACTCATATAAAACTTCGCCGTCAGGTGGTCAAGCGACAGCTCTTCGGAAAAATTGCAGTATACATAGGCCAGCACGTCCTTAACTTTAAAATAATTAATATTCCGGCTTATACAGTGATTTGGGTTCTGAATATAAGATTCCTTTCCCAGCAAAAGCAGTATTTCAAAAAACCTGTGCTGTATATATATCTCCTGGGCATAACCGGGTGAATCGATATAGCACCGGGTTTTTTTTATTAATGATACCAGATTGGCCGTCTGTTCTTCTTTTAAATGGATGCACAGTGCATTATATACCGGTTGGATAAATACTCCGGGCAGCAGTTTCTCCGTCAAGGGTGAATAACTGTACATATACTCTATCTTAAAATATATTACATACCGTTCATATATTGCATGGGAGGGTATATTGACTTTATGCGGTATATGCGGCGGAAAAATAAAAACATCTCCCTTTTTAACATTATATACCAGACTATTCACATAGCACTTCATCCCTTCACAAAACGGAACCAGAATTTCATAGGAATTGTGGCTGTGAAGCTGTGTAATGGTACAGGGTGAATGAAAATTATATATTATTGAGAAACCGGCTCGTATGGGATAGTATTGTGATTTATCTGCCAACATGGTATAACCTCACTTATTATTACGGCAGGCATTTTCAAAAATGCCATAAACTGAATAAATACAGGAAACAGCAAAAGTTATTATACTAATTATGTTACCATGAAAACAGCTTTCCGTGGCAGATATTTTTTTCAGATAGCCCATAGATTTTGACATTGATATTTGTTTGTTACTGTTCACACCCTGTATACGCGACGTGTTTTTTGTGAGTGCAGCGAAGCGAAAGTCACAGAAAACCGGAGAATTGCCGCGCCAAAACGCTGTCTTTGCGTTTTGTGTGCATCGCGAAGCGTGTTATTGTTCACAACACTGCTGCTTGTGGCAGGGGTGTGAACAGTAACATTTGTTTTATTTTTGCAAGCTTTTGTATTATATATGTAAAGTTAATTTTTGGAAATTAAAGTATAATAAAAACATACAGCAAACCGGGACCGAATTAAGGGAATTGAAGAGCGGTATAAAACTTTACCGCGTTCAATTATAGGTAATTATATTTTAATTAATTGAAGAGGAGGGTTACTATGAAACACAGCAAACAGGCATTCAGAATTATTTCGGGCATAATACTTGTTATCACACTTGTTGTAACATTAAGCTTTGTTCCAACTGACTCTGCCGGCGCGGCAGCCGGGCCGCGGCAGATGGAGAATTTAGGCCGGGGAGTCGTCGCAGTCCGTTCCGGCTCCAACGTTTTTGTAAGCTGGCGATTATTGGCGCCGGACCCATCCGGTATGGGTTTTAATGTCTACCGTTCCACAGCAGGCGGTACGGCAGTGAAATTGAATCCTTCCGTTTTAACCGGCGGTACTAACTATACGGATACCACCGCCGATTTTACCAGGAACAATTCCTATTACGTAAAGCCGGTTGTTAACGGTGTGGAGCAAACTGCCAGCGCCTCGTTTACTCTCACCGCAAATCCTGCGGACGAGCCGTGCATAACGATTCCGTTACAAAAGGGCGGCCCCATTCATTTTGTATGGCCCGGGGATTTCGACGGTGATCATGAATACGATTATCTTGTTGACCGAAATACGACAAATCCCCAAACCCTTGAGGCTTATAAACGGGACGGTACTTTTCTGTGGTCGGTGAATCTCGGTCCTAACAGCAGCAACCAGAACAACATCTCCCCCGGTTCCGCTGCCATTGACGTAGGAATGTGGGATGGTGCAGCCGTTTATGACCTTGACGGAGACGGCAAAGCGGAAGTTATATTAAAAATTGCCAACGGAGTCGTATTCGGAGACGGCACTGTCTGGACTAACACAAGCGATACCAAGCAGTGGCTGGCCGTACTTGACGGTATGACCGGTAAACTGAAGGCTTACTGTTCCATTCCCCAGGATTACATATCGGTGGGACCTCTGGCCTGCCAATTAGGTATCGGCTACCTCAACGGAACCACACCAAGTATCGTAGCCTTTATGAAAAACCGGAATGCGGACGGTTCTTTTAATGCAATGATTTGTGCTTATCATTACAGAGGCTCAAATCTGGTGATGGATTGGAAATGGCTGCGCGGCTCCCAGGATTGCCCTGACGGCCATCAAATGCGTATTGCGGATGTTGACGGCGACGGCAGGGATGAGATATGCGAAATAGGCTTCGTTTTAAACGGAGACGGTACACTGCGTTACTCTCTGACCAGCCAGAATGTCGGTCATGGTGACCGTTTCTATATCGGCAAACTGGACAAAAACCGTTCCGGTCTTCAGGGTTATGGCATACAGCAAGACAACCCTTACGGCTTACTTGAATATTATTATGATGCCGGCACCGGTTCCATGATCTGGCAGCATATGACGACACCCCCTGCCGGTGATGTAGGACGAGGTGTCATTGGAGATGTGGACCCTCGTTATTCCGGCTACGAGGTCTGGTCTTTCTATGGTATTTACAACGCTCCTACGAATACTCAGCTTACACCTGCAGATAATGAACAATCCAATCCAAATAACAGACCTTACCCGGCTTTCCGTCTATGGTGGGACGGCGACATACTGAGCGAAAGCTTTAACGACAATAAAATTGAAAAGTTTGACTACAGTATAGGCGGCGATATTAATAATTGGGATTACAGTGTAAAAAGAGTCATACGTCTGCTCACAACTTCGGATTACCATTCCGCAGTCCATAGTGACCGCCATGCTCCCATGTTCTACGGCGACATTATCGGCGACTGGCGTGAGGAAGTTATACAGACAAACAGCGACTATTCCGAACTCGTAATATTTACCACAGATATTCCAACCGATATACGCCTTTATACACTGGCCCAAAATCCGTTATATAGAAGCAACATGGCCAGCAAGGGTTACCTGGAATCCCATTTAACAGATTATTATCTGGGCGACGGTATGGACACACCGCCAACTCCAAATATTTATCTGACTCCTTAGGTCCGCCGTAAGAGAAAGCAGACACCTGGTTAAGCGGATTTTAGAAAAGAAAAATAAATGAAAAATGCTTGTGCCGGGCCGGATGCCCCACTTTGTGGGAGACAAGCAGCGGTTTGGGGGCGTAGGGGGCTACGTTTACTGAATCACAACGAAGTATACCGCAAAGTAGGGCGTTCAGAACGGTGTAAAGTATGCGCATTTCCTTACAGCGCACCGTCTCCGTCTGCCTGTTCATAGTTCAGTACGGCGCTGAAAAATGCCAGGGCCATGCCCTGTCCCCAGCCCTGTACCCATTTCATGGATATATTCCGGTATCCGTCCCTGTCCTTCATTACGGCTGTTCCTCCCGAAACATCCGTAACACGTCCGTCCGGTGCAATATGTTCTAAAACTCCGGAAATGGTTTTCCGGACATACTTCATGTGAAGAGGATTTCCTTTCCATACCATAGCCGCAGCAATTCCGGCTGAGGCAGATAATTCTTCATAGGATTCTTCATCATCCAGTATGGTTCTCCAAAGCCCCCGCTCTGTCTGAAGCAGTTTCAGAGCGGAAAGCTGCTCGTTTAAGCTTCCCACAATCTCCAGATACCGGGGATAGAGATAACATTCCGGCAGGACCCGCCCGACCTTGCTCATGGTATAAGCGGCCCAGCAGTTAGCCCTTCCCCAGTAGAATCCTGACATATGGTCCTTGGAGATATTGTTATAGCCATGATACCACAGACCCGTATCCGGATTCTGAAGGTACTGGATGTGCCAGTAATACTGGTTCAGCGCATCTTCAATTAATGCTTCATCCTTTGTCATGACCCCCACTCTCAGCAGAAAAAATGCAGCCATAAACAAAGTATCCGCCCAGCACTGTTCCGGGAAATCATTCTTATCCGAAACGGTATGCTGGAGGACACGGTCATTAAACCGCAGGGCATTGCGGCTTAGGTAATCCACCTTTGATTTAATAATATCCATATACTTTTCATCCCCAAAAGCCTGGTATAATGTAATCAGGCAGTGTCCCATGGCACATGTGTTCACGGTCCAGGCCGGAAGCCCAAGGCCGATCAGTTCATCCACGCGCTCTTTCAAAAAATCTAAATAATCCTTATTTTCCGTAGCTTCATATGCTTCTGCCATTCCGTAATAGGCTACTCCGCACGGCCAGTCCCAGGGCATATCCATGCGCTTTGTCCGTTGTGCAATCCGGTCCATCGCCTCCAATATAATATCTTTGTCATAGTTCAAAACTGCCATCTTTATACCTCCATTCTGTGCAATTCGCTTCTATTCTATTTTATGCTTTTCTGAAATTGTCTTTTACCATCGGTTCAACAAGCTTATCCGCTTCTTCCAGGGTTTTCGGCAGATTATCCCGTATGAATGCAAGGGCAACGATTACATTCAGGCACCACTGGGCCACAAAATTAGTGGATATCCATGGTATTTCCGCTAATTCTTTCTGATTCCCCTTGCCGGGAACCTTATTTGTTTTAAATCCATCATGGTTTCCTTCGCCCATTAATACATGGAGAAGATGGCGCCAGGTTTGCTCAGCCAGTTTTTCGTCCTTTAAATAACTGGCTCCATAGGCTCCCATGGCAGCCGCCATGAATGGCAGGCTAAATTCCCGATCCTCTATGATTCCTCCTGATTCTTTCAGCTGCTGCTCCCTGGGCAGATAATAAAACCTTCCGTAATCAGCCATCATTTCCTTCCATTCTTCATTCCCGAGATAATCTGCAAGCTCCATCCACACCTGCGGCGCACCCATACAGATCTGGAGATGGGTTCCGCCGGCAGCTCTTTCTCCGATATACCGCAGGCGGACACTTGCCGGATCAAATTCAAAGTCAGGCCCGGAAACCAGCTTAAGAGGTGCCTTTTTAATATCTTCTATTCCCGTAACTATCTTATCCCTGTATTTCCTGTCATTAAACCGTTCCCATCTGGTCATCCAGTTTGCGCAGAGGGAGGACCAGTCCGGACCGGTTCTGGCATGGCTTGGGTAAACCATTTTTTCTTTCTCATAGAAATCACCCAGGGGATCCTTATTTAGGAAAGTCATTTCATTATCCTTCAGTTCATCAAAAATATCTTCCAGCCTCCGGTCTCCGGTAAGATAATAGTAAAAACGGTGGTGGGCCGCCATGGCAATCCTGGCTTCCTTGCAGGGACACCCCCAATGCCTCACATTATGCCGGGAACCCAGCCCCTTGTATCTGCCCATATGGTATACGTCCACCTCAGAAGCATGCCTGGAAAGCTTTTCGGCCAGGATAAATACATCCTCCCTGCCGGTTCTCATAAAGGCATACCACAGCCATAATGTGGGAACCAATTCGGTATTGTCCCATGCGTAGCCCCCCATATCATACCGCCACTGGTGGCGTTCTCTGTCATAAGTATGCATGAAATCACCGTAATTGAACATTCCGTACCAGTTTCTCTGTCCGACTTCCGCCGCATAAAATGCAACCGCACGGTCAAGCTGGTCTTCCAGCCAGTTTTCAAGCTGGGTCTTACGTTCCGGCAGTGACCAGTATCCAAATGCTTTTAGCTTATGGTAATACTCCGGCGTGCCGACATACCTGACCGGACGCTTTACCGCATCGGCAAATTCCTCTATTTCCTCATCGGATGGAATCAATTTCTCAGAAAGCAGTACCGAGCACTCACTGGTACAGGCAATCCCATAAGGGGTTGCCCCTTTGTAGTCATACCCTTCATAATATACCTGATTATACCCCCGGTTTGCATAATGGCGGAAATCCATAGCTTCAGCCCCCGGGGACCACAGCCACATGACAGCTTCCGCACAGTCTCCGTCCAGGTTCCGGAAGGTATAACCGGATGGATATTTTTCCCAGAAATCCCGGATTGAGAACATAACTGACCCATATTCGGAACCAAACGCCGCTCCTCCCTCCGTCCGGTTTCCATGAAGGCAGTCTAAATAACAGCAGTTCTCATCCTTTATTTTCTTTCTGATTGAAAAATGGCTGGCACTGTCCTGGCATAAAGCATACTCGCTCCAGAAAGGCATTGCTTCCAAAACCGTATCAACAATCTCCTTGTCCTTTCCTTCCGGTTGCAGCATCTGCCCCTGAATCTGACTTGCATAAATCTCCTGGGGTACCCTGGGTCTCCAGGAAAGGAGCTGTGCCATGCTTTCGTGAAAAACACCGTAATCACCCATAAACTTTATATGCCGGTTATATATTTTCCCTTCCAAAGGTGAGCGGAAACTGATTCCAAGACCTTTTAAATAATCCCTGTCTTCCTCACCGTCGTATAAAAACGTGTGGACAAAATCCAGCCGTGGGCTGTTTAGTCCTGCCTTCATCCGGATAAGAAAGGGTATCTTACATTCCCCGTCTGCCAGCTCATGGTGTCCCGTATATTTTATAATTACCTGAAGCTCTCCCTTTTCCTCAACGCTTACCCCCGTAATCCTTGGCTGGTATTTTTTTTCAATCCGGACCGGATTGCCCTTCCATAGAGCCGGCTCTTCCAGAAGAAGCACGGATTTTGCCTCCCGCAGGTAAACCTTTCCGTGAAAGGAGACGGAATCAAACAATGCTGCTCCATCTTCCGATATAGCGATTTCCAGGCTGCCCGCATGGATTTTAAGCTTTCCTCCGTCCCTTTTAACCGTAATTCTATCCCGAATTCTTCTATTTTTTCCATAGTATTCGGAAAGGGCTTTCGCTTCCTTTCCGGCAGGGATTTTTGTTTCATGTTCAGGAAGGACTTCTATTTCATCCCCAAGAAGGGCCGCATCTGCCGTGTGGGCGGTCCATTTAACGGAGCCGTTCGGCCAGTATGCCGTAATCCGGCTCTGCATGGGTATCTCTTCCCCTGACTTATTTTTTAACAAATAACCGGTCTCTTTCATACAATTCCCCATTTCCCACATACAGCCCCATGTGGTATAACCGGTCCTCTTTCTGTTACCAATATTATGCAGTATCATATCCTTATCCTCCTAAAAATCCGGATTACCCAGGCTGCTGAAAAAATCCTGCTCATAATTAAGATATAGGAACATTTATCCATTTAGTCATAAAAATTGAAATTTTCACAGCCGCTCCCGGTGGGTTTTTATCTCATGGGACGAACTTTCCTACGAGACAGAAAAAGGCTTCAATCGGTTTGATACGCTTGAAGCCTTTTACCGGTATTATTTATTGTTCCGTATCGTTTTGAAACGGCATGTTGATTTTCTTATTTGGGCATATCGTACCGGTTACAGCCTGCTGATTTTCTTATTTGGGCAAATCATTCCGATACAGTCTGCTGATTTTCTTATTTGGGCAAATCATTCCGATTACAGCCTGCTGATTTTCTTATTTTGCCGCGTCGTTCTGGTACAGTTCGTTGATTTCCTGAACCAGCCTGTCACCGCCCCGGTCCAGCCATTGTTTGGCAGCCGCATCCAGGCCGGCATCGTCGATTTGTCCGCAGATATACTGGGTCCTTGCATCTTCAATAATCTGTTCGATATCCGTACCGACTTCCGCATTTACTTCAGAATTTGCCAGGTATCCAAGGGCCGGATTAAAAACGGCAACCTGCTCGTTTACCGCATAAGCAGCATCCTGCGCCATCATGGGCTCCGTCTTTACCAGCGTGGGTGATGTGCTCGCCGTGTTGGGTATGTAGCAGACGGATTGGTTTAAACCTGCGGACGGTGTATATTGGGGTTCCAGTCCTCCTTTTTGTACGATATTCCCTTCGTCATTCAAATCGTAAGTAACTCCTTCCAGTCCGTAATCCGCCAGCACCAGCATCTCATTATCATTCATCTTATCCAGGAAATGCAGGCAGTTTTTAACATCTTCTTCTGTCTTTGCTCCGGACTTTGTAAGCAGGAAATAACCGTTAAAACCGCTGGTCGCCAGTGTCTTTCCGTTTATGGGGCCTACCAGTGTCATGGAAGCCGATTCGGAAGGATTTGTTACGGATTTCACATCATTATCAATAAAATACTCCCAAATTCTCTTGCCGCTGTCCATAACATCGATGAATACGCCGGCTTCTCCTTTTTTGCAGCCCTCGCTCCATGTTCCTGAATCAACCGTTGCCCAGTCCTTGCGCACCAACCCTTCATCATAAATCTTTTTCATCCATTTCAGAGCTTCTTTATACTCTTCTGTCTGATGAACAGGTACCAGTTTCCCGTCCTGTTCCACCCATTCATTGCCCACGCCGAACCATGCCTGGATAATATCAATAGGTCCCGTATATTTGGTCATTTCCATACCGTAGGTATCGTCCTTTCCGTTGCCGTCGGGGTCTTCATAGGTAAATTTATAAAGCATATTATAAACATCTTCAATGGTCTTGGGTTCCTCGGTAATTCCTACGGCTTCCGCCCAGTCCGTGCGGTAGGATAAACCGTAACGTCCGATTACCCTTGCACGGTAGATACCGATAATCTGGCCATCCACCGTAAGAGCTTTCAATACGTTTTCATTTGCCTGGGACAGGTTGGGATAGCTCTCCGAATCCTGCAGATAGGATGTCAAATCCCAGAAGGCTCCCTTTTTGGCCGCATCAACCACATTTGCCGTCAGATTACCGCTGGCGGTAAGAATCATTGGCATATTGTCCTTGTCCATCAGAGTAAGGCCCAGCTTTTCACTATAAGTGTCATTGGATTCCCACTGCCATTCCACGTGGGTCCCTGTGTACTCCTCATACCTTAGGATTACCTCGTCTGAATGTTCATTCTTTAAATCAGTTCCGTAGAAAGAGGGCAGCATAAAGCTAATGGTTGGTTTTTCTCCCGATGCGGTTTCTTCTGTAGAGCCGGAAGAATTTCCGCTGGTGCTGCTTTGTTTTCCTCCTCCGCATGCGGTCAGTGATAATATCAATGTACCAGCTAATACTGTCGATAAAACTTTTTTCCATGTCTTTTTCATATACGCTTCTCCTTTTTATTTTTTTAATTTATATTTAACCCTTTACAGAGCCAACCATAACTCCCTGGGTAAAATATTTCTGTATAAACGGGTAAACCATCAGCATGGGCACCGTAGCCACCACGGTGGTTGCCATCTTAACGGCTTTCTCCGGAGGCATACCGAAGGCCCCCCAATCAAAACCGCTTTCCGTTGCTACGGCAGAGGTCAGAAAAATAATCCTGCGCAGTACAATCTGGATTACTTCTTTATTCCTGTCCGAAATATACAACATGGCATTGAAATAGGAGTTCCAGTGGGTAACTGCATAAAACAGGGATACGCTGGCCAGAACCGGCTTGGACAGCGGCAGGATAATCTTAAGGAAAATCTGGCCGTCATTGCACCCGTCCATTCTGGCTGCTTCCTCAAGCTCCATTGGAATTCCCTGAAAATAATTTTTGATAATAATCATATTAAAGGCATTGACAGCCCCCGGAAGCCATAAGGCCCAGAAGGTATCCTTCAGATGGAGCAGATTGGCCACCAGCATATAGGAGGGCACCATTCCGCCGCTAAACAGCATGGTGATAATCACCATATTGGTAAAAAACGTCCTGCCCTTAAAATAACGCCGTGACAGAGGGTACGCCAGGGTACAGGAAAACACCATATTAATCAGCACACCTACGCCGGTAACTATAACAGAATTCTTAAGTCCTCTGAAAGTCTCTCCCGTTCTTAAAATATACTGGTACGCATTCATGGATACGGTACGGGGAAACAGAAAGAAGGCACGTTCTGTAAGCTCCCGTTCCGTTGCAAAGGAACCTGCCACCACATATACAAAGGGAAGCAGCGTAATCAGCGCAAAACCGCCCACAAACAGGTAAATCAGCACCTGCACAAATTGATCCCCCGGACTCCGCTTAATTTTTGTTGATTGTATCTTCATCCTCGCCATTATTACTTTCTCCTTTTATTAATATTAATAAAATCCGGATTCACCGAAGGCTTTTGCCAGACGGTTTGCTCCCAGCACCATAATCATGCTTACCAGGGACTTAAACAGGCCCGCCGCCGTTGCAAGGGAATAATTGCCGTTTACCACGCCTTTCGTGTAGATATATGTATCAAATACGTCGGAAACAACACGGTTCATGGAATTTTGCATCAGGAAAATCTGTTCATACCCCGTATTAAGAATAGAACCAACTCTCAGAATCAGCATAATTACAATGGTGGACCGGATGGCCGGGAGGGTAATATGCCACATCTTCCTCCACCGGCCGGCCCCGTCTACCTCTGCCGCCTCATAGAGCTGGACATCCACACCGGAGAGGGCCGCCAAAAAGATAATCGTTCCATAGCCTGTTTCCTTCCACATATTCTGTCCGATAATCATAGGTACAAACAAATTGGGGTCCGACATAACATCCGGCGCATTATTTCGTCCGAATATCTGGACAAACAGGTGATAAACCAGGCCGTCGGTGGTACTGAACAGCTGTGCCGTCAGTGCAGCCACGATTACTATGGAAATAAAATGGGGAATGTATACCATGGTCTGGGTAACCCGCTTAAAGAGTGCATTTCTGATTTCATTTAATAAAAGAGCCAGTATAATGGGAGCCGGAAAATAAAAAATCAGGCTGGCTATGGATATGGACAGGGTATTTCTAAGCAGCCTGAAAAAATCCGGCCCCGTAAAAAACTTTCTGAATATATCAAGCCCCACAAAAGGGCTCTGGGTAAATGCCCCCAGCATGGTATCCCCGTTATAAGGGCTGAAATTCTGGAATGCCATGATGAGTCCGCCCATAGGGAGATAATTAAATATGACCATGTACAATACGCCGGGAATAATCATTATATACAGCCACTTATGTGCCGTAAGTGCGTACTTCCAGGTTCCGTTCCTGGCTTTTGGTTTTATTTGTGTCTTTTCCATAATTTTTTTTGCTAATCTCCTTTTTAAATATTCTAATTTATAATTTTTTATTGTATTCCCGTCCGGGCATACTGTCCAGGCTTCGTCATTGTGCTAATTTTTATCAATCTGAGGCCCCGCTTTGCAAGCACATTGTATATCTGTCTGTCTTCATTTGTAAATAATCATTTTCTAACCTGTTTTTATCACAAAAAAACCTCCATAGCCCGCACAATAAGGCGGTTCTGTGGAGGTTTAAAATTAAAATAATCATCATATGCCATTATTTGCGGTGCTCCTTACGGAAGGCTGCAGGGGTAAATCCTACATGATTTTTGAAAAATCGAATAAAATTTTGTGCATTGTTGTATTGGAGTTTTTCCGATATCTCAGCTACGGAATACTCTGTGGTTAAAAGCATGTATTTTGCCTGCTTTAATTTTTCTTCGTTAACAATGTCGGTAAAGGTAACACCTTTTTCGCGTTTTAATACCTTGCTTAAGTAATTGGGATGGTAACACAACTGTTCGGCGCATTCATTCAGAGTGATGTTGCCCCTGCTTTCCTTCAAAAGCTTCATTACCTGCTTTAAGATTTCAGACACTTCTCCCTCCTGCCTTTTATCCGTAAGCTTACGGATAACCGGGCGTATGATTTCCTTATCGATAGCGTCTACTGCCTCCTGCTTTCCGTATATCTGGGTAATACGGTTCAGAATATTGTACTGCTCGCTGTCAAATACATCGGACAGCGCCACTCCTTCCGTCACAGGAACATTCAGCATGGCGGTCAGAAGCCTGGTCAGGTAAAAATTGCGTTCAATCCCCACTACGTTCTTTATCTCCATACGGTCAATAATTAATTCCAGAAGACGTCCGGCTTCCTCTTCCTTACAGCTGTCAATGGCCTGAATCAGCTCATTTTCTATAATCATATCGTAAACATTACCCCCGGAATTCACCGCCAGATAGTCATCAAAAAGAGCCAGGGAAGAAATTTCCATATCCTCCTTATTGGACTTATTATAGAGGGTTTGCACGCATTCACTGTAAGCCCTTCTTACATGGCAGAGCTTATGGAATGTCCGGCTTATTCCCGATGCGGTAATCAGTCCGAAGCTTTCTGCAATGTAGTCCTTGACCTCTTTATAAAGTTCTACCGTTTTATTGTCGACTTCCATATCGTTTTCCGCCCCGGCCAGGAAAATCAGTCTGTCTTCATAATAAACAGGAGTAATGAATATACGGCTCTTAAGCTCTTCCGGAAGTCCTGTCAATATCTCCCAGCATCTCTCTTTTAGCTGCACATCCTCGCCCTTGCAGGCCATGGCAATCATGCGGTAAGCCGGCCAGGGTGAAATTTCATACTTCTTAAAGAAGCTGTCCGCCCTTTCTTCGCTTAATTCCCCCTTCAGCAGATTGGATACAAACAATTCTTTAATCTGCGTATTCTGGTCATCCACGAATTTCTGCAGCACCAGCAGCGGTTTTGAAAATGCCACTGCCGTCAGGCGGATAATGACCAGAAGCAGCACAAAAACCGCCATGACAACAAAAGAAGCCATAATAAATACGGTAGCATCCTTCTTTACCTTTGAGGTGTCATACCCGACCACAAAGGTAAGGCTGCTGCTGTTATCGTTCCTTACGTTAATATTATATTTTTTCCCGTTGTTAAACCGGTATGTACCGGAAGCTTTTATTCCTTCCTTCAGATAGTTTTCCGTCATCTCCGTATTGGTATCCAGAAGCACTTTGCCATTTCCGAAAATGGTAACATCATATCCCAGCTTATTATAGCTCTCAGACAGAGCCCTGAGCGTTTTATCACTGACCTGCACCAGGATAATCCAGGATATGTTATTGGCTGCCTTTTCTTTTTTTACCACTAAGAGCAGGCCCGAGGTATCAACGGAAGAACTCTGCCGGATACTCCCGAGCATGGGCGGGTTGATATCCTCCCTGTTCAGCCAATATACGGAAAGCTGCATCTGTTCCTGCTCCGTCAGAAATTCATCCACTTCCTCCCGGTTGCCTGTCTCTTCATAGGGAAACAATCCATAATCATTAAATACCCATCCGTAAGAGACATTGATGAATTCATAATTACTGATATACTTTTCCATAAAGTAATTGCCTTCCAGAAGCCTTTGCACCTGTTTCATATTGCTGAACTGGGAATAGGGAATTTCCTCCTGGCGCGCCAGCCACCTGACAGTATCGCCGTTGGCCGCATCTATATAGTACTCCTTCAGGGAAGTAAGGATATTTTCATATTCCCTGGATATTTCATCACTGTAGGCACTTAGTATGAGGCTTCTCTTCGCAGACTCGGACTGGATGTATATATGGAAGGAAACGACTCCCATAACGATTAGCGGAATGGTAACCAGTACCAGCAGTTTAACAAACATCTGTTTCTCATAGGTCAGAGAATCTAAAATTTTCCTAACCATATTGCTTTTCTCCTTCCTGGCAGCATGCGGCATTTTTCTCTGATTGTTACTAATATAACTCATATACCTTCAGGTTCCTGTATTCCGCTGTCAGGGGAGCCAACTGCCGGAAACCGATTTTCCCTCCCTTTAACGTATCCCCATAAGTATTGCCGTCATCCTCATAGGTGAATACGCGCAAGTCACGGATAAAAAAGGAAATCCGGTTATAATATTTTGTAACGGTAACAGGGTAAAAATCCGCCGCATCTGAAGCAGACGGCAGTGGGTCAGCCCCCTGGGCCACCAGATGAAACCCGCAGCTTTTTCTTAAATTGCATGTATGGAATGCTCTCTCGTCCGGTTCCTTCCTGCGGAAATACGAAACGTGGAACGTATTGATGTCACCGCTGTGGTATTGGGGATATTCACCGGTCCTCCTGGCAAGGGAAGGGTCAAATAAATCTTTTCCATCCTTCCCTTCCGCCGCAAAGAACAGGATACAAAGTCCTACGTCCGTCACCGGTTTGAATTCCCAGGTGACTTTTAAGTTCCCGGGAAATGTCTCAGGACACCAGAGCACGTAGTTTGCCTTCTGACCCAATCCGTTGTCCAGGGCATTTTTCAGGCACATGCAATGATTCTCAAAGCCGATATCCGCCTGTCCCTCCAAAATAAACTGTTTCATATCCTCCGGCTTTTCCAGCGGATTCTCATATATTAACCGTTCCTTAATAAAGGATACTTCCAAATCAGATTCTCTCATTTTCTCATCCCTTCTTCCATTGCATACCTGGCTACCCTGCTTTTCTTACAAAAGCTCAATTCGAAATACGTTAACCTTATCATCATACCAGGAGGCAACTCCCGTTATATAAGATATAATCGCATTAATCTCAGCTATAAATACACCGTCATCACGTACAGCAGGTTCTCCGTTTAAGAGGTTCTCTTCCCCGTTTACAAGAAGATGCGTGCGCCCTTTTTCCGCCGAAACCGTACTGCCGTTGGATATCAGGGTAAGCGTACCTTTCCCGGTATCATATTTATAATCAAATAATCCGTGCTTCTTATTTTTTATATATTCTAAAATAAAAAGAATCGGACCGTAAATGCTTCCATTGTCAAATATGCTGAAAATGCCGCGGGTATCAGGCTCCTGGCCGTCTACCAGTACTTTGCAGTAAATCTTATCCGAAGGAACATATTTAGCACGGTCCGCCTCAGGAATTGCTGCAAAGGGATACATGCCTCTTGGCGGAATATCAGGATAGGCTGGAGCAATATATTGAGGGAACTCAAGGGTAAGTGCTCCGGTATCCGTCTGCCGGCTCCGAATGATGACGGATGCTTCCATAAATCCCTGCATTTGTGCAGTCAGCCGGATATTCCCCGCATTCCTTGTAGAGCGTATAAAAACTCTGTTATTACCGCATTCGGCAAAAACATGGTTCTGATGGATAACGCTGTCCTCTTTCCCATGCCCGTTGAAACGCCCGCTGTTATACCCGCCCAGAAAAATTCCTTCCCCTTCCGTTTTAAAATCAATCCTGTCGCAGGCTATGGGATAAAGGCGGTCCTGTTCGTCTAAAACTTCTACATCAACATAGACTATGTCCGTTCCGTCGGCCAAAAGCCCTCGGTCACCCGTATATGCGGTAAGCCTTAGCTTTGCGGGGGGAGAAACGGTTTCAACGGTATCGGCCGCCGCCATATTTCCCCGGTAGTCATATCCCTTTGCGGTAATAAAGCCGGACTGTGTTATATCAATATGAGGGAAAGGAAAAACAAAAGTATCCTCCGGTTTATCACACATCCCCATAAATTTCCCATTAATATAAAGTTCTATTTTGGCTATGGAGTAACTGCCAATAACATAGACCGTCTTATCTTTGGGATTACGGAATGCATATTCCCCTGTCTTCCTCCAATAAGTCCCGTCGAAAGCCTTAACCGCATGGCGGTAATTACTGCCGTCTTCATCCGGATAATTCCAATGGCCTATAATCTTCACCCTTGGAACAGGTGACTGTAAGGTATGGAAAACATCAAAGCTCTGCTTTTTGATACGCACCGGGTCCACACGTCCGCTCATTCTGGCATTTTCACTGGCTGCCTGTCTTCCGTGCTGGGCAGAATCCGTCCAGCACAGTGCTGCGGCAGCTGAATACAAATTTTTACCGGAGGCTCCTCCGATACGGTCATTAAAAAATTCCGCATATCCCCTGGCAGCGTAAATGGCCAGTTCCTCTGAAGTCAAATCATGGCAGTCACCGCCGGGCTGTTTCCTCCCGCCGCGTCCAAGCCACAGATTATCATAATCAAAATCGGGCGGTGTGAAATCATCCCAAATACGTCTCGGCGCTTCCTCCCGCAGGTATTCCGTTTCCGTAACCGGTACTTTTTCAGACTGGAACCGGCCGGCATGACGGTTTAGCATGGTTCCCACATATTCTGCCTCACAGACCACCTCTTCCGTATTGATGGTACGGCAGCCCATGAACCGGCCGCCGCCGGAGTCAAGCTTTTCTTTCAGCATCCGCATTTCTTTCATATGCTCCTTACAGATTGCATTATTGCCTGCCTCCCAGAAAAGGATGGAAGGGCTGTTCCTGAAATATACAATTACGTCACGCATTAATTCAACCCGCTGGTTCCACTGCCTTCCGAAATTTTCCCTCTCCTTATCGCCTGCCGGCTGTGTGCACACAATACCATAGCGGTCAAAAGAGCGGATGTCGGCCGGGCAGCCGGCTACATGCATAAACCGTATATGGTTGGCATTGCTTTCGCGTATCAGCTTTGCATCCATGTCTTTCAGCCAGTCCGGGACAGTTCCGACAGCAGCCCATTCATTGGAGGCACGCTGTGCATAGCCGGTAAGCCAGACGGGAGTGTCATTTATCATCAATCCCTTATTTTTATCATAGGAAACCTTTCTGAAACCTGTAACCGTTGTAACCGAATCATATACTTCCCCGGCCCGGACAAGCTTTGTATGTACGGTATAAAGGTATGGATCCTCCGGTGACCAGAAATGAAGCCCCGATACCAATGCGGCGGCTTTTACCGCAGAAACCGCAACAGAGCCCGTTATTGTAGGCCCTGCTTCTTCTTCCGGCAAAGGTATATATCCTTCTCCTTCCTTTCTGTACGCCTCCGTGGGAATAATGGATAAGGGAGGGGCAGGCAAGTTCTCTGCAGCCGGAACCAGTGTCTTTTCCGAAATGATACACCCTGCCTCCCTTCCTTTATGGTCATAAATCAGGGATTCCAAAATAACCGGCATATCGGAACCCGTTTCGTTCCTGATTTCCGCCTCTACATGAATAAGGGCCTTTTTCTGCATACAATCATAATCCGTTCCAAAAATATAAGTTCCCTTAGTCTGGAGATTGCTGTAAACAGGGAGTGTTATATAAAGCTCCGGCTTTACATGGAGCCTTACATTTCTGGAAATTCCGCCAACCGACGGATTAAAGTCATTGCAATTCCAGAAGAAGCCCACACCCCGGGCTGATTCCGGGATGCTTTCAGGTACGGTTTGGGAACTGAGGAAGGAACCCGGTACCGCATCCGGATGATTGGGAGTCTCCGCCGCAAAATAGTCCAGATTTCTGGACGAGGTATTGTCCGTGGCAACAGCGATAAGATTATCTGCTTCATATTCTATATAGGGCGTTAAATCAAAGGCAAAGGGAGCGGCCCCTGCCTCATAATAACCTGCCATTTTCCCATTTATATACAGATAACAGGTTTGCCGGATACCCTCAAATTCAATTATTACCTTTTTATCGTAATGCTCCGGAGGAAGACGGAACCATTTCCTGTAGAATGCAAATGTCCTTTTCTGGCCGCTGCCGGCATCTTCAATACGGGAAACAAATAAATCACCGTCATTATAGGTATGGGGAAGCCCAACGGTTTCCCATCCGTTTTCCTCATACTCCTTTTCATAAAAAAATCTTCCGGCAGCATCTTTCCGTGCTTTCAGCGCTTTTGTTAAAGGAAAGGCATCCGCAAGCCTGAATTTCCATTCATAGTTAAAATTATAAACCTGCGCCTTACTTGAAACCGCCGGTAATTCGGTATAAGCGTCCAAGTTGTTTTCCTCCATACATAACCTCCTTTCAAACACACTCTAATGTCATTCCCCCGGAACCCCGCCGGCAGTCGGCATGGAGGGCAGCACATATTCCCAGTCCGTATCCGACGCGAAATAAAATTTGGTATAACCCGGCTGGTTATAACAGTTGTTCTGCCAGGCGACGGCAGTTCGGTATTGTATATCGTGCATCAATGTAAATAATTTATGTCCGGTAATCTCCGTAGCAGTAAATATACGGATAGCCGAATTATCGGCCTTACGCAGAAGCAGTTCCTCTCTCCAGTCCCCGAATATATCCGCTATCAGGCACGCATTTCCTTTGGTTCCGTTATTCGTTGCCACTTCCCGGGGCTTAAGCAGGATTCCATGGGTATTATCATTAATAGCCCCCTGATGGTCTCCGAAAATATTGGAGCCGTCCAGAATCTGGGTGCTCATATCCGCCGCCCAGCGTATACTTTGGTTGGTTCCCGGCATTTTATCGGGCATGACCTCTCCGGTACAGGAGCGTACCTGGGTGACCCAGGTCTCTAATCCCCTGACCTCAGGATTAATGTCACCTATCATACAGCGCCCCAGATCTTCTTCGGCATATTCTCCGTAAATTACCTCCCCGTTTTGCGCATCCCGGAGGGCATAGCCGTAAGGAGCGGATTTACCTCCTTCAAATACATTGAATATTTCCAGTCCCGGGCGGTCCGGATCAATGTCTGCCACATGCATGGCATCTCCATGGCCGAATTTTGCGTAACTGCCGTCGGGCAGATAACCGTAGCTGCTGTATAGGATACTGCCGTCCTGGTCAATCACTGCCGCACCGTAGATAATCTCCTGATATCCGTCTCCGTCCACATCTGCCGTTGAAAGACTGTGATTGCCCTGTCCTGCAAGGATTCCGTAAACCGGGTCACTGCCTTTCCCCCCATGGGGGGCATTCTGAAAAGGATTGGTCATCGGTATAAAACCGCTGTCTATATTCCAGTATTCTTTAAATCGGCCTTCAAAAAAGGAATATGCCGCAACTGTTGTCCTGGTATAATACCCCCGGCATATAACCAGGTAAGGCCTCTCACCGTCCAGATACGCCACACCGGATAAAAAACGGTCAACCCGGTTGCAGGGTTCAATTCTGCTCATTGCATAATCCCCCCATAGCAGGCCGTCATCCTCACGTCCGTAAGGGAATTGAATGGTTTCAAGTTCCGTACCGTCCCCTGCAAACATAGTTAAATATTCCGGACCGGTGAATATAAAGCCTTCAAATTGTCTTAATTTATTTTTTTTGTTTCTTTTGGGCGCATAATCATCCATAAAATAATCAACCAGCTCCAAAGCATCCTGCTTATTCAAAGGATAGGAATACTTAGGCTCTATTCCGAAGCATTCTTCCAATGTATCCGGCCAATGACCGGCTTTTACCTCCTTATGGTCCTTCCACTCCATAAAAAGTTTAACCAAATGGTTGACATAATCTTCATTGCTGCAGCGGTAATCGTCATTATGGCCGTAACCGGCTTTTATGTCCTCTTCCGGCATGGTTATATAGGCTTCCGATTCGATGCTTCCATCCTTTCCGAAACGGGTCATTTTAGTTCCGGGTGCCGATTTAACACATATCTCCGCTTTCCCGTCCCCGTCAAAATCATATACCATAAATTGGGTATAATGAGCACCGGCACGGATATTTTTACCCATATCCAGCCGCCAGAGGAGAGTGCCGTCAAGCTTATAGCAATCGAGGATACAATTTCCCGTATAGCCTGTCTGGGACACATCCTTAGAATTGGACGGGTCCCATTTAACAATATATTCGTATTCACCGTCATTGTCCACATCGCCCACACTCATATCATTGGCCCGATAAGTAAAACCGCCGCCTGCCGGAGTCACCCCTGCCCCGGGAATCCGCAATGGTATGTCAATATAATTTGCACCGGAGGAAAAAGCCTTTACTTCCTCGCTTTTATTAAGAAGAACATCTTCTAATTCTTTTAATTTATGTAAGCTCGCTCCGTTTACATCCTCCGGAAGAACCGGTTCCACACAGTATAAATCCTCCATACTTCCTTCCCTGTCAAGGCAGTTCGTACTGCCGGTTACGAAACAAAGCAATTTTCCGTTTTTGTAAACATTGAAATTAGTACCGGTTAAACCTGTGTCACCATAGCCGTTTACTTCATTTAACATAAGCCTCCAGCTTAAGAAGATGCCTTCCGGTACTTTTGCCGCAATTAACCCTCTGCCCAGTTTTTCCAGTTGTTCATGAAACACTTTTTTAACCGGTGTCTTCACTGCGTTGCTGACGGAAACCTCCTCACCTTTTCTTACTGCGGAGACTTTAAAATAATGATTCACATGGGTTGCCTTTTTTATAATTGCTTCTGTCCCATCCGTTTCGGCAACACATTTATAACGCGTTGTCTTTGTATTCTTATCCGCCCAGTACAGTCGGTACTTTTCGGCCTGTTCAAAGCTTTCCCATGCCAATTTAACAAAAGAGTCTTCCACTTCCTTAATCCATAATTCCATAAAAACCTCCCCGGTTTGAGTTAATGATAAATTACTTCATTATAATCTAAATATATATATATGATATCACCCGGCGCATAAAATATCAACCGGGTGATTGCCAGTTATGATTTTATTTCCTCTTCCGTATTAATTGCCTGCTGCATGGTATAATTCATTCATTTCCTTAATGACTGTCTCGCCGCCGCTTCGCAGCCACTGGTTTTTCGCCTCCTGCAGCCCTACGTCATCAATTTCTCCCATGATATATTTGGTTCTGGCGTCCCCGATAATCGTCTCCAAAGCGCTGCCCAGTTCCGTATAAGTTTCTGAAATATAGGGAGCTCCATAATTCGGAACAACATACTGAATATTATCTTCCTTAACTTCCGCTTCCATTAATCTGATTTCCGATTCAACCGGTGCTTTATTCAAACGTTTTGCCTCTTCTTCAGGGCTGATAAAATAAGCTAGAAGCTGGTTCATGCCGCTTTTGAAATCATATGTGGGAACTCCCAATTCCTTCCTTTCTTCTTCCGTATATAAAACGCCGTAGCCGTTTTCATCTACATAATAGCTTTCGCCTTCATAACCGAATTCTATGAGTTTTAACATTTCGGCGTCGTTCATATCATCTATGAATTGAAGCGCCCTTTTCAGTTCTTCTTCCGTAGATATTTTTTGTTTTGAAATTACGATTAAATCACTATAACCGGAAGTCGGATAGGTTCTTTTGCCATATCCCGCATCAATACAGCCAATTATTTTCGTCTGGGCGGGAATCCCCTCTCCTTCAAAATATTCCTGATTTCGCCTGAAACGGTCAACAACATCTGCTGTCGCACCACAGGCACCGTTTCTTAGCAGTAAGTCATCCCAATCACCGCTGGCGACCGTAGCAAAATCAGGATTTATGAGGCCCTCCGAATAAATCTTCCTGAACCAGGCCAATGCGTTATCATATTCTTCCGTCATATGGGCCGGAATCAAATCACCGTTATCATCTATTCCCCACCCATTGGGAGCGCCGAACCATACCTGCATAATATCCCAGGTTCCGGTATAGTTCGTAACACCAAGTCCATAGGTATCATCCTTACCGTTGCCGTCCGGGTCGTCATAAGTAAACCCCCTCAGCATGTCATATAACTCATCCAGGGTTTCCGGCTCTTTTAACCCCAGATTATTCAGCCAGTCAAGACGATATCCGAAACCGTTTCGTCCAAGGTCCCTGGAACGGGGTACTCCGTAAAGCTTGCCGTTAATAGAAGCATTCAGAAATACCGTTTCCGAAATCCGGGAGATATTCTGGTAATCATATATATAATCAGAAATATCCCAGAACTCATCATTTTTCACCGCACTTAGAAACTCCGGCGATTTACCGGTAATTAAAACGGAGGGAATATCCGAAGAAGCTAATAATAATACCAGTTTCTCATAATACATATTCAAATCATAAAAAATAAACTCCAGTTCGGTATTCGTATAGGTTTCAATATCTTTGTAAAAGCGCTGTGTCAGTTCTTCCTCATCATGCTCATTGGTACCGTAAGGAAGCATTACACTAAGCTTTAACGGCGGCAGTTTGCTGTCCCCGGCTGCAGCCGAACCCTCCGTCCCGGTATCTTCTCCGGTTTCTGCTGTTTGTGATGTAACGGAAGAAGAATCCGCATCTTCTTTTTTACATCCGGCAAATGATATTACGGTTAAAGCCGCTATCATCGCCAAAGCACAAAATTTTTTTCTTTTTTTCTTCACACTTACCTCCATTCCTGCGCATGTTTTTGCGCATCTGAATAATCTATGTAAAAGAGTTTCCTCTTTTACACCAAAGTAACATACGGCTCTTTCGTTCAGGTAAACCGGATATTCCCGCTTCGCTGTAAAGCAAAAGGCTTAATTGCAGGTTTAAGAATTACTCACCGGTAATACCGGTTCTTTCAATCCCCTGCATAAACTTCCGCTGGGCAAAGGCAAAAAAGAGCAGAACAGGTGCGCTGATTAAGGTTGTTCCTGCCATAATAACCGCGTTATTGACGGTATCTTCACCGCCTTCCATACCAAGGCTCTCCAGTAAATCAAATAATTCTTCCGGCGGTGCATTGACAACGGATATAATCCGGTTAATGCGGGACGGCAAAAATCCCATCACGCTTTTCGATATATAAATTCCGGGCTCATAGAAATCATTCCAGTGCCAAACCACGGATAAAACCAGGGCCACGACCAGGGTGGACTGTGCCAGCGGAAAAACAACCTTCCAATAGGTCTTTAAAAAGCCGCAGCCGTCAATGAGAGCGGCATTTTCCAAATCTACCGGCAAAGTCAGATAAAACTGCCGGAATAGAAAGATATACAGCGCCCCCTTAAATCCAAAACCAAAAAAGGTTGGAAGAATTAACGGAAGATAGGTGTCAATCCAGCCGAAGTTGGTATACGTTAAATATAACGGTATAATAATCGTTTGTACCGGAACAATAAATGACAGTATAACACAGGCAAATAAAAATTTTTTTAACGGAAAATTAAATCTGGCAAAACCGTATCCGATAAAAGAACATGCCAAAATATGTCCCAGGGAAGCCAATATCGTAACAAAGGCTGAGTTTTTAAAATATATTGGGAATTTTAGAATATCCCAGGCTATGTAATAATTTTCGAATCTTAATTCCGTCGGTATCCACTGTACGGCTAAATTACTTAAGTCAGCATTGGACTTTAATGATGTAACAAGCATAAATAAAAACGGATATACAAAAACAAAGGCCAACCCGATTAACAAAATATACAGCATCAGGCGTGACACGAAAGCCCGCAGCCTGGAAGCTGCCGTAAAATAACGGTATACTCTTACCATACGGTACTTAAGCCCGGGATGGCTTACTAAAAAACGGCTAGCCCCGATATCCTTTCGTTTTACGGCCGATTGCGATAACTTTACGATATTTACCTTGTCTGTCACGCTTCTTCACCTCCTCCGCTTGATTGGTATGTATATAGCCTTTCAGAATTCCAAATACACCTGCAACCACCAAACCGATAAATCCAAAATAAATCCAGCCCATAGCCGCACCGTAGTCAAACTGGGCTTTTGTAAAACCATAGCTGTTAATATATTCCAGCATGGGATTCCGGATGTTGGTGAAGGAATCCACAATGGTAAATATAAGATTTAATAATATCATGGGTGATATCATGGGAACGGTTACCTTCCAGAACATTTCCCACTCGGTAGCACCGTCGATTTTTGCCGCTTCGTAAAGTGCAGGCGAAATACTTTGCAGCCCGGCTAAAAACAGCAGTATCTGCACTCCTGACCCCCACAGTACGGAGACAATCACCCCAAAAATGGTCTGGACTCCGCTTACGATAGTATGCCCAAAGTAATTCAGTATGTTATATGGTATAATACTGCCGTCATCTATGGACAGCACCTCTTTATCCACCCCCTGGCTTAACAGCTGCCGCATAACTTCACCGGTTCCTAATAAAAAAGGTATAAAAAACGCAATTCGGAACAGTGCCCGGCCTTTCATATTTTTATTTATAATTATGGCTATAATCAAAGATAAAATGATAGTCAGAGGGAATTGTATCATGGTATCCCTTACTACCTGCAAAAACATAGGTATAAAATCCGGATCCAGCAAAAAGGCACGTGTATAATTCTGGGCCCCTGCCCAGGTAATCTGAAAACCGACAATATTTTTTAAATGGCCAAAGCTTAAGTATAAGGACATATAAATCGGATAAATGAAGAAAAGGCATAACCCCACAATAAAAGGGGAAACAAATACAAGCCCTTTCAGCTTATCCTTTGCTGCTTTGGTTAACCGGAATTTTTTCTTCCTTTTTATGCAAACTGCTTTATCCATAGTCCCTCACTCCCCCTCCCTGCTGGTTTTAACATAGCCTTTGGCAGGAATTGCAATACCTTCCGCCTTTATTTCGGTAGTATTGTAATTGATGTAAATCAGCGTCCCGTTTTCATATCCCACCTTGACTACGCCTGTATCCAGAATTTCATGGAGCGTCATCTGCCGTCCGTAAAGAGCGGAGAAATTTTCCCTGAATTCTTCATATACCGATACCACTCTGCTTTCCCATTTATCATAGGTTGATGTAAACAAGGAATTATATTCCGTTTCTTTTAGCAAAACCGAATCCTCCCAGGTCAATCTGAAAAAGGGCAGTGCACCGTATTCAATCCATTGAAGTTTTTGTATATCCAGGTCATAGGATAAATTGCCTGCCATGGAGGAATAAGGAATCCGTCCGGACAGTACCATGGGTACAAAGGGAACGGAATAGTCCGTAATTTCCAGACCGTATGCTTGAAGCGGCAGGCCGTATAAATAATCCACGCCGGAATAGGTATATTGATTGAACCCTTCCGTTGCGGTTTTATGACCGGAAGCCTTGGTATCCTCAAATAATTTCCGCCACATTTGTATTGTCTCATTCCTGGTAAAGGGGCTTGCTTTATTATAATCCGGATACACAATTCTTCCGAGATACTCATAGCCGATACCGATATGATTAACCTCCTTCAGCCTGCCGATAAAATCCATGGCCCGGTTATAGGTAACCTGGGGATTCAATAAATACCAGGTCTGCGTATGACCTGCCGTTACCGGAATGGAAACGCCATTGTACACAATATCATCCGTTGCTGAGAAACCGCCGTTTTCTTTTATGGCAAAAGTAAAATTATTTTGCAGGAATAAATCAATTCCCGGGTTTTCTTCCATATACCGGTTAATCTTCTTAAGTCCTTTAAAACCGCCTATCTGCCCTGCGGCCGGCCAGTAATCCGGATAATTTTCCCCGCCTTTCTGCCAGGAGGTTAATACGACTTTCATTTCCCCGGCTCCCTGTTCTTTCAGACGTTTAAAGATGGTAATCAGGTTATCAAAGCTGGTCATGGTGATATACTTATCAAAAATCATCCCGGACTCTGCCGCACCCATCAGGAATTCCAATGCCAGAGGCATCTTGCTTCCTTCTTCTATGGTATCTCCCAGTAATTTTTTTTCTGTCAGATAAGACCGGTAAACACCTGCCATCCTGCTGTAGTTCGCCTCATCTCCCGATAAGAAGAAAAAAGTGATTTCCCGGTCCCTCCGGATAATCTCCTCATCCACCCGCTGAATCTCCTTATTATCCTGTCCGGCAGCATTGCCGGCTTTTGCCACGCCGGATATATCAATATTAAACACATTACGGACATATATGTTAAAATTTATCCGGTTCAAATCTACAACAATACCGGAAGGATACGTCATGATGCCCGTGTCTTCCGCTCCTTCGGTAACGGCGGCCAATACCGCATCCCCATTATTCTTGATACCGTAAACAGGAAGGCTTGCGGTATATCTTTCATAGGATTCGGGATTTATGTATCCTTCAATGGAAACATTTTTATCCGAATAGGTACTTAACTGCCCCTGTTTTATCTTAGAGGGGCGGTCTTTCGTTTTACCGTAGACCGACAGTGCGCCGCTGCCATCCGGATAAAGCAGATAACCTTCTGTCTCGTTGCCGGCGGCTCCGAAAAACGGCATAATCTCCAGGGCGGTAATGCAATACTGTATATGCTCTTCCAGCCCTTTATAGGGAATACGGACGATAAATCTGCCGTTATCCAAAACATATTCAACCTTCACAAACAGCCCCAGCCCGGTAAAACCGTATTTTACCTGTACTCCGTTTTCCATATAGTCTGCTTTGATATAATCGCAGTCTCCGCCATAGGCAACAGCCGGCGGTACGTCTCTCTTTGATTTATTATTGTAGCTTACGGTAATCATAGATTTAAGATAGGATTTCCATTGTTTATTCAGTTTATCTGTGGGATAATCCTCTTCTTCCGCTATGCTTTTCCAGATATAGCCGGAATCCGTATTTTTTACCCGGATGGTTCCTCTCCCTGCATTAAAATACAGCTCCAGATTGCCTGAACCGGCAATCCTCTCATAACCATCTGTCCCGGTATCCTCTGCATTCGCTTTTGGAGCCTGGTAATCATAAGTCTTTTCTGTAAGGGCATTCTTTTTCGCCTGATTAATATAAAACCAGCCATAAAAGATAAATGCCGCGACTAATGTATAAAACAATATGGTCCCTATTCTTTTTTTTACAAATTGTTTCATCATAATTTTCCTTATTACTATCATAATATGTTCACCCTGAGCTCTCTGAGGATATTGATAACAAACTGTATCACCCTTGCGGAAAGGACATAGCATAAACCGGCCACAATCCAGATGACCAGCATTACAAAAAATGCCGTAACCATCATTCTAAGCGTCTTTCCGAAGGAATAGCTGTTTAACAGTTTCAAGCTTAAAAAATAAATAATTATCATCCAGACATATACGGCCGCAGTAAAAACCCCGTACCAGGACTGCTGGCTTCTTGACATCAGATGAGATAAAAACATCAGCGGCAGGTTAATAAAGATATAAGGCACCAGACCCAGAACGGCAGTAAATGTTATCTCCGGGAATTTACTTTCTCCGTCGGATATACTGGTTACGGCAAAGGAAGCAGGTATCCAGGTCAGCGGAATAATAAATAATTTAAAGCCTTCAAAAAACAGATTTGCGTCATTTAATTCAATAGAAGCCAGCGGATAATGCACCAGATAGATATATGCAATTCTCACAAAAAATGCTGCCGCCATTATGATATAGGAAGATTTCAGATTAATCCGGTTTTTATAATAATTTACCCCTTCAATGGTATCTATGGGATGCAGAATCACATGACAGGAATATTTTAATCCCTGCCGGACTCCCATTTTCTTATTATGCTCCCTCATAAAGCTCCAGAATGCTTTTGTACCCGCACCAAAGGAATACTTCAAAAATAAGAAGACAGCAATCATAAGAATCAGCCCCGCTGCCAGAACAAATGCAAAATTATCCCTGAATACCTGGTATTTATATTCATCAAAGGCTTGTGAATAAAGGGACCTGTCACCTGCCCGCCTGCTTTCCTTCATGGATTCCCTGTACCTGCCCTGCTTATAATAAGCTTTTGCCAGGCCGGCATGGGCAAGCTCATAATTTTCATGTAATTCCAGCACCTGGGACCAGCGCTCAAAGGATAAATTATAATCTCCTGCATCATATGCCTTTGCGGCTTCCTGTACAGTCCCGATAAATTCCGTGGGTTCAAAATATTGAATATTATTATTCAGCCGGTCCGCGACATAAATAACGCCTTTACTGTTAACCGCAATGGAACTGGGTCTTGAGAATTCTCCCTTTCTTTCACCGGTTCCGCCGAAAGCCGCCAGCATATTGCCCTCCTGGTCATATTGATAAAGCTTTCCTGTCTGTTCCTCAATAACCGTAACGATTCCGCCGGAATCAACGGTAATATCCCGGAATATGGGTTCCATATAATTTCCTTCGTCATCGAAATATTCACCAAACTTGAAAGAATTGCTGGCTACCACGGATTTCAGGATTTTCTCTTTCATAAACTCCGTGACCGGATTGGTAAAGCCGCCGCCTATGGTAGTATATTTGCGGTAGATATTATTGCCTATGGAGTTCAGCTTCTTAATCTCACCTTCTGTTCTTTCCAGACTAGTGGCATAAATCATACCGTCCTGTCCAAGGGTCAGATTCATATAAGAGGAAGCAGTTCTTTTTGCCATAAATAATTTCTGCTGTTCGGAAGCAAAAATACGAACCAGGGCTTCCGTCAGGCTGTAACCGATATCCGTCTGTCCGAACAATCCGCGGAAACCGTTATTACCGTCAACAGCCATTATGTTTTCCCCCCGGACAACATAAATATAACCGGTTTTGCTTACAATAAGCTTGGATGGTGAGAATGGTGCATTTCCTAACAATTCGGATTCGGGATTATAAAAAATCTCCACCAGCTCACCTGACGGCGACATATGTACAATTCTTGCATTTCCCGTATCGGCCACATACATATCCCCGTCTTCGTCCACATAGAGGCCTTCCGGCGAACGGAAGGCTTTTTCATCCGGGCTGTAAAACACTCCGGTTGTAACCATCTCCGGATTTATTACAACAATACGGTTATTTCCGCTGTCGGCAATATATAAATTATCATTTTTATCAATGAAAATATCCTGCGGATCTTTGAAATATATTTTTTCATCTTCCCATATTCCCAGATTATTTATGGTACCGGCCGTATTATATGCTTTTGGTATGGGTAAACGGAAAGCCGTATTTGCGGTAACATAATCCGTATCCTCTCCGGCCGGAACGGAAGGCACAAAGCAGCCAAAGCTGAAAATGAATATAAGAATGAACAATACCGGTTTTTTATCCTTGTGTCTGTAAAATTGTCCCAACTCTTAATGCCCCTTTCTTTTGATTATCGGATTACCCTTTAATTCCGGAATAAACCATTGTCTCCATGACCTTATGCTGCATTACCGTGAAAATAATAACTGTGGGAATTGTCATGAGGAAAGCCGCAGCCGCAACAGCCCCTGCTCTCCCGACACTCATACCGGCCGCACCGCCGCTGATGGTATTTAAGGCCAGCGGCAGCGTCTTCATGGCCTGGCTTGTAATATAAATCAAAGGTGAGAATGCATCGTTCCAATTCGAAACAAAAGAGAATACGATTAAGGTAGACCAGGCCGGTGAAAGGGCAGGCATAACTAATTTCAGGAAAATCACAAATTCACCGGCTCCGTCAATTCTTGCCGCCTCCAGCAGTTCATCCGGATACTGCTCAATAAATTGTTTCATCAGAAAAATGTTATATGCCACCGCAATATTCGGCAGTATTAATGCTCCATAGGTATTAATCAGCCCCAGCCTGTTTATTACCATATAACTTGGAATTCTAGTGACATGGGGTGAAAACATCAATGCCATTAATACAATATGAAACAAAAAGGCACTTCCCGGCGGCTTAAATTTAACCAGGGAATAGGCTCCCAGTGCGGAAACCATTACGGTAAGAGTAACCGTAACGACCGTAATGACCAGACTATTGTAAGCATATCTTAAAAAGGGAACCGTGGAGCTTTCCAGTGACTGCAGCAAATCGGAAAAATTTTTTGTGTCCGGCCTTTTTACAAAAAATCTCGGCGGGAATAAAAATAATTCATCCATGGGTTTAAATGCCGTACTGACAAGATACAAAAGAGGCAGTGAAGTAAATGCCACAAGGCACAGCATTACCGCATAAAGCAGGATTTTCCGGAATGTGATATGAATCCATTGCCCTTTGAACCATTTTATTTTAATCATACAGGTGACCTCCCCACATCCTTATTCTCCCTGGGACGACAGCAGCTTCATAACTATCTTCCCCAGTACAAACGTTATGACAAACAAAACCACCGCAACTGCGGACGCATATCCCATCTGAAACCGGATAAAGGCGTAATCGTACAGATGGGCTACAATGGTATGGCCCGCATAGTTGGGACTTGGCATACCGGCAACGGAAACCGCAATATCAAATACGCCAAAGGAACCCACAATAGAGTTTATGGCTCCGAATAATAGCTGGGGTTTCATCAGGGGCAGAGTCAGATAAATTAATTCCTGGGGCTTATTCTTTACTCCGTCAATGGCCCCCGCCTCATAATAGGCCGGGGAAATATTCTGAAGTCCTGCCAGAAATACCAGAAAACCGGTGCCCATGCTCATCCAGAGGGAAATAATAATAATGACATTCATAATATAGGCCGGGTCCGTATTCCATAATACCGGTTCGTCGATAAGTCCAAGATTGAGAAACAGGTTATTTAGATATCCGTACCGGTCACTTGAAAATATAACCAGCCACACATAGCTCATTGCAACCCCGCTGGTAATGGACGGCGCATAAAATGCCAGGGCAAATCCCCTCTTGAATTTCAGCTGGTTAATCACCCAGGCTGCAAAGAATGACAGCAAATATCCGATTGGCCCGGTAATTAATGCAAAAACCAAAGTATTGCCGATAGCCGTTAAAAATACCTCATCATCCAGAAATAAGAGTTTATAATTGTTTAAACCTATGAATTCCGCAGGTTGCAGCATATTATAATCGGTAAAGCTTAACACTATGGCATAACCTACGGGTACCACCACAAAGACGGAAAACAACACCAGAAACGGCAGTAAAAATACATAACCGATCCAATGCTTTTTTATAAACCGCTTGATGCGGCTGAATTTTTGTGATTTTTCAGGCCCTTTGTTCAATTTATTAATTACCTGTGCCGGATTTGCTGACATCTCATTATCCATATTAGCCTTGCAGGCTCTCAAAACCCGCATTTCCTCCCAACCATTATTCTCTTTCTATGATTCCGTATTCCTCCTGCTTCATGCGGAGCTCACGGTTAATATCCTTTACCGCCTTTTCCAGGGCATCCCTGACATCACCGCCGCTTACGACAACCGTGGTCCATGCATTTGTCAGGTGTCTGGAAGTAAAATATCCCCCTAATACGGTCGGAGTCTCTTTCGCCCATTTCCACTGCTCCTCAATCACTTCAATATCCTCCTTATACCAGGATAAATTCAGGAAAGCTTCCTTGTTGGCAGTATTCCATCTGGCTTCCGCCCCCATAAGAGCTTCCACCTCCCCGGCAAATTTGGTTTGGGTCTCTGCTTCGGACCACCATTTTAAAAATTCCCAGGAATCCTCCGGTGAACCGCTCTGCTTCATGATAACATCCCCCTGGGCTGTTATGGCGCCTGCGGTTCTGTCTATGGTTCCGTCCTCCCTTTCCACCCCCGGCAAAGGGGCAATTCCCCATTTACCGGATAATTCCGGTGCTGCAACGGACAGCTGCATATAGGTGGCAAAATTGCCGATTCCAAGGGGCATGCTGCCGTTTCTCATATACTGGTAGAAATTAGCTACCTCAGGCACGCCGTAATTGGTGAACAGCTCCGTATATTCCTTAAAAGCCTGATAAGCCTCCGGTGTATCCAGAGCAGACTTCATACCGTCCTCCGAATAAAATTCACCGCCGTTTTGGAAAAGAAACTGGGTGAAATCCCTTCCGAAATAAAACTGCATGCCATTCTGGTATAATGCGGGCAATACATAATCATATAATTGCTGTCTGGTATCCGGTAACCGGATATTAAATTTTCCAAGTATATCTTTCCGGTAAAACATAACGTTAAAATCCATTGTTTCCGGAATGGCATAAGTTCCTCCCCCATACTCATAGGGAGTTAAGGCAGCCTTTACAAAACGGCCTTTTACTTCCTCAAAGTCCTGCATTTCGGATAAATCATATACGGCATCCCTTATGGCAAATTCCACAGGCGACGTAACATCCAGGCCAAGAGCCACATCCGGAGCTTTCCCGGAGGTTATGGAAAGCATAAGCGCATTGGCTGAGCCCGCTCCCAGCTGCCCCGCCGGAACCACATTTACATTCAGGGCAATACCGGTAACCGGTGTAAATTCCTCATCGGCCATTTCTTTTATCACTTCGGCCCACTCGGTACCCCTGGCAATCCATACGGTAATCGTATTATTTATCTTCACATCCTCCGTTAAAACACTTCCCACATTATCATAATCCTTTGAAAAGGAAGCGGCAAAATTCTTACACGTGGCGCCAATTCTCTGGAAAATATTAGATTTTTCGTCCTGCCATTTACCGGCTGCCGGACCGATTCTGAAATAATCAATGGCAAGAGGCGATTTCTGAAGTTCCAGGTACCAGTTGCTTAAGTTCTCCTGGGAGCTTTCCAGATCACCGGTTTTTCTGGCAATGCTGTACGGGTCCTCAATCATTGCCGTCAGCTGTGCTTTAATTGTGAGGAAATTATTAGCCATGGCCGGAAGTTTTTCCGACATTTTTTTTAACTCATCATATTTCCATTGCATACTTTCCGCTAACTGTTCCATATCACTTTTCATATCCGGAATCTTGTTAAAGAAACCGTAATCATAATTGGGGTCCGGATCACTTCCTGCAATTAATGTTATATTCAGCAGAATATCGGATAATACTTGTATATCCGAGTTAATAGATTCGATAATCGGGACCATGGGCCCATACTTAACCGTCATGGATAAGGTATGGTGCCCTTTCGTCAAATAAATTTCATATGGGTTACCCTTTTCATCACTTAATGTTTCCATACCCCAGTTTCCGGAATAATTGAATTGATAGGATAACAGCTCCTTAAACGGAACCTTTCCGTCAATTTCAAGCTGCCGGTAGGACGGGATTCCGTCCTGCCACTTCTGCTTTACCCTTAATCCAATTTTATACAAACCATCTTCCGGAACGGTAAGCTGCCAGGTTATCTTCTGATTGCCGTTTCTCCAGCGGTAAGCGCCCATGATATTCAAAAGCCTCTCCGAAGCCGAATGGGGGACCGCCAGTGGGTCCCCGTCATTCTCACGCCGCAGGGTCGGGTCATTTTTCTCTGTTGCCGCAGATTCCGCCTGGATATCCAGGGTGCTTACTGCTGCTTTATATTGCTTTGCTTCGTAACCTGCCTTTACCTCTTCATAGGATAACAGGACTTCGGGAGCAAGAAGACGGATACCGGATACTGCCATATCTCCCTGTATATAATACATCCGGATAACATGGCTGCCTTTATTCAGATAAAACCGGAAAGGCTCCATGACAAGGCCGGAAGAATTCATGAATTTCTGGCTTCTCCACCCCGGTATTTCTATTTGTGAAGGTCTTGTTTCATCACCCAGGCTGTTAACTACCGGTTCATTTTTATCTTTAAAATACCGGTAAAAAACCAAATCACCCGCCTCCAGAAAAGGGTATTCCCCGTCAATAACAATAGAACGTTTACCCGCTGAAGAAGAGCCGGCGGGCAGGTAATAATCCATTTCCATCTGGAACAGGCCATCCTCCGGCATATTTACATTAAATTCAATATAATCCAGAGCTTTCGTCCACAAAAACGCCCGCCTGCCCTCGTAATCCGTTAACAGGACAAAAGAACCGCTGCTGTTTTTAACAGGTTCCGTTAAAATTTCAATGCTTCCGGTTACATTTTTCTTACCGTCAGCTATTTTTTCCAGATAAGTGCTGTAATAAGGCACTTCATCGGAATGAATAAACTCCCCGTTAATATCCCGGCCCTCAAAAGCCGTATACTTATCCTTTAAAGGAACCCCCGCATTACCGTCCTGCTCTGCTCCCGGGACAATAAAGGAAAAACAGCCGCAGACAAGCGCCGACGTAATAAAGAGTGCTGAAATTTTATCTGTTATCCTCCGTTTGGGGTAATTAAGACTTTTTTTTAAGAACATAATTTACCTCCCGTTTTATATGTTTGTATATTTTGTATAAATCATGCTATATGCCAAAGTTTTATTTGACATTTATGCCCATATGATTTAATTTATTAATAACACAGAATGGTATTATTTAACAGTATCATTAATTTGATAATCCCATTACTATTTTGATTTCTTTATAAATAAATACACGATTTTACAGCAGTGAACCATGTCAGAATATTAATTTTTTGATATGACATATAAATTATTTGATATTGGTATAAAAAGCCGTTTTTATACAACATAAACAACATATATTTATGGTAAAGGAGATGCTTGCAACATGTTAAAAAAAATAAAAAATCCAAAAATAAATAACTTAATTATGACCCTGGGTTTCTTAACGGCAGTTGCAGCCATCACTTTGTTATTCGGCTATCTGGCTGAAAGGGAAATCAATTCCGGCATACAAAGCTTTGTGGCCGGCAGCTGCGAAGCAAATGATGCAAAAATCGAAAATCATCTTCACAATTATCTTTATAACAATTTGGAGAAGTATCTGCGTGCCAGTTCTTTTTCACTGTTTTATGAAAAAAAAGAAAACACTTCTGATTTTTTTACTTCCATCCGTCTCTCGCTGATTGACAGTATAAAATTAAATGATTATATTTCGAATATTATATTATACCGGGTTGGGGATAATGCGGTTGTTTCCGCCCGGCATAACGGTTATTCCATGGAAAGCTTAACAACAAATTTTGATCATATAAAAAGCTTACTGACTATGGGCAATATTACAAAACCCAGCTTTTACATCACCGCCGACAAAGACATCGCCTATGTCTACCCCGTATTGAATCCTAATAAATGGCAGGAAGGCTCCTATCTTGGCTTCGCCCTGCTCTATCTGAGCAATCCGGATAAATTTTTTCATTCCGGCGTAACAGATTATAATCCGGCAGGAACCTTTCTTATTCTGCATGGCAGCAGGGTATCCTATGTGGAAGGCGCCAATACCCTTTCCGATGAGCTTGTATTGGATATGGTCAGGAACAGCCCTGATAAAAAGATACGGAAAAAGAAGCTGCCCTCCCTTACTTATACTTATTATTACATTCCTTCTTCCAGGGGTGATTTGGTATACTTGTACTATGAACCGGCAGTTTCCTTTGCAGGCCGCCTTACCTACAATAAAAGCTATTTCATTTCGTATGTTTTGTCTTTTATAATTGTAATATTAACCTTCCTTCTAAAACTGATTTTGTTATTTAAGAACCGGCAGATTAACATCAACAGGAAACAAATTTCCGCCCAGTATGCAGATGAATTAATGAAAACAAACCACCCAAAAGGAGCAGCCCTGGTAATTCAAAAATATCTGTCTCTGGAAAAGCAATTTCCCTATTATTCGGTTCTTATTATAGAACCTGATATTATATACCTGTCCGACCTGTCGGAAAAGCAAAAAACTTTTTTATATGAGGAGTTCCGGGAGGTCGCTAAGAAATTATTTAACCCCTTAACATTACCTAATCTTATTTCGCTGCAATTAAAAGGATACATTTCCTGTATTGTTAATTATAATGATAGTTATAATTTTAAAGAATTAACCTTTCAGCTTTCCGAAGATTTAAAAAAATATACGAAGTGTACCTTTAACCTTTTTTATGCCGGGCCGTTTACCGATGCAGAACACGCATCCGACGCATATAAACGTCTGATTGACCTTATGAAATATTCCTTTATTTATAACTACTCCAATATTTTCTCACTTGAGGAATTAGAAAAGAGAGAGGATAATCCCAGGGCAGTGGATTTAAAAGTAATAGAAACCGTAACCGGTTATTTAAATGAGCTTAATCCGGAGCATTTAACCGGCTATTTGAACAAAACCTTAGCCGTTATCCGCAGCAGCGGTTATTCCTATAGCCAGGCAACAGACTTTTTTAATTTAGTTTTTAGTGCTATAAAAGATTATTTTATAAAAAAACCGGTTAATTATGAATTAAGCAATGTGCCGATTACGGAACAATTAAACCGTTTTAAGAATCTGGAAGAATGCATTTCCTTTATTGAAACATGTGTAAATACATACAAAAACGGAATTTTTTCCGGCAGTACGGCCACCAGTAAGAAAAATATCGAAAATATTCTGCAATATATTGACCGCAATATTAAAAATGTTACCCTGTCCTCCACGGCAGAAGAATTTCACATTACTCCGGCACATTTAAGCCGCCTCTTTAAAGATAATGTGGGTATTAATTTTTCTGATTATGTAACCGAAAAAAAATTAATCAAGGCATCAGAATTACTGAAAGATAACACGGATTTAAGTATTATAGATATTGCCAATAAGCTGGGTTATAATACTCCTTCTTATTTTTCTTCAAAATTTAAAGACAGATTCGGAGTTACGCCAGGTATATATAAAAAGGCCGTAATGGAAAACAAATAGCCCATGGCTGATAATATTAAGGACTTTATTGCCAAAAAGGCTGCTGCAAAAAGCCGGTTTACTGAACTTATGTCTGGAATACGGTTACAATTTCCTGGTTTTTGCAGCAGCCCCATATATTTCTGCCGTTATTTATAACTAACTTCTTTTCCCGTTACGGGCAAACCCCTTTTATTATCCCTTAATAGCTCCTATGGTAACCCCTTTGACAAAATGCTTCTGGATAAAAGGATAAATCAGCAATACGGGTATCATGCTGACAACGATTAACGCATACTTGATAACACCGGCTATCTGCGATATTTTTTCCTGTAATTCCGGGTCCTGGACGGTAGCCGGGTCAATCTGCCCGGCAATTAATATTTCTTTCAGGAAAATTGTCAGAGGAAACAGGCTTCTGTCGCTTAAGTAAATCATTGCGTTAAAATATGTATTCCAATGGGCTACTCCATAGAACAGCACCAGTACGGCAATAACAGCCTTTGACAGCGGGAGCACCACATCCGTAAAATAACGGATATCACTGCATCCGTCGATTTGGGATGCTTCTAATAATTCCACCGGTATATTATTCTGTATAAAGGTTCTTGCAACTATCATATTATATACACTTAAAGCTCCGGGAAGCAGCAGGGCCCATCTCGTGTTGATTATTCCAAGCTTAACTATTAACAGATAATTGGTTATGATACCTCCGTTAAAAAACATGGTGAAAGTAAAAAACAGCATGATACCGTTTCTGCCTGCCAAATCACGTCTTGACAACGCATAAGCCGCAATCATGGTTATTACTATATTTATAATAGTTCCTGCGGCCGTATAAAATACGGAATTAAAAAATCCGGTCCGGATACTGGTAGTCTTAAACACTGTTTCATAACCGTTCAGATTGAATTCCACCGGAAACAGGAATACCTTACCGGACTGGACGGCCGTTCCCGAAGAAAACGACGCCGACACAACAAAGATACACGGATATAGCACCAATATAAAAAATACAGTCAAAATAATTCCGGATATTATATAAAACATTTTATCCTTGTAATGCAAATTACCGAACTTATGTAATTTCCTTCTTTTACTCATCATTCCGTACCTCCTAGAAGATTCCTGAGCCGCTTATTTTCTTGGAAAGCCAGTTGACACTTACCAGAAGCAGGAAATTTATGACGGAATTGAACAAACTTATGGCCGTCGATAAGGAAAAATCCGTAATACCACTGGCTAAACCCACTTTATAAACATACGTTGATATGATTTCGCTGTAGTTTATATTCAAGTCGTTCTGCATAAGCAGTACCTTTTCATAACCGATATTCATCACATTTCCGGCGGCTAATATCAGCAATATTGTTGCGGTAGGAAGTATTCCCGGAAAATCAACATACCGGATTCTCTGAAATCTGCTTGCACCGTCAATCATTGCCGCTTCATGCAGGCAGGGATCAATACCGGCCAGAGCAGCTATATAAATGATTGCATTGTATCCCGTGTTCTGCCATACCCCCGACCACACGTAGATATGTTTAAATAACGGGCCGCTGGCCAGGATATTCGGCGCCGTTCCTCCCGTTATAAAAGAATAAAGACTTCCGTAAATACCCGTCCGATAATTTAATAACTGTGCAATTAATCCAACCATAATAACCGTAGATATGAAATGCGGCACATAGGTTACCGTTTGAATTGACTTCGCATACCGTTTCATCGGAAAAGCATTTAGGATTAATGCAAATATTACGGGAATCGGAAACGAAACCAGCAGACTATAAAAGGAAATTATTAATGTATTTTTTAATACCTGCCAAAACTTGTATGAATGAAAAAACTTGTTGAAATTCTCTAATCCCACCCACTTACTTTCAAAGATATCCCGGGTTATACTGTAATCCTTAAAAGCTATCACCAATCCTGTCATCGGCAGATACGCAAATATAATAATATATACCAACGGAAATACTAATAAAAGATAGATTTGCCATCTTGCAAGGATTTTCTTTTTCAAATTTATTTTATGGACAGTCATTTTCTGTTTTAACTTAATATTCATTTTTACAACCTTGCATAACAGGTCTGCAGGCAGACCTGTTACTGCCACAAATAAAAATGGTTGAAAGAATTGTTTAGTGGCATCCTTTCATTCATTAAATTTTCTTTCAATCATCTAAATATAATTTATTATTCCCGTTCGAATGCTGCCTGGGCATTTTCCGTCCACACGGACAACCCCATGTTTTCCAAATCTTTCACATAATTCTCCCATTCACTCAACGGCCTTGCACCTGTAATAAACTGGGCCGTACTCTGGCTTACATAGGATGAAATATTCACCATAGCCTCTGCCTGTTCCTCCGCCTCTTCGCCGGTATATGTTAAGGACGGCAGTATTTTTTCAGGATGGGCGGAATAGTTGTACTTAAAATTATCAGCATAAAAGGAAGAAGATTTTACAACAGGATTATATTCCGCCGCATTGGCCCAGGTATTTCCATCGTCAATGCTTGCGTATCTGGGATTGATATTCCTCCAGAATTTATTATTATTTTCTCCCCATATATCTTTCAGTTTTAATAAGGTTACCTTGTCATAAAGACCGGCCTCTATGTAGGCATTGGAATATTGGGGCTTGGAAATTACCTCTTCATCCGTTGTCCAGTCAACACCTTCTTCCCCATATCTTGCGGTATTGGAAAAATCGCTGCGGTAGAACAGGTCTCCCAATTTCAATGCCAGTTCGGGATTCTTGCAGCTGGAGGTAATAAACCATATGGGAGTCGGATTATATTGTAAATACGGTGAATAAGCCTTCCCGCCGGGACCCTGCAAAGGGGCCGCCATTACATATTCCTGTCCGTTCGTATTCTTATCATAATCATTCCATCTGGATAAGGAACCTGTACTTAAGGAGCCTACCAGATTTGCATCTTCATTATTTAAAACGGACATAAACTGGGTTTTGTCATCCGTAAATACGGACGCCGGCAATAATCCTTCCCCGCATAATTTGTTCAGGTAAACGAGCCCTTCTTTCCACTCATCCTGAATAAACGGTGCAATGACCTGCTTTCCGGTCTCATCCAGAGTAAGGACTGCCGTTGTTATCTGAGAAGCAGGATAATAAATAAAAGAGTTCATAAGAGGAATTGTAACATTTTCCCCATAAGTACCTGCCGAAATACCATATACCGGTATTTCATCCTTAGCACCGTTCCCATTCGGATCACCGTCTGCAAATGCTTTCAGAACATTATAATAGTCATCGGTTGTCTTTGGCATGCTAAGTTTCAGTTTATCCAGCCAGACCTGATTGATATACATTCTGTAAGGTGTCAGATTCCAGGTTTCCGGCTCAAAAGTACATAAACCGTAGATATTGCCGTCCGCACTTGTGGATGCTTTTATCATCGCCGCTTTATCTTCATCTGATTGGATAGCATTGAAATTCGGCGCCGTTGCAGAATCCGTAATCCAGTCATTTAAAGGAATAAACACTCCCTGGCTGCCATACTCCAGAATGGATTCTGCCGTCATGGAACCGGTACAGATTACATCAGGCATATTCTTGTTAGAGGCAATCAATAAGGATAGCTGTGTTTTTACCTCTTCCGGAGCGGCCGACAGAAGATGGAATTCAATGTTAATTCCTAACTCTTCCTCTAATTTCCTGGTCAGATAATTGTCATCATAGTCTGTAATAGAGCTGTAAGTCTGTAATGCGATTGTCAGTGTTTCTTTCCCTTCTCCTTTCCCTGTGCCGTTTTCAGGATTAGTACCCTCATTGAAAGTACCTTCCTTACTTCCGTTGGTTTCCTGGCTTTGACTTTTTCCACAGCCGGTAAAAGATAAAATTACCAGAATCATTACCAGGAAAATAGCTGCTGCATTCGGTTTGTTTCTGTTCATAGTAAACTCCTCCATAAGTTATTATAAGGGGCTGTTCCCCCGCTTTTTATCTTAAATATTAATTTTCACAGCGTATACACTCATTTTAATTAACTACTGCCAAAAGGTTTGATTTGGGTATCTCATTATTTTCAATTCATCTCATTTCGGAACAAATTGCAAAATTTCCTGATAATATAAAAAAGAGTCTGGCTTGCCAGACTCTGGCGCTGACGCGCTGTCACTTTAGTGACAAACTACCTTTGGCGCGTCATGCGCATCCCCCGGAGGGTTTTTATCTTATAGGAGCACTTTCCTATAAGATAAAAAGAGCCATAAGACACTGCTTATGGGCTCATCTATTAAGTTTTTTCTTTCAGTTCCGATTTACTCTTTTTATAAACACTGGGTGAAACCCCGACATACTTCTTAAAAACCCGGTAGAAGCTATTAACTGCTCCAAAACCTGATTCAACCGCTATTCTCTCATTGCTCCAATTTGTTTTTTCAAGACACTCTTTCGAATACCCGATTCTTAATTCATCCAGGTAGACGGAAAATGTTTTTCCAATGTGTTCTTTTAAGAAGGCTGACAAGTACTTTTCAGAAATACCGGCCTCCCTGCTGACAATGTCTGCGGTTAAATCAGCTCTATGATAGTTGCTATGCAGATAACGGATTATTTTATCTCTCAATTCCAGATTCTTACTCTTTTTATATTCTTCTATCCTGTTACATATTTCATAAGCCGACTGCTCTAAAATGTTTAAACACTGGATTAAGGAATGATTCTGCTGGTATTTCTGAAGCTTTATTTCTTCTATCGGAATAAACGACAGCTGCTGGCAGGCAGCGTAATCGACAAAACTAATCGCATGGTATATCTCCGCTTTATGGAATTCATATCGTTCTTTATGGCTGATGCACTCTTCCCTGACTTCTTCAAACATTTTTCCAATTTCTTTTTTCCCGCCGCAAAGTATTAATTCATACAGCTTATTCAAGAAACCTATATGAAAACATCCGGTTTCCCGGTCATTAATGTATTGGTAAAATTCTACAAAACTTGTATTTATATTTTTGTATGCGTGGACGGTCTGCCTTGCCTGCGCATATGCCACATTAATATTGCATATTTCATTTTCCCTCTGGCTTATGCCCACAAAACATAATACTTGATACTTTTTTGTAATTACTTCATTCACAGATAAGAAAGTATTCTTTAAAGTCTCCTTATTGATATTATCAACTGCAGGAAGTAATAATATTTCCGTGTCAGCCGCAGAGTGAACATGAATAAATCCTTCCGTGAAATCACTTTCCAGCATCTCGACGGCCGAAAATAAGGCCTCCTGGTTTTTATCCGTTTCTTCCTCCTGTTTGATTTGAAAATATGCCACGTAATATCCTTTTTTAACATGGGGAAATCTTTTTAAAAATTCATTTTCTTCTTCTTTTTGATAAAAACCTTTGATAAAAATATTTTCTAACATGATTGCCTGCTTTTGTGCATTTGCCAGCAGCATCTTTGTTTCTAATTCATCTTTTACCGAAACCAGCTTTAAGAGTGATTCCCTGACATAATCAAATTCATTCTTTTTTCCTCCGTTATTACTTTCTAACCTGACCGCCTCCTTTATCATATTGCCGAAGGGCGTATACCAATGAACGGAAAAAACAACCGTTAATATAAGAGCCACAATGAAACCTATACCTGCATAAATTAGTAAAAGGCGGATAATATCTTTTAATTGGCTGTTAATTAAGGACATCGGAAATCCTACCGTAACCTTTAACCCTTTTTTAATATTATCGTAGGTTAATAATTTTAGGGTATCCTTGCCTGTCTTTATGTATCCCTCGTCTTTAATTTCATTGATTGCATTAACAGCTTCACCGTAATTGACTATAATATTCCCCGTGCCATCCGTAATCCGGGTTATTCCCTGATTCAGGCATTCCTTACTCAACAGTGTTTCCACTAACTTTTTTTCATCTATAATAAAGACAATGACCGCCTTGTTCGTAGTAACCGCCTCATCTACTTCTATTGGCTCCACATACAGAATTGCATTTTGGGAAATTACTTCCTTATTGTTTATGTTATATTTTAACCGGTCCGCTAAAATAAAAGGGCTTTTCTTTTCCCTGTCAAATAAAATATTTTTAAATTCTGCGGATGCCATTCCCTCCACTTCAAAAAATTTTCCATAATACCGCATAAAATCATCACTTACCTGTCCCGTGGAAACAAATGCATCATTATTGTGGAACATGACAAAAAACATGGGAGAAAAATCATAAATGCAGCGGATATCAAACATTTGATTTGCAAGATATTTCAGATTCAAAAATCTGTCAGCAGATATCCCACCCTCAATTAGTTTCAGTGAACGCAGATTTTGGTCGTCGCTGATCATAAAAGCTATCATGTTCATCTTTTGTATATTGTTTTCCAGTTCTGCAATACCGGATTCCAGTTTCAAAACCGTATCGGAAACCATATTATCACGTATATGCTTATAAGCCATGAATGCAAATGGCATACTTCCCATTATAACAAGAAAGCCCACTAACAGATATCTTAACATATACCGTTTGAAAATCTTTGTTTCATTCATCTTCATACTCCATGTTTTGATTGAATTTAGTAATTTTAAATAAATAATCCGTATATCAGCTTATCCAATTATAACATTTGACTAATATCATGTCAATTTCAGATAGGATTTTAATAAAATGCAGACCGGCCCAACGACAAGGCCGGTTTCCGGATGCAGTCGGAAACCGGCTTTACATTAGGCTTATTTTCCGACCTGCATTTGTCCTATCCGGACCAGAGCGTGTTTGAAAAATCATTCATTTATAATAACTTTCCAGGATTATCCTTTTTTATTGACCTTAAGGTAAATACATGTTATAATTATTATTAACCTTAAGGTCAAAATAAACGACAGCCGAATATTACTAAGAAGAGGGGGGGTGATTCACATTCTGCCAAAATTAACAAACCTGGAGCCGCAAAGGCGGGAAGCGATTATTAACGCGGCTCTTAAAGAATTTGCCGTAAAAGGTTATGATGATGCATCCACAAATGTAATAGCCAGGGAGGCCGGGATGTCCAAGGCCCTGTTTTTTCATTATGTCGGCAGTAAAAAGGAACTATTTTTATATTTATTCGATTACTGCTGCAAAATAATGGAAAATGAAACGAGAGAGTATCAGGAATTAATAAAAAAAGAAAGGGATGTTTTTGCAAGAGTGCGTCTGGGCTTACATATGAAAAAGAAACTGCTGTATCAGAATTTCCCTTACGTATATGCCTTTTATGTGGTTGCGGCTTACACTGAAACCGAACAATTCAAGGAATATTTCACCTTGCAGAATACATCCCTTTTTAAAAATATTACAGAACAAATGTATGAAGGTATCGATAAATCCAGATTCAAGGAGGATATAGACATACAAAAGGCCGTACTAGTTATCTGCTTGACCAGTGAAGGCTTCGCTTATGGGGTACACAATAAAATTAATATCAGGAAGGGATTCCGGATTGACCAAATGGATCTTGACAAGTATTTTGCCGAATATGATTCCTGTCTTGCGCTGCTGGAAAAAAGCTTTTACAGGTAAAAGCGGAGCCAATTTATATAACCTGTGAAAAGCTAAATGAATCGCAGTTATTCATAGTAAATATTAAATTGGAGGAAAAACAATGAAAAAAGTAGCATTTATCACAGGAGCGGCCTTAGGCATGGGATTTGCACTGGCACGCCGCCTGGTCCGGGATAGCTGGACCGTTATACTCACAGACTGCAACAAAGAGCAGCTTAATACTGCCGCCGAATCATTGCTGGAGGAAGGCGGCAAGTGTATGGCAATACCTCTCGATGTTACGGATTATGCCGCTGTCCAGGAGGCTATTGATACTGTAATAACACAGCATGGACAAATCGACCTCGTTATTAACAGCGCCGGTATCGCCATATTCGGTGAAATGAAAGACATCCCCATAGAAAACTGGAAACCCATAATTGACGTAAATCTCTGGGGCGCAGTTTATGTCACCGACATAGCCTATAAAAGAATGCTTGTACAAGGCGGCGGACATATTGTTAACATCGCTTCCGCCGCCGGATTGGTGCCGTCTTCCATGCGCATACCGTATACAACTTCCAAACACGGTGTTGTCGGCCTGTCTACTTCATTGCGTGCCGAAGCAGAAAGCTACGGCATTAAGGTAAGTGTGGTATGTCCGGGAAATGTAAGAACTAACATATTTAATACTATCAAGGTTGTAGGCATTTCCCCTGCCCTGGTTCAAAAGAAAGTAGCGGAGTCCCGCTTTTTATCAGCCGACACAGCCGCAGAACAAATCCTGAAAGGCGTTGCACGCAACAAGGACATTATTCCCCTCACATCCAGTGCATTTATCGTCTGGCGGCTGTACCGGTACATACCCGGAACTTACCGCAGATTACTGGCAAAAATCACGGATAATTACCGCACGCTTTTTAAAGAGGATGCGACAGCCGTTAAGTAAGAGACAACACCGCCGGGAATGCCGGATTATGCCATAATTATAAAAATATCAGCAAAAGTCTACCAAAAGGCAGTCCTGCATAAGACAGCTTGACTTTGCTTAGCTGGTCTGGTTAGCGGAAAGGATCGACATGCTCATAAATAACAGCGTGAGAATATAATTTAATTCCCTTCTTGACAAGTGAGCAGTTGTTCACTATAATGATAGTGAACAACTGCTCACCATATTTATTGATGGAGGTTATTATGCCAAAAAACGAAACACGGGATACAAAGGAAGTTATTTTGACAGTTGCACTAAAATTGTTTTCTGAAAGAGGTTATGATGGGGTTGGTATCCGTGACATATCAAAAGAAATCGGAATACGGGAGAGCGCCCTTTACAAGCATTATAGCGGAAAGCAAGACATTTTTGACTCAATTCTCAAAGACATTGAGCGTCGTTATCAAGAGAAAGTTTTTACTTTTATTCCCCCTGAAAGCATGGCCAATATTCTCTCAGGAGAAAGTGATGTAAGAGAGGAATTATTCCGTATTAGCGTTACAATGTTTCAGTTCTATCTCAAAACAGAGTATGGTTCGCAACTGCGTAGAATGTTGACAATGGAACAGTATAGAACTTCGGAGGCAAGCAAGTTTTTTAGGGAATTGATAATAGACAAGGGCTTAGATTATATATCAGGCGTGTTCACTAATTTAATAAATGATGGGGTTTATGTTGATGCTGACCCAATGATAATGGCCTTGCAGTTTTATTCACCTTTGTATTTGTTGTTATCAAAATACGACAATCAGCCCGAAAAACAGGAAGAAGCTTTATCTTTTTTAGAAAGACACATTACGATATTCAATAAAATCTATTTAAGGAGCGATAAACAATGAAAGGAATTGGAATATTGGTAGCAGAGTGGTTTATAACCAGCCTGATTGTTTATGCAGGACTATCAGGCAAGCAAATATTATTCATTAATGGGCCGAGAACGGCTGTTATTACTTTGGGCGCAATCGGATTTGCAATGTGCATGATTATGCCAACAATCGGCAAATTTATCAGCAATGCACCTGCTCACCCGCTCACCATCATGGGGTACATCTTTGGGACAATCGCATTACTTACAACAGCAACACAAATATTCAAATGGAAAATCCCCATCCTTTATGACCCCAAAATTGCGCTTTTTGTAGTTGCTGGCTGCATTGTCATAAAGTCGATTATTGGTAGGTTTGCACCATTGATAGTTAAATAAGTAGCTGAAAAGAGGGTGTTTTATGAATATTGAAGTGCGTTATTATTCAAAATCAGGCAATACAAAGAAAATTGCAAATGCTATTGCTGAACAAGCAGGGATATCCGCAAAGTCAATCCATGAGCCGCTACAAGGCGAAGTCGATATATTATTTTTAGGAACAGGCATATATGCTTTTGATATTGACCCGGAACTGAAGGAATATATCTCGACCCTAAATCCAACTAGTATAAAAATGGTTGTAGTATTTAGCACCGCAGCCATAGTTAAATCGGCCTATGAAAAGACAAAAAAATATCTTCAAGCGCAAGGGCTTAATGTGTCAGAAAATGAATATCATTGCCCCGGACATTATATGATTTTGCGTACAGGCCGCCCCAATTCTGATGATATAAAAAAAGCCGAGCAGTTTGCAAAATCAATAATCAACAGTTTATGAAACGATTAGTTTGGAGCGATAACTATTAACTTCGGGCCAAGTTGGAGCTGTTGACAAAGCCCCAACTTGGCCCGAAGTCACAATCTTTGTTATCAACAGACTTGCATGAGACCGCTACAAACTGTATATTCTTCCTTAATGCTGTTGCGCTTCATCAAAAACATGTGATAAATCAAACCTTCCGCAAAACAAATAACAGCAGCTTTGAGAAAAATCAAAGCTACTGTTATTTTGTAGTAGTGTCTTTATGGTATAACTTCAACCTGTTAAACAGCAGGTTTTATTATCCCTATGGCACCTTATTTTGGGGAACTAATCCACCGCATCCCAGAACTTATGCAGCAACGAAAAATATTCTTCACGGCAGTTTATAATTGTTACGTGCCCGCCTGTTTTAAAATGATATTCGTTGGCATTTGGGCAGAGCTCCAGCATTTGCTTGCGTTGCATTGGATTGGCCAAATTGTCAGATTCGCTGTCCACAATCAAAATATCTTTCGGCCTGTTTATATACGGTTCGGAAGTAAATATGTGGTTAAAAAGGAAATCTTCCATACAGTCTGCCATGGTATAAAAATCCTGCTTGGTTATTTTTTTAAAATCTTCTTTGCAAAGTGCAATTAACTTATCGGTATCCGCCTTTTCGGATTGCAGCCGCAGTTTTGGAAAAAACGTTCTGCCCAGCCCGTATGTCAATGCAGAAACCGGCAGCACTTTAAGTATTGTACGCATTTTGCTGTAGATCTTAACCTCTGACGCATTTGTGGTGTAGGCATCCTCCGAATTCATGGAGGTCAAGCTGTGGGAAAACACAATTTTATCAGCAATATTGGGGTACTGCTTAATGAGGTTTTGAATGTGCACCCCGCCATTGGAATTGCCGATAACATTGCACTTTGTCACCTGTTCGGCATCAAGAACCGCTTTCAGGCCTTTAGCAGTGTCGGCAAACGTGTGCATAGGCGGCACCGAAAGAGCTATTGTTGTAAATTCTTCTCTGAACTCCTCAGCCAGCGGTAGCCCCAGCAGGTGCCCGGTAATATTGGAAAGTATGGCGAGCAAAAAACGCTTTCCATTTCCGCTGACCGTGTATCTCCAAGGTTTGCCATCCAATACAAGATTTTTTTCCACTGCCGTAAAATTTATAAAATCATATTTTCTAACTACAGAAGCGTTCATTGTCTTCCCTCGCTTTCATGGTATAGTTGCAGCATCAGTTTTTCTACTCCCAAAAACTCGTTTTCAATTGTGTGCTCATCAAGCTGCCCGGTGGTGGCAAGTATATTTAAGCCGTGCAGCATTACATAAATACGGTGGCTTAACAGCTTAACATGCCCGGAATTTTTGTAAACCTTTTTAAGTATTGTATTTAATGCATTTATTGTACTTAAATATGTTTCTTTCATCTTCTCTTTTCTTATACCTGCGGGAAAGCTAAAAAAATAGGGATAAATTATACAGTTCAGCGTTGTTTCAAAATTCATCATGTCGTCTTTTTCAACTTTTTGATAAATGCGAAAAGCTTCCAACAAGCTTTCAATGTCCTGTACTTCGGAAAATATCCCCCATACATTGGTGGTTTCATTCTTAGCAATGTCCAGAAAAATTTCTTCCACAGAATGATAGTGATAATAAAGCCCACCAACCGAAAGCTTAAGCGCTTCGTTTATATCAGCCATTGTAACGGCCGAGTAACCTTTTTCGATTATAAGTGCTTTTGTTGCCTTTTGAATCTCCAGCTTTCGTTTACTTCCTTTATTCATTACTACCTCCATTTAAAACCGAGTATATACTCTGTTTTTATATTAGCATACGCTTGCCGTTTAGTCAATTAAAATTTACTAACTTATTTGCGGCCTTTCCATTTTGGCAATACATTCAGGGCTTCGGGTCAACTTGGAGCTGTTGACAAAGCCTGTTATTAGGCTCTCCCATATGATAAAATAACGTATAGAAGAAAAACGGAGGGCAAACACATGATGACAAGAACCTGTAATAAACAGATTCGATTTCACATGCTTACGATAGAAGATCTTGTGCCGGAGTATCATTTCCTGCGCAAGTTAGA